>CAZBAR010000067.1:0-1643 GCA_964490165.1 uncultured Lachnospiraceae bacterium | reverse complement strand
CAACCGTTCTTTCAGGGGTTACAATCGGAGAATGGGCGGTCATTGCGGCAGGTGCGGTCGTTACAAGGGATGTGCTTCCATATACGGTAGTCGGCGGCATTCCGGCGAGGGTAATTAAAACCGTGGAGAAAGGAGAAAGTCAAAATGAAAGTATTAGCAATTAACGGTAGTGCAAGAAAAAAACGCATAATAACGTTTTTTATGACATTGATTCTTTTGCTCAGCTTTACTGCTTGTGCAAATCAACCGGGGGAGAATCATACACCTCCAAAGGAAGGTGAAAATTCAGAAGTGAGTCAAGTTCAGAATACGGAAGAATCCAATCAGCCACAGCCCGAACCGGATAAGCCGTCAAAGTCTAACATATTGGTAGCATATTTCTCCTGCACCAATACGACAAAGGGCGTTGCAGAAGCTATTGCAGATGAAACAGGCGGTACGCTTTATGAGATCAAGGCGGCTGATCCATACACGGAGGATGATCTGAAATATTACAGCAACGGACGCGCCGACAAAGAGCAGGCTGATCCGTCCTGCCGCCCGGCAATCTCCGGCTCAGTAGACGATATAGCGGCGTATGATATTGTGTTTATCGGCTACCCCATCTGGCACGGACAGGCGCCGAGAATTATCAGCACTTTTCTGGAAAGCTATGATTTCTCCGACAAGACAATAATTCCTTTTTGTACTTCTCACAGCAGTGGAATCGGTTCGAGCGACACCAATTTACATAGTCTTGTTTCTGATACTGCCATTTGGAAAGAAGGCAAGAGGTTTTCAGGCAGCACAGATAAATCTGAAGTTATAGAATGGATAAAAACGCTAAACCTTGATATTCAGCAGTCAATCGCTGCAAATACCGATGTTTCGTCTTTTGATCTTGCCTCCGGCAAAAACGGAAAAGCGCCCACCGTTATGCTGAACAGCGGATATGAAATGCCGATTTTGGGCCTTGGTACATATTCTTTACACGGTGATACAGTAAAAAGTTCTGTTACGGCTGCTCTGAACCACGGTGTCCGTCTGATTGATACTGCCTATATGTATGGAAATGAAAAGGAAATCGGCGAGGCGATCAGGGCTTCCGATGTACCAAGAGAAGAAATTTTCGTTATCACAAAAATCTATCCCGGAGAACAGTTTGCAGATCCCGAAAAAGCCATTCAGGATGCACTTGATAAGCTGGAAATCGGATATATTGATATGATGCTCTTGCATCATCCCGGAACGAATGATGTAAAGGCATATCTTGCTATTGAAAAGTTCGTGGAACAGGGAAAAATTCGTTCCATCGGGCTTTCTAACTGGTATATTGAAGAAATCGACGACTTTATAGCTAAGGTTAATATAAAACCCGCTTTGATACAGAATGAGATACATCCATACTATCAGGAAAAAGAAGTTGTCCCGTATATGCATGATCTCGGAATTGTCATGCAGGCGTGGTATCCTCTCGGTGGCAGAGGGCATACAGGAGAATTACTTGCAAATGAAACGATCAGTGCTATTGCAAAGGCACACGGTGTATCCTCCGCACAGGTGATTTTACGCTGGCACCTGCAGCGGGGAATCGTTGCGATTCCCGGATCAAGCAATCCCGATCACATTCTTGAAAACATCTCCGTCTTTGATTTTGAACTGAC
>CAZBAR010000066.1:0-1936 GCA_964490165.1 uncultured Lachnospiraceae bacterium | reverse complement strand
GCATATCTAACTGTGGGGTAGAACATGCCTGCGGAGGCTCTCCGCCCGCCCCTTGATAGGGGCTATGCAAAGACACGGGAGGCATATCCAACTGTGGGGTAGAACATGCCTGCGGAGGCTCTCCGCCAAGCCCGCGGGGGGGCTCCCCGCCCGCTTAATAGCCAAGGTCTTCATTTACAAGTATTACCTTGATTCTGTCCTTGATACGCTGCTGCGCGGAAACCACAAAAGAACAGCATATCCTGCTTTCGCTTCCGCACCCCGCCGTCATTCCGTCAGCGCCCGTTTCAATAGCCATGCAGACGCCCTTGCTTCTGCAATATGTTTCACAGCCGAGACGAGCTGTGTTCATAGGCGCGGCAAATCTCTTGACCCGCATAACAGCATCCTTCAGCTCAGGTACGATCTTATTCCGTCCCGCCACAACGATAACGGACTTCGGACCGTAGCATATAGCCGCAACGCGGTTGCTGTTGCCGTCGACATTGTAAAGCTCGCCGCTTTCGGTAATAGCGTTTGAGCTTGTAAGGTAAACGTCCGCCGAAAAAGCCGCTCTGTAGACCGCTTCGGCTTCTTCGCCCGTTTTTCCTGCTCTGTCAAGATAATTGTAAGCTCCGCTTCGCAAAAGCTCCATAATACCAGTCTCTGCTAAAGTCATAGAGCCGCCGCTCGCAACGGTATCGCCATCCTTTATAAGCGTTTTTACGATTTCAAGCGCGTCTGCTGAGGTTTCTGCAATTATCGGCTTCATATTATTCATTTCAAGGCCTTTCGCCGTTCGTTCAAGAATTTTGCGGTATACGCTGTTTTTTTGTTCAGACATGATAAATTCCTCCCTGACAAATTCTACGAAAGCTCTCTCCAATCTTTCGTTTACGTTATATTCATCATTATACTATACAATATTAAAAAAATAAAGGGCTTTTTTAGCTTTTTGTATGATGTACTAAATAATAGATAAACTTTTTGTTAAATAAAATGTATTTTGTTAATATTATATCCCATAATCGTTTCCTGATAATTTTATGCTTGTTTCTTTTGGTTGGAATATACAAAAAAATCGCGTGTAACGCAAAACGCCGCTCACATTATTTATGCGGCTTCATAATATAAATTATAACTATTTAATGGAGCTGATAAAAAATGAACAATTTAATTTGCTTTCTGGGCGGAAGTTCGCCGACGGGCTTCCGCACAGGGTTTGACAAAATGATTGCCGACACCGATTTTCACACCTACATAATCAAGGGAGGTCCGGGAACGGGAAAATCCTCGCTGATGAAACGGCTTGCCGAGGCTTTCCCCGATGAGGAAAAGGAGATATACTACTGCTCCAGTGACCCCGATTCCCTTGATGCGGTGATTTTTTCAGAACGCAAAGTCATCTTTGTGGACGGCACGCCTCCCCACTGCTTCGAACCCGAATATCCCGGCGCAGTTCAGCAGATACTCGACCTTGGCGCATATTGGAACGGAGAGCTGCTCAAAAAAAACAAGGAGCAGATCGTTGCCGCCTCCGCCGACTATTTGCAGTATCACGCTCGCTGCCGACGTTATATAACCGCACTTTCCGCAGTTATGTCCGACACGGAGCAGATAGCCGAAGCCGCTTTGAGCGCAGAAAAGCTGGACGGCTTCATAAACCGTCTTGCAAAAAAAATACTGCCGAAAAAAAGCTCCGCCGAGGACGGCAAAATAGAGTTCCGTCAGCTTTCCGCTGTCGGTCCGAAGGGCTATCTTACGCACGTGCCTGACGGGTACACAACATATCTGCTCAACGACAGATTTTACACGGGTTCGGAACGCTTTCTTAGAAAATTTTCGGATATCGCTTGCAAAAAGGGCTACTCCGTCAGCATAAGCGTATGCACGCTCCATGGAGAGGAATTTTTTGAGCATATGATAATACCTGAGCTTAAGATAGCGTTTTTCTCGG
>CAZBAR010000065.1:0-2202 GCA_964490165.1 uncultured Lachnospiraceae bacterium | reverse complement strand
GGCAAGGACGTTAATGTTGAATTCAAGCTCAAGGGCGGCGTTAGATGGATAATCAACGGCAAAAACGTTGAAAAGGCTAAGAAGGTTGACCTCGGCGTAAGACTCCGCAGCAAGAATATCCCTGCTGAAAAGATTGCCGAAGTTGCAGGCGAGAACAAGACAATGCAGTTCTCTCTCAGACACAACGGTGACCTCGGCTTTACAGGCGTACTGATCATACCTTTCAGCAATGCTTACAACGGCAAATTTGCTAACCTTTACTACTACAACACTGCTAAGGACGAGCTGGATTTCGTTGGCAGCTCCAAGATTTCAGGCGGCGAGGCAAGCTTTGTATTCACACACGCTTCCGATTACGTTGTTGTTATCGACGACGAAGCATACGGCGAGGACGTTTCTTCCGCTGCAGGTGTTTATGAGACAAGCGAAGAGACAACTGCTCCCTGTGCAGCTGCTGTTTCTGCAATCGCTGTTCTCGGCGCTGCTGCTGTAGTTATCAGAAAGCGTCTTGCTAAGTAATTTTTGATATGTAAAATACGGTATAGTATTTACTGCTTTCGGGCGGATTTTCGGGTTTCCGATTATCCGCCCGATTTTTTTCGTTTTATAGTTGAAATGCGGCGCGTTTTATGGTATAATAATATAAGTATTTGCATAAGGAGCGTTAAAATGGATAATATTGTATATTTTTCCGTCAATGATAACAACAATTTTTATAAGATCGAGCTGTCAAAAACATTGCTCCATTTTATTGAGTTCGATTTTACCTATTTCTGGGAACAATGTATAGAAGCAGGGCGCATTGCAAGAAAAACAGGCAGACTGCCGCAGAATCTGGTATCCAATGCCAAGATAGTTATAGGCAAGGCGCACCCTTACATAGAGGCGCGGATCACTTCCGATTACTCCGAAATTGTTACCGACTGCATTATTGAATATATCTGTCACAGTGAGCGTATTGGTCTCGAAGAATTGTGGGCAAGGTGTATTTCACCGAAAAATCTTTATGAGTCGGCGATTTTCCGCCGCATTTCAGAATATAAAACAAACCGCGCTTCAAACCGTTGGTCGGGTATTGTCCGCTTGCAGGAGTATGCGCGTAATAAAACCGATTTCATTTTCGGTCCCGATGAGGAAAATCGTTTGATTACCTCCGACGGGGTGCGCGCCAGAAAGGAATATTTCGATCTGCTGCTTTCGGTTACGGCAAACGAGCTTGGCTGTCCCTCTGGTGCTTTGACAACAGTCAGAATGTGCAGTCCTGCGACCTTGCCACATGCTGCCTTTGCTATGAGCAAGGTCTCGAAGGCGATATACCGCCGCTTTTCTGAGTTTTTATCTCAGGGACAGGATATGTCCTATCTTGGCGGCAAAAGCTGGGATAAGATACGCGACCAGATCGCTATGGAGGCTTATTCATATGTGAGAAATATGCCTCGTCCAGAAGAGCCCGATTTGCGTCTTGCGCTTGACGCTATACGCGAAAATCCTGCCGAGGTATATCTTCCCGACAGCTTTAAGGCTATCATCGACCTTGAATTTGACCTTATGTTTAAACGTCAGGTATTTTTCCGCAAATGTGAAAGCTGCGGAAGATATTTTACCGTTACAGACGATAACACGCGCTGCGACAGAGTTAACAGCTCAGGCAAAACCTGCCGCAGACAGTATGAAGAACTCAGGGAGAGCATTGCTTTGGATATGGGCGCAAAGCCTTCTGCCGATACGGAAGAAGTCAGTCAGCCTGCAATGGAGACAATTTCTCCTATCATTCCGCCGCCGCCTCCAAGAGTTCCTGTTCCGGTTGCCGTTCCTACGGAAATGGACAAGCACGGTCAGAAGCTCTACAATGCGCTGTATAAACGTGTCGGACGCGGTATTGATGAAAATGAGTTCAGAGAATGGTCTCAGTATCTTTCAAATATGAAACGCAATCTTAAGATCGGCGAGGCAACCTTGGAGCAGTTTGAGGATTTTCTCGTTTATTCCGATAAGCTTTGTGAAGAGGTCAAGCTGGCGGGCAAGAATAAAACTATGCACGTGCCTACCGATAAGCCTTATGACAGCAGCGGAAATCCTGCGGGAAAAAACAGGAGATCAGCGGCAGAAAGCGTGCCCCAGGAACGCCATGCCGAGGTTCCGCAAGTGGAGGGTTCGGTGGTTTCGGCAGAAAGCGTTAATATAAAACCCTTTAATCCACAG
>CAZBAR010000064.1:0-2255 GCA_964490165.1 uncultured Lachnospiraceae bacterium | reverse complement strand
GGATGATGAAAACCGTACCATGCCGGTGTCGTTCATACAATTTCTCAGCGATCGCTACGATTCGACCAAGGTGAATGTTTCGGCAGATAATCAGCTGCCGCCTGCCAAAGGCGGTATGTATTCTCTTGTAGGTACGGGAGAAGCGCAGTTCAGCTTTACCGTATCGCAGCAAGAGTTAAAGAATTACTGCGAAAAAAGCCTGAACATTCAAGTATACAATTGTACAGTCAAAAAGGCCTATTTTGAGGGTGTAAACGGTTCTGAGAGAAATGACATTACGTCCGCGAAGCTTTCCGACGACGAAAAGACAGTAACCACCGTCACAGAGCCGGAGAAAATAGAAAAGCCGCTGTACAAGTCTCTTGACAGCAATTATCAAGGAGACTGGCAGTACAGAGAAATTGTCAGCAAAAATGATCGGAAATATTTTAAAGGCGATATCAAGGTAAAGCTTGACATTGCGCTTATAGATGAAAATGAATACACTCAACTGAAGGTAACGGATCAATACGGCGATGCAATTGATATTCAGGCATACAATATGGGCAGATACTATTCTGACTGTTATATTTTATATAAGGGACAGACGGAATTTGCCTTTGTTGTCAAGAGCAATGAGCTCAGCAAAGTCGGCAAGATACAAACGACCGGTCAAAATGTGATCGTCAAGGGAGTTACCGTTGATGATTACGATCCCAAAGACGACGCTGTAAGCTCTGACGCGAAGATAATACAGCTTGAAAGCAAATTTCCTGGTTCGTGGGAGCACAGTGATGAAGCTGTAATACTCAAAAAAGATCTTTTAGCCTTTAACGGCGATGTGAGGGTCACTTTAGAGATCGAAGCTGTTCAAGCAGGTGATACGGAGGATGAAGATAATCCGGTGCATATTGCAGCTTTCGGCAGACTTGACGGTAACTCTGTCAACCTAAAAGCGGATTATATAACGCCATGTGAGTATGGGGATCATTTGTATGCGCTGCAGACAGTAGCAGTACCGGATAAATTTACGTTCGTTATAACCGCCGAGGAAATAGCAGCGCTTGACGACAATTATGGGCTTTTCTTTATGGGAAGCAATTTTACACCGAAATCCGCCGCCCTTGAAAAGGCTTAAAACCTATGTGATACCCGCCGCGGGAGAAAGGAATGGTTATGATAGAAACTTTAGACCTCGAAAGAAAAATTCGTGAAGAGCAGGTTTTTGACGAGGAAACCGTTCTGAACAACAAATCTCCCGACATACATATTATGATCAACAAATATATTGCGGAAAAGAATATCCCTCACACCGAGATAATACGCAAACTGAACGTTGAACGCAGCCACGGATATCAGATACTTAACGGCAGGCGTACTCCAACAAGAGTTCAGATAATCAAGATAGGTATTATATTAAAGCTGGATTTTCGTGAGCTTCAGCAAATGCTGAAAATCGCGGGAAAGGAAATTCTGTACGCGAAAAATCTTACCGACGCACGGGTCATTTATTCCGTTGAGCGCGGTCTTGATTACGAAAAAGCCTGCGAATTCATTTGGGAAGAATAGGGTCAGTGCGCAGTTCCGAAGATCGGACTGCGCACTTTTTTGTTGCAATTACGCAAATGTTATGCTATAATTTATTGCAGGAGTGATCGTATGGAAAACATCTGCGAAAATAATACCGTATCGGACGCTTTGTCTGCGGGAACAGCTCTTTCGGACCGTTACGTTATAGGAAAAGTCATAGGAAGCGGCGGCTTTGGGATAACATATCTTGCGTATGATACGGAAGATGAAAAAAAGGTCGCTGTTAAGGAATATTACCCGAAGGGCGTTGCGGTAAGGTGTCCCGACGGATTTACGATAGAGCCGTTGACCTCCCTGCATGTGCCTGATTTTGAAAACGGCAGAGAACGCTTCGGCAGCGCATCGAAAATACTGTCGCAGCTGTGCGGCAGCACGGACGTTATAAAGGTGTACGATACGTTTGAGCAAAACGGTACCGTATATTATGTTATGGAGTACATAAACGGCATTACGGTCAGGGAATACACCCAAAGGTACGGCAAAATAAGCGAGGGACAGGCTTTGTATGCGGCGGTGAAGATAGTTTCGGCTTTTCGGCATATACACAGCAGGAATATTATTCACAGGGACTTGTCGCCAAACAATATAATGATAGATACCGACGGCAATATCAGGCTTGTGGATTTCGGAAATGCCCGTCCCTTTTCCTTTGACGGCGGCAACAGTATGACAGTTGCGCTGAAGCC
>CAZBAR010000063.1:0-2792 GCA_964490165.1 uncultured Lachnospiraceae bacterium | reverse complement strand
ATGACAGATTATGTCCTTTCTCAATCCGATTGAAATTCCACCTTTATTTTATAGTATTTATCTAAAGAAATCAAGCAAATAAGTTTGAACAGTGAAAGACCAACTATAAAATGTCAAAAAGTCAATAGAAAGATAGAAAAAAGGTTGAGAAAAAATCTGAATAAAGGATGCAAAAATATGCAAGACGAAAAGACCTGAGGAAACCCCAAGTCTTGAAAAAAGCTAATATAAACAACATCTAAATCTGAGGTATGTAAGGGATGTGTTCTTGAGAACAGCAAATATAGTGTTGCAGAGCTTACGAGCGATAGCGCCGACAGCAGTCAATTGATGTTTTCCTTCGCTTCGTTTTTTCTGATAAAAGGCAGAGAAAACGGATCATGAAAAGCTGCGATCAAAGCCGCCTGAAAGAGAGCTTTTCTCAGGCAAGGAGAGCCGCGTTTACTCATTTTGTTGTTAGTAGATTGGTATTCCCCGGACTGACAGAAGCGTCAATACCTGCGTATGCCGCAAGCTTTGAAGCGTTTGAAAATCTTGAAATATCTCCGATCTCACCGGGTATTACGGCTGCGTTAGCGACAGAGCGAAAAATACACCTGCCGCCAAGGGATAACTATATCCACTTGGTGGCAGGTGAAGTGAACTACCCACCGTAAAAGAATTTACGACAGAAAGGAATATTTTTAAGCTGGATAAATTTATTGTAGCAAAAAAATCAGACTCTGCAATTTTTTCAGGAATTGCTCTGCTGCTCTTGAAAACACCTGATACTTTTTCCAAACGATACAAAGACCGGCTTCCAGCGTCGGAGAAAGCGGTCGGAAGCATAATTCGCTTTCACCTGTGGTATTAACGAGTTTGTCTAAAGCAAGCGCATAACCAAATCCCTTTTTCACAAAATGGGAAGCGTTGTATATCAATTCATATGTGGCGACAATATTCAGTTTCGAGATGTCGCGCTTCATCTAAGCCGACATCTCACTGCTTTGGGCGGTCTGATGAGAAACGATCAACGGCTTGTCCCACAAATCCTCGGCACAGACCGTTTCTTTTTCTGCAAGCGGACTGTCCTTTCGCATAAGAATGCCCCATATATCTTTTTGCGGGAGCCTCATATAGTCGTATTTTGTAATATCCACAGGTTCAACCAATAATCCGAAGTCGATCAAACCTTTGTCAAGACGCTCGGTTACATGGTTTGCGTCACCGCTGTAAATATGATAGCAAATCAGAGGGTATTCATCCTGTAGTTCCTTTGCCGCCCCTGCAATAACAGAGACAGCGTCTGTTTCTCCGCCGCCGATATATACATCGCCGCTTATGTTTTCGTCAGAAACGGAAAATTCTGCCTTTGTCTTTTCCATTAAGTCAACAAGCTCCTCCGCACGCTTGCGAAGAAGCATACCGTCTTCCGTTAAGGTTACCTTTTTGCTTCCCCGGATCAGCAGCTGCTTTCCGAGTTCTTCTTCCAAATCCTTTAACTGACGGGACAACGGCGGCTGCGTCATGTGCAAAACTTCCGCCGCTTTTGTTATGCTTTCCTCTCTTGCAACGGCAAGAAAATAACTGAGTACACGAATATCCATAGTAACACCTCCAATGCGTATAGTATAGCACATTCATCCATACTTTTCAAGTATGCAAATCAATATAATATATGTATTTGATATTTTGCTGATTTTGAGTATAATTATAAGCAAGGAGGCGAGTTCATGCAAAAAATCACAAAGTCAAATCGGGATTTGACAGATATTTTGAAGGACGCCGGCTGTGACAAAAAGATGGAACAAGAGCTTATAGCATTACAGGAAGCCGGAAAGACAGACGAATTTTTGCGACTGTTAGCAAAACACAAAATGAATCTGCTTGCAGATCTGCACGGGGTTCAAAAGCGTATAGACTGCCTTGATTATTTGGTTTACAAAATAAAGAAAGAAGCATTTTAGGAGGAGCAACCTTATGAACATGAATTTTGATTTTAACAATCCCACTCGTATTTTATTCGGCAGCGGTAAGCTGAACGAACTCGGCAATCAGGCAATGCCCGGCAAAAAGGCAATGGTGCTGATTTCAAACGGCAAGTCCACAAGAGTAAACGGATATCTTGACAGAACGCTGGATCAGCTTCATAAGGCAGGTGTGGAAACGGCAGTGTTCGATGGCATTATGGAAAACCCACTGAAGGAGGCAGTCATGGACGGCGCAGCCTTTGCAAGAGAAAACGGATGTGACTTCATCGTAGCCCTCGGCGGCGGCGCTGTTCTGGATTCCTCCGTTGCAATCTCCGCAATGGCAACCAACGACGGGGACTTATGGGATTATGTGCAGGGTGGCACAGGCAAAGGCAAGCCGCTTGCAACCAAAGGATTACCCATTGTAACCATCACAACTACCGCAGGGACAGGATCGGAAATCAACTGCTGGGGCGTTATTTCCAATCTTGAAACCAAAGAAAAGATCGGATTCGGTGATCCGATCCTCACGCCCGTGCTTGCTATTGTCGATCCGGAGCTTATGAAAACCGTTCCGCCGAAATATACGGCGTATCAAGGCTTTGACGCACTGTTCCACAATACGGAGGTCATGATTTCAAACGGCGTCAATATTTTCAGCGAAGCCATTGCTTTGTCGGCAATCGAAAATATTGCAAAGTATCTGCCCCGTGCGGTCAAGGACGGCAACGACATAGAAGCAAGAGAGCATATCGCATACGGCAGTACCGTCGCAGGTATTACCATGCAGCTCACTTCTACCACCGCACAGCACTCTATGGAGCATTCCATGAGCGCCTA
>CAZBAR010000062.1:0-3774 GCA_964490165.1 uncultured Lachnospiraceae bacterium | reverse complement strand
TAAACGAACGCAAGAACCTCAGCGACCGTATTATAAAAATCGTAAGGGATCTCTCTGCCAAGGTCAACCTCTTTGTAAAGTCCTCTTGCAAGCGTGACGTTCTCAACGACCGTCACGCCGCTTTCCTCTGCCTTTTCAATAATTTTGAACGCCAGATGATCTGCTCCCTTTGCTATAACAACAGGAGCTCTGTCCTTATTCTCGTCATATCTTATCGCAACTGCGAAGTGTGTAGGGTTTCTTATAACTACATCTGCCTCAGGAACGTCCTGCATCATACGGCTCATAGCCAGCTGCTGCTGTTTCTGGCGGCGCTTGCTTTTAATCTGCGGATCGCCCTCCATTTGCTTGAACTCTTCCTTGACCTCTTGCTTTGTCATCTTCATATCCTTGTCAAACTTGTATTTCTGAAACAGGAAATCCACCGCCGCGACTGCCACGAAAACCATAGCGATCTTCATACATATGGCAAAAATAGTTTCTGCTATGTACACCAGACTCGGACCGACGTCAAGCTGAAGAAGTCTTGCAAATTCAGGGATACGTCCTTTGATTTCGTCGTAAACTACAACGATAAGTATTATCATCTTAACCAGGGACTTTGCCAGTTCAAAGATCGAACTGAGCGAAAACATCTTTTTTATTCCCTGAAAAGGATTAAGCTTGCTGAATTTAAACTGAAAGGATTTTTTTGAAAATATAAATTTTGTCTGAATACCTGTTACGATTATCGGCAGAATAAGCGATATCAAAAGTACGGGACCCGCCGTTATCACAACGACTTTTCCAATCTCAAGTATCAGCTTATACGGTGTCTGCATTCCGTCGATTATTGCGCCGTTTTCCTCCATGCCGCTTCCCGACAGATTTAACCAGTATGTCATACAGTTAACTGCTGTCTGATACATAAGCTTGATCATTAATCTCAGAACAAAGAACACCAACAGAATAAACGCAGCCGTGACCACGTCCTTGCTCTGCATAACGTTGCCCTCTTTACGCTGCTCACGCAGCTTATGGGGGGTCGCCTTTTCGGTTTTTTCACCGCTGCTTTCAGGCATATTGACCTTCCTTTATATATGTGTAATACTAATTTACTCCTGAAAGCGTATGCAAAAATCTGCATAAAACTATATATGCAAGCCTTTGCTTGATTTTTTGTACACTTTTCAGCCGCAAATCAGTATAACCACAGAAATCGCGATACAGTCTTTTTTACACTGCCGCAGGCATGAGCTCAACAAACGAGCCAAGAGTCTCCAGCCATATCTCAAGATACTCATCAACAAAATGCGATATCGGAACTGACAGCAAAAACAGCATCAGAAAACCGAACGCAACCTTCAGCTGAATATTCACCACCATTATCTGAATCTGCGGAACAGATTTCATAAGAATACCCATACAGAATTCCATTATCAGCTCCGCCGCGATGATCGGCATTGCAAGCTTCATTACCAGCGCAAACAGTACCGAAAAATACACAGCTATGTTGTATCCCAGATCGGGATTGAACCACCCCTCGCCGATAGGTATTATATCATAGGATACGACAAAAAGCTTAATATAGGACATATGGGAATTGGTAGCAAAAAACAGCAGATACATCATAAAGCTTATAAACGAACCCATAATGGACATCTGCACGTTGGTCTCAGGGTCAAAAACCTTAGCCATACCCAGACCGGACTGCATATCCATAACTTCGCCCGCGACCTGAACCGAATAAAAGAACAGGTCTGTAATAAACCCTATAACAAGCCCGATAAAGCTTTCCCTCATGATCATAAGCAGATAAACTCCCGCAGGACCTTCGGAATTGACAGGTTCGGGCTGAACCACCATAATAACAATATATGTAATAAAAATCGACATTCCGACCTTAACGATTGTCGGAATATTTCTTCTTGATAAAATCGGATTGAAAATAAAAATGCAAAGTATTCGGGCAAAAACCAGCAAATTGGTCTCCAAGCTCCGAAACAGAACCGTAAAGAAATCCAACGCCATTTCCTCCCGCGCAGCGCGCTTTTTTTAACATCGGCTACACACCGCGTATACCGGTTTGCTGGCTTATCTGCGTGATGATATCAAATATGTGCTGCACAAATTCCGTGCAGGACGTGATCATCATCGGAGCTAAAAGCAACAGCAGAATTACGATCGTAAGAGCCTTAGGCACAAACGTAAGCGTCTGTTCATGAACCTGTGTTGCTGCCTGAAGTATCGCGATAACCAAGCCGACTATCATGCTTATCAGCAAAAGCGGACCTGCAAGCTTTATTGCCAGCATAAGTGCTTCTCTAAATACATCGAGTACAATTTCTTCGGTCATAGCCGTAATTACCCTTTCTCAAAAAGCTATGTGTACATATGAAAGCCTTCCACAAGCGAACCGATCAGCAGCGTCCAGCCGTCGCACAGAATGAACAGCAGCAGCTTAAACGGTACCGAAACCGTTGTCGGCGGCAGCATCATCATACCCATTGACATAAGGAGCGTTGATACGACAATATCAATGATCAGAAACGGGATATAAAGCATAAATCCTATTTCAAAGCCGATTTTTATTTCGCTCAGTACAAACGCGGGAACGACCATGACGAAGCTGACTTCTTCAATGAACTCTTCTTCTGTTTCCGCCGTGATCTCAGTTCCTGTAAGTCCGAGGAAAAAATCCATGGAGTCATTGCTTGTATTTTCCAGCATCCATCTTTTCAATGGCACCGAAGCCGCCTGAACCGCCTCAACCGACGTATATTCACCGTTTTTATACGGCACATAAGCGACATCGTTCATGTCCTGTATTACAGGGGTCATAATAAACAGCGTCAAAAACAGCGCAAGCCCAATCATGACCTGATTAGGCGGTGTCTGCTGAACGCCCATTGCGTTTCTCAGCAGTGAGAAAGAAATAATTATCCGCGTAAAGCAGGTAAGCATAACCAATATCGACGGCGCTATCGAAAGTATCGTCAGCAGCAATATAAGGTCGATAGTAGTTGAGCTTTGATTTATACCCAGCATATCAAGCAGATTGTCCGCATCCTCGCTGTCCGTAACAGGCTCGTCATAAGGCAGTGCCTGTGTTTCGGTATTCTGAGTTGTGGTTTCCGCCGCATCCTGCTGAGTCTGCTCGGTCTGCGGTACAGAGGTCTCCAGATTCGGTATAGTAGTAGAAATTCCCGTTATAAGCGAATCTCCTTCACCGGCAGGAACTGTCGTGACAGTTGTTTCGGCATAATCGGGTACCGAAGTAACAGTATAAGCGGCATAGGCGTTCACCGAATGGAATGAAGCCGCAGCAGCGGCAGCGCAAAGAAACGCCGCAAGCTTTTTAAAAATCATCTTTTTCATTCCGCAAATCCTCTTCCGCATTATTTCCTGCACCGCGGTTTTTCTCCGAAAAAACTTTTTTAAAGCTTTTCATAAATCCCGATTCTTCGGGAGTATCACCGCTTTCTTCTATCGGCAGATCCTCCTCGTCCAAATCGCATATTTTAGTAACAGCATTCGGCGTTACGCCTATAAGCATATTTTTTCTGCCCACCGTAACGATCATAAGCTGTTTATCCTGTGCAATACTCACACATTCGATAATTTTGACTGCCTTCTGCCCCATGCTGAAGCTGCCCGCATTAAAATGCTTATGCAGCCATCTCTGAGCGTAAAACGCCAGAAATATAAGACCAATGATACCCAGCAAAGAGCAAATAACAGTAAAAACCTCGCTGAACATTATCAGCCGAGAACCTTCTGAACAGTCTGAAGAAT
>CAZBAR010000061.1:0-3813 GCA_964490165.1 uncultured Lachnospiraceae bacterium | reverse complement strand
GCTTGATCCGAGACGAATGGAGGTCTATGCGGCTGCCTACGACTTTCGACATGACGAATTGATGAAACCGCAACCACTTCAGGCAAGAGAATACGGTCTGCTTGGAAATGACATTCTCGGCACAGGCTTTAACTTCGATATCCAGCTGAGACTGGGCGCAGGTGCATTCGTATGCGGCGAGGAAACTGCTCTTATGACTTCTATCGAGGGTAAGCGCGGCGAGCCCCGTCCCCGTCCTCCGTTCCCTGCAGTAAAGGGTCTGTTTGAAAAGCCCACTATCCTTAATAACGTTGAGACATATGCAAATATTCCTCAGATCATCCTCAAGGGTGCTGACTGGTTTGCATCTATGGGCACTGAAAAGTCCAAGGGTACTAAGGTATTTGCTCTGGGCGGCAAGATCACAAATACAGGTCTTGTAGAAGTTCCTATGGGTACTACTCTGCGCGAGGTAATCGAGGAGATCGGCGGCGGTATTCCTAACGGCAAGAAGTTCAAGGCGGCTCAGACCGGCGGTCCTTCAGGCGGATGTATTCCTGCTTCTCTTATCGATACTCCTATTGACTACGATAACCTTATTGCTATCGGTTCTATGATGGGCTCCGGCGGACTTATCGTAATGGACGAGGATACCTGTATGGTAGACCTTGCTAAGTTCTTCCTTGAGTTTACCGTAGACGAGTCCTGCGGTAAGTGTGCTCCCTGCCGTATCGGTACAGTCAGAATGCTTGAGCTTTTGACGAAGATAACCGAGGGCAACGGTGAGATGGAGGATATTGATAAGCTGGAAGAGCTTGCAAACTACATAAAGAGTGCATCACTCTGCGGCTTGGGACAGACTGCTCCTAACCCCGTACTTTCCACACTCCGTTATTTCAGAGATGAGTATGTGGCGCACATAAAAGAAAAAAGATGTCCTGCCGGCGTATGTAAAAAGCTCCTTGCTTATTCTATCGATGCAGATAAGTGTAAGGGCTGTACAATGTGTGCAAGAGTATGTCCCGCAGGCGCTATCAGCGGTAGCGTAAAGACGGCTCACACAATTGATACCACTAAGTGTCTGAAGTGCGGTGCTTGTATTGAAAAGTGTAAGTTCGGCGCTATCTCTAAGAAATAAAGAAGGAGCAGATTTATATAATGGAAACTAAAATGCTAAACATTAAGATCAACGGCGTTGACTACACAGTGCCTTACGGTACAACTGTACTTGAGGCTTGTAAGTCTGCCGGTATAGATATCCCCACTCTTTGCTACCTCAAGGATGTAAACGAGATCGGCGCTTGCCGTCTCTGCCTTGTAGAGGTAGTAGGCGCAAGAGGACTTGTAACCTCCTGCGTATATCCTATTGAGCGTGACGGTACTGAAATTCTTACCAATACCGAAAAGGTAAAGGCAGCAAGAAAGATGAATATTCAGCTGGTGCTTTCTGCTCACGAGAAGAAATGTCTTTCCTGCATTCGTTCAAAGACCTGCGAACTGCAGAAATATGCTCACGATTTCGGTGTTGAAGAGGATTACTTCCAGCCTGTCCGCAAGGATACCTTTGAAGTTGAGTCTTCCGGTCCCTCTATCGTTCGTGATCCCAACAAATGTATCCTTTGCCGCCGCTGCGTAGGCGCCTGCAATAAGGTTCAGGGTATCGGCGCTATCGGCGCTCAGAACAGAGGTTATGATACAGTTATCGGTTGTGCATTCGAGAGCGATCTTGCTTCTACAAGCTGCGTAAACTGCGGACAGTGTATCGTTGCGTGCCCTGTAGGCGCTCTTTACGAGAAGGACGACACTCAGAAGATCATGGAAGCTATCAACGATCCTACAAAGCACGTGGCTATCTGCTGCGCTCCCTCTGTCAGAGCACAGATCGGCGAGTGCTTCGGTTATGAGCCCGGTACTGATTGCGAGGGCAAGATGGTAGCAGCGCTGAAGCGTCTGGGCTTTGACGGCGTATACGATATGAACTTCACTGCAGACCTTACTATTATGGAAGAAGCGTACGAACTTCTCGGCAGAATTCAGAACGGCGGCAAGCTGCCTATGATCACTTCCTGCTCACCCGGATGGATCAAGTTCTGCGAGCATTACTTCCCCGAAATGACAGATAACCTTTCCACTTGCAAGTCACCCCAGCAGATGTTCGGTGCTATGTACAAAGCGTACTTCTGCAAAAAGATGGGCGTTGATCCTAAGGATGTTGTATTTGTATCTGCTATTCCTTGTACTGCAAAGAAGTTTGAGGTCGGCCGTGACGGTCAGTCCAATGACGGCCTGATGAATGTAGATATCGCTGTGACCACAAGAGAGCTCGGCAGACTTATCGAGGCATCCGGTATCAACTTCAAGGCACTGCCTGACGAAAAGTTTGATACTCCCATTGATGTGGGAAGCGGCGCAGGAGCTATCTTCGGCGCTACCGGCGGCGTTATGGAGGCTGCACTCCGTACTGCTGCTGAGGTAATTCTCGGCACTACTCTTGAAAAGGTGGAATTTGAGGATGTCCGCGGTACAGAAGGCATCAAGTTTGCTGAATATAAGCTGGGCGATATGACTGTACGTGTTGCAGTAGCAAGCGGTACAGGCAATGCTTCAAAGCTTCTTAAGGGCATTCAGAGCGGAGAATACCAGGCAGACTTTATCGAGATAATGGCTTGTCCCGGCGGCTGTGTAAACGGCGGCGGTCAGCCTATCCAGCCTGCAAGCGTACGCAACAGCATCGATCTCAGAGCTGTGCGTGCGAAGATCCTGTATGATGCAGATAAGAACCTGCCTTACAGAAAGTCTCATGATAACCCCATAGTTAAAAAGGTATATGAAGAGTTCCTCGGCGAGCCTAACAGCCACGTCGCACATGAGCTCCTCCATACACACTATGTAAAGCGCGGTCTTTAATTTAAGAATTGCAGTCACCCGTTTGTAAAACGGGTGACTGCAAATTTGATTTTTTAGGTTGACAAACGGGCAAAAATGCGCTATAATAACAAACGTGAATATTGCTGGTGTAGCACAGGGGCAGTGCAGCTGATTCGTAATCAGCAGGTCGTGAGTTCAAATCTCACCACCAGCTCCAAAAAGAAACGACAATTTTCGACAGAAGATTGTCGTTTCTTTTTGTTCTCCAACCGATGCGAAAGCATCGGTTTTGTGTTAAATTCTGGTGCAAGGCGCTAAAAATTGAGGCGAGAAAATATTACTAAAACAAATTTTGCCGTTTTTTGATCTTTAACCAGTTTATAAATCCGTATATATCGTTTGCCAAAAAAGCGATAAAGCAGACTATTACCGACAAATAGGATAAGCTTGACAGTGTGGCTAAGATCCATAAAACGATTAAAATGATGTCATTAGCAGCATAGGCAAGGGCAAAATAAGCACTTCGCCTGAATGTCAGATATGCCGCAATAAAGCTTGTTGTCACAGAGAGTGTGCTCAGTATCAGATTGGCTGTTCCAAAGACCTTCAAAATAAAGTAGAAGGCAATAGTTATAGCTATCGTGAGTACAAGAATTAAGACGCCTTCCTGATATTTTATTGAATTCACCTTAACCTCAGCCCTGTTTCCGTTGCATGGATGGCGCAGCCAGGAAATCAATGCAAAGATGGCCATAGGCGCGGTCATTCCGAGATAGGTTATCATTTCGCCGTAATATGAAAAAGTGTAAGATATGATTCCGTACAGAATGCTGAACACGACCATTAGTGCCTGTCCTGTGGGATTTCCTTTTGCATTAAAGATCAAAGAAGTCACTCCGATTAAAGATGCAATGAGTGTCATATAGTTTTCTCTGTCAAACATTGCAAAAGATCCGGCAAGCAGCA
>CAZBAR010000060.1:1485-5180 GCA_964490165.1 uncultured Lachnospiraceae bacterium | reverse complement strand
AACAGAAAAAGAGAATGGGTGAAAAACGCTATCATCATATTTCTGGTGATAATGCTTTTGCTTACGTTTTTCTCAAACACTATTATGAACTACTCTCTGCCGGAGGTCTCCGCTCAGTATCTCAGCAGCGGCAATCTTTCCGAGCAGATCAGAGGAAGCGGCACAGTCGAGGCAAATCAGTCCTACGACGTTAAGATCGACGAGACAAGAAAGATCGCCTCCGTTGAGGTAAAATCAGGCGACGCAGTTACAAAGGATCAGGTTCTCTTTAAGCTGGAGGACAGTGAAAGTGAAGAGCTTGTAAATGCTGAAAAAGAACTCAGAGCAGCTAAGAAAAGCTATGAAGAAGCTCTGCTTTCTACAGGCTTTGATTACCGTTCCGACCAGCTGGATATAGACAATCAGGAAGAGAATTTGAAGCTGCTTAAGGACGAGCTGTCAAAGATTTCGGGATATCAGGCTGCCTACGATGATGCAAAGGAAAAAGTAAGAACTATTGAAAACGAAGTAAGAGATATAGAAAACGATATAAAAAAATATGAGAAGGATATCAAGCAGTATGACGATATTTTAAGCGCGGTCGCTTCGGAGGATTATGCATCTCTCAGTGCGGCGGATTATCAGAGGATACAAAGTGCAAAAACGGCTCTTGAAACCGCTGAAAAGAACAAGGCAAGCACCGAGGAAAGAATCAAGGGTTATGAAAACGAAATTTCTTCGGGCGGGGATTCAAACGCTATTACTGCAAAAAGAAAAGAGATCGAGAGCAAACAAATTGAAATGAGCAAAACACAGGACAGTATAAACAAATTGCTGTACGGCGACTCTGATTCCGGAAGCTCTTCTGATGCCGAAGGTTCTTCACAGGCGAGCTTAAGCGATCTTCAGGCTACTCTCAGCCAACAGGAGTTGGATCTGAAATATCTCCGGGAAGAGTATAACAATTTGCTTTCAGCTTCAAGTAATTACTCAAGCAATCAGCAAAAGCTGAACGCGGAAAAGAATACTCTCGGAATGAATGAGAAGAGAGTTGACAGCGCAAAGAAGAGTCTTGAAACAGCAATTTCGGATATAAAAACCAAAGCGAAAAAAGATTCAGGCGCTGTTCAGGATAAAATCGACGCGGCTAACGAGAAGCTTGAGGAAGTAAAAAATAGACTGGAGGACGCTCAGGCTGATGAGGCTGAGGCTAAGGAAAAGGCTTCCGTAACGGAAGAGGCTCAGGAGGCTAAAATTCGCGAGGCTGAAAATGCTCTTGAAAAGGCAAAGATCGCTCTTTCATTGAAGCAGGAGACAGACGCGGTTCAGGCAGGCAGGGATGCACTTGCTTTGCAGGAGCTTAAAACATCTGTAGACGAGGCTGCGGAAAAGGTTGAAAAGCTGAAGTCGGATTCTATCGGCGCGGAGATAAAGGCTCCTGTCGGAGGAAAGATAACGTCGCTTAACGTTACGGCAGGCGAACAGGCTTCAAAGGATTCTGTTGTGGCTGTGATAGAGATGTCCGAAAAGGGCTACACACTTGAGATAATGGCGACTGTTGAGCAGTCCAAAAAGGTCAAGATCGGCGACGAGGCGGAAATTCAGTATTTCTGGTACGGCGACGCTAAGGCTGTACTCCAGTCGATAAATCCTGACAAGGAAAATCCCGCAAAGAACAGGATACTGAAATTTGCGGTAACGGGTGACGTTACTCCGGGTCAGCAGCTGCAAATAGCAATGGGTTCAAAGGGACAGAACTATCAGTACATAGTACCCAACAGCGCGATACGCGAGGACAACAACGGTAAATTCGTACTTTCTGTAGTAGCTAAGAGCAGTCCTCTCGGCAACCGTTATGTTGCGGAAAGAGTCAATATAGAAGTACTTGCAAGCGATGACACATCTTCGGCTGTATCGGGAGATGTCGTTGGCGGAGAATTTATTATCTCCACATCAACAAAGCCTATCGAGGCGGGTATGCAGGTACGTCTGGTCGAAAACTGATAAGCGGAATTTTACTTTGTACGCAGTATTTATTAAGCTTTAAATCGGTTTGCGGCGTACATAAGGGAGTGATAATACATATATGAAACCGAAATATATAGCCGTGGCTGCTGCAAACGGACTGTCGCTTCTGTTCTGTTTTGTCATGACGCTTATTGCTTCGGGCATTGCGGGAAAATTGCCGGAACAGCATATCAAAGAGACGTGGGCAAAGGGCGGCGATATACTCTACGCGCAGGTCAGCGCATATACTTCTGATATGTCTGCGCTGACCGAGAACAGTATTTTTATGGCGAGAGCGAATATTGACAAAAAGCTGATGGAAAATTCCATTGAGTCGAAAAGGGAAAATGCGCGGCTTTGGGTGGACGCCTTTTCCACATCTCAGAGACTTATAAACGTTTCGTCCGAAAAGGCAACGTCGGAGGCTAATCTTATTGCAACGGGAGGAGATTTTTTTCTGTTTCACCCTCTCGATATGCTGACCGGAAGCTATTATTCAGACAATGATATTATGCATGATACAGTCGTTATAGACGAAGTGCTTGCATGGCGGCTTTACGGCTCGTCGGATATTGCGGGAATGCCTGTTACAATTAACGGAAAATATTATTTTATATCCGGAGTTTTCAGGCAAAGTGACAATTCTGAGGTAAAAAAGGTATACGGCGAGAAACCGAGAATATTTATGTCTTATCACGGTCTTGAGCTTATGGGCGAGGCAATGCCGATGTTTACCTGTTATGAAGCCTGTTTGCCCAGTCCCGTATCGGGTCTGGGAGCTAAGATATTTACCGAGGCGCTGGCTCTGGACGAGTATTCCTCCCGAATAGTTGAAAATTCGGCAAGGTACAGTCTGAAAAGCAGATTTAAGATAATATCTGAATTCGGTATGCGTTCGGTTGTTGATAATTCTGTATTTTTCCCGTTCTGGGAGAACGCCGCGCGTATCACTGAGGACAAGTCCGCTCTTATACTGGTATTCCAGCTTATCGGATTGATAATGCCGATCGTAACTATCGTATGGCTGTTTGTGAAATTTATAAAGAACAGGCAGAAGCTCACCAAAAAGCTTACCGATTCGGTAAGCGAAAATTGGGACAAGTCAAAAGAGAAAATGCGGCAAAGAAAGGAGGATACCGAAAAAAGCAAAAGCCGCGCATAACATAAAATATATCAAACGCATGAAAAAATAATTAAATATAAATCAGAAAGGAAGTTTGGTTAATGAACAAGACCATTTCACGGATCGCGGCGGGAGCGCTGGCGGCGGCAATGACGCTGTCACTTTCCTCATGCGGAAAAAAAGGCGATGTTATCGCTTCAAAGGAACACGTTTACTCAATTGAAAAAATCAAGTTTGAACACAATTTTGACTACGTAAACAATATTATGTACTCCGACGGAAAAATTTACCTTGTGGGCGAACGCTCATGGCAGGAAAATCCGGACGGCACGCCTTATGTGCCAAAGAATATAGACCCGGATACAGGCGAAGAGGCGGCAGTCGCAGTACCTTTAAGCGACGACATTGCCGTTGTTTCAAACGCCGATGTTGTTGACACGCCTGCTCCCGACGTTGAGGCTGCGGGAGACGCTCCCGTTGTTGACGAAGCGTCCGCAGAGGCTGACGTATTTACCTCGGACGCTGCTGATATCGTGCTTGGTCCGGGCGCTGTTGCGGAAACGGCGGTCGTGGTTACAGAGACGTC
>CAZBAR010000060.1:0-1385 GCA_964490165.1 uncultured Lachnospiraceae bacterium | reverse complement strand
ACAGTACTTCCCGACGGAAGAATACTCTGCATTACCTATGAGTATGAAACAAACGGCGGAGGCGGATACAGCTGGTCAAACGACAAGATGATAATTTCCATGCTTACCGAGATACCCCCTGAGCAAATTCCCGATAAAAAGCTTATAAAGCTTTATGCGATGTGGCTTGACATTGACGTAAAGAGACAGATACTTGAATTTAACAAAAACAGCCTTGAATACGAGATAGAGCTTACCTCGTACAGCGACTTTGAAGACCCTGCCACAAGACTTAACAACGATATGATAGCAGGAAATCTTCCCGATATCCTTGTTATCGACTCTTATAATATGCCTGTTGACAGCTATATTTCAAAGGGTCTGCTGGCTAATATGTACGAATTTATGGACAACGACGAGACAATAAACCGCGGCGATTATCTTGAAAACTTCTTTAAGGCTTATGAAGTAGACGGCAAGCTTTACGAGCTGGCGCCCTGCTTCTCTATCAATACAATGACAGGCAAGACCTCACTGGTAGGCGAGGGTCAGGGCTGGACAATGGACGAATTTATTGCGGCTGTTGACGCTCACCCTGAAATGAATGCTTTCGGAGACAATATGACAAAGGAAAATGTTCTTGCCATGTTTATAAACTCCTGCTACGGAAGATACATCAACAGAGAGACAGGCGAGTGCTACTTCAGCGGCGAAGAGTTTGTCAAGCTTCTTGAATTCTGCAACCGTTTCAGCGATAAGGAGGACGAGAACTACTGGCAGAATGTTAACTGGGAGGAAAGAGAAAATCAGTACAGAGCAAATAAAACAATGCTCAGCACGAGCTATATAAACCGTTTCGGCGATCTTCGCGAGTATGAAATGGCTACCTTCGGCGAGCCTGTAACATTCAAGGGATACCCCGGAATCGAGGGCAGCGGCTCGTCATTCTCAAGCAGCGGCACTTCCGTTGCAATAACAGCAAAGGCAAACAACAAAGAGGGTGCATGGGATTTCGTAAAATACTTCCTCTCCGATGATTATCAGAATCAGTACACAACGCAGAACAGCTATACATTCCCCATAAAGCTTTCCGCTCTTGAGGCTCAGGCTGAGGCGTTCAAGGAGAGACCCTACTGGACAGACCAGAACGGCAACAAGGAGTACTATGACAACACATACTGGATGGGCGGACAGGAAATAAAGGTAGGCGTAAATACTGATGAGGACAATCAGAGAATGATGGACTTCATCAAGTCGGTCGACAATGTTTACCGTTACGATACGGATATTTCCAAGATCATCAACGAGGAAGTCCCCGCATATTTTTCGGGACAGAAGTCCGCTCAGGACGTTGCGAACACTATCCAGAACCGTGTATCCAACTACGTTGCTGAAAACAGATAATA
>CAZBAR010000059.1:0-5218 GCA_964490165.1 uncultured Lachnospiraceae bacterium | reverse complement strand
TCCCCATAAAAAATATGCACCTCCAAAAGTGTCTAACTTTTGGGGTGCATATCATAACAAGGGGGCTTTTTAAGGAAAAGCCCCCTTCCTTCTCTTCATACTGTACCTGTACTTTTGTTTACTCACAAAGCCTTGAAAAATCGGCGACTGACAGAAAATTCGCCGCATAGGCGGCGCGGTCCGAGCCGTACACCTCGTTGTAGGCGTGCTCCCACAGATCCAGACATAAAACAGCCTTGCAGCCGGAAGGCGGCAGGGCAGAACCGGCGGTGAAAATTATTTTCAGCCGCCTTTTTCGCTCCCTTATCAGCCATAAATATCCGGCACGCCGCTCCTCAGCGGCGCGCTGACAAAACTGATATCTGAAATTTTCCACAGAGCCGAAGGAGCCTTCGATCTCTTCAATTTCCTTGCCCGTCGGCGCGGCGCACTGACACAGACTTGAAAAAAACATACGGTGGCACCAGTATTCCGCGGCGCAGTCACGGATAGATGCCGCAAAACGCCGCTTGTAGCGCGGCAGCGACGAGGGCGGACGGCGGTACAGCCATGCGGCAGCATCGCCGCAGTCTTTTTTTGTTTCGTCCCCGTCGGTGTACACAGCCAGCGCGGCTGCCGCACCGCCCATATAAATATCCCTGTGGCGCACAAGGCGCTGACGGCTCATAAAGTTTTTCGGGTCAAAATCAAGAGGAGCGTCACTTATGTAGTCAAAATGCATATAAAATCCTTACCTTATCGCGTTTTTTGAAAAAATTGATACAAAATCCTTGTTTCATTCATACTCAGTTCATTTTATTTGTGTAAACTAATATTTAATATAATCCGATTTTTGTGCTAAACACAACCTTATATAACTATCTACGGCAAATTGCCGCATTTTTAAGTTTTTGATAAATCACAGATCTTAGGAAAGGGAGTATCAGACAATGGCAAATAATCCTTACAGTGAAAACACCCCGTATATTCGCTCTCTTGCCGAAAAAAGCTGCAATGCTAACGGCATTAAGCCCGAAATGTATGCCGAATATAACGTAAAAAGAGGACTCAGAGACATAAAGGGTCGAGGCGTTCTTACGGGACTTACCGAAATATCCGAGGTGCTCTCGTCAAAGACCGTTGACGGCGAGACAGTACCCGTTCCCGGAGAGCTTTACTATCGCGGAATAAACGTAAAAGAGCTTACCGACGGATTTCAGAAGGATGACCGCTTCGGCTTTGAGGAATGCGCGTATCTTCTCTTGTTCGGTTCGCTGCCCACAGAAGCGGAGCTTCGGGAGTTTTCGTCTCAGCTCGGCGCATACCGCACCCTGCCCACAAACTTTGTGCGCGACATCATATTGAAGGCTCCCAGCCACGATATGATGAACACACTTGCCAGAAGTGTACTTACATTATATGCATATGACGACTTTGCTGACGATATTTCAATAGAAAACGTTCTTCGTCAGTGCATTCAGCTTATATCGCTGTTCCCCGTGCTGTCGGTCTACGGATATCAGTCCTGTTCTCACTATCTCGACGGAAAAAGCCTGGTAATACATCCGCCGAGACCTGACTTGTCTACTGCGGAAAATATTTTGTATATGCTCCGTCCCGACAGCTCGTATACGGATACCGAGGCAAAAACACTGGATCTGGCGCTGGTTCTGCACGCAGAGCACGGCGGCGGTAATAACTCTACGTTTACAACTCACGTGGTCACGTCGTCAGGTACAGATACCTATTCTGCGGTTGCAGCGTCGCTCGGCTCGCTGAAGGGTCCCCGTCACGGCGGCGCTAATATAAAGGTCGTTCATATGTTTGACGATATGAAGAAAAATATTCCCGATTACAGCGAGGAGTCCATCCGCGCGTATCTGACAAAGATACTGAATAAGGAAGCCTTTGACCGCAGCGGTCTGATCTACGGTATGGGACACGCAATATATTCCGTGTCCGACCCGAGAGCCGAGATACTCAAGGGCTTTGCAAAAAAACTTTCTCTTGAAAAAGGACGCGAGGAGGAGTATAATCTTTATAAAAGCTGCGCACGCTGCGCGGCAGAGCTTATTGCCGAAAAGCGTCAGATATACAAGGGCGTCAGCCCCAACGTTGATTTTTACAGCGGTATGATATACAGAATGCTTGAATTGCCTGAGGAGCTTTACACTCCTATTTTTGCCGTTGCCCGCATTGCGGGCTGGAGCGCTCACCGGATCGAGGAGCTTCAGAATATGGGCAAAATTATCAGACCGGCGTATAAGTGCGTCAAAAAGCGCGAAAAATATATTCCTATGTCGGAGCGTGTCGGCGAATAGAAGTATATTCAGATAGCTCCCCGGGATAGAATATATAGTGGATAATTTGTGCAAGGTCAGTTTGGGAGTTTTGAGTATGGTGTTGAATCAGAAGGAAACAACGGTAGCGTACCGCTGCCCGGAGTGCGGAAGCTGGACAACAGGCATGGTAGGTCTGTTTTCTCTCAGCGCAGATATGCTGCGGCTTAAATGCCCCTGCGGCGAGAGCGAGCTTGATATAGTGTATACAAGGGATAAAAAGGTGCGCCTTACGGTGCCGTGCTTTTTGTGTCCGAAGCCACATAGCTTTACTGTTTCCTCGCAAATGTTTTTTGAAAAAGAGCTGTTTGCGCTCCCCTGTGCCTATTCGGGCATAGATATATGCTTTATGGGAAAACCCGACAGCGTCACAGAGGCGACTAAGGAGTCCGATAAGGAGCTTATGGAGCTGCTTGGCGAGGCGGGCTATGACGGATTTTCGGAATTGAGAGGGCAGAACGACCAGCTTTTTACTGATCCGCAGATATTGGAGATAGTAAATTTCGTTATCCGTGACCTTGACGAGTCCGGAGAAATATCATGCCGCTGCCCTGAGGACGAGGGCTGCTACAGTGTGGATATTACTAATGAGGGAGTGCGCGTCACCTGCGAAAATTGCGGCGCTTGCGCCGATATCCCCGTAACAAGCACGCTGTCCGCGCAGGCGTTTCTGAATTGCGAGCATTTGGATTTGAAATAGGGTGTGACCGGAGGCGCTTTTTAAGGAAAAGCACCTCCGAACCCCCGAAAACCTTTTTGGATAAAAAGAGAAAAAAGGGCAGCTATTAAAAATTACTGAAAGTTTTGGTCAAGCTTTTGGGGGAGCTTTCAGGTTCTTAGGACAGAGTCCTAAATCGCTCTCCGCAGTGGTCGAAATTCTTTTCTTATTTTGCTATTTCTATTGGATTTTTCGATATACTCAAATCTTCCGAAATTCGGAAGATTTTTTTCTGTAAAATTACATTTTTGTATTGACAATGGGGGACGGTTTCTGCCATAATAGTGAAAATACCATTTAGATGGAATGGGGAACTATTTATGAAAAAATACAAACTTACAACACTGTCCAAGCAGTGCTTCGGACTTGGAAATTACGCTTGCAGCGAAACCCGCGACGGAGAGGGGAAGGTTTATATTCCCGTATCATACGCTGACGGAAGATACGCTCTGTATTCAGAGGACGGCGGCGCCTCTTTTGTACGCCGTGAAATTGACCACAAACGTATGACTCCGCCTTTTATTAAGCTCAGCGACGGTACATATTTTTCAATGGCGTGTGACAACGCCGTGTTCCATTCTCTGATGGATAAGGATCAGGAGATAATACCGTTCTATGCCGCCATCTACCGTGCAGACAGCTTTGAGGACGCTGTAGAGGGCCGCGCAAAGACTACCTTTGCCAAGATCGATATCCCGCGCCTTTCTACAGGCTACGGTGACTCCGGCAATGATTTTGCCGGCTTTGTAGATCACATCATGCAGCTTTCAAACGGCGATATTGTTGTTATGATGTACGGTCAGTTTAAGGACGATAAGATCCTTTGCCCCTATTTTGAAAAATACGGCGGATATAAATTTTATCTCTACCGCGTGTGGACGGTCGTATCTCACGATATGGGCGAGACATGGGAATTCGGCACTACTATTGCTGACTGCAATACTTATCCTATTGCCGATGTAAATGCCGAGGGCTATTGCGAGCCGTACTGCGTTGAGGTCGAGCCGGGACATCTTTGCGCTATTCTCCGTACCGGCGGTCATGAGGTGGTTTCTCCCCTGTACTGCACTCATTCCTATGACTACGGCAAAACGTGGGAGGCGCCTTATGAAATATGCTCCTGGGGCGTGTTCCCGAAAATGCTGATAATGAAGGACGGCACTCTTGTCTGTGCCAGCGGACATGAGCATAATTTCCTTATGTTCTCCGACGATAATGGCAGAACATGGAGCGAGCCTTATATTGTTGAGGAATGCTACGGCAAATGGGGCAACAGTCCGTCAGGCTATAATACCGTGTCGGAGGCAAAGCCGGGCGAGATCACATTGGTATATGACGATCCCAAGGAGCTGATCGACGCTGAAGAGGGACGCAAGCGCCAGGTTTATGTTGAGACAGTCAAGGTCGAGAAAATTTGAGCGAATAATACTTGACAACAGCATAAAAATATGATAAAATACTAACCGCACCGATATAGGTGCGGTTAGTTAAATATTGACATTCGGAAGGTTATCGAAGCGGTCATAATGGGTAGCGAGAAAAAAACAATTGATAATTGTTTTTTACGAGTGAAACCGCCCAAAGCAAGGAGCTTGCAGAGCCGAGGAAACGAGGCGAAAGAAAGCGACTATGCGACGGCGGAGGGCACGAGTCTTGAAAACCGTCCGAAAACAAACTAACAATTGAATAATTACCTTACGGAAGGTTATCGAAGCGGTCATAACGGGTAGCGAGTAAAAAACAATTGATAATTGTTTTTTGCGAGTGAAACCGCCCAAAGCAAGGAGCTTGCAGAGCCGAGGAAACGAGGCGAAAGAAAGCGACTATGCGACGGCGGAGGGCACGAGTCTTGAAAACCGTCCGAAAACAAACTAACAATTGAATAATTACCTTACGGAAGGTTATCGAAGTGGTCATAACGAGGCGGTCTTGAAAACCGTTTGTCTTCACGGACACGTGGGTTCGAATCCCACACCTTCCGCCACAAAAACGGACGCATCAGCGTCCTTTTTTGTTGCCGGAAGGTATTTAACGAGATTCGAAAGCCCGGTCGTATCGCGTAGCGACGACAAAAACATCGCAGTGCGATGTTTTTAGGGCGTAGCGCTGCACTCACTAAAAATCAAGAACCCAAAACGGCCGAGAAGAGCCGAAACTAGTTTCGGCGTTTATTTTACTTCTG
>CAZBAR010000058.1:0-5355 GCA_964490165.1 uncultured Lachnospiraceae bacterium | reverse complement strand
TCCCCATAAAAAATATGCACCTCCAAAAGTGTCTAACTTTTGGGGTGCATATCATTACTTTGCTTTGCTTATCGAACAACTCACCCTACTTCACCGCCGTGGCGGTGATGTACCAGCGCTGGCAGTCGGGAGAGGGAGCGGAAAAGTCATAGCCGCCGAAGACCCCTTTCACGTCAAAGCCCGCGCGCTCCAGTGCGCCCGTAAGCTGCTTTTTTGTGTAGCAGCGCTCGCGCTGCACTGTGTCCGTGCGGCTCCACGTGCCGTCGCTGTTTTCTTCAAAAACAGAAAGATAAAAATCGCACAGCCTGCGCTTTTTGTCATAGCTGTTCTGCCAGCAGCACATAACGCCGTCGTCTTCAAGAATATAGTCGTTATCGCCGTAAAAATTCTCAAATTTGCAGGGCGTGTTTACATCAAAAATAAATACGCCGCCCGGTTCAAGATAATTATGCACCAGCGAGAAGCATTTGGAAAGGTCGGCAGTGCCCGTCAGATGATTTATTCCGTCAAGGCAGCATACAGCCGCCTCCACAGTGCCGTAAAGCTCAAAGGCGCGCATATCCTGACACAGCCACAAAATGTCCTCGGCGCCCAGCTCTGCTGCAGCGTCGCGGGCAACAGACAGCATATCTGTGCTTATGTCAACAGCGGTCATATCATATCCGCGCCGCCACAGCTCAAAGGTCATAGCTCCGGTGCCGCAGCCGAGATCAAGAACGTTGCGAAGCCCCGGCTTGTATTTTTCAAAGGCAGCGCAGATAAAATCTGCCCAAGCGCAGTAGTCCGTTTCTGAATTAAGACGGTCGTATGACGCGTGCAGCGCAGAATATGCACTGTCTCCGATATAGTTTTCGTTTCCCATTTGCATACCATTCCTTTCCCGGTATCAGCACCTTAAAATTTGACGTGCTTTTTATTTTATACCTCAGGCTGTTCCGTTAAGTATCAGCGCTGCAATATCGTCGGGGCCGGCACCCGAAATATATTCGCCTACATCGGCAAGTGACGTCCGCAGCGCAGCGGTATCCAGCCGCACTCCCACAAGCTGACTGCAAAGTACGGCTATGTCGGCCGTGCCGAAAAAGTCGCCGCGAATATCTATATCAGTAATAAGTCCGCCGACGGCTGTCAGCATAACGCTTACGCCGCCGTAGGCAAAACGTCGCTCAACTTCAAGCGCGTAAGCAGGGGATCTGCCGAAATTCCATTCCCAGCGGGAATATTTTTCATCTGAAAGACGGCTGATCGCAGCCTTGTCACCGTCGGTAAAATCTTCGGGGCTTCCGCCCGCAACCGCTGACATAACGGCGTCCATAAATGCCTCGGGAGTTACGGGACCGCGGTAAGCTTCCAAGGACGCTATGTTTGCTACGCGCTGGCGCACGCTTTTGATGCCCTTTGAGCGCAGCTTGTCGTTGGAAACGTTGAGCGCACCTGCCATTGACGACATATCTGCCGAAAAAAGCAGCGTGCCGTGGTGCATAAGCCTTTTCCCGCCGTCGGCGGTGTTGTAAACGCACTGGGCGTTGCCGGAGATCTTACAGCCGTCGGCGGTTATATCGTTCCTCCCGTCAAGACACGCCGCCACACCCATTTCCGACAGTGCCTGTATCACAGGCTCTTCAAAGCGCGCAAAATCAAGCGCCGCGCCTTCCGTTGCATCGGTAATAAATGTGAAATTTATATTTCCCGGATCGTGAAAGACAGCGCCGCCGCCCGTAAGACGGCGCACTACCTTTATTTTGTTCTCCTGCACAAACGGTACGTTTACCTCGGCGTAGGCGTTCTGATTTTTTCCGATAATAACAGAGCGATCGTTGCGCCACAGCATAAAAACGTCGTCGCGGCAGGTCTCCAGCATATATTCCTCAGCGGCAAGATTAAAATACGGATCGGTACACGTGTTTTTTATTAAACGCATAGTTCAGGATATTCCGGCCTGTTCAGTGTTGTATATTGCTGCCGAATACTCCGATGGGAATTCCTTAAGCAGCTCTTCCGTAATTTTCTCTATCTTTTCCGCGCTCATACTGCTTCTTACGTCAACCATCCACGCGGGATCGCCGTTTTCCAGCATATAGAGAAGATATGTGCCGGTTCCCTCTATAGTCAGAACGGTGCTGTCTCCCGCCTTTACATCGGGAGAGAATATCCACGAGCTGAGGTCCTCATGATAAGAGCCGCGGTTGATATTGGAGGAGGTGCCGCCGCTGTACTTTTCAGTCAGCGCCTTAAAGCCTTCCTCGCCTGCATCGTCACTGTTTTTCCAGTCATTATATATGCGCTGTGCGTCGGCTGCGTTATCTCTGAGAATGTAGTAAACATTGCGGACAGGCTCAATGTCGCGATACAGAACCTCGCTAATGCGTCCTGCTTCCTCTGTGGGCAGCAGCATATATACGTCAATGTCATCGTCTCTTGACTCCGAGTCCTTTGTGAAGATATCGTATGCCTTTCTCTCATCAGAGAAAGCCCACTTGAGAACCTCGATGTCCTCTTCATAGGTAACTCTTTTGTACACTTTGTTTGCTGCGAGAGAGTCTATAGTGTCCTTGTACTTCTCGTAGTCGCCGCCGAAGTTGTTCTTTGCAATTATATTGCGCATAGCCGCCATAAACTGCGTGTCGTCTGTGCAAGCGGTAAGCGTCGGTGCGTCCTCTGCGGGAACTGTTATGTTTATAATGTCGCAGTAGAGAAAATCATTCTTGTTGTCTTCAAAGTATTTTTGACAGTCCTCCTCGGTCATAGGCTCGCTGTCCGCAACGCTCTTATAGTATACTGCCGCCATGCGCTGCAGTCTCAGGCACTTTTCAAGGGTGGCGCGGTTCACCTTCTCGCCGAACAGTGACGCAATATACGCGTCAGCCGTCATATCCACCTTTTCTGCCGCCGTATCATATTCATTCAGCGCGGACATCACTATTTCAAGATCTTCGTCGGAAAGCTCCATACCAGCCGCTTTTGCAGCGTCGGCAAGCGCCATAGTCTCCGTTATTTCGCCGTAGCACTGAACCATGATATATTCATACCATGTGCGCTCGCCGTTGTCGTCTTTGAGTTTCTGTTCGGAGAGGGCTTTTTTTGTGTCAAGCCCCATAGTTTCAATATAATCGCCGTATTTGCTTACAAAGGATTTGTAATAGGCGTTGAAAAAGTATGTGTACATAGACGCGGTAACGGTCGTCGTGTCGCTCCAGATAACGGGGCTTTTGTCCGCCTCCGCAGCACTGACTGCTTCTTCGGCACGGCGGTCGGGACCGTCGCCGGAAGTGTTGTTGTTCCCCTTAGAGCAGGAAGAGACAGAGACAAGCATTATCAGAGCCAGAAGCAGGGCAGTAAGTCTTTTTTTCAAATTCATAGGTGTAGTTCCTTTCAGTACATAAGTGTGTACTTAAAAAATCAAGGGCTGCCTCGGCAGCCCTTGACGAAAATAAGGTTCTGATTTAATTTATCCTCGATTGCAAGCGCTGCCTGTTTATTTGGAGGAAGAAGAGTTGGAAGAGTTGAGACTGATAACGTCGATCATCTTCATACCCTTAGAGGAAGTGGTAACGCTGTATTTTTCTGCAAAAGCATTGTAATCCTCGTTGTACTTGTTGTTCTTGAGAGAACTGTCAGCGTTCAGCTGCCACTTTACGTCGCCGTCGCCTACATAGTATACGATGTAGTAGCCCTTGTCCTTGACCTCAAAGATCTCGCAGTCGCCTTTCTTTCTGTCGGCAGAGTACAGCCACTCGTCAACCTCGTCGCTGATAGCACCCTTGTCCGCATTCTCGCGAAGGCCGCCCTCGTACAGTCCGTCGCCGTACTTCTTGTCAGAAGCAAGCTCTGCAAAATTGTCCTCGGTAGCATTTTCATTGTATTCTTCAAATGCCTTATCTGCAGCAGCCTTTGCAGCGTCCATGCTGTCGTCAAACTCGCTGGAAAGCAGGGGGATGTAGCGGAAGTCCTTCAGACTGTAAGAGTCGCGGTACTTGCACGCATAACCGAGATCCTCTGCACCGTCGTTGGGCAGAAGCATATAAACGGAAACGCTGAAGCTTGTGTCGTTAGTCTCGGAATAGGTGTCGTATGCTGCTCTTGCGTCGTCAAACGCCCACTTGTTAAGCTCGCTGTCAGAGTCAGCGGTAGTAGTCTTGCCGGTCTGCTCAAGACCTGCTACGATCTCGGAGATATCAATTTTATCCTCAGCAAGGGTTTCTGCGTCAATACCTGCATACTTAACATTGGTCAGATAGTTTTCAACATAAGCCTTAAATGCATCTGCACTGTCAGTTGCCGTCAGCTCCGCAGCAAAAACCTTGAGGTTTTCATATTCTTCGGTGCGTCTTGTTTCGGCAGCGGTCTTTTCCTCCTCCGTTGCCTCATCGCCCAGAGTTTCAGCCTCTGCGGTAAAGGTGTAGGTCATCCAGTCAAGCTTCAAAAAGCTTTCCTTATTATCCTCATAATACTTGTCCCAGTCAGCCTCGGTAAAGCTGTACTGCTCCATCATGTGGCTTGAATAGTGAGAAGCGATCTCGCTCATTTCAAGGCACTGGCGCAGAACCTTTTCATTTACAGTGTTGCCGTATACTACTCTGATGTAGTAATCAAAGGTAACGTTGTACATAGCCGCATAGGACTTCATTGTGTCGATAGCTTCGTCAACCTCGTCCTTCAGTCCCTCTACCTCAAAGCCGTCAGCCTTTGCAGCCTCGCAAAGTACCAGAAGCTGTTCGCCGGACATTTTTGCCTGGCTCAGGAAATAGTCGTACCATGTTCCGTCGCCGTAAGCAGTGGTCTGAGATTTCAGATCCTTAGAGGTGTCAAGACCGAACATGGAAACGTAATCGCCAAGCTGGTTGACATAGTTCTGATAGGTCGTGTTGAAGAGATAAGTCATAGAAGCGCCGGAGAGCTTGTAGTTTTCGCTTTCCATAGCTGTGGTGCTTCTCTGAACAAATCCGCTGGTAGCGAGGTTGTAGGAGATAAGAACGCCTGCAACGATAAGAATTGCCAGTACCGCTGCGATAATACCTAATACCTTGCGGACAGCAGATTTCTTCTCATTTTTGCCCTTATAAGTGTTGCTCATTTCAAAGATCCGCCTTTCAAAAATAATCAGCGCGATAAACAGGATCACGCCCGTAAAAATTTCAGTACATCGGTTCACAATAAATAATTTGCTGTGTTGAGCCGCCGATGAAAATGTTACCCGCCCGAAAATGCGAGTATGCTAAAGGTGATTATATCATATTGCTTTAGCTTTTTCCAGTAGTATGGCGCATTTTTTGTTAAAAATAATAAAAAAATTTTTAATCTTCAAAATAGCCTTGACAAAAGCACACCGTTGTGATACTATAAATAAGTCCTAAG
>CAZBAR010000057.1:0-5372 GCA_964490165.1 uncultured Lachnospiraceae bacterium | reverse complement strand
CTTGCAAAAATGATGAATCTGTTTATGCGAACACAAAGCGTTCCCGAGATTATGAATCTCTCAAAAGAAATCGGAGCAGAGGAAGATTTCAATAAGAAAATTCGGAAAAATTATGATCGTACTTCATTTGATCGAAAGTGGAATCAATTCAAACTACATGTAGAAGGATTACTTTCATTAGAGCAGATGAGAAAGGACGGTTTTGATGTTCCTGATACTTTCAAAGAAACAGAAAGTATGACAGACGAGGAGCTTGAAGATATCTATCTGCAAACGCTCGACAGCACACAGCGCGAAATTTATTCTTACCGCAAAAACAAAATGACGCAGAAAGAGATAGCCCAGGCGCTTGGGTATAAAACACCCAGTGCAGTTTCAAAGCAGATGAAAAAGATGCTTGAAAAGTTTTATGAAATGAAATCGAAAATGGAATAACCGTATAGTTTTATCCTTCGAAAAATTTTTTCGAAGGATTTTTTATTCTCAGGAACATTTTGGCGATTTTATGTATGGTACATATAGAGAGGAAAAATCTCTGCAATATGAATACTGCTCCCACCTTTTTCGGGTGGGAGCTTTTGTGTTGCAAAAAATTCAAAAGGAGGTTTTCTAAATGAACGAAACAAAAACCAAACTCACCGTGATAGACGGTGAAACACTGATGGACATGAAACTTCCGCCGACGAAGTTTTGCGTTGAAACTCTTTTGCCGCAGGGGATTTCCATGCTCGGCGGATCACCGAAGATCGGTAAATCGTGGATGGTGCTTGATCTGTGTGTCCGCATTGCCAAGGGCGAGACGATCTGGAATCTGCCAACGCGAAAAGGTACAACACTGTATCTCTGTCTGGAAGATCCTTTGAGCAGAATACAGCAACGACTTTGTATGCTTACCGATGAGGTTCCGGAGAACGCATACTTTGCGATTGCCGCCGGAACGCTGGCAGACGGACTGTGTGAGCAGATACGGAATTTTGTCTCGGAGCATCCCGATACGTTGCTGGTTGCTATTGATACCTTTCAGATTATCCGTGCAAACAGCACCGACACATCTTACGCAAACGATTACGATGAGGTCAGGCAGATGAAACAGCTTGCGGACGAGCTGAGCATTTCCATTCTGCTTGTGCATCACCTGAGAAAGCAAGGCGACAGCGATCCGCTGAACAAGATATCTGGTACGACAGGAATCAGCGGAGCGATGGATGCAATCTTCGTGCTTGACAAAAGTAAGCGGAACGCAGATATGGCAACGCTTGTTTGTACCGGCAGAGATATCGAATATCGTGAAATGGAATTGAAGTTATCGAAAGAAAACTGCACTTGGAATCTTATCTCTGACAGTCTTGAAAATCCGCAGATGATTCTGCCTGATGAAATGGTATTGCTTGTTGAGTTTATGAAAGAGCAAAAAACATTCAGCGGAACCAACGGTGATTTTACTGAATCATTTAACTCGTATTACGGTAAGAAATTATCTGCCAAAAGTCTTAAGCAAATGATGAACCGTTGGCGATATTCGCTCGAAGAATACGGTGTGCAGTTTACAAGCCACAGAAGCAACGGACAGCGGCTTGTTGATATTTTCTATTCCTCTGCAAGTGACGAAAGTGCCGTAAGTGACGGAAACGTATTGGGTGATGAATCCTGCGTTCCTTCCGTTCCTTGCGACCCTGTGAGCGAATGTAAGGCGATTTCAGCGAGGTTTACGGATGAAACGGAAAAGTACCCGACCGCAGGATAAATCGGCGTGTTTCGCCCGTAAAACGCAAATCTTCCAACCGCACCGATTATTCAGATTGGTGATAAATGCAGGGGGATATTACCGACTTATTCCCAGCCTTTGGCTGGGGCAAGCAGAGCGCCCGGCTGTCCGCCGACGTCGCAATCATCGGGCAGAAGCCCGAACCCACTTTTATTTAAGGAGATTTATATTAATGGCAGAAAAACGAAAAAGAAATCAGACACTGACCATCCGTCTGACCGAAAAAGAAAAACAAATGATTCACCGTAAGGCAACGCGTGCAAAACGCAATCTCACCGATTATATTGTTGCACTGGCACTTGAAACACCTATCAATGCGGCTGAAGATTTAAAGCCGTTGCTTATTGAGTTAAAACGCATCGGTAACAACTTAAATCAGATCACGGCAAAAATCAATTCGGGTGTCTTTCAATCCTACAACTTTCAGGATGTGATCGATATGCAGAAAGAATTTTATCAAAAACTTATTGAGGCGGTGCAAAAACGCTGATGGCTACAGTCACTTATATAAAAGAATCAAAGCAAAGCATCAGTGCAATGAAAGTTCTAATTGACTACTGCCTGCAAGACAAAAAGGTGTATGATCCGAGGAGTGGGCGCAGGCTTGTCAGCGGAGTGAATTGTGACGGTGAAAATTCCTTCACGGAATTTATGGCAACGAAAAAGACATACAGCAAAACAAGCGGCATCAATTTTTATCAGTATGTTCAGTCCTTTGCACCAAGCGAAAATGTTTCGCCTGAAAAGGTGCATCAGATCGGATTGGAATTTGCCGCCGAAGCGTGGAAAGGATATGAGGTTCTTGTTGCAACACACTGTGACGCAGAGCATATTCACAATCATTTTGTAATCAATTCTGTCGGCTATCAGGACGGATATAAGCTGAGACAGGATCGGCAGACTTTGAAAAAACTGAGAAAAATGAGTGACGATATCTGCGAGCGCAACGGTCTTTCTGTTTTGAAACCTTACGGAAGTGACAGCACAAAGCTTTCGTCAAGAGAATACCGTGCGGCTGAAAAAGGTCAGAGCTGGAAGTTCAGACTGATGGCAGATGTCAATAAGGTTATGGATCAAAGTGGAAACCGCGAGGATTTTATCAGCAAGATGAAGAAGCTCGGTTATGAGATCACATGGACGGATGAGCGTAAGTATATCACATTTATCTGTCCAAACAAAATGAAGTGCAGAGATATTAAACTGCACGATGAAAAATATTTAAAGGAGAACATTGAATATGAATTACAACTCAGAGAACGCATCGCAGAAAAACAGCGTGCTGAATTTCTTGATACAGAAGAACTCCGACTCCATAGAGAAGCTGGAACTGAAACCGTATCAGCCGATCGTATATGCTATACCCGTGGAACAGCGGAGCGAGGAAATGAATCTCTTGAAGCAGGCGGCGGAATTTCAGCCGACTCTTTACAGTATGATCGAGAAATTAACGACATGGGAGGAGATAGACAATCGCTTTCAGGAAATACAGAATATCGAAGCGGAGTATATGGACGAGACTGTTTCAAGTCTGAAACAGGAGAATCAAAAGACAGTAATAAGACTGACATCGGAGAACAGCGAGACGGTTCGTCTTTTGCAGGAGAACATACAACTGGTTGGGAAGATTCAAGAAGAATTTATTTCGCAGCTATCGAAAATAATGGACAGCAAAACCGAGAAGCTGGAACAGGTGATTTCCCATATGCGCCATCGGATATTGCAAATCGTTATCGGCACATCGGCGGCATCGGTTCTGCTGTCGGTCTTGGTATCCGCGGTATTTTGGAAACTGGTTCAGTAATTGAAGATTCCACGGAAGATCCCGAAGATCGCAGAAAACGGATCGAAGCACAGGAAACTGCATCAAACATCGGCGCCGTGCTTGGACTTGCTATCGGTGCGGTATCGGCAATAGCAGAACACAATGAACATTATGAAGAACAGTCCGCTGAAAATAAATTTGATTTAAAAATGTAAAGGAGAGCCTATGACCAAAAAAGAATATGAAAGATCGCTTTGCAAATATCCTGCGGCGCTGACTGCCGCAGAGGTATCTGAGATATTGAGAGTCAGTATCAAAACCGTATATAAGCTCATAAAGGAAAAAGCTCTGCCGGCGGTTAAGGTCGGCAGAGAAAACCGTATTGCAAAATCGCAGCTGATAAATTATCTGCGGCAAATGGACAAGCGTGATTCGCACCCCAAGGTATATTTTCTTGAAAAAACTCAGGATAATCTCTGGACTTGCAGACCGACTTGTGATATTGTCTGTGTCGGCGGAAAACCGAAAATCAAAAAAGGAGTGATGGCAAATGGAAACACGAAACACCCTTGCGGCAAGCATTCAAACTAAAAAAGGCAGACTGTACGCCGTGATACAGGTGAAAGAAAACGGCAAGGCAAAATCAGTATGGCGATCCCTCGGACTGCCGGAGGACGCAGGAAAATCAAAAATCAACAAAGCATATAGAGAGGTAGTGAAAAAGTTTGAAAATGAGTATGCCGAGCAGATTGCCCGAAGCGGCAGACCTGCGTCGGACATTCCTGTGTTTGATTATATGTGTGCCTACCTTAAAAAGGCTGAACCGAACCTGCAAAAGAATACCGTTCAAAGTTACCATATGATGATCTACGGAAAGATACGACGGTATTTTGAGCCGAAACCGCATCTGACAGTCGGCTCGATCACGGCGAAAGACATTGAAAAATTCTATGAGCATCTGTTCTCGCAAAATGTGGTTGCCAACACGGTTATACACTACCACGCGATCCTTCGGAGAGCATTTCAGCAGGCATTTAAGGACGAAATGATCGATGCCAATCCCTTTGACCGCATCGACCGTCCGAAGAAAAACAAATTTCATGGCGAGAATTATTCTGAGAAAGAACTTATCACTCTGCTGGAGCTGACACGATCGGACAGTATCTATCCTGCAATTATGCTCGGCGGAGGTCTTGGACTGCGGAGAAGCGAAGCCATCGGTGTGCGGTGGTCGAGAATCGATTGGGACAAGAAAACGGTTTTACTCGATACAAAAATCGTTGAATACAAGGTGAACGGCGAAAAGGTGGTAGAGCCTGTGGAAGAAATGAAAAATAAATCGAGCCGACGAACGCTCCCTTTGCCCGAACCTGTACTCGAAATGCTGACAGAGGAAAAAGAAAAGCAGGCACTGTACCGCAAAATGTTCAAGGGGAGCTACAACCGCAAGTATGACGATTACGTCTGCGTCAACGAGTTGGGTGAGCTGATAAAACCGTCCTATGTGACACAACATTTCAGTGATCTGCTGAAGACATACGGACTGAGGCATATACGCTTTCATGATCTCAGGCACACATTCGCAAGCATTCTCATCGGGCAGGATGTTCCGCTTATAAATGTGTCAAACTTCCTCGGACACTCGGATCTGTCTACCACAGCAAATATATATGCTCACCTTGACAAAGCGAGCAAGCAAGGCAGTGCCGATATCATAACGGAAATATTGAATAAAGCAAAAGATTGATGCATCTCGTGAAAACGGGGTGCATTTTGCTAAGAGAAAGGATGATTTTATATATGGGTGAGAAAAAGTATATGAGCGGATGTCAGTTGAGACAGTAT
>CAZBAR010000056.1:0-5522 GCA_964490165.1 uncultured Lachnospiraceae bacterium | reverse complement strand
TTCTAAACTAATTTAATATTTCTTTTTGTCTAAACTTTGGGGGGCACTTCAGTTTAAGGGGGCTTTTCCTTAAAAAGCCCCCTTGGACAGCGACTGATATGTCCCCAAAAAAGTCAGACACATTTTGAGGTGCCGAATTAAATTTGCCTGCAATCTAACTTTACATACAGAGGAACGATTATGAAAATTTCCGAGCTTTTGAAAAAAGACACACTTTCTATATCCTTCGAGGTATTTCCGCCTAAAACTGAAAGCGGATTTGACAGTGTAAAAAGCGCAACCGAAGAAATAGCTAAGCTTAAGCCTGCATTTATGAGCGTTACATACGGCGCGGGCGGCGGCACTAGCCGCTATACGCTTGATATTGCAAAAAATATCAACGAGCGTTACGGCGTGCCTACCCTTGCGCACCTCACCTGTGTATCCTCTACAAAAAAGACCGTTGCAGAGAGGATTAAGGACATAAAGGACGCGGGCATTGAAAACGTAATGGCGCTGAGAGGCGATATCCCCGAAAGCATGATGGGGGATGACAGAAGCGGCTGGGACTATAACTACGCAATCGACCTTATACGCGAGCTTAAAGCGGCTGACGCCGATTTCTGCGTCGGCGGCGCGTGCTATCCTGAGATACACCCCGAAAGCGCAGATCAGAAGACGGATATTCAGCATCTTCGCGAAAAGGTAGAGGCAGGCTGCGATTTCCTTACAACGCAGATGTTTTTCGACAATAATCTCCTGTACAACTTCCTGTACAAGATACGTGAGGCGGGCATAACCGTTCCCGTTATCCCCGGAATCATGCCTATAACCAACGCAAATCAGGTGGAAAGATCAATAAAGCTGTCAGGCTCGTTTATGCCTCAGCGCTTCAAAAGCCTTGTGGATAAATTCGGCGGCGATCCTGCGGCTATGAAGCAGGCAGGCATTGCCTATGCAACTGACCAGATAATCGACCTGTATGCCAACGGCATAACAAATGTTCACGTTTATTCAATGAACAAGCCTGATGTTGCCGAAAAGATACAGGCAAATCTTTCCGATATACTTGGAAAATGATATTTGCGGTAAAGCTTAAAATATACGGAGCGCCTCCCTTTAACGAGGGGGAGATACTGCGCTACGCCGGCTGCCGCAGAGACGGAGACGCGGAGACTGTAAGCCTTATGCGCTCTGTTATCGCGGAGGCGAGCGCTTCCCTTAACTACAAGGTGTGCTATACAAAGCTGCCGGTAGCTGTCAGCGGTGCAGAATGCGATTTCGGCGCGTTTCGGCTGGAGTCTGCTGATCTTGCAAAAAATCTTGAGGGATGCGGCTCGGCTGTAGTATTTGCAGCTACGGTCGGTTTCGGCATTGACAGACTTATTACAAAATATTCGCGGCTGTCTCCCGCACGCGCACTTATGCTGCAAGCGCTTGGGGCAGAGCGTATCGAGGCGCTGTGCGATACATTTTGCGGCGAGCTTGAAAAAGAATACGGTCATCTGCGGCCGCGATTCAGTCCCGGCTACGGGGACGTGCCCCTTTCGGCGCAAGAGCATATTTTCGCGTTGCTGGAGCCTTCTAAAAAAATAGGGCTGTGCCTAAATGACAGCCTGCTTATGTCACCGACAAAATCTGTAACGGCTTTTGTCGGAATAGAATAGGTAAAACAATTACACAGGGCGGAGGATCATATGGATTTCAGAGACTACTTAAAAAATAATATCGTTTATCTTGACGGCGGTATGGGCACGCTTTTGCAGGAGCACGGACTTATGCCCGGCGAATATCCTGAGCGCTGGAATATATCCCACCCTGATGTGATAGTTGATATCCAGCGTCAGTATTTTGACGCGGGCACAAATGTTGTTTGTACAAATACCTTCGGCGCAAATTCGCTGAAATTTTCAGAGAACGAGCTTGAAGAAATAATAAAAGCGGCTATAAAAAATGCCCGCACGGCGGCAGAAAAGAGCAGCCGCAGCAGCGAAAAATTCATCGCTCTTGATATAGGTCCGTCGGGTAAGCTCCTGGCGCCTCTCGGGGATCTGGATTTTGAGGACGCGGTGGAGATATTTGCAAAGACCGTGCGTCTCGGCGTAAAATACGGTTCTGACCTTATTGTTATCGAAACAATGAACGACAGCTACGAGACAAAGGCGGCGCTTCTTGCTGCAAAGGAAAACAGCTCACTGCCTGTGATCGTCACTAACGCGTACGGCGAGGACGGCAAGCTTATGACAGGCGCGTCCCCTGCGGCTATGGCCGCTATGCTTGAGGGCATGGGCGCTGACGCTATTGGCGCAAACTGTTCTCTTGGCCCCGACCAGCTTGTAGGCGTTGCGTCAGAGCTGCTTCGTGTTGCAAGCGTTCCCGTTGTTCTTAAGCCCAATGCGGGACTTCCTAAAATAGAAAACGGTGTTACTGTTTTTGACGTAGACGCAGACGGCTTTTCCGACAGTGTTGCCGCCCTTATAAAGCGCGGCGTGCGCGTTGCGGGCGGCTGTTGCGGCACGACTCCGGAATATATCCGTGCGCTTGCAGAGAAAACGTCTCAAATGTCACCTGTTCCCCTTACCGATAAAAAGATAACTGCCGTGTCCTCGTACACTCACGCAGTCGTATTTGATAAGTCCCCTGTACTTATAGGCGAGCGCATCAATCCCACGGGCAAAAAGCGCTTTAAGCAGGCGCTTATTGAAAATGATATGGACTTTATCCTGTCTCAGGGCGTCAGCCAGCAGGACGCGGGAGTCCATATACTTGACGTAAACGTAGGTCTGCCCGATATTGACGAGGTAGAGATGCTGCGCCGCACTGTATGTGAGCTGCAATCAGTTACAGATCTGCCGCTTCAGATAGACACGTCAGATCCTGTCGCCATGGAGGCGGCGCTTCGCCGATATAACGGCAAGGCTATGGTAAATTCCGTAAACGGAAAAGAAGAGAGTATGCACGCCATTTTCCCGCTGGTCAAAAAATACGGCGGACTTGTAGTTGCCCTCACCCTTGATGAGGACGGAATTCCCGAAACAGTAGAGGGAAGGGTGGCAGTTGCAGAAAAGATACTGAAGGTTGCCGCAGAATACGGCATTGACAAAAAGGATATTATTTTTGATACCCTTGCAATGACGGTCAGTGCGGATACCTCGGTTGCGGGCGTTACCCTTGGATCTCTCAGAAGAATACGTCACAACCTCGGCTGTCACACCTCGCTCGGTGTTTCCAACGTGTCCTTCGGACTGCCTAACCGCGACACGGTAAACGGCACGTTTTTCGCTATCGCACTTGAAAACGGGCTTTCTGCGGCAATTATGAACCCCTTCTCGGCAGATATGATGAAATCGTATTATGCTTTCCGCGCGCTGAGAAACCTTGATGAGAACTGCGCGGATTATATTGCTGCCGCCGCTTCCTTTGCAACTGTAAGCGCCGCTCCTGCCGCCACTGCGTCAGATGCTGTATCACAGTCTGCCGCTTCTCCCTTGCAGCACGCTATAGCCAAGGGCTTTAAGGAAAAGGCAGGCGAGCTTACAAAGGAGCTTTTGAAGACTGCCGATCCCCTTGATATAGTAAACGGCGAAGTAATTCCGGCACTGAATGACGTGGGGCGCGGCTTTGAAGAAAAGACCGTTTATCTGCCGCAGCTTCTTATGAGCGCAGAGGCGGCAAAATACGCTTTTGAGGAGATCAAAAGCCATATGCTGTCGTCAGGCGGACAGTCTCAGTCAAAAGGCACATTTGTTATTGCAACGGTAAAGGGCGATATCCACGATATCGGCAAAAATATAGTCCGTCTTCTGCTTGAAAACTACGGCTTCAATGTGGTGGATCTCGGCAAGGACGTTGATCCTGAGCTGTTTGCGGATACTGTGTGCGAGCTGCACGCGCCGCTGGCAGGCCTCAGCGCGCTTATGACAACGACCGTTCCTGCAATGGAAGAGACCGTGGCACTGCTTCGCAAGAGGGCGTCGTGGTGCAAAATAGTGGTTGGCGGCGCTGTCCTTACAAAGGAGTACGCCGACAAAATGGGCGCGGATAAATACGCAAAGGACGCAATGGAGACAGTAAGATACGCCGAGGAGACAATCGGCGCATAAATTCAGTGGTAAAGGAGGCATAAGTATGAACACTACCGACAGTAAAGAGCTGCCCATAGGCTTTATTGACTCAGGGCTCGGCGGGCTCAGTGTTCTGAAGGAAGCTGTAAGGCTTATGCCTTCCGAGAACTTTATATATTACGGCGACTCTGCCAATGCCCCGTACGGCACGAAGCCTACAGAGGTCATACGCGATCTTGCCTTTGCAGCGGTGGAAAAGCTTGTGTCTATGGGCGTAAAGGGCATAGTTATCGCCTGCAATACGGCGACGGGCGCGGCAGTGCGCGAGCTCAGAGAGGCGTATCCCAATATGCCCGTGGTGGGCATAGAGCCTGCCGTAAAGCCTGCTGCGGAAATGAGCCGCGGCGGCACCGTGCTTGTGCTTGCTACGCCTATGACCATACGTCAGGAGAAATTCAAGGCGCTTTTGTCAAGATATTCCGACATGGCAAATATAGTCCCGCTGGAGTGCGCGGGGCTTATGGAATTTGTAGAGCACGGCGATCTTGACAGCGGTGTGCTGGACGAATATTTCAGAGAGCATCTGCTTCCGTATCTCAGCGAGGATACCGAAACCATAGTGCTGGGCTGCACTCACTATCCGTTTCTCCGACCGCACCTGAGAGAGCTGCTGGGGGATAGGAATATTAAAATTATTGACGGAAGCCTGGGAACTTCGGTTGAGCTTCGCCACCGTCTTGATGAAAAGGGTCTTTTGAAGACTGACGGAGAGGGAAAGATTCAGATCATAAATTCCAGTGAAGATGAAGAAATGATAGCGCGTAGCTATAAACTTTTGGCTCTGCCGACCGATTAGAACAGAATATAGACTGTTATAATCACTTTTTTCAAAAAAATCAAACTTTTTTGCAAAAAGGTGTTGACATTGAGGGGAGTTTCTGATATAATCTTTCTTGCGCGAGCGGTTTGAGTGAAATGCTGGTGTAGCTCAGCTGGTAGAGCAGCTGATTTGTAATCAGCAGGTCGGGGGTTCAAGTCCGTCCACCAGCTCCACCATTCAACTTGCGAATTTAATATGGGGGAATTCCCGAGCGGCCAAAGGGGGCAGACTGTAAATCTGTTGTCAGTGACTTCGATGGTTCGAATCCATCTTCCCCCACCAAAAAGAACGACAATTTTCGACAGAAGATTGTCGTTTCTTTTTGTTCTTTTCACTATTCACTTATCGTTTTTCTCTCTTCACTAAAATTGTCGTTTCCAGATAAGAGATAAGAGAGAATAGAGAAGAGAATCGGTAGCTTTGCTCCGCAAAGCAATTGATTAAAGATATAAGTTGTGCTATACTTTATATAGAGGTGATATAAATGAACAATCCCCTTATTGAAAAGTCGCTGGATTTCGCAACAAAAATAGTTTTGTTTTACGAGGAGTACTCAAAATCAAAAAAGGACACCACAATTGCAAAACAATTGCTTCGTT
>CAZBAR010000055.1:0-6053 GCA_964490165.1 uncultured Lachnospiraceae bacterium | reverse complement strand
ACCGTAAGTCCTGCGATGGTCGGCAGCGTTTCAAATATGGCCGGCGGTAATCTTAAAATAGGACTGCTTGTTGCAACTGCATTTCCGCTGATACTGATTTTTGTGCTGCTTGTTTTGAATCGGAAGTTCAGTAGGTTGAAGAAATCTGAATAATCCCGATGATCTTTGTTAAACAACATATACAGAATTGTTTAAGTACGGTTTGAGGGAGCAAGTGGGAATAAGAACCACAAACCCGAAGTCCCTTGTATATAAAGGGCTTTCGGGTTTGTTTTTTACCAAACGCACAAAAAGCGAGCTGCTTTTGTTTGCACTTTGTTTTGCAGTATGCTCTCTCGGCTGATAAACCTGATGGAATGGCGTGAGGGAGTTGATGAATAAATAAGGGTAGGTAAAATAAACACTATCCGAGAGGCGGAAACGGAAAAACAATCTGATTTATGCTTGAGTAACACGGCGGCGGGTAGAAATTCCTGCTGCCGATTTTGCATATTATAAGAAGAAAAAATCACGATAATATGATATAATTAACGTAAAACCAACGTGCCTGACCATATGATATATTTACGGAACCATTTCATCTCCGGACTGCAGTTTTTCAAAAAAATCATAAAATGTGCAACCAACCCCACTAATAATCCGCTATATAGGGTGAAGGCCTTACAAAACAATCTATGAAAGGAGGTCAAGGCTTTTGGAAGACGATAAGATCGTTCAGCTTTATTTGAACCGCGATGAAAGAGCTATTCAGTTTTCGTCCGAAAAATACGGTTCCCGGCTTCGTGTATTGTCTTTGGGAATTACTTCGGATATCCAAACGTCGGAAGAATGTGAGAATGATACATATCTGCAGGCGTGGAATCTTATCCCGCCTAATGAGCCGAGGACATATTTATATGCTTTCCTCGCTCGTATTGCACGTCATATTTCGATTGACCGTTGCCGTGAACGCGCGAGCTTGAAACGTGACGGATACATTGTAGAACTGAGTGAAGAAATGGAAATGTGTCTTCCTTCATCGGATAATATTGAAAGTAATGTTGCTGAAGAAGAACTCGGAAAAGCAATCAGCAACTATCTTCACACGATCTCGCAGGAAAAACGAGTGATATTTGTGCGCAGATATTTTTATTTGGATTCTATCGCAGAGATAAGTAGAAGATGCGCCATCACCGAAAGTAAAGTAAAATCTTCACTCTTCCGAACCCGCAATGATCTCCGGGAGTATTTGATTAAGGAGGGTTATACAGTCTGAAAATAAAGTGCGCGGAAAGCGCACGTCATCTGTTTTCAGACCCAATTTGTTCCTTTTTGTCCTGAGGGACAAAATTTTCTTCCGCCTCGGGGCAGAAGAAAAACGAAACAAATTCAAAGAAAGAGATGGTCATAACTATGAAAAAAGAAAAAGCATTTCGTGCTATGGAACATATTGATCTCGATATTATCGATGAGGCTGACACCTACAAAGGAACAAAGAAAAAGAACACCTGGGTCAAGTGGGGCGCAATGGCAGCTTGTCTGTGCCTTGTGGCTGCGGTGGCTTTTGGCGTAAACAATCTATTCAAAAATAGAGATGATGTAATTCCATCTGTCAGTGAAACTCAAAAACCGGCGATTGCAGATACAGGGCTCTGTATTCCGGCTGTTAAACTACCTGACACTACTGCCGGGGCTGCATTTGATATGCTTGGTCTTGTGGTTTACAAGGGAGGCATTTATACTCAGTCAGAGACGTATTATGGCGCTGAGGCGCTCAAAATCGACAAGCTTATCGGGGATTACCTTGGTTATGCGACAGGCTCCATTAGCGAGTGGTCAAGGCAAGAGGAATACGCCGAGGAATTTGCATCTTCGGTTGCGGGAAAAGTGTATGAAGTCATCGGCTATGATACTGATTTTCGCGTATGTATACGGGAAGAGATGGAAGATGAGAACGGAGAAAAACAGCTGTGGATTCAGTTCCTTGATCGTTTGAACGGAATTACGCTGGCAAACGGTGCTGATTTATTTGAAACCAGACTTCACCTTCGTGATCGGATTGCAAATATTCAATGGCAAAGCCACAATGACTGGAATTATAGCAAGGGCAATATTCAAAATGCCACCATTGATACTGATCTTTGGGAAAAATTCCTTGATCAGATCGACAAAGCCACTTTTGTGAATACCTGGGATCCTGAAAGCTCAAGCAACACCATCTACAATACAGAACAACAGGCACATATTATTCTGACAATGGAAGATGGAACGGTCATTTGTCTTCGCTTGATCGAGGGCGGTTATGTTGGTTACAGTGCATTAGGATGGTGCTTTGTCCAAATTCCCGGAGATACTTTTGACTCCATATTTGCCGCCTGCAGTGGTAACAATTAACAGCAAGTTTTTGCTGATTTACCCAATACGATAATGGAGATCATAAATACAGATTTGATTTATGCATAAAGAAAAGGTGCATCCTCATATCAGATGCGCCTTTTTCATTTATTTACATCTGCCGCAGTCGGAACAGCCGTTGCATATCAGACGGCTTCCGCAATGCGCGCAGCTTCTGCGGTAATGCGGTATGTATAGATCCTCTTTAGGAATTGACCTCCCAAAGCGATCTGTCAGCTTCCAATCTATAGGCTTTCCCTCATAGTTCATTCCCGATTTATACGCCATTTCGCTTTGCAGCAGCTTTTTCGGCATATGATAGCGCTTACCGTCTTTGATGAAAACCGTTCCTGTTTCAATAAAGCAGAATGTTATGTTATGGGCGACGCACTCTGCCCGTAAAGCTCTCACCCAGTCAAAATTACACGGTCTTGCGCCGTCGTAATTCTCTCCGCCGCAAATGACCTGTTCGATCACACCGTCGCCCAGATATTTTTCAATACTGACAGCCCCGATAAACGGTGCACACATAATGCCCTTATGCTTAAAGGGCAGCTCTTTCAGGATGGGAATACGCTCGTCGGCTCTGCGCTGATTTTCACAGGTGACATTGAACATAATATTATCCCAGCCGTCGCCCCAATTTTTCGGCAGACAATCTGCCACACGCTGCGGGCGTTTCGTCAGCAAAAAGAACTTCACATCGGGGCGACGGTGCATGATCTCCCATGCCTCGTCTCGCCACCCGTCGGCTTCCTCCAAGAAGAAATCCGAGGACATACAGACACGGATCAGCTCACCGCTTTTCACTTTATAGCTTCCGTCACGGAACTTTTGAATAGGGTAGTTGAAGCCTGCCTTTGTCCTGTAAATATCCGCACCGTTTTTGTCCCGCACACGGTCAAGAAAATACATATAGCAGTGTTGACACCCCTCGCTGCATTTCACGCAGCCGTGCCACGGATTCCATATATCGTGCATATTGTCACCTCAAATCTTTCAGTGCCGCTCCAATATCACTGTCAATACAGATCGATTGCCTCTCAATCTCTTTCGGGCAGACAGCTTCGCCGTAATTGATACAGGCATATGCGGCGCTCGGATTCTTTGCGGTCATCTGCCAGAACGGATATTTAATAATGACCGGCGTGTTATATCCGACGCCAAGCTCTAAAAACAGGATATTCTGATTTTGTCTTGTGCGCAGGAAGTTTTCATACCGTTCAGCTGCTTTCAGCCAACCTTCGTCCTCAACAAATTTATCGTCGGCACGCAGATTCATTGTCAGCGGTTTTCCGCACTTCGGGCAGTTCGGAATCAGCTCTGTGGGGATTTTCATATTTTCTTGCTCGTCCACCATACGGCGGATCGTTTCTTCGTTGTCGTAGGTGTCTATATCGCAAGGCGCGGAGCATTGAAACAGGCCATAGTCGCCCTGTGTGTAGAATAAGCGATTTTTGTCAAAACCGGCCTTTTGAAAGCAGTGGTCTACATTCGTGGTGATCACAAAATAGTCTTTGTCCTGAACAAGTTTTAAGAGGTCATCATAAACAGGCTTTGGCGCGTCCATATAGCGGTTTACATAGATATATCTGCTCCAATACGCCCAATGCTCCTCCGGCGTTTTGTACGGGTAGAAGCCACCCGAATACATATCCTTAAAGCCGTATTTTTCCCCAAAATCGGAAAAATACTGACGGAAGCGCTCTCCGTTATAGACGAATCCTGCCGAGGTGGAAAGTCCTGCGCCTGCGCCAATAACTATGCAGTCAGCCGTTTCGATCTTCTCTTTAAGCTGTTTTATTTGTGACCAGTAATCTCCGGTAGATTTCGTAATCGACATTTTTGAAAACATTAAATATCACCTTGATCTCGCTGTGTTTATTTTTTATATATTCTTTTACCGTACTCACGGCGATCTGCGCCGCTTCATCATTCGGAAAGTGAAACTCACCTGTGGAAATACAGCAAAATGCTATACTTTCGATGCGGTACAGATCCGCAAGCTCCAGGCAGGAGCGGTAGCAGGAGGCAAGCAACTCTTTGTCCTTTTCTTTCAGCCGACCTGAAACGATCGGACCGACCGTGTGGAGAACATAGCTGCACGGCAGATTAAAGGCAGGTGTAATTTTTGCTTTTCCTGTTTCTTCATCTTTGATTTGCTCCATCATGATTTCCGCACAGGCAAGGCGAAGCTGCACCCCGGCAAAGGTATGGATAGCATTGTCAATACAGCCGTGCCCGGGGCAGAAGCAGCCGAGCATTTTTGAGTTGGCAGCGTTGACAATAGCCCCACAGCGAAGCGTGGTAATATCGCCCTGCCACAAGTACAGATTGTCCTGCACGGGATGTAGATCAGCAATATCCGTAATACCTTTCCTCTGGGTTTCCTCTTGCAAATAGGCGTTCTGAACCTCCAAAAATTCATCCGTTACGGTTTCAGGCATACGGACATTGAAGAGAGCGCGAAGAAGATTTTTTTGTTCCTGCTCCCTTGCGGGAATAGGTATATCATCATACCGCGGCTGCTCATTTAACAGTTCCTTAATTAAAAACAGTCGTCTTTCTTCCTGTGTCATGCTAACCTCTTTTTTCTATTGCCTTTACGGGACATACCTCATAACAGTTTCCGCAGTGCAAGCAATGCTCCTGCACAATTTTATATGACTTGCCCGGCTCAATACACCGTTGCGGACAATTTTTCAGACACTTGCCGCATCCGATACATGCACTTGTAATTTGATATCCCTTGAAAGAAATATGCCCATTTCCGATGGTGTAGCTTTCTCTGAAGATCGGGTTTACGCCAAGATTGAAATATTCGATACTTGCGTCCTTGATCTGAAACACGATCCCGGCAAGATTACGGGTATCTCCCGGATATACATTTGAGAGATAGGGCTGCTCGGCAAATATAGTGTCGATCCATTTCTTTTGATCCGCTTCCGGTGCAGGGACAGCTTTTGCGGACAGGCGTATCATTTCTTTATATTTTGTATATCCGAGAATCTGAACGCGCCCATCGGTCAACAGTTCCTTACAGAACGACTTCCCTTTAGCGGTGAAGAAATACATAGTTTCCGGCTCATAGTGAATTGCGCTGATATTGCGGATCTGGGGAGCACCGTATTCATCCGCTGTCGCAAATGCCAGCACGCCTACATATTGCAGTTTTTGTAAACAGGTTTTTGCGTCCATAGTTATTCCCCTCACTCAATGATCTTCACGCGGTTTGCTTTTCTCGGTTTGGTATGCGGCGCCTCTCCGTCAATGTAACCGAGGATCACAAAACAGATTGCAGAATAGTTTTCGGGAATTTCCCATTCTCTGAGCAGTGCCTGTCCCTCTTCACTCACAAAGGTTTCTGCCCCACGGGAGATAATGCATGAGGAAATGCCAAGCTCCGTTGCCTGCAAGACCATGTTTTCCGCACAGCAGAAAGCATCGGCAACCCGGAACATAAAATTGTCCTGCCCGAAAACAGCTACAACAGCAGGCGCACCGTAAAAACCGTTTTTAATGGTCGGATCGTCAATGGTGCTTGGCTGTTCGTTCGAAACATAAGAACCGGCAAGGTTAGTGCGGTCAAATCTGGCAAGATTCATGATTCCGATCTTTGTTGTCAGTTCTTTGTTCCGCACACCTACCATCATGCTGCGCTGACCGCCGCCTGCGTTTGG
>CAZBAR010000054.1:5272-6777 GCA_964490165.1 uncultured Lachnospiraceae bacterium | reverse complement strand
ATTGAGGACGACGCGCCGTTTGAGCCTGTATATGACCCGAATAATCCCCTTGCGGACGAAGAGGGCTATATATATATGAGCAACGTTGACAACTCCAAGGAGCAGATGGATCTGCTCGCGGCTCAGCAGTCTTACCAGGCTAATATTTCAGCTGTAAATGCGGTCAAAGCTATGTATACAAAGGCTATGACGCTTAACGGAAGATAATTTCTTGTTAAATACATACTAAAAAGGAGATTTATTATGTTTATTGTTCCTATAAGCAGTTCAATACAGCCCGTTGAATCCTATTTTGACAACGCTGTAAAATCCGTTTCGGAGGACGAAAGCGACAAGCCCCAGTTTTCCGACGTTTTCAAGGAGATTTTCAACGATATGCAGGAGACGCAGCAGGTAATGAATGAGGACGTTGTTAAGCTGACTCTCGGCGAGATCGACGACCTCCATACCGTTTACAACAATATGACCAAAGCCGGCATTGCGGTGGATACGTTTGTTGCAGTCAAGGACGCGGTCATAAACGCATACGACAGGGTACTTCAGATATCAATGTAACATGATGGCATAAGCCCATGCGGCGAGCCGTTCACAGGTACGGTTATTAATATTTTGAACATAATATCAGCAAGGTTTTATCTTGGTGTTTAACGCAGATCATACATATATATTTATCGGCGTTTCGTTCTCGGTGAACGCACTTTTGGTTAATTAGGAAGGAATTTCGGATAATGAACGAACAGGTTAAAAAGGTCACAAAGGTCTTTACCCAGTTCTGGGAGTCGCAGGATAAAAAGCGAAAAATTCTTTATATTGCGCTTCTTGCCGCGATAGTCGTAATCGCGGTGGCGGTGACGATCCTGCTGAACAGGAAGGACTATGTAGTCCTTTATGAGGGGCTGGAAAATACGGAAGCCTCGGAAATGGTCACGCTCATTGAGGAAATGGGCTATGACGCAATTCTTTCGGGTGGGACGATCAGTGTTCCTATCGGTACTGAAAATCAGATAACTATGCAGCTTGCTATGCAGAATTATCCGAAAAGCGGTCTTAACTATCCGCTGACTACTGCAAGCACGGATATGTTTTCCACCGAATCGGAGCGGCGGGCATACGCCAAAATAGATATGGAGAACAGACTGAGTTCTCTTTTCAGTTCAATGGAGAATATAAGCAGCGCGACAGTGACACTGCATATCCCGGAGCAGAGAAACACGGTAGTTTCTTCTATCAGGGAGTACCCCATGGCTTCGGTGTATGTTACTCTGAAGGACATTGACAAGCTTTCAAATGAACAGATCATGGGTATTAAAAATATTGTCAGAACGTCCTGCAATGTTGCCGACGAAAATATTGAAATAGTTGACAGCTACGGTATACCGCAGTTAATAACGGAGGAGAACAACTTCGATATTATCGTGGACATCACCAAAAAGCTTGCGTTTAAAACAAATCTCGAAAACAGCATTAAGGCAAAGGTACTTGAGATACTTACTCCGGCTTTCGGC
>CAZBAR010000054.1:0-5172 GCA_964490165.1 uncultured Lachnospiraceae bacterium | reverse complement strand
GCTCTTATCATTGTATTTATCGTTCTTGCTATCGTATCCGGCAATGCAAAGAAGCAGAGAAAAGCTTTCGAGCAGCAGATCATCGAAACAAGCGGACTTGTGGGTCCGGACGGAGAAGCGGAGACACCGGTGGATATGTTCCTGTTCTCGGACGAGGAAGATATGCTGGAGATACCAAGCCTTACAGACGAGCAGACAGAGACAAAGGAAGTCGTTATCAGAAGAGAAATTACGGAATTTGCAAATCACAGTCCGGAAATTGTCGCACAGCTGCTTAAGAGCTGGATCAAGAGTGAGGAGGCTTAACTATGCCTGAAGTAAAAGTTGCTGAAGAGGTTGACGCCGAGGAACTTACCAATGCCCAAAAGGCTGCCATAGTTATTACCTCCATAGGCGCGGAAAACGCGTCGGAGGTATACAAAAGGCTCGGAGAGGAAGAGGTCGAAAAGCTGACGTTTGAGGTTTCAAGTCTGCCCTATGTTGAAATAAGCAAGGCGGACGCGGTGCTCAACGAGTTTTACGAGCTTTGCCTGACGCAGAAGGTCATCACGGAGGGCGGTCTTGACTACGCAAGATCGGTTCTGGAAAAGGCTTACGGTCCCGAAATGGCTCAGAAGCTTATGGACAGAGTTTCAAAGTCCATGCAGTCCAAGTCCTTCGAGTTTGTCAGAAAATCGGATTACAAAAATTTGCTTGCTATTATACAGAACGAACACCCTCAGACAATTGCGCTGGTACTTTCATATGTCAGCTCGGAGCAGGCTTCGCATGTACTCCAGGAGCTGCCTAAGGAAAAGCGCGTCGAGGTTGTTGAAAGAATCGCCAAAATGGAATCGGCTTCACCTGAGACTGTTAAGGCTATCGAGTCCACACTGGAAAGAAAATTCGCGGCAGTTGTGTCTATGGATCTTACAGAGGTCGGCGGCATAAACTACGTGGCGGACGTACTCAACAAGGTAGACCGCGGAACGGAGAAGTTCATCTTCGACGAGCTGTCTGCGAGAGACCCTGCGCTGGTGGACGAGATCAAAAAGAAAATGTTCGTTTTCGAGGATATCCTTACATTGGACTCCATGTCGATACAGCGTTTCATCAGAGACGTGGAGACAAAGGATCTGGCTATTGCTATCAAAGGCTCGAATTCCGAGGTTGCTGCAACGCTCTATGCTAACATGCCTCAGAGAATGCAGGAATCCATTCAGCAGGAGATCGAATACCTCCACAATGTACGTATGCGTGATGTTGACGAGGCTCAGCAGAGAATCGTAGGCATAATCCGTCATCTGGAGGAAGAGGGAGAGCTGGTAATCGGAAAGAGCGGAGAGGACGAGATTATTGCTTAAAATCGTCAGGGGCGTTATGCCCGTTTACGGTATGGGTGAGCCCGTGGTTATCAGCAACAAGGTTTATATCCCCTCGGAGGAATCAGATGAAGAGGAGGATACTATTGAAGCCGAGCAGCGGATTTCCAGGGAGAAGCTTTTAGAGGAACAGCGTCTTGAAGAGCAGCGCAGGAAAGAAGAAGAGGAAGCACGGGAAAGACGTATCCGTGAGGAGGTCGAGACCCGCTTTGCTCAGCTTGTTTCCGAAAATAAAGCAGCTATGGAGCGGGAACGCTCCGAGATCATAGAGCAGGCTAAGCAGCAGGCGGCGGCTATGTCGGCTGACGCTAAGGCGGCTACTATGGCTGTTATAAACAAGGCTGAAAATGAGTGCATAAAGCTTAAGGAGATAGCCCGTCAGGAGGGTTACGCCGAGGGCTTTGCCAACGGAAAAGACGAATCCATTGAAAAATACAGGAAATTTATTGACGCGGCGGGAAAGTTGCTTGGGGAAATAAATTCCAGAAAAGAAGCATATTATATTTCCAACGAAGAGGAGATGCGGGATACCGTTTTTGAATTGGTGCAGAAGATAACCGCGGCGGAGATAAAGACCGACCCGCGGGTCATCGACGGCATCATTGGAGAGGCGGCAAAGAATTTCCGTAACTCTGATTACATAAAGATCACACTTGCAGAGGACGGTATTTCAGAACGTTATCTGACTGACGAAAAACTGATGAGGGATATTATTCCTTACATACCGGAAATTGAGATCGAGTTTGACGACGAGGCGGAGGAGGGTACTATTATCCTTGACAACGGCTCGGAGATCGTTGACGCGGGAATACCTACTCAACTGGATTTTCTGAAGGAAATTCTGAAAAATACCAGAGGTGAATCCGATGAGGATGGTGGCACAGAGCTGCGGAGCTCAGGTCATAGAAAAAAGTCTGTCACAATAACTGCCGACACGGCAGGTCAGACGGCGGCTGACACATCGGTTCGGGAAGCTGCGGAAACGGCAAAAGCTGTAAGTACGGCAGAGGCTGAAAAGGCGGACATTGCTGAGAACGCTAAGCCTAAAAGGGCGGCTAAAAAATCCACAGTAAGTGACGACGATACCCCTGCGGCTAAGCCTAAGAAAAAAGCTTCTAAGAAATCGGCTGAAGCTGAGGAGGAAGACAGTACTGCTGACAAATCCGAAGAAAATGTTGAACAGCTGACGTTCTGACAGAGTACAGATACAGTGTGATATTCATTATTAAAAAGGTATTGTCGTAAGGCATTATCATAAATAAAGGCTGTGAGGTACTGCGGAGGTGAGACTGTGGCAAATGCGGAAGAATTGATGAACTCGTACTATACTCTTAAAGAAGCTAATGACATTATTGAAAGAGAGCTGGAGGGCAGAGAAAACGAGTCATTTGACTGGAATTCCGCTGTAGCGGCAGAAAAGGCAAAGCAGGACGATATCCGCAGCCACAGGTTTGACGAGGCATACGCAAGGAAAATGATTCAGAACGAGCTTGACCGCTCGGACAGATTAAGAGAATTATCAATTGAAAAGAATTCAGCAGCTGCCAAGGAAAAGGAACGTCTTAAAAAAGAACAGTTTGGAAACAGACAGCGTGAGTATGATGAGTATCTCAGACGGGAACGCCGCAGAGAAGAAGAGGAATACAGAAGAGAAGAAGAACGCCGCCGAGAGGAAGAGAGACAGCGTGAATATTATGAGCAGAAACGGCGTGAGGAAGAGGAATACGAGAGACGGCGCAGAGCAGATGAGGAGTACTACTACGATCAGTTAAGACGGAGAGGATATTGATACGGTATTGTCCCGAAAGGGTTCAATATATAGACGGCAGGCAATGACACAGTTTTGTACATTATCGGAAGTAATTAAGTTCGGAGAAGCCTATGAATTTTTCAGCAGTTCGCAATGCCGCCAGACAGGCGGATCTGTTCCGCTATCAGGGTAAAATTGAAAAAATTATCGGCATGACCATTGAAGCGTCGGGTCCTGAGGCGAATATCGGCGATGTATGCCGAATATACCGCAAGGGAGAGGGCGCAAGAGGTTCGGATAATTTTATTTACGGCGAGGTCGTGGGCTTCACTGACGGTAAGGTCATGCTTATGCCTTACACAGACACGGAGGGTATCGGTCCCGGGTCGATAGTCGATAATACGGGAAAACAGCTTCAGGTCGGTGTCGGCGACGAGCTTATCGGCAGAATTATCAACGCTATCGGTCAGCCGATCGACGGCGGAGGCGAGATACGCACAACGGGAAATTATTCCATTGCGGGAGAGCCTGTAAATCCGCTGACAAGACCGCGTATTGACGATATCATACCGTTCGGCGTTAAGGCTATAGACGGTCTGCTTACGATAGGCAGAGGTCAGCGTATGGGTATTTTCGCGGGTTCGGGTGTTGGTAAATCAACGCTGCTTGGAATGATCGCCCGCGAGGTAGAGGCGGACATAAACGTTATTGCGCTGGTAGGCGAGCGTGGACGTGAGGTTCTGGAGTTCGTTGAGCGCGACCTCGGCGAAAAGGGTATGGCACGGTCGGTACTGGTGGTTGCTACCTCCGATCAGCCCGCTATGATGAGAAATCGGTGTCCGATGACCGCTACGGCTATTGCGGAGTACTTCAAGGATCAGGGCAAAAATGTACTGTTGATGATGGACTCGCTGACAAGATTTGCCATGGCTCAGCGTGAGATTGGTCTTGCGGTCGGCGAAGCGCCTATTGCAAGAGGTTATACGCCGTCTATCTACACGGCTATGCCTAAGCTGCTGGAGCGTGCAGGCAACTTTGAAAACGGTTCCATTACGGGTATTTACACGGTTCTGGTAGAGGGCGACGATACGAACGAGCCTATTTCCGATACAGTCCGCGGTATTATTGACGGACATATTATTCTTTCAAGAAAGGTTGCGGCGAGAAACCATTATCCCGCTATTGAGATACTTGATTCGGTATCCCGTCTTATGGCGGAGATCGCTGACAAGGAGCAGAGGGACGCGGCTTCAAAAATGCGTAATCTTCTTTCGATTTATTATGCCAACTACGACCTTGTTGCCATAGGCGCTTATAAAAAGGGTACAAACCCTGCGCTTGACGAGGCTCTGAAAAAAATAGACAAGATCAACGCTTTCCTGCAGCAGGCTACAGACGAGGCGTTCTCCTATGAGGAAACCGTTGAAATGATGAAAAATGCCATAAAATGATGGAGGACTGATTTTTGAAACGCTTTGAGTTTTCGTTGAACAAGCTTATGGGCTACAAGCAGCAGATTCTTGACAGGGAAAAGAATAACCTTGCTCATCTGCGGAGACAGCAGCAGCAGTATATTGACGAAAAAACCGAGCTTGAAGAAAAGCTGCGGCGTTCAAACAGGGAGTTTCAGGAAAAAATGCTTAAGGGTATGACCATTTTGCAGGTGAGTACCTTTAAGGGTTATCATCAGTCCCTGGCTGCGCAGATAAGAGAGCTTGAAGCCTCTATCGAAAAAATGGAGGAAAAGGTACAAAGACAGCTTAAGGTCGTTGTTGAGGCGAACAAAGAGGTCTCTTCACTTGAAAAGCTTGAAGATAAACAGCTTGAGGAATACAATTTTAAAGCAGCAAAGGCTGAAGAGCAGTTTATCGAAGAGTATGTTACAAATGCGGCGTACAGAGTATAGACGGCGGGATATAATGTCAGGCGGCGTGATACGGTACGGCTGCTGTTAATTCGGTTTAAGATACCGAAAGGTATTTTAAATATATATTTTATTTGAAGGGAGGGAAATGCGATGGATAATATGGCTATGCTTAATTTGCAGATGGCTGCGGTCAC
>CAZBAR010000053.1:0-6873 GCA_964490165.1 uncultured Lachnospiraceae bacterium | reverse complement strand
CCCCGATAAAATCGGGGGTTTCGGTGGCTATATCTTTTTTATAGCCTCTTGATGGTGCGGGCGACAGGACTTGAACCTGCACGTCATGAACACCAGATCCTAAATCTGGCGCGTCTGCCATTCCGCCACGCCCGCATTGTTGCTAGTATATCATATTTTGACAGTTGTGTCAAGATGTATGACTTTATCTTCGTGTAAATACAAAAACATCGATAAAATCACCTTATAAATTGCATTTTAGCCTTTTTTTGCTTGACTTAATGATAACATTGGTTTATAATTATATTTAATCAACATTTAATCTTTCCGCTTTGCGGTAATGAAAGGATTTTAATACAATGAACAGAGTTTACAATTTTTCGGCAGGTCCTTCAATGCTGCCGTTACCCGTACTTGAAAAGGCAGCTGCCGAGCTGGTTTGCTACGGTGATACCGGAATGTCAGTTATGGAGATGAGCCATCGCTCTCCTGCATATGAGGAGATCATTGCTGCTGCTGAGGCAGGACTTCGTGCTCTTATGAACATACCCGACAATTACAAGGTACTCTTTATGCAGGGCGGTGCGTCTACTCAGTTCGCTTGCGTTCCCCTTAACCTTATGAAGACAGGCAAGGCTGACTACATTCTTTCCGGTCAGTTCTCCACCAAGGCTTACAAGGAAGCTCAGAAGTACGGCGATGTTGTTGCCGTTGCTTCCTCCAAGGATGACAATTTCTCACGCATTCCCGTAGTCGGACGCGAGGCTTTCAGACCTGATGCTGATTACGTACACATTTGCTTTAACAACACTATTTACGGTACAAAGTATAATTACATTCCCGATACAGGCGATATTCCCCTTGTTGCAGATATGTCAAGCTGCATCATTTCCGAGCCCGTTGATGTTTCCAAGTTTGGCGTTATTTACGCAGGTGCGCAGAAGAACATGGCTCCCGCAGGCGTTACTATCGTAATTGTTCGCGAGGATCTCCTGGGCAATGCTCGTCCTGAGACTCCCGCTATGCTCGACTGGAAGCTTATGGCTGACAACGGATCTATGTACAACACTCCTCCTTGCTACTCCATTTACATGGCAAAGCTTGTTTACGAGTGGATCGAGTCTATCGGCGGCCTTGAGGCTATGAAGGCTATGAATGAGAAGAAGGCAAAGCTTCTTTACGATTATCTTGACAGCCAGGATTACTATATCGCTCCCGTAGTTCCCGAGTTCCGTTCTATGATGAACGCTACTTTCGTAACAGGCGATGCTGACCTTGACAAGAAGTTTGCCAAGGAGGCTGATGCAGCAGGACTGAAGAACCTTAAGGGTCACCGTTCTGTAGGCGGTATGAGAGCTTCTATCTACAACGCTATGCCTTACGAGGGCGTTGAAGCGCTTGTAGAATTTATGAAGAAGTTTGCTGCTGAAAATCCCAAGGCGTAAATTACATTACAGAGGAATATATCAATGACAAAGATACAGCTTTTGAATAAGATCGCTGCTTGCGGCACAAACGAGTTTGATGCTGCTGCATACGAGGTAGGCGAGGACGTTACAGCTCCCGCCGCAATAATGGTAAGAAGTGCTGCTATGCACGATATGGAGTTCGGCGCAGAGCTTGAGGCTATTGCAAGAGCAGGTGCCGGCGTAAACAACATTCCCTGCGACAGATGCGCTGACGAGGGTATCGTAGTATTCAACACACCCGGCGCTAACGCTAACGGCGTTAAGGAGCTTGCTATCGCATCTCTGCTGCTTGCTTCCCGCGATATCGTTGACGGCGTTAAGTGGGCAGGCACTCTTACTGAGAACGTTGCAAAGTCCGTAGAGAAGGGCAAGAGCAAGTTTGCAGGCTGCGAGATCAAGGGTAAGACCCTCGGTGTTATCGGCCTCGGCGCTATCGGCGGACTTGTTGCAAACGCAGCTCGCGAGCTTGGTATGAACGTTATCGGCTGCGACCCCTATATGACTGTAAATGCAGCATGGAAGCTCAGCCGCGGCGTACACAGCGCTGCAAGCTATGAGGAGATATACCAGACTGCTGACTATATCACACTTCATGTTCCCGCAACGCCTACAACAAAGAATATGATCTGTGCTGAGACTCTGGCTATGATGAAGGACGGCGTCCGCATTATAAACCTCTCTCGTGCAGACCTTGTCAACGCTGAGGATATGAAGGCTGCTATTGCTTCCGGTAAGGTTGCAAAGTATGTTACAGATTTCCCCACTGAGGAGACTATCAACCAGCCCGGTATCATCACAATTCCTCACCTGGGTGCTTCTACCGAGGAGTCTGAGGATAACTGCGCTGTAATGGCAGCACACGAGCTGATCGATTACCTTGAAAACGGTAACATTACAAACAGCGTAAACTTCCCGGCAGTTTCTATGCCTCGCAGCGGAGCGTGCCGTCTTGTAGTTCTGCACAAGAACCAGCCCGATATGCTTTCAAAGATCACTGCAGTGCTTTCTGCTGACGGTATCAATATTGATAATATGGCAAGCCGCTCTAAGGGCGACTATTCATGCGCACTGCTTGACTGCACCGCTGATGTAGTTGACGCACATATCTCCGGTATTGCGGCTATCGACGGCGTTATCAGAGTTCTTAAGAAATAAGATAGAAAAAAACTGAAACAGTTTATTCGGCGGACAGAGATAGTATCCCTGTCCGCCGTTTTTGAAATAAGAAAATGGAAGTATTGTATCAGGATCGCCACCTGGCGGTTGTGTTTAAGGAATGCGGGATACCGTCCCAGCCGGATAAAAGCGGAAGAGAGGATATGACAGCGCTGCTCAGCCGTGAGCTTGGAGGAGACATTTTTTGTGTGCACAGACTTGATACCGCAACAGCCGGAGTTATGGTGTATGCACGAACCTCTCAGTGTGCGGGAAGGCTGTCTCAGACGCTTGCGGAGCACGGAACAAAGAAAATCTATATGGCGGTTGTATCTGGAGAGCCGGGATGCGGCGAAATGTGTGACCTTCTGTTCCACGATAGACACTTGAATAAATCATTTGTCACCGATAAAAAGAGGGCAGGGGTAAAGGAAGCGCTGCTGGAATATAAGACAATTGCAGAAAATAATGGTCTGGCGCTGGTAAAGGTGCTGCTGCACACGGGACGCACACATCAGATAAGAGTTCAGTTTGCCCACCGCGGCTGGCCTTTGGCGGGCGACGGCAAATACGGATCACGGATAAAGTGTCCTCTTGCGCTGTGCTGTGTATCACTGTTCTTTGAGCACCCGTACAGCGGAAAAACGATGGAATTTACACATTTGCCGAATTTTTCCGATCTCGGTTTTAATGCAGAAAAAGAAGATATAGCATTTTGAATTGCTTGATAAGATGATGCCCTCCGGCTGATCCGGAGGGCATCATCTTATTGCAATTCTACAACATTTTTCGCGCAGAAAGTTGTAACTTTATTGACTTTTTGATAAGTGCGTGTTAAACTGATTATAACATATTGTCAACAGTACAAGCATTATCGGTGCAGTCTGTTAAAAAATATACACTTCAAGAAAGGCATGGTAGATCATTATGAGAAAACTGCGTATGACTGTAAGTATTTTGCTGCTTCTCGCTATGACGCTGTCACTCTGCGGATGCTTTAAGACAGAGCCGTCCGACAGCGCCGACACTGACCAACCGCCGACGGGGACGACGGAGAATGAAAACACATTGATCCACGGGATAGAGACGGTTGAATATCCGAGTCCTCAGTCTGTGTACATGTATGACCGTCTTACAAAGTATCAGAAGATTTATTACGATGCTCTTGCAGAAATCACTGCAAAGGTCATAGAGACAAAGGGGCAGGAAACAATCGAGTATCCTATGTCAATGTTTATCAGTAATACGGATGAGAGCGTGGCACGGGAGTTGTATGCCATGAACTTCGAGGCGCAGCGAGAGCTTGTAAACGGTTACATAACTGCTGTCTGTAATGATAACGAAAGAGCCGTCGCGCTTTCTTTTAATAAAGGAAGCGGCGCCTATGACTGTATAAAAAAGTATGTCGAAACAACAGAGGCCGCCGATTCTATACTTGCGTCTCTCGATCACGACGGAACGGAGTACGGAAAAGCCCTTGCCATAGCTACATGGATGGTGGATAATATCAGGTCTCCCATTGAAGAGGAAAACAGAGATGATGATCTTGACAGCATATATTCTGCTCTTATAAAAAAAGAAGCCTTATGTGGCGGCTATGCTAAGGCATATGATCTTTTATGCAGAAAGGCGGGGCTTTCTACCATATATGTTACCGGAAATACCTTGTTTGGAAGTCACGCGTGGAATATGATACGCATTGATGACCACTGGTACCATGTTGATGTTACATGGATGGATGACAGCGGTGATTTTTACGGAAGCTTTATGTTGCCGGATGAAATTTGTTTTGCCAACAGGTGGCCGGACACGTTGTATTACCTCGACGAAGAAACAGGGGAGGATCTTCTTCCCAGTGCCGACTCGTATGAATTGTATAAGTCATTTTATGAAAGCATAGAAGATATGCTGGAGCACTATGAGAATAATGTCAAAATCTCCGAGCAAGTCCGGTGCGCTGCTGTTCTGCCGCACACATCGAAGGAAGAGGTCATAGCACTGAACGGCAGTGAGATCACTTCCCACATAGACGGACAAACGTATTACATATATACCACCGAAGCTTCCCAAGCGAGCTACATTTTCAGCTTTGTAAAAAAGCTGCCCGTGCTTGCCGAAGACGGGGACAGCACCGAGGACGGACTCCGGCAGGTCGAATACGCATATGATGCTGTTATCTGTGATTTTGATTGGAGTGATCAAAAGGATATTAACGATCTTATTATCACCGCCTCAGTTCCCGGTTATCTGGCGCGGAGCGATCAGGACTATGCTTATAAGCGTTTTGACAACGAGCTTGCCGGGTATATTACTGCACTGGAATTTAGTACGGCGTTTCAGGTACACAGCGATTTTATAATGGATGAAACGGTTCACGGCAAAACAGCTGCAGGCGGAACCTGGAGCTCGTTTGAAAACAGAAAAGTATCCGTTGGAACAACGAAAGCCGGAAACGGTTATGTAATTTATGAAAGAATAATCGAAGGAGAATACGAAGCAGATGTTTATGTCAGGGTTTCGGATAAGTATATCATATCAGTCAGATACCGCGATCTGATAGAAAACTATGATTATATGCTCCAAAGCATAAATTCCATTGAAATTAAAGAATGAGTGATTTTAATTTAGTTTTTGAACGCGTTTGTTTGTTAAAGAGAACAATATAATAAGTTTTGTAAGTACACATATTCCAAACATAAAATTATTTTATTTGTAATAAAAAGAGAGAGACATACTATGAAATCATTAAAAATCATTGCGACAGTATTGGCAATACTTGTTCTGCTTTCCTCATGCTCGGGTAAGTCACACGAAGCTACAGGAGGCACTAGCGGTGCCGATTCTAAAGAATTTCAGGATACCACGGTCAAGGCAGATATTGCCGATACTACTGCCAAGGAAACAGAGACTGAGCCGCCTGCTACAGAACCGGTGGAAACTATCGGCTCGGAGATGCCTCTGCCGGAGCCTGCTGTAGAAGATCTGATAAATGATGACAGATATTTTATCAAACCGGATCTGTATTTGGATATACTGTCCGGGTATATACATGAGGAGTACAGAGCAGGGCAATCGCTTGATTTTTCAAAATTGCATGAAATGATAATACGGTGCTGTGTAGCAAACCGTGCTCTTTCAAACGCGAGTTTTGATGAGGAATACTGTGCTGTAACTATTTCAAAAAATGAAGTATTAAGGTTAGGTCGATTGCTGTTTGGATGCGACATACCGTTATCAGATGAGTTGGAGGATCCTATAGGTCAGAGCTTTGCAGCAAGTTATATAGAACAACGCTATCACTGTTACAGCTCTTATATGACAGTTGTTACAAATACTGATGAATTACTTGTGATAGACAGCGATCTGTTTTGCATAGAAAATTTGAATCAAATTGTCAGCCGTACAAAAATGGAGTACACTTTCAAGAAAGTATACGTTGACGGCATGATAGTTTTACAGCTGCAATCTATTGAAAAAATATAAAATTCAATAAAGGCATGGTACTGTAAATTACAAGCCGCATTCTATCGTAGTTGTTTCTGATGGCGTGCCGTCAATAATATATTATGATGAAGACTGGACGCTTACCATGGATATTCCCGATTATCTATCCGAAGACCCTGATAACAGAGGTACGTATCGAGCTTTTGACAGATCGCAGTTTCAATATTTGAAAAAGTTTTATTTCGGCGATTGCATTGAGGTCGACAGTGACTATGTTATGGATGATTCGATAATAAATGAGAGAGGGGATAATACTACAGCGATTAGTGAACTGGAACCATTGGAAATATCACAGGGCAAAACTGCCGTGGGATACGATTATGTTTCCTATACCTGTTCCTCACCCGATTCCTCGTTCAACAGTGGTGTATTATATTATATGCTTACATATATAAGAGTGACGGACGAAGCTGTTATCAGCTTGACATATAAATGCGACTCTTCAGAGTCGCATGAGATTATGAATAATATTTTAGAGTCTATAAAGGTTAATACTACAGAGGAATAAAAATAAAGCAGCCCGCGGCTTTTGCCGCGGGCTGCTTACAGACTGTCGAAAAACTAGATTGCTGTAGCAAAATAACTAAAAGTTTTGGTCAAGCTTTTTCAAAAGCTTGCGTGATTTTCCGACTTCCTGTCAATGACAGGAAGTCGATCAGAGCCTTAAATCGCCCTCCGCAGAGGGCGAAAGACCTAAGCCGCACCGGAGTCCAGAGGGAACCTCTGGGCGCGGCTCGCGAGCCGCGAAATTCCCTTTTTGTGCATT
>CAZBAR010000052.1:0-7812 GCA_964490165.1 uncultured Lachnospiraceae bacterium | reverse complement strand
AATTTCTTCTTCGGGGAAAAGTTCGGATTTGAGCGGTCAACTTCCACCAAAAAGAAAAAGCCGCTTATGCGGCTTTTTCTTTTTGTACTCTTAACTCTTCTCTTCTCGTTCTTCTCTTTTCTCTAAAAAGCAAGCGACTTTTTCCGGAGAAGAGATAAGAGAAAAGGTGCTTTCGATGTTTGTCTTTTCGTGGGATAAGTACATAAAAACCTCGTCTTTCGACGAGGTTTCAGCTTGTCGAAAAAGTCCGCAGAAATAGCAAATTGCACAAAAAAGGAAATTTCGCGGCTTGCGAGCCGCTGCCCAAGTACATTCCCGCCACGGCGGGAAGTACGACCCTCTGGATTCCGGTGCGGCTTAGGCATTTCGCGCTCTGCGGAGCGCGATTTAAGGCTCCGCCTTAAAAATCCGCAAGCTTTTGAAAAAGCTTGACCAAAACCTTTAGTCATTTTGCTACAGCCATTTAGTTTTTCGACAGACTGAAAAAGTGAGTGCAGCAGCACTCACTTGCTTTTTTCGTTAAGGCGTTCAGCCGTACTGATCAAAACTTTCAGATCCTCTTCCGGCATATTTTTCGTTAGACCGTATAATTGCCGAACCAGCTGAGGATCGTCAATGCCTTCGTCAAAGAACTCTTTCGGACTGACACCGAGGTAATCGCAGATATACAGAAGCTCCTGTACCGACGGAAAAGACTTGCCGGAAGAAATACTTTGGATATAGCCTTTGCTGTGACCCAGATCAAGACTCATCTTGTATTCTGAAACGCCTTTCTTTGTACGAAGAATTGAAATTCTTTCTTGAATAAATCTGCTATCCATACGGTTTCACCTCACTACAATACATTTTATACTATTGTAAGAAGTAATATTACGGCTCAAAATACCGATTTGACTTGAAATATACCTATTTAAGAGGTATAATATATTAAATATAACTGTTTTAATCGGTAGGAAGTGAAAATGGTGGATAAATATTGCTGCGGATTCGGTCATAGAGAGTTTTGCGCCAATGTGAAAGAGCGGCTGCCGGAAGTCATTGAGCGTCTTATAAATGAGCAAGACATAACTGTTTTCTTAACAGGGGGAATGGGAGAATTTGATTCAAATTTTTCGGCTGCTGTTCGTGCCTGTAAAAGTTGCAGCCGTAAGATAAGGCTCGTTTTAGTGAAGCCGTATTTTTCAAATGGGTTGAATACGAACAAAGAATACTATGAGTACTATTATGATGATGTTATCATTCGGATGCAGTAGCCGGAAGTTACTATAAATCTGCAATTACAAAACGAAATCGGTGGATGGTAGATCAATGTGATGTGATTTTATCAGGAGTATGTCGGGAGTCCGGCGGTGCTTATGATGCTATTAAGTATGCTAAGCGTAAAGGGAAAAATGTGATTGCAATAATATAAAATAAAAGCTCCCACAAAAGCTTGACCAAAACTTTTTGTTATTTTATTGCTGCCATTTAGTTTTTGATAGTCTGAAATCCTTTTGTTAAAGGTTTTTCGAGTTCTTAGAACCTTTTTCCAAAAAGGTTCTGCGCGGGGTAAGCACATTCCGCTGCGCGGAAGTGGGGGTAGAACCCCACATAATAAAAAGGACGCCTGCGGCGTCCTTTCAGACTGTCTAAAAACTAAATGGCGGCAGCAAAGTGACTAAAAGTTTTCGCCCGCCTTTTTCAAAAGGCGGCGCAGTGAAGGGCGCGGAGCCCTTCTCGACCGCCGCAGCGGTCGAAATCCTAAGACTGACCGGAGTCCAGAGGGTCGTACTTCCCGCCGTGGCGGGAATGTACTTGGGCAGCGGCTCGCAAGCCGCGAAATTTCCTTTTTGTGCATTTTGCTATTTCTATGGATTTTTTCGACAAGCTCAAAGGACGCCTGCGGCGTCCTTTTTGCGTTTTATCAGTTTTTATCCATATGCACGTCTATCTGCGGGTACGGAACGGAAATTCCCTCGCGCTGAAAAGCTTTGAGAACGCCCTCCTGCAATGCAAAGTAAACTGTCCAGTAGTCCTCGCGATTGCACCAAACGCGTAGGCGGTATACAAGTGCGCTGTCGCCGTGCTCCCTCAGCATAGCTTCAGCCGCGGGCTCGGCTGCTATCTTCGGTGTATTGGCGGCGGTGTCCAGCAGCACCGCTTTTACCTTATCGATGTCGTCGTCGTAGGACGCGCTGAAGTCCAGGTCGATGCGGCGCATAGGCTCAGTTGAATAGTTTACAAGCGTTTCCCCTGTCAGGACGCTGTTGGGTATGACCACGCGCTTTTTATCAGGGGTCAGCAGTACCGTGTGAAATATCCCGACTGAATGAACTGTGCCCTCAAAGCCGCCGGCGCTTATGTAATCGTCTATGGAAAAGGGACGGAACATAAGTATCATAATTCCGCCGGCAATATTTGAAAGTCCGCCCTGCAGAGCGAGTCCGACAGCGACTCCCGCGCTGCCCACCAGCGCGACTATTGACGTCATAGGAACGCCGAGATATGCCGCGACGGTTATGATCAGAACGGTTTTCAGAGCGAGGTTTGAAAAGCTCAGCACGAAGCTGCGGACAGATCCTTCGGCGTGTCCGAGAAGCTTTGATCTTTTCATTCGCTTCATGATCCAGCTGACGACTCTGAAGCCTATTATCAGTATAGCTGCGGCTACAAGCAATTTTATACCTGAGCTGAGGGCGAGATCCACTGATTTGTCAAGTATAGCTTTGAGATCCATGTTCTTCTCCTTATAAATAATATAAATATTATTTCATTTCGCGTCTGTATCGCCGACGCGTACGGTTTATGTGGCGCTCAAGCTCGCCGCATTCAATAAAATCGGCAAGGATGTACTGGTCAAAAACGGGAACGGAGCAGGAAAAGTGCCCCAAACGGCTGCGGTATGTGTCGATCAGCTGCACGGGCAGCACCATATAGCCGAGACGCATTGCCGAAGACAGGCTTTTTGAAAAGGTATTGATATAAATTACCTTGCCGTCAGGCGCTGCGGAAAACAGAGTTTCGGCGGGCTTTGAACGGACGGAAAATTCAAAATCATAGTCGTCCTCAATAAGCCGCCGATCTCCGCGGCAAGCCCAGCGGATATATTCTCTGCGTCGGCTCGGTGCGGCGGTTATCCCTGTGGGGAAGCTGCCGAACGGCGTAACGTGCAGAATATCGGCATTACAGCCTGCCAGCGCCGAGGGGCAAATGCCTCCGTCGTCAAGGGGCAGCTTCTCGGGGTGTATATCGTTGGCGCAGTATACCTGACTTATCTTTTCATATGAGGGATCCTCTATGGCAAAGCGCTTGTCGCGTCCCAGAAGGCGCACTGCCATATCGTATAATGCCTCAGCGCCTGAGCCTATAACTATCTGGTCGGCTCCCGCTTCTATCCCACGTGCGCGGTACAGATAGCGGCTGATAGCCTCGCGCAGCTCGGGGCAGCCCTGCGCGTCGCCTTTTTCGACGATCCTCTCACCGTATGAGGACAGCACGCGCCGAATAGATTTTGCATACGCGCTGAAAGGGAATTCAGTACAGTGCGCCGTGCGAATGCTCAGCGGCGGGGGGGACAGTGGCTTCCCATCTGCCCCCTGCGAGGTGTCATGGTCGGGAGAGATATAGTAACCGCTGCGCTCTTTTGAATATATGTACCCTTCGTCGCACAGCATTCCCAGGGCGTGCTCTACCGTCACAATGCTTATGTCCAGCTCCTCCGACAGAAGCCGTTTTGACGGCAGCTTGCCGCCGTCAAAGCTGTTGCCGCCGACAATATCCTTTTTCAGAATTTTGTAGAGCTGGAGATATGCCGGCTCTCTTTTTGTTTTGTCTATAACGTATTTCATCTGGTATTATTAAATTTACCTCAGCTGGATATTTTATAAGTCCACAATATGAGTATAATCAATAATACACCGTATGTCAAGAAGAATTTGACATCATGTGATTTTGTTGCCGCGAAGCGGCAGAACGGAGGCTCATTTTGAACACCTTGCGACTTAAACAAAGCTTTACCCCCAGGAAAACAGCGATAACGGGAATGCTTATGGCGTTGTATATCGTGTGCTGTGCATTCAGCATACCCGTGCCCGGCGGGCACCTGTATCTCAACGACGTTGTAATATGCGTCGCGGGTATAACACTTGATCCTGTTTCTGCTTTTATTGTGGGCGGCGTCGGCGCTATGCTCGGGGATATGATGTTTTATCCTCCGCCGATGCTTGTGTCTCTGGTCGTACACGGCGTGCAGGCGATAGTCATTTCTGTTTTCTCTCATTATATTATGAAAAAACATCCTGTAATATCCTCCGGCATCGGAGTAACGCTCGGCGCCGTAATAATGGTAGCGGGATATACCCTCGGCAAAATATATGTTTACGGTGTTGTGGCGTACGGCGGACAGGAGGCGGCAATAGCAAGCGCCGTTTCAAAGCTGCCGTATGAAATACTTCAGGGCGCGCTTGGCGCGGTCTTTGGTATGCTCCTTTGCTGGAAATATCATTTGTCGAGACATCACACCTCTCTGAGGGAGGCAGCGGTAAAATAACTGAAGGTTTTCCGACAGCTTACGCTTTTGTATTCCGCATATGCAATATACCACTTGATTTACAGCGGCCTGTTTGCTATAATTATATTATTAAGATAATGAAGTAATGCGCTGTTTTTCAAAACAGCGCAAAGCACAAAAGCTGAAGAAGGTACGGGAGATCAGCGTGAAAATTACATTAAACCGGACTTTTCGTACTATTATTTCACGCGCAAATTCAACTTAAAAATGGGACCCTGCCCATTTTTGTTTCCAAAGGAAACACAGTCGAATTTCATTACTATTTGTGCGCCGCTACGCGGCAGAATGGAGATCGATATGACAGAGCGTCAGAAGCATATACGCAATTTCTCAATAATTGCACATATAGACCACGGCAAGTCCACCCTTGCCGACAGAATACTTGAGTTTTCCAACACAGTTGCAAAGCGCGATATGGAAGAGCAGCTTCTTGATGATATGGAGCTGGAAAAGGAGAGGGGCATTACCATAAAGGCAAGGGCCGTGCGTATAGACTACACCGCGGGGGACGGTGAGGTGTACGAGCTTAACCTTATTGACACCCCCGGTCACGTTGACTTCAACTATGAGGTATCCCGCTCACTCAACGCCTGCGAGGGCGCACTTCTGGTAGTGGACGCAACTCAGGGCATAGAGGCGCAGACTCTTGCAAACGCCTATCTTGCGGTAGACGCCGATCTTGAGATCGTGCCGGTTATCAATAAGATAGACCTGCCGTCCGCTATGGTTGACAGATGCGTAAGCGAGATAGAAGACGTTATAGGCATTCCCGCCGAAGGCTGCCCTGCTGTGTCTGCAAAAACCGGTCTGAATATCGGCGACGTTATGGACGCCATAATCGAGCAGATCCCCGCGCCGAAGGGCGATCCGGAAGCTCCGCTTCGCTGCCTTATATTTGACTCAGTGTACAACTCATATCTCGGCGTTGTTGTATATATAAGAGTAATGGACGGAACTGTAAAGCCCGGCGACAAGATAAGACTTATGAGCACAGGCGCTGAATTTGACGTGGTCGAGGTGGGCGCAATGGATCCTTTCGGGCTTCGTCGGCTGGACTGCCTTTCCGCAGGCGATGTCGGATATGTCACCGCGTCTATAAAGACCGTGTCCGAAACACGCGTGGGCGATACTCTGACTTCCGCTGACAATCCATGCGCAGAGGCGCTGCCCGGCTTTAAGAGCGTTCAGCCTATGGTGTACGCAGGTATTTATCCGGCAGACGGCGCTAAATATAATGAAACAAAAGACGCGCTTGAAAAATTGCAGCTCAACGATGCTGCACTGGTGTTTGAGCCTGAGACTTCAGCCGCTCTGGGCTTCGGCTTCCGCTGCGGATTTTTGGGCCTTCTTCATATGGAGATAATTGAAGAACGACTGGAGAGGGAATTCAACCTTGATATTATCACCACTGCGCCAAGCGTTATATATGAGGTAACAAAGAGAAACGGCGAGACCGTGTATGTTGACAATCCCTCTAATTATCCTGCCCCCGATGAAATAGAGTTTGCCGCAGAGCCTATGGTGTCTGCAAATGTCATCACCCCTACGGAATTTGTGGGCGGAATTATGGATCTGTGTCAGGACAGACGCGGCACGTTTTTGGATATGAAGTATATTGATACCGAACGCGTGGAGCTGCATTACGATCTGCCGCTTAACGAAATAATATACGACTTTTTTGACGCGCTGAAAAGCCGATCCAAGGGTTACGCATCTCTGGATTACGAGATAAAGGGCTATGTCCCGAGCGAGCTGGTCAAGCTTGACTTTATGCTCAACGGCGACGTTGTAGACGCGCTTACATTTATTGTGCATAAGGACAAGGCGTACGGCAGAGCGAGAAAGATCGCCGAGAAGCTGAAGGAGAATATCCCGCGTCAGCTCTTTGAGGTGCCCATACAGGCGGCGATAGGCTCTAAGATAATCGCGCGTGAAACGGTAAAGGCTCTGCGCAAGGATGTCCTGGCAAAGTGCTACGGCGGCGATATTACAAGAAAGAAAAAGCTTCTGGAAAAACAGAAAGAGGGCAAAAAGAAAATGCGCCAGCTGGGAAGCGTGCAGGTGTCGCCTGAGGCGTTTATGGCTGTCCTCAAGCTTGACGAGGATTGATGTCGTGGAGCATCCACTGATACTTGCGCCCATGGCGGGATTTACGGACAGCACCTTCCGCCTGCTTTGCAGACGCTGGGGCGCAGACGCGGCTGTCACTGAAATGATATCGGCAAAGGCGATGACCTTTGATGACACAAAAACAAAAGCACTGTCCGCACTGCCAGAAGGGGACACGCCCTGCGCAGTGCAGATATTCGGGCATGAGCCCGGGTCCATGGCTGCTGCGGCAAAAATGCTTGCCGAAGGCAGCTTTGACGGCTGCAAATATGAGGAGCGCCCGGTAGGCATCGATATAAATATGGGGTGCCCCGTAAAAAAGATCGTTACGTCGGGTGACGGCAGCGCTTTAATGAAAACCCCTTCACTGTGCGGTGAGATCGTCAGCGCCGTGACTGAGGCGGTCGCTCACACCGGTGTGTCTGTAAGCGTTAAGATCCGCGCCGGCTGGAACGCCGATACAAAAAATGCCGTTGAGGTGGCGAAGATATGCGCCGCAGCTGGTGCGTCTGCCGTGTGCGTGCACGCGCGAACAAGAGAGCAGATGTATGCGCCTGGAATAGATATTGATATAATAAAGGCAGTGCGCGACGAGCTGGACATCTCGGTGAAGGTCATCGGCAACGGCGATATCTCGTCAGCAGAGGATGCGTTGCATATGCTGGAATACACGGGATGCGACGGACTGATGATAGGCAGAGCTGCGCTTGGCGCTCCGTGGCTTTTCGGAGAGATAAAAGCGGCGCTGACCGGTGAAAGATTCAGAGAGCCGGACAAAGAGGAAAAAATAAACACGGCGAGGGAATTCGTAAGAGAAATAGTCGCGGCAAAGGGTGAGGAAGTCGGCGTAAGAGAAGCGAGAGGCAGGGCGGCGCACTTTATAAAAGGTATGCGCGGCTCAGCTGAGATAAGAGACAAGCTTAACCGCGCGGAGACTCTCAGAGAGTTTGACGCGGCGCTGGAGACACTTCTCTGCAGTCAGTAAATTCCAATTTTGACAAATATGTTAAAATAAAATGGTCGGCTCCTCGTGGGACCGACCATTTTCACAAAAAGGAAAAATCGGTAAAATAATGCTTGACTTTAGGCGCTGTATGCTGTATAATAAACGAGCTGAGCGAAAGCGAAGCGAGGAACTGAATGAGAGGCCGAAA
>CAZBAR010000051.1:0-10055 GCA_964490165.1 uncultured Lachnospiraceae bacterium | reverse complement strand
GTCCCCGCAATATGCATAGCCGCGGCTGTTGTCGTCAGTCTGCCAACCGTCGTCGATTATAACGGTCTTCATGCCGAGAAGCCTTGCTTCTTTGCATTCCTTTATAATTTCTTCGGGCGAAAGGTTCTGATGAAAGCTGTACCACAGCGAGTCCATGGGAAGCATTGCCGCTTCGGGAACCGGAGCGGAGCTGTATCCGCATTCATTCTCCCACCATGATACCGCGTCGCGGATGCTGTCCTCGTAGCGGGTGTCACGTGCATCAAGCCGTAGTACCACCGAATATTCGCTTATGGGAGAAGTGCTGTTGTGGGTGAAAATCTCTACGGTACATTCAACTGCCGCTTTCTCTTCGCAAATCCCCGTTGCTATTTTTATGGGGGTGTGGGGATCGGAGACCGCAATGCACAGTCGGTTTTTTCCTTTTGATGAAATAAGCGAGTGCAGCGGCGCGCCGGAATTGAACCTTGAATCTGTCTGCCTTTTGTTCCAGTCGGGATAAAGACCTCTGTCTCCTCTTATCACCGGACTCCATGTAGAGTATATATCGTCTGATTTGAACATCCATTGCAATTTTATCGGGTCAGGTATAGTGGGACGAGAAAATTTAACTGTAATTTCTTTGTACTCTATACCGTCGAGAGTATTCTCGGTAATATTTACGATCGCATCATTTGTATTTACGTTAATTTCCATAATTATGACTACTCCTTTATCGCTGTATACAACTCAGATTGTAACACAAAACGCCGCAAAGTGCAACTCTTAACTTTTGCAGAAACAGTAGATATATTTGTGAATTATTATATGACAAGAGCCGTCGGGAGCATTGTTATGATGACTCCCGACGGCTGGTTTTATTCTGTGTAGTATTGCGCCTGTGCGTGCCAAAGTTTATGATATTTTCCGTTTTCATCGTCAACAAGGTCTTCATGTGTGCCGAGCTGAACAATATTCCCTCTGTCGAATACGGCGATCTTATCGCAGAATCGGCAGGAGGACAGACGGTGGCTGATGTAAATGGCGGTTTTATCACCTACGATCTCGTTGAACTTGGAATAGATCTCATATTCGGCAATAGGATCGAGCGCGGCCGTCGGCTCATCAAGGATAATGAACGGAGCGTCCTTATAAAGCGCGCGAGCAAGCGCGATCTTTTGCGCTTCACCTCCCGAGATCTCTACTCCGTTCTTGTCGAAATCCTTATACAATGTCGTATTGATTCCGTCGGTCATACTCTCAAGACGTTCTTCAAATCCCGATTGATGCAAAGCTGCTATTACTTTTTCTGCATCATAATCTGATCCTGCGGCAACATTCTGTCCAAGGCTAAAGGAAAACAGCCTGAAATCCTGAAAAACTACCGAAAATATAGCTAGATATTCGTCGTAGTCATACTTTTTGATATTCACGCCATTCAGCAAAATCTCCCCCTCGGTAGGGTCATACAGACGGCACATAAGTTTGATGAAAGTGGTCTTGCCGGAACCATTCATACCAACAACGGCAAGGCGTTCACCAACCTTGAATTTCATGTTAACGTGGCGAAGTGCGTATGACCTTGCACCGGGATATTTGAAGGAAACGTCTTTGAACTCTACATAATATTCGTTATCGTCTCGCTTTTCAACAGTAAGCGAGCCTTGATACATCTTCTGCGAAATATTAAAATAAGCAAGATAATCCTCTACAAAAGGCGTATTATACTTAATATCCGCAAACAAATTGAAATAGCTCGTAATACAACCGATTATGGTTTCGACAAAGCCAACATATTTAACAATGCTGCCTACGCCAAATACGCCGATCAGAGCGTACACGCAAACGAAAATATAGATAACTGCTTGCAGCAAGATACCCGTGATCATCAACGGAATGTTTACCTTGTAGCGTTTCTTCTCCATAGTGCGGAAGGATTTCTTGTGAAGATCCAATGTAAAATTCTTGATCTTCATAATCAGCTTGTCTTGACGGTAGAGGCGAACATCTTTGCCCATATTGTAGCAATCGATTGCATCGTCAATTCGGTTTTCATCGATCATAGTTTGAGAGACATTTTGTGACAACGTTCCCATTTTGTCTTTCACTCTGAATGCGTACCAAACATTAAATACAACTACGCTTACAATCAGACCCGCAAACAGAACGATGTACCAACTAAATCCCGAAGCAAACATCAACGCAAACATTTCAACTCCGAGAATGAGTGCCAATACCGCGCTGATCGTAATATTGATCAATCCGCTGACAGATATCAAGAGTCGTTTTATACCGTGACAATTGATTTTAGCTGATTCGGTAATCTTACGGCGAAGCTGCCGAACTTCAGTATTTTCAAGATCAGAATAATCGAGAGTAAGAGTTTTTTTGTTGTAATACGCTGCCTCTCTCTGAGAAAGAACTGTTTCCTTGTGACTGAAAACGCGATTCAGAATACCGCTGATAATGGCAATAGCAAAGTTGCTGAGTATTGTAATCAATACAAATGTAATCAGCTTTTCTTTATCCCTTGCTCCGACGATCTCATTGACGATCTCGGCTGACAGATAAAGATTAAAATAAGGTGACAGCTTTTCAAAAAAGGATTTTGCTATCAAAAGCGGAAAATAAGACGGACAGAAGGATCGCATCAATTTCAGCGCACGAATATTTGGATCATTTTTACGCATTTTTTGCATCCTCCTTATAGTAATGACTTTGCAGATCAAACATATGAGCGTACTTGCCACCAAGCTTCATTAACTCATCGTGAGAGCCGCATTCCACGATCTCGCCGTTTTCGAGATATACGATCCTATCACAGAAACGCGTAGAGGCAAGACGGTGGGAGATATAGATCGAGGTCTTATGTGTCGTCAGCTCATTATATTTCAAATAAAGCTCATTTTCTGCAATCGGATCAAGTGCGGCAGTAGGCTCATCAAGAACGATCACAGGTGAATCCTTATAAAGTGCACGGGCAAGCATCAGCTTCTGCTTTTCGCCGCCTGACATTTCAATGGAGTCATCAAAAACGCCTTTCATAAGCCTTGAGTCAATACCGTTAGGCAAGGAATTGATCTTATCCGTAAGTCTTGCCTGACAAATCACCTTCATCACTTTATTACGATCGATATGCATTTCGGAGGAGGAAACAAATTCCGCAATCGTAACGGGAAGCAAATATATATCTTGAAACACAGCAGAGAATAGCGAATAATAGTCCTCAATATTATAATCTGCAATGGTATGCCCATTCAGTTTGATTTCACCCTCGGAGGGATAATAAAAGCCGCACATCAGCTTAACAAGTGTAGTTTTTCCTGCACCGTTAGCACCAACGATTGCAAGCTTTTCTCCTTTACCGATCTTCAGGGTGATATTCTTCACTGCATATTTTTCACCGCCTGTCGAAGGATATTTGAATGAAACATTATTCAGCTCAATATCTACAGGCATTTCCTGCGCTGTCGGAAGAGGGCAGCCTTTCCCGTGATTGTACTTTTCTTCAATCTCAAAATACTCACGGTAATAGCCGATCTTGATGCTCTTGTGCGTAATATCATTCATCTTACTGCCAATGCCATTTAGCCATGCAGAAAATCCGGTAACTGCACCAAAGTAAAACACAAAATCACCTGCACCGATCTTATTGTTAAAAACCATTGTGATCAATATTGCATAGGCAGCACCGTTTTGAAGCAGCATCAACAAAGCGGTAATAAAGCTGCCGCACAAACTACGGGCACTGACCTTTTTCGTCCATTCAAAACGCTCTTTTTGAAAGCCCGTCAGCATATCTGTAAGCCAATCAAGCATACTGTATATGCGAATATCTTTTGCGTGGTCAAATTTTTGAGAAAAGCTCTGCAAGTACCCGAGCTTTCGATCGATGTTTACCCAATTGTCCTTGTTTTTCTCAATATAGTTTCTTTGCCAACGGCTGATAAGATATGTGATATATGCCGATAAAAACAGCAGCGCCAATATCCACGGAGAAACACTTACAATCACTGAGCCATATGTAAAAATGCCAAGCAGGCTGATAAAAAGCGACAGCAAGGAACGCCATATAAACTCCGGTGCACATTGCCCTGAGCAGGCATCGTTATATGCGTGCTGATATTTCGTGATGATTGCCGGATTGTCGGTATTGGCATAATCAGTACGCATATGCTTTTCTGCAATTGCGTGTTGATAAAGTGTGGAAAGATCATATTGCCGCATCGTCAATCTGCTGTCACAAAATCTATCAAGCAGATCGATAATCAAAAGCGCACCGAAATATATACCGATAATCAGAATGATTTTTTGAATACTTTGCTGTGACTCCACTGAATCAATAAGCACTTTTGGAAAATAGGTAGCCGCCAAAGGCATTAGCACCGCCAGTGGAATGCTTGGAATAAAGAATAGGTAAAACGCTTTATCCCATTTCCAAATATTGCACAGGGCGTATGCAATATTGGAGAACATACTGTATTTTGACTTTTCTTTTTTCATGCACCTCACTCCTTTCAACCATATTTTATCATAAAGATAACCCTAAAACAAATTCGTGCACGAAACGCTTCTGTCCGTGCACGAATTGCAATCACTTTACAGCAGGCACCAAAAACTCCGAAGTAAAAGCGCCGTCCTCACTGTTGTATTTGACCCAGCCTCCGTGCTCCTCCAAAATTGCCTCGGCGCGGCGAAGACCGAAACCGTGAACGCCGTCTTTGTGAGTTGCAAACAAGGAACCTGTCTTTTTCTTCTTTTCCCCCGCCGTATTCAGCATGGAAAAATAAAGCATATTTCCTTTCATGGACATAAAGATACGAATGAACCGCTCTCCTGTTACTGTACGGCAGGCTTCAATCGCGTTATCAAGCAGATTGCCTACGACGATACTCAATTCTACATCTGAGATCGTCAGCGAATCCGGTATATTTGCTTTTACCGTTACGGCTATATTTTCGGCTTTAGCTTGCGCGATCTTCGCAGAGAGAATAGCATCCAACGATATGTTGCCTGTTTTCAGCAGAGTATCCACGTTCATTAGTTGGTCATCCAACTGTGCAATATAAGTAAGCGCACGCTCTGTCTCACCTGCTTCCAGCTGTCCCTTCAGCGTTTGCAGATGGTGGTGAAAATCGTGTTTATAGCCTCTCATTTCTTTATGGATGCTCCGCACCTCGTTCAGGTGTTTTTCGGATTGCTCGGTCTGATATTCCACAAGCTTCAAATATGTTTTCTTTCTCATACCCTACCTCAATTATGCTCGATAAACGAGCGGTTGATGTCGTCGTATTTTCCTCTTGACAGAGGTAGTTCTGTTTTGCCGATGTTAACCGATGTTCGGGAGATTCTTGTGATGTGTTTCAGAGAGACCAGATAGGAACGGTGAATACGGTAGAAATCATCACTCAGTTTCTGCTCAAAGGAGGAGATAGTTTCCTTGATTTTATACTCTTTATCTTTTGTCCGGATTACAATATAATGTAAAAAAGCTTCTACATATAATATATCCCATTCATAGAGCCTTATTGTTTCCCCATCGCAGTTGATTACTAACGACGGCGGCTCTGCTGACAGCCTTTCGGCGGCTTTGGTCAGCACTTGCGCAAGTTTGTCTACAGAAATCGGCTTGATCAGATAATGGAGTGCATCTACCTCGTAGCCCTCGCCGACAAACTCAAAGTGAGAGGTAATAAAAACAATTTCTGCACGGTTGTTTTCCTTACGAATTCGTTTGGCAAGCTCGATACCCGTGATGTCTTTCATTTCCACGTCAAGCAGAAGGATATCGTATGCTTTGTTATCCTCATACTCAAACAGAAATGCCTCAGCAGACGCAAACGTGCGGATCTCGCAGTCGTGTCCTTCTCTTACGCTCCACGATGATACAAGCGAGGTTATATATTCAATTTGATTCTGCTCGTCGTCGCAGATCGCAATTTTCAGTTTCATATATGCAGCCTTTCTTGGTGAAGTAATGTCGAAGAGCAAATAAACACCCATTATATTTACTATATCAAAAAAGCAAATGCGAAGCTTCGTTTTTAGTCATAAATAGCCGCTCTGCGGCTATTATATCATAAAAATGTGAATCTGTCTATAAACAGACATCCTATATTCTAATATGCACAATTACAGTGGCAGCGTGTTAGAGGAAAATTTTTCATTGCTTTTAATATGCAAATAAATACACAAATAAATACAAAGGAAGATTTATCATACCACTTGCAAAAAAACTGTCAGTTTGATATAATATTATGAAAAGTAGGTAAACGGAGGAAAAAACGTGAATAACAAACCAAAGCTTGCAATATTTGATATGGACGGTGTTCTCGTTGACTCCGAGGCTACCTTCAAGCGCGCCTGTGCCGACGCGCTGCATCAGTGGGGCGTGTACCCCGATTATGATGAGTTTACTCCTTATACGGGAATGGGCGATATTTTGTATATCGGCGGTGTTTCCGACGCCCACGGTGTTCCTTATGTTACGGAAATGACCGATGTGTCGTACAAGCTGTACGGCGAGTACGCCAAAGAGACGCTGACGGTGTTCCCGTGGTCAAGAGTCGTGCCGGAGGCACTGCACGGCGCGGGAATTAAAATATGCGTTGCATCATCGGCAGGTCTGTTTAAGGTGAAAACAAATCTCGCCTGCATCGGCGTGGACGAGAGTATATTTACTGCAATTATCAGCGGCGACGAGGTTGAAAAGAAAAAGCCCGATCCAGATATATTCCTGAAGGCTGCGGCGAAATGCGGGGGCGATCCTGCCGACTGCCTTGTCTTTGAGGATGCAATATCAGGTGTAAAGGCGGCAAAGGCCGCCGGAATGACGGCGTGTGCCGTTACCACCTCATTCAGCCGTGAGGAGGTGATCGATGCAGGCGCTGACTTCGTCTGCACCGACCTGAGAGAAGCTGTACGGCACTTCTTTAATATAGAAATAAAATAACAAAAAGGATATACAGATGATGGAAGTATTTGAAAAAAACGATAAGCGTACCCACTATTGCGGCACTCTTACTGCAGCAAATGTGGGAGAAAATGTATGCGTGCTGGGCTGGTGCCAGCGTCAGAGAGACCTCGGCAGCCTTATATTTATCGATCTGAGAGACAGAACAGGTATAGTACAGCTTGCCTTTGACGAAAACACAGATAAGGATATTTTCAAGGCGGCTTTCACTACGCGCAGCGAATATGTGCTTTGTGCCAAGGGCGTTGTACGTCCCAGAGGAGAGGGCGCCGTAAACCCCAATCTGCCCACAGGTGAGGTCGAGATCGCAGTTGATTCATATAAGGTACTGTCTGAGGCTGAAACACCCCCGTTCCCCATTGTTGAAAACAGCGAGACAGGCAGTGAAATAAGACTTACACACCGTTATCTTGATCTGCGCCGTCCCGATATGCAGCGCAACATTTTTGCTCGCAGTGAGATTGCAAACATTGCGAGAAACTATTTCCGCGAAAACGGATTTATCGATATTGAGACACCTACACTTATAAAGCCGTCACCCGAGGGCGCAAGAGATTATCTCGTTCCCTCACGTGTGCACCCCGGCAATTTCTACGCGCTGCCCCAGTCACCTCAGCTTTATAAGCAGCTTCTTATGTATTCCGGCTTTGACCGCTATATTCAGATCGCACGCTGCTACAGAGATGAGGACCTTCGTGCAGACCGTCAGCCTGAGTTTACTCAGATAGACCTTGAAATGTCTTTTGCCGACGAGGAGGATATTATCTCCGTAAACGAAGGCTTTATTAAAAAGCTGTTTGATGAGTTTATGAAGCAGCCTCTTGAAGTGCCATTCAAGCGTATGACATGGCATGAGGCTATGAACCGCTACGGCAGCGATAAACCCGATACCCGTTTCGGTATGGAGCTTTGCGATATTTCCGACGAGGTTCGCGGCTGCGGTTTCGGCGTGTTTGCAGGATGTGTTGAAAACGGCGGCAGCGTTCGCGGTATCACAGTGCCCGGCGGCGCTAAAATGTCCCGAAAAGAGATCGACTCACTTACCGATCACGTAAAGACCTACGGCGCGAAAGGTCTTGCATGGTATAAAAATGCAAAGGATGCTCCGTCGTCCTCTTTTGCAAAGTTCCTTACAGAGGAAGAAACTGCAAAAATTCTTGCAAAAATGAACGTGGGCGAGGGCGATCTTGCACTTATCGTTGCAGATAAGAATAAGACCGTATTTGCATCTCTCGGTGCGCTGCGCTGCGAGGTTGCACGCAGACTTGATATGATAGATAAGTCAAAGTTCAATTTCCTGTGGGTAACTGAGTTCCCCCTTTTCGAGTATGACGAGGAGGAAGGGCGCTTCTACGCAATGCATCACCCCTTCACAATGCCCATGGAAGAGGATATGGACAAGATCGACACCGATCCCGGAGCTGTCAGAGCGAGAGCGTATGATATCGTGCTCAACGGCACTGAGCTTGGCGGAGGTTCTATCAGAATTCATACTACAGAGCGTCAGAAAAAGATGTTCCATACTCTCGGTATCGACGACGAGACTGCAAACGAAAAGTTCGGCTATCTTCTGGAGGCGTTTAAGTACGGCGTTCCTCCTCACGGCGGACTTGCCTTCGGTCTTGACAGACTGGTTGCACTGCTTCTCGGCATCGAGGATATCCGCGAGGTCATCGCATTCCCCAAGGCGCAGAACGCATCCGAGCTTATGTCAAAGTGTCCTGCCCCCGGCGATCCTGCAGCACTGGAAGAGCTGGGCATCAGTATAAAGAATATGGAAGAATAAATAATGTAAAAACAGCGGAATGTTCTCAGAGCATTCCGCTGTTTCAGACTGTCGAAAATCTATGCCTCCATCAATCAAAGAAGGAGCTGTCGCTGAAAGCGACTGAGGGGCTGTTATACAGACAAAATTGATAGGAGATACTTTATGTCTGTAAGTTGTTCGTACAATTACAGACGATTGGTTTTGTAAAAGGGTAGCGTATACAGACAGTCCCTCCTGCCAGTTTAAGCTCAATACCTTTCGGCGCTTTCCGCATCTTTTTTTGTTTTATGAACCGTGCCGAAGGTATGCTGAGGCGGTGCATAAATCGAATACAGCTTCAGCGGTGTTTTGCCGATATTGATAATGTTATGCCATGTTCCGGCGGGTACAATTACAGCATAGCTGCTGTTTACCTTTTGCTGATAATTCAAATCATATTTGCTTTTCCCCATCATAACGAGGGCATATCCGTTTTCAATACATATAAACTGGTCAAGATCAGAATGTATTTCAAGACCAATATCACCACGGACGGGTATGCTCATCAACGTTACCTGAAGATGGTCTCCTGTCCACAGCGCCGTTCTGTAATTTGTATTGATGTTAGCAAAACGGTCTATATTTACGATCAGCGGTTCTGCACCGTAATCCCTGATTTCAGGAGCAAAGCTTGCGCGTCTGTTTTTGTTCATACATTTTACCCCACAATAATATGTCTTCTGTCTTTATCATATGAGGTTTGTGATGAAACGGTGATAATATTTTTGCCGGTCGCAAGTAGAACTATGATCAAGGTCTTGACATAAGCATATATAATATATTATAATATAATAACTCTTTGCACTGCATATAGGTTACAGTACAAACTGATCAAGCCGGAGCTTTTGCTCGGAGCCGGGTTACACAAGTAACAGTGGAATTATCACCCACGGGACAGTAAGTTACAATGACTGGTCTCGCGGGTGTTTTGTTTTCTCACAAGCAAGAAGCGGCTTGCATAGAGTTATCTTAGAAATAACATATAAAGGTGACCGCTATGAAAAGAAATTTCAGCTCAGATCGCATTTCGTCGTCTGCGCAGATGCCGAAAGATAAATTTGAAAAAACCGCTCTCAAGGTATCTTTGATCAGTATTATCGGAAATGCGATATTATCTCTATTCAAAATGTTTGCCGGAATTATCGCTCACTCCGGGGCAATGGTCAGTGACGCTGTTCATTCGGCGTCCGATGTATTCAGCAGTATTATTGTAATTATCGGCGTAAAAATTTCATCGAAGGACTCCGACAAGGATCATCCTTACGGACATGAACGGTTTGAATGTGTCGCAGCGAT
>CAZBAR010000050.1:0-10774 GCA_964490165.1 uncultured Lachnospiraceae bacterium | reverse complement strand
AACTTTTGGATATTTTGCTACAGCAATCTAGTTTTTCGACAGTCTGAACCGCCCGAAGCTAAAGCTTCGGGCGGCTATTTGCGTCAACCTCCGAAAGTATAATCGGATATCATTGATGTGTCTCTGACTATTGTCCATACAGGATCGTTTTCAAACAGCAATTCGGCAAGCTTATAAATTGCGACGGCATATATTGCATTTGACATCTTAAACACATACTTTTTCGTTTTTGTTTCTCTTTCTGTATATACCTCATTTATGTTGGTGTCTTTCAAAATGTGCAGCGCCGCAACTGCTTCGCATTCCTCAAGGCAGCACGCCTGCATTATTTCCTCAAGTGTAAATTCGGTGTTGTTTTCCTTTGAATTTTCAAATGCGGTCTTGTACTGATATGCCAGGATCTTGCGCAAGTTTCGATCAGTTAAATACATCAGAATGTACTGTGAATCACCGAGATCCTTTATAATATTTTCACTTCCCGTTGCCTTATAAGTGCGGTCAATAAAGGCAAGCTCATCTGTTATTATAACTGCCCCCTGCGTATTGGAAAAACATCCTTCTCTGCATCCGCCGTGCAGACGTTGCCGCTGATACCCGATCTGCTCCTCGTCTGTCTCCCCGACGTCTGCAATTCTCACTCTCAGACGCGAATTAAGGCAGAACATCTCATGCAGCTTTCCATAGCAAAATTCCGGAAATTCGTCGGCACCGATATGAATATTTTCAGCTTTTTTTGCTATACCGTAAAGATCGTCCAATGTGATATCCAAAGCAGCTACAATTTGGGGAAGCAGCATAATATCAGGCATTGAGACCTCAGATTCCCATTTTGACACCGATTGATTGGTAACGCCAAGCATAAGTCCCAGCTCTTCCTGCGTGATCTTTTTCAGCTTTCTGTATTTTGCAATGTTCTTTCCGATACTCATATAAGTATCCTCCCTTCCTTTTCGGTGATTTCATTGTAACACATTCCATAAAACAAATAAATAGATCATTTTGCGAATATTTTTATCTTATGATGATAAAATTCGCCAAACAGTTGGAAAAATTTAAGCATAATTTACATCAATAATGCTAATTCCTCTTGATTTTTTACTGATTTTATCATAAACTAATGTCATAGATAAAATATTAAAGAATTGAGGATCACTATGGAACTGACAGTAGGAGACAGATTACACAACTTTACCGTAAGATCAATACGAAATATTCCCGAGTCCGACGCATCTCTTGTTGAGATGGTGTACGAAAAAACAAATACTCCCCTTTGCTGGGTAAAGAACGGAGACAGCAACAAGCTCTTTGCCGTTGCCTTTGAAACCTTGCCTGAGGACAGCACAGGAGTTTTTCATATTCTGGAGCACTCTGTTTTGTGCGGCTCTGAAAAATATCCCGTAAAAGAACCCTTTGTGGAGCTGCTTAAAAGCTCTATGAACACATTTTTGAACGCAATGACCTTTCCCGATAAGACTCTGTATCCCGTATCCAGCAGAAACAACCGCGATTTTCTGAATCTCACAGGCGTATATCTTGACGCGGTCTTTGCGCCGAAAATTCTCACAGAGCCAAACATCTTTTATCAGGAGGGCTGGCATTACGAGAAAAGCGGGGACGAGCTTATATACAACGGCGTTGTTTTCAACGAAATGAAGGGCGCTACCTCCTCCGTTGATGAAATAGCTTATCAGGGCATACAGACACTGCTTTTCCCCGACAGCATATACAGATTTAATTCCGGCGGCGCGCCCGAAAACATACCTGACCTTACCTATGAAAAATTTATAGAGACCTATAAGAAAAACTATCACCCGTCAAATGCTAAAATATACCTTGACGGTGATGTACCACTTGACGACGTTCTTTCTATGATAGACGAATACCTCAGCCGTTTTGATATGGGCGAGGCACAGAAGTTGTCTATGCAAGCGCCGGTCAGCGCCGAGAATACGGTATATTATGAAGCTGAGGACGACGGCACGCCTAAGGCGCAAATGGTTCTCGGAAAGCTTGTCTGCGATTACAGCAACAAAACAAAGCTGCTTGCATACAATGTTATTTGCGACGTGCTGTGCGGCTCAAACGACGCGCCTCTTACAAGAGCGATTCTGGAAGCAGGGCTCAGTCAGGATGTGTCGCTGCAGATCGCTGACGGAATTGCCCAGCCTTTTATGATGCTGAGACTGCAAAATATGGATGACAGCCGTATCGGCGAGGCAAAGGAACTTATTGTATCCGTTTGCAAGAAGCTTATAGAGGACGGCATTAACGCCTCGCGCTTCAGAGCATCTATCAACCGCCTGTCCTTCAGACTTCGCCAAAAAGGAGAGCCGCAGGCGCTTGTTCGCTGTATAGATGCGCTTGATTCATGGCTGTACGGCGGCGATCCTATGGAGTATCTGCACTACGGTGACTCCGTGGCTGAGCTTCGGAAGCTTGAAGAAAACGGAGGCTTTACGGAGCTTCTGAAAGAGCTTTTAATAGATGAAGACGGTCTTTGCACATTAACTGTTCTTCCATCTGCGACCTACGGTGAAGAGCTGAGAAGGAAAGAAGCTGAGCGCCTTGTCGGTGAGAAAGTAGCTTTCACAGCGGATGAATTGGATGTCATAGCTGCCCGTGAAAAGGCTCTTGACGCATGGCAAAAAAGCGAAGACACTCCAGAGGCGCTTGCAAAGCTTCCCATGCTGAGTCTTTCGGAAATTGCAGAAGACCCAACCTATATAGCCACTGATGATGAAGTCTGCGACGGCGTAAAGGTGCTTCGCCACGACATACCGTCAAACGGAATAGTACACCTTACGGCATACTTTAATTTAAGCGACTGCACTCTCACGGAGCTTACGGATATTGCGTTTCTTACAGAGCTGCTGAGCAATCTCCCCGCAGGAGGAATGGACACGCTCACCCTGCAAAACGAAATAAAGACCTACATCGGATCGCTGAACTTTGATGTAGATGTATTTTCCAAGAAGGGCGACCGAAGCAGCTGTACACCGTATCTTACAGCGCGCTTCAGCGTTCTCAGCGAAAATTTAGAAGTTGCAGAAAAGCTTGTTGCAAAAATACTTCTTGAAACGGACCTTAACTGCCCTGAACGCATCCGTGAAATTCTTATGCAGACAGAGATCGAAGCAAAGCAGTCCGGCATGATGAACGGACACAGCCTTGCGGCAGCCTGCGCTATGGCGCACTACAGCAGCGGCGGAGCAGCAAAGGAAGCTATGTCTGGCTTTACCTATATTGACCGTCTGCATAAATTTGCCAAGAGCTTTGACGAGAGCCTTGACGACTTTACAAAAACTGTCGCATCAGCCTTAAAGAAAGCCGTTTGCAAGGAGCGTATGACAGTAAGCGTAACTGCCGACCGCCGCTTTGATGTGTCGCCCTTTATATCACTTATAAAAAGCGGCACTTCTGCACCCGACAGTGCGGAGTACAAAACGTCACTTCCCAAAAAGCTGGGTATAAAGATCCCCGCACAGGTAAGCTATGCCGCTGTCGGATATAACCTTGCAGAGTGCGGCAGTGAGTACAGCGGAATCGCCCGCCTTGTGTCTAACATTATCTCCCTGCAGCATCTCTGGAACGTTGTCCGCGTTCAAAACGGAGCATACGGTGTGGGAATCAGAGTACGCAGAAACGGAAATCTGTTCTGCTATTCATACCGAGATCCCTCCCCTGCAAAGAGCCTTGAGGTATACAGAAGCCTGGCTGACTTTGTAAAAGCGTACGCCGCAAGCGGAGAGAGCATTGACAAGTATATCATCAGCACGACCGCCGAGACCGAGCCGCTGGTATCCGCTGCGCAAACAGGTCTTATGGGTGACGGAAATTACTTTACGGGCTTTAGCTACGAGGATGCCGTAAAAGAGAGAAAAGAGCTTCTCGGCGCAACATTGGCTGATATCGAAAGATTTTGTCCGATGCTTGAAAAACTTTCAGATGCCGCAGTCTGCGTGATAGGCTACGCCGACGCGCTGAAGGATTGCGAAGCCGAAGAGCTTACCGTATTTGATATATAATCAGAAAAACAGCAGTATCACAGTGTGATACTGCTGTTTTTATTCAATAATACCGTATTTTACCTTTATACGATCCAGCTTCTCAAGCATCGGTTCTGCGGCAAACCAAAGGAATATTGATGTTGACGCTGCAAAAATGCAGTCCATAGGAAAGCCTGTAACGTAATATGTCACGATCATATTAAAATTAAGCGCCTCGCCGCCCCACATCAGTGCCGACGCAGGGTTCATTATTCCGCCGTATATTACTATTGCCGTAACAGCACCGAAAATGCAGAGCGAAGCTTTTGTCCGGCGCAAAAATCCTTTTCGGTAAAGCACACCTGCAAAAAATCCGATAATTCCCATAGCAAACATCTGCCACGGCGTCCACGGACCCTGAGAAAACATAATATTTGAAACAAGCATTGTGACAGCGCCGACTAAAAATCCCGTTTCTCCGCCAAAGGCAACGCCGGCAATAATCGTCATTGCAAGAACCGGCTTGAACTGCGGAAGCATAAAAAATGCCGCTCTGCCCGCAATTGACAGCGCACAAAGCACCGCAATAACAACAAGCTCTCTCGCTCTCGGCCGCCGGCCCTCAAACACCATAAAAAACGGGAGCATACATTCGATCAATACGGCAAGAGCAGTTATATAATACTGCTTTTTTTCAATATAAAACACGCCGACAAACAAGGTCAGGGGAATTATCAAAAGTATCAGTGCCACTGCAAGCCTTGTTCTGTGTGAAAGCCTTCGCTTATCCTTAGGTGACTGCACCTGCAAGGAAGGATCAGAACGTCTGCCCAGGAATACAGCCGTCAGAACAAGCAGCACAATAAGCATTCCGTAAATAATAAGCTGATTCTTTCCAAGCTCCGTAACTCCGTTTTTGTCTATCATCTCACGAAGTCGCTCGCCTTTGACTGAGAAAATAAAGATCAAAACTGCGCAAAGCACACTGATAGCTGCTCCAAGCCGCCGCCACAGCGGAAGCTCTTTCGACGCTTTCTCCGCATCCGCTTTTTCTTTTTTTATTGCAGTCTGAAATGATGCCTGCTTTTCGGTATGCTCTTTTTTCAAAGTTTTACCGCCTATGGCACAGATCACGTCCTCTGTAGTTACGGCATCGCAAATTATACCTCTTGATATGCGGTTTGCCGACGTTGTATAAAAGCTGTTACCGGAGAAAAATTCCCGCGGTACGCCCTCGGCGACTACAGAGCCGTCGAAAAACAACGCGCAACGGTCGGCATATTTAGCAGCAAACTCTACATCATGGCTGACCATAACGATACAAACACCTGACAGCATCAGCTCGTTAAGTATCGCAGCAAGCTCAGTCTTAAATTCAGCATCCAGCCCCTTTGTAGGCTCGTCAAGAAGCAAAACATCGGGCTCGCAAAGCAGAAGCTTTGCAAGCGCGACCCTCTGCTGCTCTCCGCCTGACAGATCATAAGGATGCCGACCTGAAAGCTCTTCGATCCGGCAAAGCTTTAATACATTCTGAACCCTACCGTCGGTTTTCGCCGTCACCTTGCCGACAACATCGTACATCTCGTCAATAACAGTTTTTTTGACAAACAGCGTCTGCGGATCCTGCGGCATAAGACAGACCTTGCCCTTTGTTTTCACCTCACCGCGATACGGCTTGCACAGTCCCGCAATAAGCTTTAAGGTAGTAGTTTTGCCGGTTCCGTTGCCGCCCAGAACACACAGCATTTCCCCTGCTGCGGCGTGAATGCCGGCGCCGCGAACCACATCGGGAAGCTCTTTTTCATACCTGAACCACACCTCTTCAAGCATTACCGCGTCTTCGCCTGTGGGCCTGCCCTTCTCACGCTGCGGACACTGACATACAGTATGGTCTGAGACGTACTCCCCTAGGAAATCCCGTCCCTCTTTCACTGAAACAGGACATTCAAGCTCAGTTTCTACTGAGCCCCATATCTGCATGGCGGCGGGCATCGCCGTAAACATATTTGCGTCGTTTTCACGCAAATATCTGCCTATGTCATCTGCGCCGCCTACACACATTATCCTACCGCGATCCATAACGGCTGCACTGCTCGCAAGAGGCAGTGCCTCCTCAAGCCGGTGCTCGCTGAGTATTACAGTCGTGCCCAGCTCTCGGTTTATCTTTTTCAAAGCACCTAAAAAATCACTTGCTGCAATAGGGTCAAGCTGGCTTGTAGGCTCGTCCAGTATAAGGACCTTCGGCTGCATTACCATTACCGACGCAAGATTAAGCAGCTGCTTCTGACCGCCTGACAGCTCTGAAACATTTTTATAAAACCAGCCCTGAATTCCGAAGAACGAAGCCATTTCCGCAACTCTGCGCCGTATGGTCGGCGTGTCGCAGCCGAGACTCTCAAGTCCGAAGGCAAGCTCATGCCATACCTTATCCGTTACTATCTGATTGTCGGGATTCTGAAGCACATAGCCTATATCTGCCGTAGTCTTTTTGTAATCTGCATTATCTATAGGCTCACCGTCAAACCATATTTCTCCGCTTTTCTGCCCGTGAGGCGCTATTTGCGGCTTAAAAAGACGCAGAAGCGTAGTTTTTCCGCAGCCGGAACGCCCGCAAAGCACAAAGAAATCTCCTTGATTGACCGTGAAAGAAGCACTGCTTACAGCTGGCTTTTCTTCCTCCGGATAGTAAAATGTCAGATCCTTGACTTTGAGTATCTCCATGCCAACTCCTCCTTTCTGTCGATAATAACAGGTGTTATGCACATAGCAAAATATACGATATGAAAGCTGAGGCCAAGCGGCGTCAGCGCAGCAGCGCGTACATCTGGAAACCAGCGCCAAAACATTTCGCCGCACAAACTGCCGCTGATTATATAAAATCCGCAAAAAGCAAGCCACAAAAGAATATATTTGTCACGCTCGGTAAAGGCGTATATGGAAAATGCCGTTCTTCCTTTCAGTCCCCAGCCGCGGCCTCTCATACTGTCCGCCGTCTCAATGGAGTTTTCCAGCGACCACGTAACCATAGCGGAAAAGCAGGTGACAGCGCACCGTAACCGATGAAGCACGCTTCCCTCTGATATATCACGTCCTATGGCTGCTTGCGCTTCCCTCACACGTTCAAATTGCGCCTTGAATTTCGGTACAAATCGGAGCGTCATACTGAGAACAAGCGACATTGCAGGAATTATTCTGCCAAACAAGTACACAAATTTATCACTTGTCATGACCTCTGTATAACAGCCGAACCATACAAAAATGCTGACAAGCATAAGGGCAGCAGCCAAACCGTAAAGAATGCTCTCCAACGTAAGCGGATTGCCGGTAGGAAGATAGCACAGAATCGTTCTCCCCTGATGATTAAAGGCAGGATTTATTACAGCAGCCGTAAGCATTACGGGCAGTGCGCACCGAACAATAAACGCTGCCGCTTTTTTACCGCGAAGTTTAATGTAATAGCATACCGCGGAAAATAGTGAAATTATAAGGCAGAAGGGATGCATGAAAAACATTGAAGATCCGATAACCAATCCGAAATACAGAAAATTCACCAGCGGATGACACTCGCTGAATGCATCTTTGTTTTTCATATTCATCCCCCCTTTTTTCTTTAATTTTTAATCGCCCATGGCATAACCGCCGCCGATATCGCTGCCAAGATCACAGGTATACCGCCACTCTACCGTCTCGCCGTCCTGAAGCTGATAACGGCTGCACCCGTAGTTTGGGTACCAGCCATCAACGCGGTACATCCAGCCGGAGCCGCTGCCGCAGTCAAATTCGTACAAATTGCCGATGCCTTCAACATATGCGCTGTTATACATAGGGGTCCACGATGCTTCCATATGTATCTTGTTCTCTCTGCATACTCTTTCAAGAACGTCGTACACCGATTCACCCTCGTAAAACACAACAGTCTGTGCTTTGAAAATTATACCGTCTGCCGGAAGGACATCAAGCTTGTCCGGATCCAGATCTCCGATATTATTAAGTATAGTCGAACACTCTATGGAGAAAGTACAGGTATATGTTACTTCATCATTTACCTCTTCTGTATCGGGTTCTACGGGAAGCGGCTTCCCTTCGGGAACGGGATCTGTTTTATACTGATCCTTTCCCGTACCGCTGCCGTCCGATATCGGTCTTTGGCTCTCGTCAGGTGCTGTTGTAGCCGGCGCTTCAATTTCATCTTTAATAACCGCAATTGTTTCGTCACCGATAATAACGCTCTGTTCTGCTTCTTCTGCTATTGCTGATGTCGTATCGGAAGCATTGTCACCGACAGGAACAGTGTCAATAGGGTTTGTCACAGTATCGGTTTCAGCATAAGTGCCTTTTTCAATATCCGGAACTATAACACATTCTCCCGTTTGCGATGTGGGAGAAAAGTTCAATATACTCTGATCCTTGCCCGTAATAGTTACTGCCTGCTTTTTTCCGTCATCAGTTAACAGATATGCGCTTTGAGCATCCCATACACAGTTAAGGTAAATTGACAGCGCAGGCGAAAATCCGAAGTCTTCCTCCGACATATAGCGAAAGGATAATTTTTCGTCAGTCGCCTCTGTGATCTCTATACCGAGGCACAGATCCTTTATTTCATTTATCTCGATCTCACTGCCGAAAACTATCCAGCAATAGCTTATATCACCTGACATACCCTCAAAAGTAACGGTTTTATTTTGCTCAAGGAGTTCCTGAAACACCGATCCTGAAATTATTCCGTCGTTCGGTATATCAATGCTGTCTCCCAGAGATGCAGGCTTTTTATTTATACCAGCACATCCGCACAGAACTGATGATATAAACACTGCCGCAAGAAAAGCACAAAATATTTTTCTTTTCATTTTATAAATTTTATAAATTATAAACTACTTATAAACTGCGCAGCGTGCCGTTATTCAGCGGCAGCATAAATTCCAAGCAACATATGGCGCAAAAGATTTGAGTCAATTGCATTGATGTGACCGTCGCCGTTAATATCTGCCGTGCGCTCATCCTCAAGCTCTATTACCTTTGCAAGAACGCGCTTCATCATATTACAATCCTTTATGTTTACTATGCCGTCACAGTTAAGATCACCTATAATATAATCATCATTTTCAGATTCAAATGCGTCTGTCATATCATAAAGTGAATTTTTATTATTAACAAAACGGTCGTATGCAACCAAAGCATAGCAAGCCTGATCTGTTGCCATTGCATTTACAGAACTGCTCATTATATGACGGAAGGCGGCGTCATCCTCCGAATAAAATGCAAGCAGCGCATCCACGGCAGAAATTCCGTTTTTAACAAATCTGCCATCTGAAGCAGGATCAATGCCCCATGCACAGCACGCAACAATTACCTGCGCGATGCTTTCAGAGTTGACCGAGCCCCATGAGGCGTATCCGCCATCATCCTTCTGCATTGCAGAAAGCTTGCCGAAAGCTCGGTTTGCAGCTTCGGCAACTTCTGCCTGATCGCGATAATTCGCCAATGCCTGTAATGCCATTGCCGTAATATCAGGATCGGCATTAGAGCCTGACAGAGCCCATCCGCCGCCCGCTATCTCTTTATCAAGGATATAATCTATATACTGCTGACGTATGGTCTCATCTTCTGTCTTATAATTATTGGTGTCCAGTGCAATAAGTGCGAAAATAGGCCCGTTAATTCCCTGCCATACGGTCTTTGCATAGTCATTAAGAGGTGCAACTATATCTATTCCCCCCACATCAGTGGGATCTTTACCTATTGAGGACAGCGCCATAATAAGACGCGAGTTTTCGGTGTATTTTCTTGAATGCAGCGCACCGCTCTCGTCTGCAAGCTCAGCTACCTTTGCAACAATACGGTCATAGTAGCCTTCAAAATATTCGCTGTCTTTTTCAAAATACTCTCCTCTGGCGAGAGAAAGAACTGTCCATTCTCCGCCGCCCGTTCCGAATACAGGCTCAGGAACCGTAACTGCCAGCTGCGCCATTGTCGCTTCAAGCACAGCCTTTGCATCATGCGCATCTGCTGCAAGAGCTGAATGAGGTATAAACGTAATAATAATCAGAGCAGCCGTAAGTATTGAAACAATACGTGCCGCTTTACTTGATGTTTTCATATGATTTTTCCCTTTCGCGTGTTTTCCTCTTATGAGAGGTTTTGGATCTCTGACTTCCTTTTTCTTTCAGCCCCGCAGCCTCCAAAGCTCGCGGCCACGGACCTAAAAACGCTTTGATTCGGGACAGGGTGCTTGCATCAAAATCACTTTTGAGAGGAAGTCTGCCCGTCTCCTTGTTTTTGTCTAAAAGCTGTCTTACCGCCCAAGCACACTTTTCTTCACTTGTCATCTTAATCTCCACGCTTTCTCCGACCTTGTACAAAGTACAAAGCGCGCGTGAAAAAGATTACTTACGATTTGAATTTTCGTATTTTTCACGCTGATGCCCCCCTTTCTGAAAATACAAAAGGCTCTTTCCACATTATCCTGAGGAAAGAGCGCAACTGATCATAAGTATGAGAAACAAAGGCCCTGATATAATGCAAAAAAAGAATGCAAAACATCAAAGCCGACTGCTCGGCACTGATAATCGGTTGCACTCTTCACGCCCAATCATGTTAAACCTTTTGAAAATACGGCAGGTATCCTGACTTATGATAAGCGGCATCATGCCGCAAAGAGTACCCTTCTCAGAAAAGTTTCCAATGGTAACGTACTCCTGTTTCGTCAAATACAGTAATGGCGGTTGTTCCGGACTCGAACCGGATTCCCTTTTACATCTACTCAGCTAACAACTTTTCAAACCGTATCT
>CAZBAR010000049.1:0-11366 GCA_964490165.1 uncultured Lachnospiraceae bacterium | reverse complement strand
ATCGAACCACCGCCGTCTATCCATACGGTTTGTTTCACATAGCAGTTTTCCGTCTCGGGAGGAAAATATATCGCAAACCATACAGTATCGCCTTTTTTCGGATATCCGTGTCCGTAAGACCAGTTGGCAAAGGAATTACCCTTGCTGATACCGTAATGATTGTTATTACGGGTGCTTTTATTACCCGGCCAGGCTTCACACAGTTCTACATATAACGTAGGCGTAAAATCTGACTTTGTTTCGGTATATGCAATACCGACACCATAGCCGTTGTTAATAATGTCATAGAAGGTAAGTTTTCTGCTTGCTGCGCTTACCCCTAACCATAACCCCTGACCGTCCGGGGTGAATAACTCGTTTGGATAGTGCTTATTGGTATAGTCTGAGATAAATCCCCAACTGCCTGAGTTATATGCAATTCCTCCGTCGCTGTTTGCTCCGAGAATATATTTTCCGTAAATTGCAATCTCGGCAACAGTTACTGCGTGGTATCCTCCCTCCAAACACACATTGTATATTGGCTCGACCAGAATCTTGTCTCCGTTTTTCAGCCCGCTTAGATTGCCTGCTCCAAGGTTTGCGAGAATTCTATTCAGATTGGTCGTGTTATTTTGCCATGTTCCCATGCCCGATGGGGATGGAAACTCTGTAGCAAAAGCTATATCCGATTCCTTATAACAGTTTGTCGTATTCTTGCTTGTTGAAAATCCGGCATTCTGATTACCGATCATTTGCTTCTTATTGTATTTTGTCGTAAACTTGCTCCATGACGAATATGCCGTACTCGCGGCAGAGGTATTTCGGAATACATCAATGACTTTTGATACCTTATTCGCACCGCTTTTATTGACAATAGAAAAGCGATAGCCAATGCAGTTATCTCCCGTGGTATATACAGCATAACCGTTTGGCTCGGCCGCTGTTCCGTATCCACCACCGCCCTGAGAGCTGCCGTCCCAAGACAAGGCGTAGGCATTTACAGCGAACATTGAGATCATCGCACAGAAGACGAGAAACAACGCAAGCACTTTGATTGCTCTATTTTTCATGAAATCTGTCCTTTCTGAATGAAAAAGACCTGACCGTTTGTATCGATCAGATCTTTCAGTTTGTTTTTTATTATCACTTGCAGGTGTGGCATTTCCATCCTTCCACCCACTGCCCGCAGTTCGGACAGTTGTCCGAGTTTACGAACTGTACGCAGGTATCGCTGCTGCCGTCACCGCATTTCTTTCCGCAGGTCTGACAGTAGTATGCGGGATCTTTGTGTATATCGTATTTCGGACACAGCTTCGGGAAGAGTCCGGCATTATCCCATTCGTCTGTTCCGTAGAAGGAGGGGCAGCTATGAGATCCGCAGTATTCACATCCCGCAAGTTCGAGGTTAAGGATATATGCGTGTGTTTCGGGCGCTTCGCAGTGATGTCCTTTTACGCCGCAGCTATACGGCTTCTGTTGCTCGCCTCCGATTACGATACCGCCGCTGTTTCCGCTCTCATCAGGCAGAGGCTTAGGCGTGACAGGCTGTTCGGCTGTGACAGGTTTCTCTCCGGTCTGCTCGGAGCCACTGCTATTTTCCGTCTTTTCGTCCGGCGTCAATACGCTCACGCCGTCGGGGAGTTTCTCGGCTGTTGCATCGCCGTCCGATCCCTCGGTATCGTCATCCGTATCGTCTGCGGTTTCACTCGTTTTTTGGGGATCTTCAATGGAAATGTCCGAGACCGATACGGTGTTTTCTGTATCCGGCTCGTTTTCAGAGGGAGTCTGCAGCGTTCTGTTCGGTAGAAGCGCTGCACAGAGGATCACAATGAGCAGTGCTACGACTGTGGCTGCACCTGCGATGATATACTGTTTCTTTTTGTTTTTCATATTGCCTCCTTAAAATTTCTCGTCAAGATTTAATTTTACTGTCATTGGAATTATTGCTGTACTCACTTTTGTGCCGTTAAAGTATATAGGTACATATAGTGTGTAACTCACATAAAGCTTCAGGTGATTATTTTGCGTAAATCCCACTTGCGGTTTTGAAATATAATATTTCACCCGTCTGTCTGCATCAAAAGAATACAACATATTTCCGATTTTTTCAAATGTGCAAAACTCACATAGTGTATCAATATAGTCCGCAGTATCAAGTGATGATGTTACATCATTACCTTGCTTAATGGAATTGTAGATGATGATCGAATTTTTCATCACATAATTTTCCAACACCGTTTTTGAATTTCGTTCCATCATACGCACCACATTGACCGAGCTGAAAAAGGTAACAAAAACAGAAAGCAACATACAGACAATAAGAACCATAACACATGTCGTTATATATCCCTCAGCCCGTTTGTTTTTCAGCATTTTCTCACCTACTTCCAATACTTCTGCGATAGTCCCGAGCGTTTTACTGTCAGCGTAACAGGTATCTTAAATACGCCGAGTCCCTTGACATAAGTATCTACCGAGACTTCCACCCACATCTTATTTCCAAGTTGTACTCGTTTATATGTGGTGTTATAATAGTTATCCGCCCCATAAGCAAGACCATAAAAGAAGTATTCACCTATCATGTCGCTGTCACGATCCCAAAAATCCGTGCTGAAACATCCCGAATAGGTTGCCGCCTCAATTAATTCGTCGGCAATCTGATCCATTTCAATGCGGAGAGTTATGAAGCTGAATATATTGATGGCGATCACAAGGATCATCACGAAAACGATTACGCCGACACACATATCAACGTATCCTTCCCCGCGTTTTGATTTCCATAATTTCTTCATTTCTTTCCCTCCTTAGCTGCCAAAGAGGATCCCGATTGAACTCATTATTTGTCCGACAATCACCACGACATAAATGAGCATGAAGCAGATAAGCAGACACATAGACAACCGCTTGACCTTTTTCGGAATCTTCTGCGCTTGAAGACGTAACTGCTGCCGCTGCGTATCGCTGAATTTTAGAGACAGCGACGCCCAGTACATTCGGTTATCGTCACCACGGAGAATACCGATCAGTCCCCGGCAGACATCACTCATCATAGATGAACCCACACGGCTTTCAAGACGGGTGATTGCTCCCTCATAGTTACCGGATTTCATATCCGCTACCGTAATATCCAGTTCGTGCTTCATTTCAGGACCTGCGTTCTTTGCATAGCTTTCCAACATATACAGAACATCTCTGTTATGCTGCAAGGTCTTTTCAATGGTAAAGACAAGTCGGGGCAACTCGTATTCGATCTTCTCCCGTTTTGCCCTGATTCTCATTGCAACACTTTTGCTCTCCCTACGGTAAAGGAAAAAGGCAAGGAACAATATAACAGGACAAAGGAGCGGTAAAATAAAAAGCACAGGGATGGCAAGTATGCCGATCAGTGCTGCTTTGACGATTGCATTTGCCCCCCACATCTCCGGTGAAATATCTATCTGCGCCGTTTTCAGGTCTGCTTCAAGCTGCGCTCGCTTGAATTCGTTCAGCCTCATATGTCGGGACAACCATTCCGCGATTCCACGGAGCCATATATCCAGTCCGGAAGTCTTGTCCTTTTGTCTTTTTGAAAGACTTTCCACCGCTTTGGAGGTTTTATAGTAGGGAATCTTATATACATCGACCAGCACAAAGTACAGTCCAATTCCAACAAGAATCCCGATAATTGCCTGTATCACTTTCGTATTCCTCCTTATCCCTTATACTCAATTGGCTTTGTAAACTTCATCATAAACAGAGCCGTCACAAGAATCACTACACCGCACAGACCGCACACTGCTTTTCCGGGGGTGGTAAATAACAACGTATGAAACCATTCCTTATTGAGTAAATACAGAAGCGGAACATTGCCGACTACAAGCGCAACCATCATCCAATACTCGTTTCGCACGGCTGCCATCATGGTTTTAAGCTCGCTATTAACGATACGAATGTCCGCCAGTTTCCCGACAACAGGCTGCAAGGTATCTTTAAGCGCGCGGTCATCCTGACACTGAATCAGCGTATCGCACCATTCCCTGAATATTTCATCATCTACCTTTTCTTTCAGGATGTAGATCGCCCGTTTTATATTTGAGCTGACCGCTGTTGCTTCTCCCTCGAACGCCTGAAATCCCTCACGAAGCGGCGGTTTGATATATTGCAGATTCTCTCGGACTGCCGAGACGATATCATCACATCGCTCGTATGATGTCGTAATGATGGACAGCGCTGTTTCCAATTCCTCTTTGGTATGCTTTTCATAATAGGAAAGCGTATTTGTTACATAGAAGAAAGGGAGCAGGGCAAAACTGACCGCAAAGACAGGCAAGAGAAACAGATTATCAATGAGAATAGCAAGGATAACACCTGCTGCAAACAGTACAAGTGCTGCACAGATAACAAGCGTAAATTGCTTAGATTTTCCGCTGACCGAAAGCGCCGACTTTATATTAAGCAGCGTTCGGTATATACCGTGCTTCTTTTTATGCTCACGCATATTTTTCACTTTGTCTCTCATAGAGTCGTTAGGTGTAATGATTCGCATTAAATCATCTGTAATCTGTTCCGGATTCAGTCCCATGAGCAGAGCAATTGCAATCACAAGCAGTACAGAAGAAATAACCTGAATGATCATTTGCAGTCACCGTCCTTTACGAGAAACTTTTCAAGTTCTGTCTGAGGCACACCGAACTGCATCAGCTTTTGTCTCAGGTGATCGCTCATGATCTCCGGCTGTTCAAAGATACCCTTGATCTTGTACTTTCCTCTTTTCAGCGTGTTTTCTGTGATCTTATAGCGGAAAAGCGTATGGTATTCTCTCTCACCCGTCGGTGTAATAACACACTCGGAAATATCCATAACCTTTCGTGAGTTGTCCTCCAACTTATGGGCATACACTACGATCGGAAACGCCTGACCCGCCTGCATAAGCGAAGTCTGAAAGTTGATCGGGAAACGCTTTTGACATAAGAGAGCCAATCGCATGTGTGCAGCATCGGCAGCAGAAGCGTGAACTGTTGACACTACTGTGTGTCCGGTAAGACTTGCTTCTACTGCTGAATACGCTTCGGTGTCGCGCATTTCTCCCACGACTACAATGTCGGGATTGAAACGCAGTGAAGCAACTACCAAGTCCTCTTGGTTAATATCATAGGCAGGATTATCCGACGGTCGGGACAGCGTATGAACCACATTGTTTATAACCATACCATCTTTCACGCTGACAAGTGACAGCTCACGGGAACCGGATTCGATCGTAAAAATACGTTTATTATCGGGAATCGAGGTTAAAAGCGCATTGAGCAGTGTGGTTTTACCTGACGATGTTGCTCCGGCTACCACGAATGACACGCCGTATCGCAGACACATACAGAGAAAGTCGATCATCTTCTGCGTGGCATTGCCGCCCTTTATAATTTGCTGACGGTTAACTCTTGACGGGTGAAGCAACCGAATCGACACGCTAATTCCTCTGTCCTCATCTACAATCGGCTCTTTCAGCGCAGTAATTCGGGTATTGCCCGGAAGATGCCCCTGTGCCATCGGCGTTGCGTTATCGATAATCATGCCTGAATGATGAAGCAATCTTTTCACGATATCCACGGCGTGCTGTGGATTATAGAAATGCTCCGTGCTTTTAGCAATATGCCCGTCTGTGTAGGTGATAGCGATGTCATCCCATCCGTTGATGTTGATTTCCTCAATTTCATCTCTGCCGAGATACTGTGTCAGCACGGAATACTCTGCCATTTCGCTGTACAGCTTCTTTGACAGTTCCTCTGCTGTATATCCTTCTACTGTATATCCGGTATCGTGCAGGTACTTTTCGATATACGACCGGAGCTGATTCAACTTCGCTTTGTCAGAAAGTGCGGCAGCATAGTTCTGTGATATATATTCCTGCACCATCTGAAGCAGGGATACAAAAGATGTTTGTTTTGCCATTAGATCACCGCCTTTGCCAGCTTCTTGATCTCACTTCTGTATTTGCAGTTTCCCAGCCTTTCGGATAGCGTTCCGGTAATCATCTGCTGTTTTAATGCTCTTTCATACGGCAGGAAAAAGTCCATACCGCCGAAATGCGCTGTAATCTCACCTGTCGGCAGATAGAGATCGGTGTCCAGGCAGTTCATTACTTTGAGCTTTTTCCCTTCGATCTGTAAAAACTCATTGACGCAGGAAGCATAATATGCCATACACTTTAAATCCGCACTGAACATCTGCACCGCAATATCACAGTCCCGTTTGGCAATAGACGATATGAGGTCATCGGAATCCCCGGTACAGTCCACAACGATATATTCCGCACAGTCATTCATCATACGGTAAAAGTTCATGATTTTATCCTCAGTGGGTCTTGGATAGCTGTATTTGTTTTCGCCCAACTTAAAACCGAGAAAACCAAAATTACGCATAGTTTTTACATTGACGATCTGCGCCATGACATCTTCCTTATAGATATCCGTCTTATCAAGTGTTACGCCCACAGAATACAGCTCACTGTCCTTGCTGTTCGGAAACAGATACGCCATGCACGGTACAGACAGATCGGGAGACAGGAACAGGACAGAAGTTTTACCGCTATGATATATCTCCTGTGCCAGTTTCAGTGCCACCGTTGTTTTTCCGACGCTCGGAGCACCGCAAACTGCGATCATTTTACTCATTATCTTTCACCGCCTCATTTACATCGAAGTGTTCGGCTTTTCCGTTTATAATGTCATTTGCCTGTTTAATGATATCATCACCTCCGGCATTACCGACAGTAACGGGATTTTCCTCACCACCACTCGATTCAGATTCGCCATTAAAGAACTCATCCTGTTTATCCAAAAACTTTTTCGCATTCTCCGCAGTACCTCGATATACAAGAGCAGCCATCATATCCGTATCACCCTCATACTTCGCAAGCAGCTTTGCCTGTTCGATATTGGCAAGCACAGTGATCGTGCTGGGAATTTCATAGCTACCGTCCTCGTTCTTCACGATAGAATCCTGATCGATACCGCCTGCGGTAGTAGTCGTAATAACCTTCATATATTTCAGTTCACTCGGAATAGAAACCTTACCGCTGTTCTTATCAACGATAATCAGGCTGATAATATCTCCGTTTTGCAGTTTTCCCGAAAGGCCTGCGGCAAAGGTATCTATGGTCACACTGACCGCTACCTTTGATCCGTCAAGAGATGCAAGCACATCATTTGCAGTATTAGAATCGCCCGACAGTTTTGATTCGGTAAGATAATCTCCAGCATAGAGCTGTGAGGACGCATATTTACCAACGATATCCGTTTTACTGTTTACAACACCGGACGGCAGAGTATCCTTTTTCACCTTGACTGTTTCAAGCTGCTCCGCCGTAATCTGTGAGCCTTGCTTGACATCTGTATTCAGTCGCACAACTTCAGTCGTATCACTGGTCAGTTTATTTACAAGCGGAGCTACCGCAAATGTCATAACCACCGCCAGCACCATGCAAATAACGCCGATTATAGTTCTGTTTTTCAATTTCTTTTCTTCCTCCTATCACACTCGAATAAAAAAAGCCGTCGCATAACCGACAGCAAGATACGGAATCATGGGGAATCCCTTTTTTCTGTCCTTACTCTTTAATAGATTGACAACCACTGCAAGCAATGTTCCGAGAAGAAGTCCGATAACACCTCGCTCAAATCCGAGCATAAAGACGCAGGCTGCCGACATTTTAATATCCGCACCGCCTATACTGCTTTTTGTTATGAGTACGGCAAACAACATAACGCCGCCGACAAACACAGCAGACACAAACATTCCGGGGACTGCTGTCAGTTCTGTTCCGATGAACGCTGCAATCACAATCATAAGTTGCAGATAATCGTCACTTTCCCTCGTCTTTATATCTTCATAAGAGGATAGGATGAGGATAAGGAAGAAAATAATGCCCTGTACCGTGGTTGCAGCACATCCAAAAAAACAAAACATTATCACTGCACATATCAGTGCCAACATCGCAAAACAGAATGCCGTTTTCCTTTTATTTCCCTTAAAACGGTCGGCTGCGTAATTGGACAATAGAACTGCAGCCAACACCGTCCCTGTCAAAATTATTGCTAAACCGATGTACTCCGCAAGCCCTCCGTTACTTATAACAGAGGAATTCGGAATCATCGGTTGAATCATCAGATTCATATAATACCTCCCGAATAATAGAATGGCGGAGGGAATTTTCTCCCCTCCGCACCGATTTAATCAAAGATTAGGTTCCGGAGTAACTGAACAGATCGGTAATCTTAGTTGTCACAGTAGGCATAATCGTACTGTTGAACAACGTATAGAGTCCGCCGAGCAAGAGCGCTCCGATTACAACGGCAATGAGAATCTTTACGCCGGAATCCACATATCCCTCCGCTCTCTTGTTTGCGATAGCATTCTGAGCCTTGATTGCGATGGAATTTACCTTGTTTTTGATTTTGTTAAACATATTTGAATACCTCTTTCTTTTAATTAATTTGTGCTTGTGCTTTACGGATTGAATTAGCCTGCGTAGTTAAACAGGCCAGTAATCTTGCTTGTTACGTTTGGCATGATAGTCGAGTTGAACAGCGTATAGAGTCCTGCGAGCAGGAGTGCGCCTATAACAACGGCGATAAGAATCTTAACACCGGAGTCGACATAGCCTTCTGCTCTCTTGTTTGCGATAGCATTCTGAGCCTTAATTGCGATGGAATTTACCTTGTTTCTGATTTTGTTAAACATACTTAAAATACCTCTTTCTTGACTTTCTGATTTTGGTTTTGACTTCTTAGGCGTTGACCTTTGCTTCGTATGCGGCGATAACTGCTTCTTCCATGGCTTCTCTCGCTTTGGAAGAAATGGGATGGAAAACGTCCCTGCGCTGCTCGTTTCCGTCCTTATCCGTATAGGATTCAAACGGCATACCGATAAAGCAGCCCTTATCAGTCTTGATTACTCTGACATTGTGAACAGCAAACATTCCGTCCATCGTAACAGAGCAAACCGCCTTGAGGGGCTTATCGTTATCGATAATCTTGCGTACCTTTACTTCAAACTGCATCTCTTGTACCTCCCTTCTCATGTTTTTATATCTGTGACCGTGCTGACAGGGCAACAAAAAAGACCGAGCAAAACGAATCTTATCGCTTTCTCAGCCTGTGTACACTCTTTTATTACCTTGCCTGCTCACGTTGTTTCTGTAAGAATTTCTTGTAATGCTCCAGTGCTTTAATTACATAATCCTCTGCCTCACTATCGGTAAAGTCTTTAGGAATAAAGGGTTTTAATCTTTCAAAACTGAACTTAAACTTTGGTCTTTGGTTGGGCTTATCCTCTGCCATAATATCCGTTACCTTTTCATAATCCACTTCTCCTGCTTCATATGCCTTGCGGATTCGGATCGCCTGATCGTGTGACGGAAATGCTTCAGTTTCATCGATACGGTCTACCACGTCCCGTTGTGTTTCCTCATCAAGATACGAAAGTTCCACAGCAGGACGCATTTTCATCTTGCCTTCGTCTACAAATTCAAGCAGTTCAGGCACAAGATTCGTGAGACGTATATATCTGCGAATTTGCTCTCTACTATCTCCACATTCTTCAGCAAGTTTATCTCTCGATTTCTCCCCTTTTGACTTGTGCTCCACTGGTGCACAAGTTAAATCGGTTCGTTTTCCCTGCTGCTTCATAGCCTCCAGTCTCATTTTATATGCGTGTCCTAATTCACTAGGAAAAAGTACAGAGCGTTGGAAATTACTCTCTACCATTAAAATAGTGGCTTCTTCTTTTGTAAGTTCAACTACTTCACAACGGAGAGTTTCAATCCCTATTTTCTCGCACGCTCGTTTTCGTCTGTGACCGGATATAAGCTCATATCTGCCGTTATCCTTTTGTCTGACGGTAGCAGGAGTAATCACCCCACGCTCTCGGATACTCTCCACAAGATTCTCCATATCCTCATCGTCACGAACCTTAAAAGGATGCTCTGGAAAATCATCAATCTCCCTGAGAGGAATGTCATAAATCTTCTTTAGTTTCGCTTCCTGTCTGCTTTCTTCCGTCGAGAACAAATCATCGACTGAGGGAAGAGTCATTTTTAGTGCGCCTGATTTCGCCAAGCTCCAATACCTCCTTAGAGAAATTTTCATATGCTTTGGCAACCTTGCTGTTACCGTTGTATTCGTAAATGCTCTTTCCGACAATGCTAATCTCTGCACATTTGATTGCCATCGGGATCTTACTATCAAAGACCTTCAATTTACTTCCGTAATACTCCCGTATTGTCTGCTCGGTTGTTTTCGCAAGATTCGTATTCTCTACTACAAGGGTCAAAACAATTCCATCAATTTTGAGTTTCGGATTGATCTGTTTCTGTACTTTGCTTATTGTCTTTGTTAGCTGCGTCATTCCTTTTAATGGCAGATAATGTGCCTGAACGGGAATGATGATACTGTCTGCCGCTGCAAATGCGTTGATTGTAATCATTCCAAGGCTTGGCATACAATCAAGCAAGATATACTCGTATTTATTTTTCATTTGCTCGATATATGTGGACAACACCCGTTCTCTGTTCATAGTTGAAACAAGTTGTAAGTCTAAACCGGAAAGTTCAATATTTGCAGGAAGGAGGTCTATCCCTTCCGCCTGATGAATAATTCCCTCGTCGAAATTGATACTATCATCCTCAATCGCCTTTTGCATGATATTTGTAATAGTCACATCAATTTCATCATTATCTGGATAGCCGCAACAAATTGTCAAATCCCCCTGCGGATCACAGTCTATAAGGAGTACCTTTTTCCCGGCTCGGGCAAGTCCGACACCCAAATTAAATGTGGTAGTCGTTTTGCCGACACCGCCCTTCTGATTGGCTATCGCTATTACTTTACATTGGTTCACTGAATAACCTCCTTTTTCATAAGTTAATACGAATATGTAAAAGGCATGAAAAAAGACCGTACTCTCCTTCTATATGTTGAAAGAAAATTCGGTCTTGTGCGATATATGTATTCAGTTTTTGTTTGCTCCGGTTCAAGTCCGTGTGCAGGAGTAGCCTATTATATTAAGCAGAATTTTATGGAAGAAAATTTACTAAAATCTCGTTTCTCGGGTTCGAGTCCTGCAAGGTCACTATTTCACCTAAAATTGGGCACTCGAATTTGATTTAGAAAAAGAAGGGTAAAAAGCACGAAAACCCTTGAATTCTCAAGGGTTTTCGGCTTATGGGCTTTTTTGCCCACTAATCATGGAGGCGACACCCGGATTTGAACCGGGGGATCAGAGTTTTGCAGACTCGTGCCTTACCGCTTGGCTATGTCGCCGTATGAAAATGGGCAAACTTTTTGAGTTTGCCCATTTGATGGAGCGGATTACGGGGCTCGAACCCGCCACCTCGACCTTGGCAAGGTCGCGCT
>CAZBAR010000048.1:1007-13140 GCA_964490165.1 uncultured Lachnospiraceae bacterium | reverse complement strand
CCCCATAAAAAATATGCACCTCCAAAAGTGTCTAACTTTTGGGGTGCATATCAAACCCCAAAACCTTTTTTGAAAAAGGGGAATGGAATCTTTTTTTAGATTTTTCGGGGTCTCAAGGAACTTTTTCCAAAAAGTTCCCTGAATGGAGCAAGCGCGGAAGTGCGGGCAGCGCCCCACTTAATAATTTATCTGCATTATTTATGAATCCAAGGGGGCTTTTTAAGGAAAAGCCCCCTTAGACCCCAAAACCTTTTTTGAAAAAAGGGATAATAAATCCTTTTTATAAAGTTTTTGAAGGTTTTTAGGGAACTTTTTCCAAAAAGTTCCCTGAATGGAGAAAGTGCGGAAGTGCGGGCAGCGCCCGCATTATTTATTCTTATTTTATAGTTCCGCCGCCGAGGACTGTGTCTCCGTCATAGAAAACGGCTGCCTGCCCGGGGGTAGGCGCTCTCTGCGGCTCGTCAAATTTTATCAGTGCTCCGCTCTCGCCCACGGGAGTAAGCGTTGCCCACTGCTCGCGCTGACGGTATCTTATTTTCGCCTTGCAGCGCACATCACCCTCAGGCGGCGCGCCGAATATCCAGTTTACGTCCTCTACCGTCACCGTGTCGCTGAAAAGCTCATCGCTTTTACACAGAACAACGGTATTGTCCTCTGCATTTATGCGCTGAACATAAAGCGGCTCTTTCAGTGACAGTCCCAGTCCGCGGCGCTGACCGACGGTATAATTTACAATTCCCTTATGAGTGCCCATAACGGTGCCATCCGACAGGACAAAGTCGCCGCAGGGATATTTTTTATTTGTATATCTTTCGAGAAAAGCGGCGTAGTCTCCGTCGGGCACAAAGCAAATGTCCTGACTGTCAGGCTTATCTGCATTCACAAAGCCGTTTTCATCTGCTACCCTGCGCACCTCTGCCTTTTCCATACCGCCGAGAGGAAACAACGTATGCGCAAGCTGCTCCTGAGTCAGCGAATACAGCACGTAGCTCTGATCCTTGGTTTCATCGGCGGCTTTTTTCAAAAGCCACTTTTCGCCGTCGTGCTCAATTCTTGCATAGTGACCTGTGACGATGCAATCACAGCCAAGTATCTCCGCCCTCTCGTAAAGCTTTGCAAACTTCATATATCGGTTGCAGTCGATACACGGATTAGGAGTCTCTCCGCACTCGTAGCATCGGACGAATTTATCTATTACTTTATCTGCAAAGTCGCCGGAGAAATTGAAAACATAATAAGGCATACCGAGACGGTGGGCAACGCTGCGCGCGTCCTCCACATCGTCAAGAGAGCAGCAGGTCTTGGAGCGCGAGACGCCTATGTCCTCGTTTGAGTACAGCTTCATTGTGCAGCCGATGCACTCGTATCCCATTTTGCCCGTAAGATATGCCGCGACGCTGCTGTCAACGCCGCCGCTCATTGCGATCAATGCTTTTTTCATTTATTTGTATGCCTTTTATGTTTAGATTTGCTTTTTAGAAAAAGTTTTATATTTTTTATCGCTTTCTTTTTGTGAAAAAAGAAAGCTCGGAAAGAAACGCACAGATCATACAAAAAGCAAAAAACGTAAGTACTCTTGATCTGTGCCCCATTAACGGCTTATCGCCGTTAATGCAAAGCGCAATGTGAGCCAAAAACGTAAGTACTCTTGATCTGTGCCCCATTAACGGCTTATCGCCGTTAATGCAAAGCGCAGTGTGAGACAACTACGTTTTTTTCCTTGAAAATCCTTTTTTTCTCTTACTTCCCTGCGGGAAGTACACGTTAGTTTTTAGCAAACATATTGAGGCTATTGCCCCCTAAAGCTTTGCGATAAACCTTGCTATGCTTCTCCTTTGGGAGAAGCAAGAAAGAATGGGATTTCAAAGGGAAAGGAATTCTTTCCGTTCTCTTTGAAGCATTTTTCTTTGTAACTTTCTTTTTTGCTCAAAAAAGAAAGTCAGAAAAAAGTTACTCATCAGCAACTTTTGTTGCTGTAACAATAAATCCGTCTATATTATTGCCGGAAAGCGTGTATTCCCACCCTTTGGGAATCTTTACTTCCGTCTCGTCGCCCTCCATGGGCGCGTAGTATATCTGCGTGCCGCCGTCAGTATACTCACTTTCCGCTTCAACTGTTGAAAATGCGCCGTCAGGTGTGACAAGCAGGCGGGTGGTATCGTATGTATAATCCTTGAGATATTCTTCATATTCCTCAAGGCAGAAATTCATATCCGTTATGATCTGCGCATGAGGCACCCCCACATATCTGTAGTGCCACGACTCGTAATTGATGCCCGTCAGATGCACCTTATCCTTGGGATAGCGCAGGATAAAACCGTAGTTTTTACAGTTATCTCTGAACCACTGACATCCCTCATAAGTCTCTACATAATTGATAGTGCCGTTTACGTTGACATTAAGATCCATTGCAAGACCGGTGTGGTGCTCGGAAAATCCGGGGTTCGCCACATATGCCTTGGCGTAATCTGCGCCGTAATCTCTGGTGTACAGGTTGTATATATCTATCTGCTCCTGATGAGAGCGGTAGGCGCTGTTTATCTGCATATATGTAAAGCCGCTGTAGGCGAAATAATCACTGCAAAGGGTATTAAATGTATCAAGAACAGAGCGCGAAAGCCGTGCGGTGTTGTCTGCCATTACAAAATAGTCGTTTTTGTAATCTCTGACATTTACTACGGCGTTCTCCATATCCTCGGGGAAAATGTATTCGTTATATGAGTTTACAAGTATAAGATCTCCGCTGTACATCTGAGACTTCGGCACCTTGACTGTATAATAATCTCTGCCGTCGTCCTCAGGTACAAGAGCCGCGTCAGTTTCAGAGAAATTGATATCGGAGGTATCTGCCGGCAGCTCGGTGCGGTTTTTACCGCTGATTATAAGATACAGACAAAGCCCCATGATCGCTGCAAACACAGCGATTATGAGGATCGCGCCGGGATTTACAGTTCTTGTGCGGCGGCGCGACATACGCGACACCGGCTTGCGGCGGCTCTCGTGCCCCGCCTCCTCCGGCGTATACCGGCGCTTTACCTCCGGCTCGTTTTCAAAGGTCTGATATTTATTGTCAGGTTCAAAACCGTTTTTCATATGCTTTTCCTATTTATTTAGATATTCTTGCAAGACTGCCGATGCCCTCTGCGAGCGCGTCGGCAAAGCTGTCCAGCTCCTCTTTTGTATTCAAATGGGAGATGCTTATACGCAGAGATGAGTCTGCCGCACTGTCTGACAGACCGAATGCTTTAAGTGCACGGCTGACGCCGGGAGCATGAGTAGAGCAGGCGCTGCCTGCGCTTACACATATGCCGCGCCCCGACAAAAAATTCAGCATAGTTTCGCTTTTTATACCGGGCAATGTGATGTTTACAATATTCGGTATATGCTCTGCCGGAATATTAAGTGTGACTGAGTCTTTTATGCGGGAAACAAGATGCTCACGCAGCTCTTCCGCCCTTGCGATGCGAGAGGAAAGCTGCGCCGCCCCCTCCTTTGCCGCCTCGCCCATAGCCGCAATAGCAGGCACGTTTTCCGTACCGCTGCGAAGTCCGCCCTCCTGTCCGCCGCCGTAAATGACAGGGACAAGTCTGCGGCCCTTAAGAACATCAGCCGTTACATACAGCGCACCTGCGCCCTTCGGAGCAAATATTTTATGTGCGCTGACGGCAATCGAGTCTACCCCGAGAGCCTTGGGAACAATGCGCATCTTCATATACGCCTGCACCGCGTCGCAGTGGATAAACGCTTTAGGAGACGCCGCGCGGACAATATCCGCGGCACCTTTTACGTCGTATATTGCGCCGGTCTCGTTATTGACAAGCATTATTGCCATAAGCACCGTTGTGCTGTCGGCATTTCCACGAATAAAATCAAGATCAAGCCTGCCGCCGACCGTCGGCACGCGAAGCACAGTAAAACCGTCGGACTCCAGCGCCTTAGCTGATGCTTCTACAGAAGAATGCTCACCGTCACTTATAAATATTTTACCTCTGCTGCCGCCCTTTTCGGGACGGCTTTTGGCATACACGCTGCCCATCATGGCAAGTCCGTTTGCCTCGCTGCCGCCTGAGGTAAAAATAATGCTGCCGTCGGCAGGACGGCGAATGTTAAAACCGGCACCTACCCTCTCTCTTGCCTCTGCAAGCTGCCGATGAGCGCTGTCGCCCGCGCGGTGAACCGAGCTGGGATTTCCCCAGTAGGCAGACAGCGCCTCTCTCATTTTGGCGAGAGAGGCGGCTGAGGGTTTTGTTGTAGCGCTGTTATCAAGATAGATAAGTTTTTCGTTTTCCATAATTATGGCAATGCCTTTCTTCGGATCTGTGTCGGTCTCGCCGTCGGCGAAAGGCACAGATCGTGTCTGAAAACAGTGCACATTTGCTCCGCACTCACTTTATTTTCAGACTTATTACTTAAACGCGAAATTCGCTATAACACTGTCAAGCTCCTCAAGATGGTTTTCATAATAATCAGGAGTTGATGTATATGTTACATAGTAGATGTAGTTGCTTTTCAGCGCGGCTGTAATAATATAGTTATACTCTGTTCCGTTAAGCGATGCGCTGAAGGTGTACTTTTGACCTGACACACCGCCAAGAGATGCCTCCGCCTTCTGAATATCGGAAACATCGGTATAGAGACTCTTCATCTCATCCTCAAAGCTGTTCCACCAATCGTCCACCGACCTATCGGTATAGTTCATACCGTATGCCGCGCATGATATGCTGGTAGCATCTCCGGAGGAATAAAAAGCAGAGGTATAAAGTGTTGAACGGTCAACGCGCCACATTTCGGGGACGTACATGATATAATCCGCGTCCTCAGATGAGGCAAGCTTCATACCGCTTGGTACATCGGGATCTGTTTTTCCGCAAGAGGAAAGCAGAAGGGCACCTGTGCATATAATCACTGCGCACAGCAAGGCTGTAAATTTTTTCATAAACGTCCTCTTTGAGTGAATTTTAGGATTGCGTTATCTTAAAATAGGGGGTGTATTTCTCCTTAACTTTCTTTTGCTACCCAAAAGAAAGTTACAAAGAAAAGGGTATCCAAGAGGGAATATTCCCTCTTGGAAATCTCCCTCTTACTTCCCTGCGGGAAGTACACGCCAGTATTAAGCAAACAATATTGGGGCTATGACCCCTAACGCTTTGCTGTAAATCTCGTAATGCTTCCTCCGGAAGCTAAAAGGAAGATAGGATTTTCAAGGAAAGAAACGTAGTTTCTTTCCTTGAATGATTTTCTTTGTAGCTTTCTTTTTTCACAAAAAGAAAGCGGAATAATCATATTTGCGAAAACCTATCGTATTACTCGTACAAAGGATATTTTTCGCAGATAGCTGTGACCTCAGCGCGGATCGCATCAGCGCTGTTCTCAAAATCAGTTGCGGTGAGTGTGATAAGACGTGCGAGAGTCTTCATATCCTCAACGCCGAGACCGCGGGAGGTAACTGCGGGAGTACCGATACGGATACCGCTGGTTACAAAAGGCTTCTCAGGGTCATTGGGGATAGCGTTCTTATTTACGGTGATATATACCTCGTCAAGACGGTGCTCCATCTCCTTGCCGGTAATGCCCATGGGGCGCAGATCTACCAGCATCAGGTGGTTGTCCGTACCGCCGGAAACAAGGTTGAAGCCGCCCTCAAGAAGACCTGCAGCAAGAGCCTTGGCGTTATCAACTATTCTCTGCTGATATTCCTTGAACTCAGGCTTCAGCGCCTCGCCGAAGCAGATAGCCTTTGAAGCGATGATGTGCTCAAGAGGACCGCCCTGCATACCGGGGAATACAGCGCTGTTTATCTTCTTTGCGTACTCCTCGCGGCAAAGGATAAGACCGCCGCGGGGACCGCGAAGTGTTTTATGAGTTGTAGTAGTTACGATATCCGCATAGGGTACGGGGGAGGGATGCAGACCTGCCGCAACAAGACCTGCGATATGCGCCATATCTACCATAAAGAGAGCGCCGACAGACTTTGCAATAGCGGAAATGCGCTCGAAATCTATAGTTCTGGGATAAGCGGAAGCACCTGCAACAATAAGCTTCGGCTTGCATTCCTTAGCAATGCGCTCCATCTCATCGTAATCGATAAATCCGTCGTCATTTACTCCGTAGGGAACGAAGTTATAGTTCTTACCTGAGAAATTTACGGGACTGCCGTGAGTAAGATGTCCGCCGTGTGCAAGGTTCATACCCATAACGGTATCGCCGTGCTCAAGAAGAGACAGATATACGGCAGTATTAGCCTGTGCGCCGGAGTGAGGCTGAACATTTGCGTGATCTGCGCCGAAAAGACGGCAAGCGCGCTCAATAGCGATGCTTTCAACAACATCTACGCATTCACAGCCGCCGTAGTAACGGTGTGCAGGATAACCCTCTGCATACTTATTGGTAAGGGGAGTGCCCATTGCGAGCATAACAGGCTCGGAGACGATATTTTCGCTGGCGATCAGCTCAAGACCTCTCTTTTCTCTCTTGTACTCTGCTTCAATAGCGTTACCCACTTCGGGGTCGTAATTTTTCAAAAGGTCAATAACTGAATTGATCATTGTAAGGAATTTCCTTTCAGATTAAAATAACAATTTCATTATACAATAGTTCTCAGCGCTTTTCAACGCTTTTTTGTAAATCTTTTCTTCATTTATTCAAAGTATCCCTTATATTTGATAGTTTTCTCACCGGGGAACAGATATTGGTGCAGATCCACAAAATAATCGTCCGTCATAGACGCCATATAATCCGTAACTATCACGCCCGCCGTTTCTTCAATATACGGACGCTCGCGCTTATAAAATGACGAATTTACAGGCTCGATATGGTGGCGGAACACGGGGGAGGCTGTGTTGCCTGTCTTTACGTCACGCACAAGTCTTTCAAACAGTCGGTGGAACATAGGTCGTATTACGTCATTTTGCGGCAACGCCACTGAGTCACTGAGGTATATTGCGCTGTAATTCATACGCTTGGCAGTGCTGAGTGCCTCAAAATAATCTGGATCCATTTTTATGTACGGTTTTCCGTAGCTGTTTTCGATAATATTGACACTGAGGTTGTTTATGATCTCGGCGTTGCGGCTGCCTATAACGCCTCCGTTAAAAACATCGTCCTCGCTTATAATAAGTCCTGCTTTTTTTGCGTCCTGCCTGTCCTTGCCGAGATAGGATATTATGTCGCATATACGAACCACGCAGCCCTCAAGAGTCGATGGCATAAGGCGCTTGTTCTCCTCGGGATCAAGGTAGCACGCCTCAAGGGCAGCGTCCATCTGAGAAAAGTCCGTCATAGGCTTTGGTCGGTAGCATTCCTTTTCGATCTCTCCGTTATGGGCGGCAATGCCGTTTAAGGTCTGCAAGGTTATATTGTACGGATAAATTCCGTCAAGCACCCGAACAGAGTGTATGTTGTGGGCAAAATGACGTCCGCATTCAGCGTAGCACAGCTCGTCCAGATATTTCTCGCCCGCGTGGCCGAAAGGGGTGTGGCCCATATCGTGGCCGAGCGCGATAGCCTCTATAAGATCAAGATTTAAGCCCAGTACCGAGCCGATAGTGCGCGCAATTCGGCTGACCAGCTGAACGTGGAGCGCACGGCGCGAAATATCGTCGTTTTTATAAAAAGAGAAGACCTGAGTTTTGTCGGCAAAACGGGAATAATAGGCTGAATGCAGGATTTTGTCAACATCTCTGACAAAAGGCGGACGCCATACTGACGGCTTGTCGTGCGCATCGCTGCGGCGCACTGCGTTTTTATCGTCAAAGCCGACTGTGGGTCTGTTACCCGTCATACGGTCATACTCTATTCGCTGTACTGTCTCCTTAGAAAGGCTGTCATACTTCATCTGATAATCTCCTATGTAAAAGCGTCCAACGGTTGATATTATTTATTGTAGCATCACATTCCGGGCATTTCAATAGGGGTTATGTAAAGATTTGGCGCAAAAACTATTAACAGGCTTCACACAGAAAAGTCCGGCGAAAAATTCAAAGAGGGAGGCGCGCCTCCCTCTTCGTTTATTTCTGTTTTTTCGTTATCCGAAATTTTCAGGACACTCTGAAAATTTTTCTGAGCAAGGGCGCCAAAAAGCGGGGAGAGCGAACTACAGTTATTTTCATATTAAAAACCATACCTTTCTTTACATTTGCGCCGAGCACTAAATCGCAAAGCGATAAAACGCGGCACAAATGGGGCGTGAAAAAATGTGCTGCGGGTTACGGTCTTTCGCATTTTTTACGCTGAAAACCGTACCTTGCATCGAAGCTGCGGTGCAAACCGCATTTATGTAAGCTGAAATACTCAGTATATTTAATGCTTCCGATATCAGTATATGCCCTCCGCCGTGCTTTGCCACCGCGGTCATCTCTTATTGAACAGCTCGCGGCGGGCGGTAGACGTGCGCATCATACCGTACATACCCTCCACATCGTCGTTTCTTATCATCTCCATAAGTCCCTCAAAATCCTTTACAAAGGACTGCATTGATGCAAGCAGCGCATCTTTGTTGAGCAAAAACAGCTCTGTCCACATGACCTCGTTGATATTTGCGATACGGGTGAGGTCGCGGAAAGAGTCGCCCGTGTAGTCCTCAAGTCCCTCGGATTGATTTGACGTCATAAGGCAAACAGCTATGCAGTGAGTAAGCTGGGAAAGATATGCTATCATCTCGTCGTGCGCCTTGGGAGTCAGCTCGGAAATGCGGGCGAAGCCCAGAAGTCTGCCGAGGTCCTTACAAAGCTCAATAGCTTCAGTCGTGTTTTTTTCTGTAGGAACAACAATATAGTTTGCGCCGTAAAAAACGCTGTCGTCGCTGTGCTCTACTCCGCTTCGCTCTCTGCCTGCCATAGGATGCGCGGCGATAAATTCAACATCCGGACGAAGCATTGACTGCACCTTTTCCACAATGCAACCCTTTACGCCCGTTATATCCGTAATGATCGCGCCGCTTTTGAAAAGCCTTTGATTTTGCTCTACCCACTCAATAAAGGTGTGCGGATAAAGGCCGAATACTATAAGGTCCGCCGCAGACACCAGCTCCTCATCAACAAACGCCGAACCGCGCTCTATCATTCCCTCACCCAGCGCGTAATCAATAGACGACTGCTTTCTTGTGATCGCCCACACCTTAAAGCCCTGCTTTGTCAGAGCACGGGCGTAGCTGCCGCCCATAAGTCCCAGACCTACTATTAAAATCTTTGTGTCTTTTTCAAGCTTCATTTTCATATCCGTCCTTTTGATTTGATTTCTTTCTTTATGTCTTTGCTGCAACAAAAAAGTCCTCACAAGGCTCTTCCTTGTGAGGACGGAATTGACCGCGGTACCACCTCAGTTACTCTTTGCCTTACAGCAAAAAGTCTCTCTGCGGCACGGCTGCACAGCAGCTTATGCCTGTCCGCTGTAACGGGCGGCGCCCGTCGCCGCTTTCACGGCGCACCTCACGAAATGTAATTCACCCCTGCGCCTCTGCCGGCTTCCACCGCCGCCGACTCTCTGTAAGAGGATGTGCCAAGGCTACTTGTTTTCGGTCTCAGGTTCTTTAACTATAGTATAGAATATCACACGCCGGCAGCATTTGTCAAGCGATTTTTGCAAATTTACGGAACTTATACTGTTTTTCCTGATTTTACCTTGCCCGCAAAGCCCTGACAACATTGACACGAATATTAACATATGATATAATTTATTTAATTACATTTACAGAAAGGCAGAGCTATGAGAAAAATCATTTCCGTCACCCTTGCACTGCTGATGGTCGTCGGTACTATACTTATTGCTCCGGGAGCAAGCGCCGCCGGCGTTACTATCGATCAGCTGGTAGCTGCCGCAGCAGGCATTATTCAGAAAAATGAAGGTGCATATGATTCTGTCAACGCAGACGATAACGGAGCGCTGAGCGTCGGATGGATCCAATGGCACGGCAACCGTGCGCTTAATCTTTTGAAAAGCATTGTAAATGCTAACAAGTCAAACGCTCAGTCGATCCTGGGAACGACTCTGTATAACGAAATATTAAACTCCACAGACTGGTCAACGCGAACTGTGAATGCCGATGAAAGGCAAAAGCTTATAAAGCTGCTTGACACTCCTGAGGGTCACACCGAACAGGACAAGCTTGCAAGAAGCGATATCAGAATATACATAAACCACGGAATGGAGCTTGGCATCACAGATCCTGCCGCACTTATTTATTTTGCCGATATTGAAAACCAGTGCGGAGGCGGAGGCTCTAAAAGAGTTGCAGAAGCTGCGAAAAATTCCGTCGGTTCTTACAATGCTGTAACTCTGGACGCTATACATAATGCAGCGCTCAGCGACAGCGTTGCAGGCAGAAAAGAATTTGTATCACGCAGAAAAAATACTTACAACAACGCATATGACACCTGCGTGATAATGGGCTGGACCGCCATAAGCGAAAAATACGAGATATGGTCTGCTACAACAAGCCTTAACATAAGAAGCGGCCCCGGAACAAGCAATCCCGTCGTGGCAGGTCTCGGCAGCGGTGCAAAGACCGTGATCTTCGACAAGGTTATGGTAGGTAACGCACTGTGGGGCAGAAACAGCACAGGCTGGATAAGTCTTGACTACTGCACTTATTCTTCGGGAAGCGTTCCCACTCCGGTCATATTTGACCCCATGGGGGCAGCATTCTCCCACGCGCGATATACCACGACTGTGGACAATACGAATGCCGTTCGCAATTCATCACAGCTCATTATATATACATCGGAATTCGGCTCTAACACAAAGACCAATGAGTGGGGCGCCGAAGCAACAGTGGGAAGCGACGGCAGGGTGACTAAGGCAGCCGTTCACGGAAGCTGCAACTCTGCAATACCCGCAGGCGGCTTTGTAATTTCCGGACACGACGGCAGCAAGGGCGCAAGAGCCAGCGAAATATGCCTGAATATCAAAGAAGGCAACTATGTTTACTTTGATAAATCGACTATGACCTTAAGCGTTTTCGACGATAAAAACGATTACCTTTTAGCATCAAAAAAGCCTGCCGCAGGAGACACTATGGGTGAAATGCCTGTAGTCTCAAAGCCGTATCTCGCCTTTGAAGGCTGGTATACCGCCCCCACAGGCGGAGAAAAGGTGACGTCGGAGACAAAATTCAACTCGCATACCGCCCTTTTCCTGTATGCACACTGGGTAGCTGAAGCTCCCGTGACCTATGTAACAAACGGCGGCACTATTGCCAATATTACAACAAGAGAAATCGATGCCGTAAATACAAACAGAGGTGCAGATCAGCTTATACTGTACAACAACTCGTACCATAGCTCTACAACGAACACAAATATATACGGCGGCGATGTTGCCGTTGACGCGGGCGGCAAGGTCCTCAATGCTCCCGAATACGGAAAACATGACACCGAGATACCTGACGGCGGCTTCGTCCTTTCAGGTCACGACAGCGCTTACAACTGGCTTGAAAACAATGTCAGCATCGACAGCTACATCTCCTTTGATACGGGCAGCAAAACTATTACGGTATACAAGGATAAGAACACCTATGACGCCGTAAACAAGCTGCTTTCAAAGGACAGCGCACTCGGCGCATTGCCTGAGCTCAGCCGCGACGGCTGCTATAGATTTACGGGCTGGACTGACGAGGCCGGAAACGCTGTTACAGAAGATACTATCGTTCCTCTCGGCGGTCTGACTGTGTACGCTCAGTGGCAGCAGCACCCCGAAGTGACAGAGACCGTTACCGCACTCCCCACCTGCGACACTGGCGGAAGCAAGACAGTAGTATGCAATATATGCGGTGAAACTGTTTCAGATGTAACAATTCCAGCGCTCGGTCACGACTGGATCGCGGAAAGTACGACGGAGGCTACCTGCGTTGACGAGGGTTATACCGATTACATATGCTCCAGAGATCCCTCTCATACAAAGCGCGACGATATAGTTCCAGCTACGAACGCACACGTACCCGCAGAGGCTGAAATAACAAAGCCTACCTGTACCGAGGACGGTCTGCGCACTACAAAATGCATTGTATGCGGCGAGACTATTTCCGAGGAAATAATCCCCGCGCTCGGCCATGACTGGATCGCTGAAAGTACAACGGAAGCTACTTGCGTTGACGAGGGTTATACCGATTACATATGCTCCAGAGATCCCTCTCATACAA
>CAZBAR010000048.1:0-907 GCA_964490165.1 uncultured Lachnospiraceae bacterium | reverse complement strand
AGCGCGACGATATAGTTCCGGCTACGGACGCACACGTACCCGCAGAGGCTGAAATAACAGAGCCTACCTGTACCGAGGACGGTCTGCGCACTACGAAATGCTCTGTATGCGGCAAGACTGTTTCCGAGGAAATAATTCCCGCAACAGGCCACAGCTGGGCGATATCAGAAACAGTAGAGCCTACCTGCGTTGACGATGGCTACACCGAATATGTATGTGAAAATGACCCGTCACACACAAAGCAGGATGATATAACGCCTGCAAACGGCGTGCACATCCCCGGAGATGCTGTAATTGAAACACCTGCTACCTGCACTGAAGAAGGCTTGCTGGTAACACGCTGTGCCGTATGCAACGAGATCATTTCAACGGAAGCACTGCCTGCCATCGGACACAAATGGGTAGAAAAGAAGGCGGCAGACGGTTGCATAGTCTTCATTTGCGAGCACGACATCGATCACATAATGATATTCACCTTTGAAAATGAAAATACGATCCTCGGCGATGTTGACAACAACGGATACGTTGACACCAAGGACGTAATATACTTGCTGGGATATCTGACGGATTATGAAAGCTATCCTGTTAATCTGACGGCTCAGAGCTTCTGTGACTTTAACGGCGACGGCAAGACTGACAGGGACGACGCAGTGTATCTGCTGTACAGCATTCTGATGCCTGAGAAATATCCGCTGTCATGTGAAGATACTAAAGAATAACACAAAGGGAGGAAACCTCGGTTTCCTCCCTTTATGTTGTCGAAAAACTTTTATTCATTTATAATTTTAGGTTCAGCAAATACCCACGTCTGTAAGCAAAAGAAGCTCCTAATTTTGCCTCCCCTGTGCAAGGGGAGGGTAGATTATAATAACAAGTGCAACAGTAAAAAAAGAGTAGACTTCACATC
>CAZBAR010000047.1:0-13270 GCA_964490165.1 uncultured Lachnospiraceae bacterium | reverse complement strand
GCACCAAAGTGCTCTTTTTTTATTCCCAGCGGAGAATCGAAAGCCCGTCCGCATGACGTAGTCGCGGCAAAAACATCGCAGTGCGATGTTTTTAGGGCGTAGTGCTGCACTCGTTAAAAGCTTAAATATCAATAACGGCCGTGAAGAGCCGAAATGCATTTCGGCGTTTACTTCACTTCTGCACCATTCTCCGATGGATCACCAATAAAAAAAGAGCACCAAAGTGCTCTTTTTTTATTCCCAGCGGAGAATCGAAAGCCCGTCCGCATGCTGTAGGCGCGGCAAAAACATCGCAGTGCGATGTTTTTAGGGCGTTGTGCTGCAATCGAAAACTTTGGCAAAGCCATTTTATGGCTTTGCTGAGCAGCGCAATTCAACTTCAAATATTGCTGTTACTTAGGCGCTGCTGGTGACCGTGAAGAGCCGAAATGCATTTCGGCGTTTACTTCACTGCACCGTCCTCCGATGGATCACCAATAAAAAAGAGCACTTCGGTGCTCTTTTTTCAGTTAAGCAAATAGATCGAATAATTGAGATATCCCGCAAATGTTACCCAAAGCAAATACGGAAGCAAAAGATATGCGGCGGGCTCGGAGATTCTGAAAAACAAAATCATTGTTGCAAGAATCAGAACCCAAAGCACGACCAGCCACACAAAGGCAAACAGGTATGCCTCAAAGCCGAAAAAGATTATTGACCAAAAGAAGTTGAATACAAGCTGTATTCCATACACGCTGAGCGCAGTCTTTGACTGCTTACCCGACGTAAGCACAAGATAAGACGCAATGCCCATAAGGATATATAAAATCGTCCAGGCAACGGGAAACAACCACCCCGGAGGAGAAAACGCAGGCTTGTTAAGCGTCTTAAATGCCTCCATACCTCCGCCTGTTAAAAGCGCGGACAGAGCACCGACTGCAAGCGGTATCACGATACATATTATCAGTTTTTTCCACTGTATCTTCAAAATAATCACCTCACTTCATTGTAATATACGTTGTATCGCATCAAAATATGTGCAAACACAAAAAAGCGGGCTGTACTTCCCGTACTGAAACGCGTATAAGGCAAAAAGCATTGACATTCATCCCAAAATTTGATACACTGTACTTAACATTTCCAAAGGAGCAATTTCAATGAACATTCCTAAAAAAAGAATAGACTTTCTTGACCTTGAAATGGGAGTCTTTTTTCATTTCGGTATTCGTACATTCTATGAGGGACACTATGACTGGGATATGAAGCCCATGCCTGCTGAGGCATTTAATCCTGCTCAGCTTGACTGCGATCAGTGGCTCTCCACCGCAAAAGCAGGCGGCGCAACATATGCTATTCTTGTTTGTAAGCATCACGACGGCTTTGCTAACTGGCCTTCCGAATATACAGATTACTCTGTAGCAAACACTCCGTGGAAGGACGGAAAAGGCGACGTTGTACGCGAATTCTGCGACGCGTGCCGCAAATACGACTTAAAGGTAGGTCTGTATTATTCCCCTGCCCAGTTCGGCAGCGCAAAAATGAATGCTAAGGAATATGACGACTACTTTATCAATCAGATAAGCGAGCTGCTCTGCAACTACGGCAAAATCGACTATTTGTGGTTTGACGGCTGCGGAAGTGAGGATCACGAATACGATACAGACCGGATTACAAAAGAAATACGCCGTATGCAGCCTGAGATACTTATTTTTAATATGTGGGATCCTGACACAAGATGGATAGGAAACGAGGCAGGTATTGCTTCTATGACTGATGCCCCCGAGGTCAACAGCCTTGATTTTTCAGTTCAGACCGAGGTTAAAAACGCTCTTGACGAAGAGGTATTCCTTCCCGGCGAGTGCGACTGCCGCATCAAAAAAAGCTGGTTCTACGGCGATGCTGATATTCCCACACTCAAGAGCCTTGACGAGCTTTGGGGTATTTATCTTAACAGCGTCGGTCATGGCTGCAATATGCTCTTAAATATCGCTCCTGACAGACGCGGACTTTTGCCCGAGGCTGACGCAGAAAGATATAAGGAGCTTGGAGAGCGCATAAAGACCGAATTTTCAAACCCCATTGCAACCTTTGCCGATTTTGAAAAGGACGGCGACACCTACCGTGCCCCTGTTCCACGCGACAGACTGGTGAAATATGTCGTAATTAAAGAAGACATTGAAAACGGCACCTCTGTTACTGATTTTGATATTGATATCCTGCCTACTGAGTTCGGCGGCGGCAAAACAGTCTTCCGCGGATATAATATAGGTCACAAGGTAATATGTCCCCTGCCCTATCTTGGAGCAAGAGGTCTTGAGGTCAAGATAAAGGCTGCAAAAGGCGACTATAAGATCAAAGATATCGAGATATACTGATATGAAAAAATTTAATAAAACCAGAATATATAAGCTGATATATTCCGCCCTGTTTTTGGCGCTTGCTATAGTGCTGCCGTTTCTTACAGGTCAGATACAGCAGTTCGGGCAAATGCTTTGCCCCATGCATATCCCCGTGATGCTGTGCGGTTTTTTATGCGGATGGCAGTGGGGACTGGCTGTCGGTGCAACAGCTCCTCTGCTTCGCTCGCTTATGCTTGGGAGACCGCCCATATATCCTGATGCGGTGTGCATGGCGTTTGAGCTGGCGGTATACGGCTTATTGACAGGTATTCTTTATAAAAAGCTCAAATTGGGAAAATTTACAGAATACGCATCTCTGATCATTGCCATGCTTGCCGGCCGCGCGGTATGGGGCGCTGCAAGATTTATCTGCACCGGTCTTGATGCATCAAAGTTTGGATTTGCCGCCTTTATTTCCGGCGCTTTTACAACTGCAATTCCCGGTATAATTTTGCAGCTTGTCGTTATTCCTCCTATTGTAATTCTTGTAAAACAGCATGGATTTCAGAAAAATCTGAAGGATAATTGACACCTACATAGCTTATGTTCAACATAAAAAAGAGAAGCCGAAGCTTCTCTTTTTTATTTATGTATTCACCTGTTAAAATCAGTTGTAATCGTCAGCCTCAGGCTCAGTTGTAACTGCATTAACGTCAGCAGCAGTTGTATCCTCATTGGGGTCAGTAGTAACTACAGCATCAGTATCTCTTCTGTTCTGTTCACCGTATGTCCATGTGTAAACAATAACGTCATCATCGTATACCAAAGTCACGCTCTGACGGCCTGCATCAGAAGCTTTGCCGTTTACAGTAACATCCCAGTAGTAGTAGTAACCCTTTTCAGCATCGGCAGAATCGCTCTGTACGCGGTCAAAAACGCCTGCAATCGAAGCGCCGTCCTTAGACAGCTCATAATCGATCTCGTACTGTCTGAGAGCAGTTTCAGCAACCTGAAGAACATTGGGCATATTGTCCTTTGTACCCTCTACAGAAAGAGCGAGCTCGAACAGAGTCTCATACTCCTTCTCCGCTGCTTCAACATCCTTCGGAGCCTGGAATTTGACGGTTACATTATTGCTGACTACCTTGTTTCCTGAACATGAAGCGATCATAGGCAGAACAAGAACAAGCGCCAGCGCCAAACAAAGAATTCTTAGTTTTTTCATAGATAGTTATACCTCCGATATAATCTAAGGTAAGTATAAACCAAATACATGATTTTGTCAAGAAAAAATATCGGAAATTAAAACTTTTGTTACATATATACCGAAAGCTATAAGCAAAAGATCAAAGAAACGGTCTGGACAAAAAAGATCGCCTGCAAAACCATATATATAAGAGCCGAAATGCTTATGGCCTTTGCACAGCCTTTCTGATACAACAGCGAAATAAACGCTGCACCGCCGCACAAAAGGCTCATTACAGCAGCTATGAAAAATCGGTGCATTATAAATATCAGCTTATATTCAAACAGCATCATAAAACAAAGTAACGCTGCAAATAAAGTCGGAACAAACCGCTTTTCAATTCTGCACGAAAAAAGCGCAGATGCAAGCAGCTCACCGCACAATATAAGTCTGATCAGATATCCTACTGTATAAAGCAGCATTCCCGGAAAGAGCCCGACTCCCCCAGAAAACTTATACATATTGCATCCACTGTTGCCGCCTGAAAAAATGCGGATTATAAGTGCAGCAGCAATCAGCATTGCCGGAACTGCGACACAGGCGGTAGGAATGCACTTTATTTTTGAGCACGATGTCCGCACACAGCATTTTACCTTTTCAAACATAAAAATCACCTCACAAATATATATGAGGTGATTTTTTATTTAATTACACATTATCTGTAATGCTGGCTGCAGAAGCTGTTATACTGATGCGACACTCCCGATTTTCCGACGTAATGATCCTGGGGGAACATATAGTAGAAGTACGGGTATCCTTCATACTCCGGATAACCCTTTGAGAAGTCTACATCTCTGTATACATACTGAGCGTCTGTAATCGTTACCTGTGTCAAAAAGTCTCTTGTATCGTTTCGGATAAGTCCTACAGCCCAAACATTTGCATCGGGGCACTTATCGGATGCAACACCGCCCGTAATTCTGTCATAGTTGACCATAACGTGTACGTCACAGCTTTCTGTGGGAACAGTGTCACGGGTGAACCATGCGGTCTCTGCTCTGCTTCCTCTGGGATCGGCATTGCACGCGTCTGTAAGCAGCATACCTGAGTCTCTGCAGTAGGTTGCCTTTATAAGGTTATCAGACTCCTTAAATGTCTTTATGGGTTCGCCCGCAGCAGCAGCCTTTGCATTTATCTTTTCCTGCAGCATTGTCATTACAGTATCCCATACAGCTACAGCCGGGTTCTGATAAAAGTCGGACAGTGCCTGGTTCATATCGTATCCAAACCAGCAGCCGCAGACATAGTAAGGAGTAAAGCCGATAAAGGTTCTGTCGAAGTCGGCGCTTGTAGTACCTGTCTTACCTGCAACATCAACATATCTGTCTACGGTAACGGCAGTCGCTGTACCTGATGATACAACGTTCTGCATCATTTTTGTCATTATAGACGCGCTTTCTTCGCTTATAGCTATTTCATAATCGGGAGCGTTTTCCAGAATAACGTTACCGTCACTGTCGCAGACCTGCGTCCAAAGACGGGACTTTGAATACACGCCCTCATTGGGGAATATAGTGTAGCCTGCCGTAAGCTCCCAAAGGGTAATACCGTAGGAGAACTGACCGAGAGCAAGAGGCGCCTGCGCCTTGTCGGTGATGACAGTTCCTGAAGCTGTAGTATAAGACTCTATTACATTGTCCATATGGAGAGTCTTTGTAAGAAAATCAAAGGAATAATCAAGGCCAACATCGTTGATTATCTTAATGGCACAGGTATTGACAGAACGTCTTATCGCATCCTGCACCGTTGTATAGCCGTTAAAAACATCAGGCAGATTATGCGGCCATACGGTACCGTCAGCCGTAGTAGTAACCGGGCAATCATCGTAAACAGAGCCCATTGTTGCAGTTCCCGTATCGATAGCAGGCGCATATACGGACAAAGGCTTTATACTTGATCCGCAGGGACGCTTTGCCTGTGTTGCGCGGTTAAGAATTCTGTTCTGCGTCTTTTCTCCTCTGCCGCCTACAAGTCCGAGAACATCGCCTGTATAAGGATCAATTATTATCATAGAGCTTTCAGGCTGCAAGCCGCCGCTTACAGCGGGAAAATACTGATCGTCATTTATATAGACCTCATCAAGTACAGCCTGCACTTCGGGATCCATACAGGTATATATCTGTAAGCCGCCTGTATAAATAGTAAAGCTTGCCACATAATCGGAATAGCCGTACTTTTCCATAAGCGCATTTTTTACGTCGTTTATGACAGCGTCAGTATACCATGTATTTACATTATCGGCAGTACTGCTCTCGTCGTTATCTTCCTTCTTGTTTCCGATAACAACAAGCTCTGTTTCCCAAGCTTTATCAAACTCCGCCTCAGTCAGCTTTCCCTGCTGCCACATAGTGTAAAGAACCTGATTTCTGCGGCGATAGCGGTTACCCGCCTCTTTTTCTTCTCCGTTCTCATCGGTCTTATATACGACATCGTGGTTCAGGGGCTCATACTGTGAGGGGTTTTTTACTATGGCGGCAAGCGCTGCACACTCAACCGTTGTAAGCTCGCTTACGTCCTTATCAAAATAAAAGTTTGCCGCTGCCTGAACACCGTAGCAGTTATTGCCGAGAAATACTATATTCATATACATCTCAAGTATTTCATCTTTGCTGTGGTCTTTTTCAAGCTTCAGTGCACGGAAGATCTCCTGAACCTTTCGCTGAATAGAGTTTTCATTGTCATTTGTAAGGTTTTTTACAAGCTGCTGAGTTATAGTAGAACCGCCGAAATCACCTGCACCGAAGAAATAACTGAACACAGCCTTGCCAGTTCTCAGCCAGTCAACGCCGTTATGCTCCATAAAGCGGTGATCCTCAACACAGATAAACGCCCATTTCAGATCGTCCGGGATTTTATCGTATTCAACCCATATGCTGTTATTTGTGCTGTAAAGTCGCTGATCCTCGATTTCTACAGCAGTTCCGTCCTGATTTATGCGGTCATCCTCAGTCTCATATTTGTTATAATAAATACGGGTGGTCTTATCAGTGCTCGCCTTTACAAGGAGAGACGCATCTATACTTGGATCAACATAGTTTTTTATATATACACAAAATACCGTGCCGATAATAACACCGCATACTGTGCCTATAAGCATAAGAGTAAGAAAAATGTTGCCGAGATATGATAGCACGCGCAAGGATATTTTGCCGATGCGTTTCCATATCATTTTGGCTTTTTCTTTACTGTTGGTGCTGATATTATTATCGCCCTCGTCAAGATCATTGGGCGAGGGAAGCTTATTTATGTTATCATTCATAGTTACAGCCATTCCTTCTTATAGAATAGATATGCAGATAAAGAGCTGCACTCGTTATATGAAATTGTAATACATAATTATTAACGGGATATGAAGTCCTGTAAAATTTACGCTGGTATGCTACTTTATAACAACGTTATCTTTACCGAGCAGCTCTGCAAGCTCCGTTACCGTAAACTCGTTCAGAGCGATGCCCCCGCCTGTAAGATGTGACGCTTTTGATGTAGACGCATCATAAACTACTACCTGAGTGCTGCCTCTGAAAATGCTTATAAATGCCTGAAGCTTTTTGAACACAGGGTCGTCCATAGCTGAGATCTTTAAGTAAAGCTTCGGTGTACCAGCCTGCTTTGGCTTTTCAGGTAAAGTCTTTTGCATTCTGACCTCTTCAAAACAAACAGGCGACTCACCGTTTTTGGCAAGTCTGATTATCTTTGAAGCCAGCAGCTTTGGCTCTTCATCTTCTCTAACGGACAGCCGTCCCTGAACTGCAACTGCACTCTCCGGCATAAGGAAGTGAGTGTATTCTGACAGAACGGCAGGAAATATAATAGCCTCTATTGAGCCGTCTCCTCCGTCAAGAGTTACAAAAGCCATAGGCTCTCCTGCCCTTGTAGCCTTATTTGTTCTTGACGATACTATTCCGACTACGGTAACGCTTTGCTTGTCCTTGTATTCACCGCTGCCGTCACCATCATTTTCGTCATCGGAAAACGCAGCCAGTATAGCCGCTATAGAGTCAGACTTTATAAGTGCGGAGTTTTCGCTGTAATCGTCCAGCATATGACCTGATAAAAACATACCGCTGCTCTCGCGCTCCATTTTCAGTTTTTCCGCCGTAGAAAACTCCTTAATATCGGGGAACTCCGTTTTCGGAGCGGAAAGCTCGCTCCCCTGTCCTGCCGCAAAAATATCAAGCTGTCCAGACAGCGCGTCCGTGCTTCCCCGCTCCATCAGTCCTTCGTAAACGGCAAGCATTTTTGAGCGGTATATGCCGAGGCAGTCAAGAGCGCCCGCCTTAATAAGCGACTCCATTTGACGCTTATTCATACCCAGCTTTTGCATACGGGTCAAAAAGTCGTCAAAATCCTTAAACAGACCGTTTTTATCACGCTCTGCGACAAGTATATCGCAAAACGCAGCGCCGATATTTTTTATGGCACCAAGTCCGAAAACAATAGCTCCGTCCTTCGCGGAAAAAGCTGTTTTCGATACATTAACGCTCGGCGAAACGACTCTTATTCCGTGTTTTTTGCACTCAGCCAGGTACTCATATATCTTCTGCGGATTTGACAGAACAGATGTTATCAGTGCGCAGTTGTATTCCAAAAGATAGTGCGTTTTAAGATAAGCCGTTCTGTATGCAAGCAGTGCATAGGCTGCCGCATGACTTCTATTAAAGGCATACTGTCCAAAATCTGCAATATCGTCAAACAGTTTTTCTGCTCCGTCAGCATCGATTCCGCGCTCTCCCGCGCCCTTTATAAAGGGATCACGCTCTCTCAGCAGTACAGCAACTTTTTTTTTCGATATAGCGCTGCGAATGATATCTGCATGTCCCATGGAAAAACCTGCAATATCGCGGAATATCTGCATTACCTGCTCCTGATACACGATACAGCCGTAGGTAGAGTCCAATATAGGGGCCAGCAAGGGTGTAACATATTCCTCTTTTTTTCCGCTGTGACGGGCTTCTACATATTTCGGAATAGAGCTCATAGGTCCGGGACGGTACAACGCGATCGCGGCTATAATATCGTCGATCTGCGACGGGCGAAGCTGCATAAGCGTTTGCTTCATACCGCCTGACTCAAGCTGGAAAACGCCGTCGGTATTACCTTTGGATATAAGCGAATAGGTCGCTTTGTCGTCCAATGGAATTTTAGTAATATCAAATTCCGGAACAGCTTCTCTTATAAGCTTTTCGGAGTTATCTATTATCGTCAGATATCTCAGCGCAAGAAAGTCAAATTTCAAAAGTCCCAGCTCGGCGATAGTGTTCATATCAAACTGGGTGACCGTAACGCCGTTATTTACAGCCAGCGGAACGTGATCTGTAAGAGGAAGCTCTGTTATTACCACGCCTGCCGCATGAACAGACGGATGTCTCGGCATACCCTCCAGAGCGCGGGCTGTATTTATAAGCTGACGAATTTCGGGATCGCTCTCGTACATTTCGCGAAGCTCTTTGCCCTTTATCGCCTCATCAAGAGTTATATTTAAGTCGCGCGGTATCAGCTTTGCAACTGCATCAACATCGTTATACGGCATTCCCATAGCGCGTCCTACGTCCCTGACAACGGCTCTTGCAGCCATCGTACCGAAGGTTACTATCTGAGCGGTTCTGTCGCTGCCGTACTTTTCTCTGACATAGTCTATCGCCTCGTCGCGTCTGTTATAGCAAAAATCGATATCAAAATCGGGCATACTAACGCGCTCAGGGTTCAAAAAACGCTCAAACAGCAACTCAAAGCGCATAGGGTCTATATCCGTGATGCCTATAAGATATGCCACAAGGCTTCCCGCGCCGCTGCCTCTGCCGGGGCCCACGGGTATACCCTTTGAACGCGAATAGTTTACAAAATCCCAAACTATAAGATAATACTGGCTGTAGCCCATTTTCGCTATGACCGACAGCTCGTATTCAACTCTGGATATATATTCATCCTTTGAGTGAAGCTCATAAAATGTCTCGCCCTTTTGCTCGCGCCTTGCAAGCCCGTCCATAGTCAGACTTCTTAAATAGCTGTCAGGTGACTGGGCATCGGGACAAATATACTCCGGCAGATACACATGACCGAATTCAAAATCAAAATTGCACTCATCTGCAATCTTGACTGTATTTTCAATAGCCTCAGGGTGATCGGCAAACAGCCGCTCCATCTCCCAAGTTTCTTTATAATAAAACTCGTCCGTTTCAAAGCCGATAGGCCTTCCGTCCTTAATGCAGCTTGCAGTTTGTATACACATGAGCAAGGCCTGCGCCTCGCTGTCAGACTTTTTAAGATAATGAACATCATTTGTGGCAACAAGAGGGATACCCAGCTCCTCAGACATTTCATAAAGAGCGTCATTTACGGTCTTTTGTGCAGCAATACCGTGATCCTGAACCTCAAGGTAAAAATCCCCTCCGAACAGCTCTTTCATTTCAATGGCATTTGCCAGTGCACCCTCATAATCGCCGCTCATTATATGCTTAGGTATATATCCGCCGAGACAAGCTGACAGCGCTATAAGACCGTCGTGATGAGAGCGCAGCAACTCCATATCAATACGCGGTTTTACATAAAATCCGTCGATAAACGCCTGAGACACCATATATATCAGGTTTTTATATCCTATCTCATTTTTGCACAGCAGCACCAGGTGGGATGAATGCCCCTCACTGCTTCCGCTGCCGCTCTTTTCGTGCCTGCCGCCGTTAGCAACGTACACCTCGCAGCCTATAATAGGCTTTATTCCCTCTTTTTTGCACTCCTTATAAAAAGCAACAGCACCGTACATTACACCGTGGTCGGTAATGGCACAGGCTGTGTGTCCCGCACGGCGTGCAGCGGCGGGAATATCCGTAATACGGCAAGCCCCGTCAAGCAAGCTGTATTCGCTGTGCAAATGCAAATGAACAAAATCCGACATTGACGGAACCTCCCTTGATTTTAAGTATTTTCTCCGTAAATTTCTGCGGCAATATCCGCTATTTTATCAAGCCTGTGCTTGACCCCCGATTTTGAAATAGGCACCTTATGCATAAGCGCAAGATCTGACATTGAAGCCTGTGTATTCTCAATGCGCAGCATGGCGGTTTCCGAAAGATCCTTGGGCAGTCTTGAGATCGTGCCGTCGGAGATCATTTTTTCTATGACCTCAGTATACTTTTTAGATGCGGAAAGAGATTTCTTTATATTCGCCATATCGCAGTTGGACTGGCGGTTAGCGTCTCCTCTTACCTCCCGCACTATCTTTGAATTGATAAGCTCAAAGGCCGCCTTGTTTGCACCGACAACGGCAAAAAAATCCTCGATCAGCTCACTGTTTTTTATATAAAGCAGCTGCCTTGATCTTCGCGCTCCCCTTTTCATCTCAATACCGTGCTGCAAAAGAAGCTCGCCGACTGCCGCACATTCCTCCTCAGTCTCAAGGCTGAGTTCTAAGTGATATTGCTTTGCAGGGTCGGTAACATTTCCGAATGCGACAAACAAGCCTCTCAAAAATGCCGGGAAACAGTTATCACACCGAAAATGCTGCGGCGCAGACCTGATAATATCTACTCTGGCAGATCTGTCATCAAGACTTTTCAGTCCTATTCCGTCAGAATACATACGTCGGCAGCAATTCTTTTTATCTACCGTCTCAGAAAGTGCCTTTTTCGTTTCACTTGAATATGAAATTTTCATTTTATATTTTTTATTCTTTTATTTTATAAATATAAGCTCCTCTTCGAGAGAAACTCCGTAGCCCTCGTATACCTTTTCTTTAATAAATGCGATAAGCTCTGCAACATCTCTGCTTGCAGCACCGCCGCGGTTGATTATAAATCCTGCGTGTTTTTCTGATATCTGAGCGCCGCCGATTGTGTAGCCCTTAAGCCCTAATTCTTCTATCATCTGTCCGGTAAAGTGACCGGGTGCACGCTTAAACACGCTGCCGGCAGAAGGATATTCGAGGGGTTGTTTTGCTCTGCGGCTTGCCATATATCCGTCCATCTCTTCCTTTATCTCGGCGCTGTCACGCTCACATAGCGTAAAAACTGCACTCAGAACTATTCTCTCAGGGTGTTTTTTGTATATACTCTCTCTGTATCCGAAACAGTGCTCAGCAAGGCTTATGGTACACACCTCTCCGCTTAGCGTATCATAGTATGTACTTTCGGAAAGCACGGCGGCAACCTCTCCGCCGTACGCACCTGCATTCATAACAACGGCGCCGCCTACAGCCCCCGGTATTCCGTATGCGAACTCCAATCCCGTAAGTCCTGCGTCGCGCGCCGCTGCGCTTACGCCTGTAAAGGACGCACCGCACTGACACGAGATCTTACAGCCGGAAACGGTAACGCTGTTCAGCTTTTCTGTTGAAATAACCGCGCCGCGGTATCCTTCATCGTCAAAAACAACATTGCTTCCCCTTCCGAGAACCGTATATGCCACACCGCTACCCACACAGGCAGACACAGCTTCCATCAGCTCATCCTCACACTTCGGCACGACGTAAAGCTCTGATTCGCCGCCGATACGGAATGTGGTGTGTAAGCTCATAGGCTCTTTTTCGGTAAATGCTATTTTTCTATCGCGTAGCTGCTCTTTATATAAAGCTATACTCATTCAAATGCGCCTTTCTGAATTTATATCTGAAGGATGCCGTACAGATCCCTCAGCTTTTCTATAGTATATGTGGGCATATCGCTTTTCTTTCCGCCTGAGAGCCACACGCTGTCTATTCCTGCGCCTACAGCTCCTGCAATATCGCTGGTCAGTGAGTCACCGATAACAAGATAAGCAGAAGTATCAAAATCACCTATATAGGAAATTACAGCGTCAAAAAACGTCTTTGCGGGCTTGGTCAAACCCATTTCCTGAGATATAAAGCTATGGGTAATATACTTTTCAAGAGGTGTTGCCGCCATTCTGTACTTTTGTACTCCGGTGATCCCGTTTGTTATAATATATATGCTGTAATTTTTGTAAAGCCGACTCAGCACTTCCTCTGCATCCGGCATCATCTGACCTTGCATCGACAGCTTGTCTACATACGCATCGGCTGTAGGCTCTGCATACCTGTCACCGTCCAGCCCGTATTCATCATACAGCCGCTTAAAGCGCTCTATACGCAGCACTTCTCTCGTAGTTTCGCCACGCTCAAGCTTTTTCCATTCCTCATCGTTTATGATATGATAACGGCTATAGATTTCCTCTGAGTAGCCGATAGGAGACTCTGTAAGAGTCTCCTTTACGGCGCATTTTTCTGCTGCATCAAAGTCAAGTAAGGTATTGTCAGCATCAAAAAGCAAATACTTATACATTTTATTCAGCTTATTCAACGATGAATCTGTGGAAGGTCTTCTTACCCTTCTTTACGACTATTCCGTCCTCGCCTATCTCATCGCGGGAAACAGACGCTCCGAAGCCCTCAGCCTTTTTGTCGCCGACAAGAACACCGCCGCCTGTAATTATGCGCTTAGCCTCGCCCTTTGAGGGTGCAAGTCCCGAAAGCACAAGCATATCGGAAACAAGGATCTTACCGTCGGTAAAATTATCCTCGTGCAAAGCGGTAGTAGGCATATTTGCAGATGCGCCGCCTGATACAAATATCTCTTTTGCAGCCGTCTCCGCTTTTCTCGCCTCTTCTTCGCCGTGAACCATTTTTGTAAGCTCAAATGCAAGGATCTCCTTAGCAGTATTAAGCTGGCTGCCCTCCCAGGAGTCCATTTTATTGATCTCCTCATTCTGGTTT
>CAZBAR010000046.1:0-13426 GCA_964490165.1 uncultured Lachnospiraceae bacterium | reverse complement strand
TTTCCACACGCAAGATGAAATATCTGATGGATCATGACTATATTCCGCATGAGAACACGGGACATGCAACTCACAAATATCGAGTTCTTGTAGAAGATGCGGAGAAGTTCAAATACCGCATGGATAACGAGGAGGGCTTCCTTGCTGAGCTGAACGGTCTGTTCTCCAACCGTACCGAGTGGCATCCGCGACTGCTGATCGAGGCGACGTTGGAAAACTGCGAAGCCTTCCGACTGTGGCTTGAAAAAGAATGGGCAGAGCTTCCCGATGCTCTGCCCACAAAGACGGCTGCGGAGCTTATTGGCTGCCAGCCGCAGAGGATCTATGAACTGATAAAAAAGAATGTACTGCACGGAATTAAAATCGGTGCAGTACAGTACATACCGAAATCGGAGTTTATCTCCTATGTAGCTTCTCCAGAGCGTGTCGCAAAGCCGGCGACGGAAAAGTATGGGGCATTGATACTGAAATTCAGACGAATAAAAAACAATTGAGGCTATTGATTGAATTCTAAATAACTGGTATTCCAGTTTCTAATTCCGAGGCATTATACTCCATATTTAAATCTTTTCTAAATGAATTATACTCCGAAACAATACATTGAACCATTTCTCTAATAAGCCGAAATTCTTCTTCATTTGCTATTCGAGATTCTGAAGTGGAGCCATTGATTTCCGGATTGCCCTCATATCTGCTGTTAGCAAAGCGATATGCAACAGCAATTTTTAATAATCTTTGAGATGCAAACTCTCCTTTATCAATTATATATTCGCACATTTGCGTTTTGTTAAATTGAGATATAGGAGTTTCAATATCAATTGTCTTGTTTTCAAATTTTGTTCCAGTTTCTTTATTATAACTAACTGTACTAGTTGTACGATGCGTTTTTGAAATTTCAAGAAACGGTGCTTCATCAAAAGATATATCTTCATTTTTTGTAAGCTTGATATAACGCCTAACATATTCCGATTGCATGACAAAAGCGTATAGCTTGCTGTATAATTCAGAATACTGTTTAAAATAAAAATCATATTTAAATCGAACATCTGAAGAAAACAACTCAAAATTTTTCTTAAATTCATCTTCAACTTCTTCGGTTTTTCTTGTGATTTCTTGTATGTCTTCTTTTGTAGCAAGATTTTTGCCTTTTTCCTCCATGTATGCTGGAAAATAATTTTTCAAAAACCAACCACCTATAATGGTAATTATTATTTGACAAACAACAACAATCACTATGCCAAGCCAATCCATATTTCTTCCCCTCCTAAAAAATATATAAGTAAAAGCCGCTTTGGAATTGCTTCCAAAGCGGTCGTTGGCGGAGAGGGAGGGATTCGAACCCTCGTGAGATTGCTCTCAAACTGATTTCGAGTCAGCCCCGTTATGACCACTTCGATACCTCTCCGTGTATGTCAACTCACTTTCGTGAGATGAACGCTTATTCAGTTTTTATTAGAATTCCTCTTAGAACTCCTGTTGTTTTTATACTGCCGTATCAGCGGAAAACCGCACCGTTAAAGGCTTTTAGGCGATTTGGTTTCTTTCCTGCGAAGAAGATTTCGAGTCAACCCAGTTATGCACTGCTCCAGCGCTCGCAAACAGTTCCGCTTTGATACGCTTTCATATACTCGAACTCTTACTCAATTTCCTGATACGCATATAGTATACCACATTGTCCTCGATTTTGCAATAACAATATTTCTTTTCCGACGATTTTTTATTACATTACAATCCGGACAAGGCGCCCCCTCCTCTGCAGTACAATTCACTCAGAGCAGAAGCTATTATATTGCAAATTTTGGATAATTATGATAAAATTAAACTATAGTAAGCAGCTTTGCAAAAATCCGAGACCGTACCTTGAAGTTACAATAGTCAATGACCGAGCGAAATGCTGCTTGTTTTCAGAGGCTGGAAAAGGGGCTGTTAAAACTCTGACTTTTGACTTGAAAGTATGAGAGTTTATACAAATGCGTTCCCCGGTAATTTAACAAATATTCAAACGGTGCTTTAACCACGGAGGAAATCAGGTATTGAAAAGATTGTCATTAAAACTGTCAGCCATATTGTTAATAGTATGCTTATTCGGGTGTACTGCAGTAAAACGTCCTAATTATGAAGAGCTTGATTATCGGTACGATATAGAGCCAATTGCTGCAAGCTTTCCGATTTTTCAGGACATAGAAGCCGTATACTGGAAAGCAGGCAGAATAGGCTCGTCTGCACCCGGACCTAATTCAACTGCATACAAAGCGTTTGTAATTATATCAGATGACGAATATTCGATTTTGATAAATGAATACATATTGGAAACATATTGTCCTGATTTCGATCAGGGGATCGACCCGACAATTACAGGTTATACAACATTTGAGTGGGCAAAAAATGACGAATTATCCCGCAAACTGCTCTCTTTCAAATATGTTGGAAATATATATTTTGATCAGATCAACGGAATTGTTTATATTGATGCTGAAACCACATGATTTATTTTGATAAGGAGAATGCAAAATGAAGGAATATACAGTTATCCAAATTGTATGTAAAAAGGAAACAAAGGCTTACGATATATACACCGCGGTCAAAGATACTGTAAAATTCAATCGCAATTTATTCGAATTTTGTGGATTATTTAAGCACAAAGATAAAGTCAGTTCCAAAAAAATTCAAAAGTTTGAGTCGCTTGATTTGCAAAGATTCTATCACGTTAAGGTTTTAGAACATCTTGCTAAAAGTCCATACTACGACTCCGATAGAGATGATAGAAAGCTTTTTTCAAATCTTGACAGCTCTTGGGATTGGAGCAATAAAAATAATACAGAGAGCTTGAACAATGATACATTTGAAAAATTGATTGACTTCATCGATAATCTGAGTCTAATGGATGTATCTACAATTATGCTTGGAATTGATGAAATAGAATGGGGTGGTAATGCGGTAGGACATGGCACTTACGGGTATGAAAAAGCTAAAAGTGCATTTCACGGAGGGGAAAATTACTTATCAAACTCAATCATTATATACAAGGCGCCCTATGAGCATAAGCCGTATACTGTGTATCTGTCTTGCGAAAAACGTTTCAGAGCGTTGGATAGTGTAAACGATATCATAACATCGCTTGGAAAAATAAAGAATGAGGAAGCATTTTACGCGCCCGAAGATGAAGCTGAGCGCAAGGAGTGGGAACAGGCTTATGCTGAGGCTGAATTAAAATTTGAAGCTATGAAAGCAAATTTGCCTGATATAATGAACAATATGCCTGAGGAGACTAAGGAATATCAGGAGTATCAGCAAGGTGTCAGCAATAATGTTCGCAAAATAATAAAGCAGATACTATGTACCGATGGCTGGGAGCAAAAAAAGAATACGGTTTTTTCAGGTGTAGGAACAATGGTAATTAAAGACAAGGATGACAGTTCCGTGGCAGTGATCATTGATTCACTGCACGGTGGGCAACTTCTGCAAGCCTTGATCTTCTATGTAAATCCTAAATTCAAATTGGGATTACATACAAATTATCAGTGCGTTGCGATAAACGAGGAAGAAGTCGCGAAATATCTGAAAAACATTAAGTATATTGCGGATTACGTATACGATGCATTGTGATTAAATATAATACGACGCATACGGCAGCACTGTTGAGCACATAGGCAGCAGCACAATTCTGTTTGGATATAATGGAAAGTACGGAGTGCAGACAGACTTGTGGTCAAAGTACAGCGATGAGTACATAGTATATCACTACAATTATCGCGGCAGCGTAGTGGCTGTAACGGACAAGGACTGTAAAATTACCGATTTCTGCGATTATACTGACTATTGCGCTTGCTGCCATTTTTATTAAAGCTTTAAGATGAATATGAATAACATTTGAAATGAGGATAAAAATGAAACGTTGTTCTGTTATTATATTATGTATTATATTAGCTACAATTATGGTATTATTGGTATCCTATCAAGTTTTGTTTACACATAGCGCAGACACGGAAAAGGAATACGGCGTAAATCCCCCGGACTTGTTTGATGAAAACGGTATTGTAAACTTTGAGAGTATTGAATACTGCAGAAAAATCAACTCATTGAATGAAACTTTCAAGGCATTTGAAGGAAATGTTGTAGAAGGACTTTGGAAGTATTATTCATGAGGAGGTCGTTTGGGTCCGGCTAATTACATAGTTTCGGGTTTTATTACTGTATCTGATGAGGAAATTGAAAAAATTGAACAGCAGTTTTCTTTTGAAAAATCTTATGTTCAGTTCCCAAAAGACATATCTCCGGAAGATACAGGATATACAGATTTCAATTGGTGTTACAACGCTGAATTTGAAAAATGGGTTGAGGCAGGTCGTTGGATTGGCGAGGCTTATTATGATTTGAACAACAAAATAATTTACGTATATGTCGCGGTTAAGTGATAGGAAATGATATCAGGTTGCAGCCGCGTGAAAACTATTGTTTCTTATTCTCCGTGTTTGAAGCAATAACAATATATGAAAGATTTTTTGAGAAATATAACTACCGCATTTGGCTACGCAGAGGAGTATTATGAAAAATAAGATAGTCCAAATCCTTGTATCGACAATTATATTGATTATCGTATTCGCAATAATAGTGATATGTGCCGTAAGCAAAAATAAGCAATCGGTTTATATTGATGAAAATAAAAGCTATTTGTCAGAATACAAAATTGTTGATAATGAAGTGCAATTTGTTTGTTATGTCACTATTTGCAATACATATAGCACCGATAAAACAGTTTTGATCAAGGGAGACTTTTCAAAAGAAGTTGAAAACGGATTGCTGTCAGATGGAGTATTGTATGCAGTAGATTCAAATAAGGATAAATGCCAATACGTGTTGCAGCCCAAAGAGAAAAAAAGCTTTTATGTTACTTTTGTCGGAAAATTTGCAGGAGCGGAACAAATGACGAGCAGACAATTACCACCGATTTCAATCGAGGAAGTTCCATAGATGATTACAGGCTCGTGTATCATAAAAACAGATTCTGAACAAGAATATGGTTTATATTTTGAATTGTATCTTAATCAAACAATTGAACCCAAAAAATTAGGTGTTGATAAAATTAAGCTTTACAAACGCATTGAAGCAAATGATCCGAACTATGTTAGGGCAGGTTTGTATAAAAACAGCGGAATCTACAATCCGAATTGGGATACGGAATATTATGCAAGTTTGGAAGTGTCAGAGAACTAATACTCACGCTTGTATGGACAAAACGCGGCGATGAGTATAAAGGCTCAAACACATAAAAAGTCCTCGATCCAATCGAGGACTGAGCTTGTCAAAAAAGTCTATGCAAATAGCAAAGTGCACAAAAGGGGATTTCGACCGCTGCGGCGGTCGACCAGAGGTAACCCTCTGGACTCCGGTCAGTCTTAGGATTTCGATCGCTGCGGCGATCGATTTAGGGCGTTGCCCTAAAAACCCACAAGCTTTTGAAAAAGCTTGACCAAAACTTTTGGATATTTTGCTACAGCCATTTGGTTTTTTGACAGTCTGAGTCCTCGATCTTATCGAGGACTTTTTCTGTGCAAAGCCATATCTATTTCTTATTCGCCGCGCTCTCATTCCACAGGGTAAAGCCGAGTATCATAGCTCCGCCTATTGCCTGCAATGATGTCATACTCTCTCCCAATATCAAAACGGATACGAAAACTGCCACCAGCGGATCTATGTAGCTGAGTATTGCAGCCTCCTGCCCAGGCAGCTCCTTCAGAGATGAAAAATACATACAATATGTGACGCCTGTATGCACAAGTCCTACGACCGCAAGGCATATCCAGCCCGTTATGTCAAGAGAAGTCAATGTGACTCCGCTTGTTGCGCATACGTACGGCACAAGGACGATAATTGCCGCGATAAACTGCATAAATGTTCTGTGTATGCCCCCTACCCTCTTAATAAATTTATTAAGCAAAACGACTGTGGCATAAAGGCAGGCAGCCCCGAGACCGAAAAGAATGCCCACAAAATTCTTATTGCCGCCGGACAGGTCTCCCAGTCCGGTTATCAAAACTATTCCCAGTGTTGACATAAAAAAGCATATCCACTGGCATGCACTCATTTTTTCCCGAAACAGAACAGGACACGCTACCGTCACAATGACGGGGGCAAAATAATAGCTGAGAGTAGCAACGGAAACGGTGGTATACTTATATGCTTCAAAGAGCAGGATCCAGTTAAAGCCCATAGCTATTCCGGACAGCAGAAGAAGCGGAATTTCTTTTCTGATCTCACGAAATGGTATCTTTTGCCCTGTCAGAAGAAGAAATGAGCCGATAAGCAAGACCGCCAGAATTGCACGGTACAGCGCAAGCTCGCCTGATGAAACGGAAATATTTCTTACAAACAGCCCCAAAGTGCCGAATACCACCATTGAAACTATAAGCATTATTCGCGGATTTGCAAAACGCTTCATAAAAATACCCCAAAACCAGTTATTACTACCTGATTATTTTAATGTATAAATAAGTATTATGTCAACAGGATAATGAAAAAACAATGCTGCATCCGAGCAGATCACCCCTATGCGGCTGCATAGGGGTGATCTGCTTATAAACACTGTGTGTTATTTATCCGAATTTTTCTTCATTCTCTCTTTAATATAGATCTCCAGAACCTCTGATGTTCCGGCGATACCGAGAGGACTGCTGCTTATGCACATATCATAATATCTGGAATCGCCCCACTTTGAATGCGAGTGCTTGTTATGATAATGCTTACGCTTTTTATCGTGGCGCTGCATTTTTGCAATTGCCGCCGACTCGCTGAGATGATACTTCTCCATTACGTGTTTTGCTTTGCTTTCTTTTTCGCCGCAAATAAAGATAGTGATAAGTCCCTCATTATCCTTCAGCACTGAATCGGCACAGCGGCCGACGATAACAAAGGATTCGCCCTCCGCCGCCTTTTGTCTTATGAAATCGAACTGCATTTCTGCCACGATCTCTTCCATTGAGTTTGAATACTCTCCGACACGTCTTGAAAGAAACGGATTTCTGGGCTTTTCATCATATTTTTCAAACACGTCCACCTTGATGTGCAACTGGTTTGACAGCTCGTCTAGAATGCTTCTGTCATACAGCTTCAGCCCCAGATCCTTTGCAAGCTTTTCTGCAATTTCATGTCCTCCGCTGCCGAATTCACGACCGATAGCTATAATGGTCTGTCCTGCCATAATGATCCCCTCTCTGCTGTGCTGATTCCCTCACGGCTCAGCACGAAGCTTAAAATATAATAAATTTCTGCCAAGTTAACAATAACGCAGGAAAATAAACAATGTTGATATTGCGAGGACCGCAATAGTTGCGGGAATTGCAGTTTTGCAATACTGTCCCCAGCCTATCATATGACCGTTTTTCGCTGCAACAGATGTTCCTACAACATTCGCCGACGCGCCTATAGGGGTTGCACTGCCGCCGATATCCGTTCCCATAGACAGCGCCCATGCAAGCGTTGCAGTATCCACACCCTGCACCGCCGCAAGGCTTTGAATTACGGGCACCATTGTTGCCGCAAAGGGAATATTGTCAACAAACGCACTTGCAATTGCCGATATCCATATAATAATAGCCACCATAACATAAAGGTTGCCTCCGCTTATCTCACCGATAGCGCCGGCAATGACCTCAAGGATACCCGTCTGCTCCAGGCCGCCTACAACAATAAACAGACCGATGAAAAACAGAAGTGTTTTGTAGTCCAGCTTTTTGATTATCTGCAATGCATATTTTCCGGATGTGATAAGAGTTATCACGGCAATTACGGCACCTATAAAGGCAACCGTAAGACCTGTCTGTGCGTGAGTTACCAGCATTACTACAGCGCAGGCGAAAATTATACAGCTGATAACAAAGTCTTTCTTATTAGTTATAGTCTCTTTAGGGGTGGGCATTGCGGAAGTATCCACCGTCTGCATCTGCCCTCCCGCAATTTCCTTGCGAAATGCAAAATAGAAGTATATTATAACAAAGACGAGGCTTATCAAAGCCATAGCGCCTGTGTTGGTTAAGAAATCTCCGAAGGAATAACCCATAGAAGTACCGATTATAATGTTGGGCGGGTCTCCGCACATGGTAGCGGAGCCTCCCAGATTTGCGCAGAATATTTCCGACAGGATCATCGGTACGGGATTGAACTTCAACAGCTTTGACAGCTCTATTGTTACAGATGCTAAGAAAAGAATTACGGTAATACTGTCAATAAACATTGCAAGCACCGCTGACATTATCATAAATGCAAGAAAAAGAGGAATGGGCTTGTAATTTACCGTTTTTGCCAGCGTCATACACAGCCATCTGAAAAAGCCTGCCTTCGCCATGCCCTCGACCATTACCATCATTCCCGCTATAAATATAACAGTGGCCCAGTTAATACCTGTGGAAGACTCGCCGGAGCTTCCCGCCTCATACCAAAAGCCTACGGTAAAAATACTCTTTACGTTAAGAGTTTCAATCACCGCGTCAAGGCTGTGCATTGCGATGCCGAAAACTCCGACCAGGGTCAAAAGTCCGCATCCCAGCGTAACATACTGCCTTTCTACCTTGTCCATAACTATCATTATGAACATTGCAACAAAAATAATTACTGCCAGTATCTGAGCAGCCAACATTTTTATCACTCCTTACCAGTTTTGCAAGTGATTTCTGACATAACAAATGATTTGCCTGAAGTAAGCAGTGCAATGACCGATAAATATTTTCGTTTTCTTGTTTCTGCCCGGGCTTGCTATTGTTAGAATTCCGATTTTTAATTATACTACATATCTGTATCATTGTCAATATGGCAAGAAGCTGCATAAAACTACATAAAAACCGCATTTTTAATTTAATATTGATACTTTTTACACTTTTTCGCCGGTATCCGCAAACAGTCTGTTGCGCAGGTCTTTGACCATGTCATTACTGCTTCTTCATCTGCCTTACAAAAAGCAATACAGCGACAACCAACACAGCCGCACCGTAGCCGACGACCCAATACAAATGCGGGAAAATATCCGCATAATTTCCGCTTAGCACCGCCCTCTCCAATTCCACAGCATGAACAAAAGGCAGGGCATATGCAATTCTTTTGAAAGCTCCGCCCACAAGATCAAGGTCAAACCATATACCTGAAAGCCATGCGGTCAGATTTGTCAGCAGTGCACCGCAGATGCCTCCGACCTGCTTGGAGTTGAAAACACTTCCGCAGAGCAGCCCCAAAGCAATAAAGAATACAGAAATGGGGATGATAAACAGCACGGCATATATAATAGATACGGTTACAGGCAATCCGAGAAGCACCGCAACAATATAACAAATAATGCCCTGTGCCACGGCAATAGGCATAACAGGCAGTACATACCCTGATATAAAGTCAACTGCCGTAAGCGGCGTGGTGTAGAGCCTTTGCAGAAGTGCGCTTTCTCTGTCCTTTGCAATCAGCATAGCGGAAAACAATGTCATAAACGAAAGCCCGAATACTGTAATTCCGGGAGCAAGGCTTTCTATCTCAAACAGGCTGACAGGTATATTCGCCTGTATCGCGGAGAGTATCAGTATAAGGATGATCGGAAATCCCAGTCCAAACCCCAAATTCAAGGGATCGCGCAAAATTTCTTTTGCCGTTCTCGCAGAAAAGGCAAGAGCTCTCATTTACCTTCCTCCTTTACGATCGTAATAAATGCATCTTCAAATCTATCAGTTCCCGCTATTGCATTTAATTCCTCGGCAGTTCCCAATGCAAGAAGTCTGCCGTCCTTCATAATTCCGATACGGTCTGAAAGGGCTTCTGCTTCTTCCATATAATGCGTTGTCAATACAATTGTGATCTTACCCTTCAACGCACAGATAGTATCCCACAGCTCTCTTCGGGCAATAACATCCAGCCCTAAGGTCGGTTCATCTAAAAACAGAATTTCAGGCTCGCTGATCAAAGCCATAGCAAGACTTAATCTGCGCTGCCAGCCTCCGGACAGCTTTCCCGCCTTTTTGCCAAGTATCTGAGTCAGCCTGAACGCTTCGGAAAGCTCTATTATTTTTTGTCTGCATTTTTCCTTATCAAAGCCGTGCACTCCGCACATCAGCTCCAAATTCTCTTTAACGGTCAAATTCGGTGCAACTGCTGTTTCCTGTGGAGATACGCTGATAATTTTTTTGACATCGGCTGTATCTGATATAACGCTGCTGCCATTCAAGAAGGCGTCTCCGTCGGTGGGCTTTGTCAGGCAGGAAAGCATTTTGACAGTAGTTGTCTTTCCCGCACCGTTTACGCCGAGAAGAGAAAACAGTTCACCTTGCCGTACAGACAAATTCAACTTATCAACAGCTGTAAGGTTCTTATATTTCTTGGTCAGCATTTGCGTCTTTATCGCTTCCATTGTAAGTTTCCTCCTTTATATTAACTATATTAACATATTAAAATGCTTTTTTCTCCGAATATCGATGCTTTAATCCGGTATACGCATCTGTCATTACCCGGCTGATAAATTCGTCATCCCAATTAAGATAAGATGTCGCTATCATAGTTGCAATTCCGTGAACATAGATCCACATTTCAAGGTGAAACAAATAGGCTTCATCTTCGCTGATCCCCAGATCATTTTTTATCAGCTCAATCAAAGGCCTTAGTTCTTCCCTGTTTTCCTCTACCGTTTCGCGGCTTCGGTCACGCATGAAAAGCAGGTGAAAAAGCTCTCTTTCATCCCTTGCAAATCTGATATAAGCCATACCGCTTGCCTTATATGGCGGATATTTGTTTTTTGACATATCTTCCCGTAAATATGAGTTGTACAGATCTTTTGCTGCACTCATGACCTCCTGACAGACCTCATCCATATTCTGAAACACAGTAAAGATCGGTCGTGCCGAGCTGCCCAGCTTACTTCCCAACGCTCTTGAAGTCAAAGCCCTGAAGCCCTCTTCTCTGACAATTTCAAGCGCAGCCTTCACTACTTCTTCCCTTGAAAATTTTGCTTTCGGCGGCATATTATTATCCTTTCTGTTCTAAATCATTTGTTTTACATCATTTGATTTAAGTATAACAACTGAAGCTCAGAAAGTCAATAGCTATAAGTGGATTTATACATAAAAAGCAGAATTCCAGCTACTCAGTCAGAATTCTGCTTCATTTATTATAATTGTAATCGGTTCTGTCTATGCTATTCAGCTCAGATCATATTGTTCGTTTATAAATTGCTTTTATACTCTGTGCCCCACCTTGCCATCGAATCAAGAATCGGCTGCAAAGACTTTCCAAGTTCCGATAAAGCGTACTCCACTCTCGGTGGTACCTCAGCATAAACAGTGCGGGTAATGATCCCGTCAGCTTCCATTGAGCGCAAACTATCGGTCAATACTTTTTGGCTGATACCTTCTAAATTTTTTTGCAGCTCATTAAAGCGCCAGGGACGCGTAAGTAAATTCCGTATGATCAATAATTTCCACTTGTTACCGATCAGCTGCACTGTTGTTGCAACCGGGCATTCGGGAAGCAATTCTGCTTTTGTTTTCATAGCACACCTCTATTACATAAAAAACGAATGTTACACTTATATTATAGTGCAGCACTCCCGTAAAGTCAATAGTTTAAGTATATGACAAAGAAAATTCAAAAAATATTTTTTGGCTGAAACTCCCGTAATTGCACAATAGTTACAAAAAGGTGCGTATCCCCATAAAAAAGTGCGTACTTGCAGAGCGCAAAAAAATCCGTACAATATAGGTACAGAGAGCCAAAGCTCACTGAATACTGATACGGAGGAAACAACTATGGCACTTTCAAATCTTTCAGAATGGAACGAAGAAAAGGATGCATCTGCGTGCGGTTCTGCCTGCGGCGCTTCTGACAAGCCCGCTGCTTGCGGTGCTGCCGACAAGACCGAAGCTCCTGCTGCTTGCGGCGCTGCGGAAGAAAAGCCAACTGCGTGCGGTTCTGCCTGCGGTGCGGCTGACAAGAGCAGTTCCTGCGGAGCTGCGGAAGAAAAACCTGCCGCTTGCGGTGCATAAGGGGTCCCCACAAAATCGGTAGATTTTGTGGGGAGAGGAGGAGCAGCGGAATGAAGGAGCTTTTCGTGCTGGCACGAAAACGGATGATATGAAGCTTGCGACGACGAGCGGTGCTTCAGACAAATGATCCGCCGTTTCTAAACCCGTTCCCGGTGAAATTCTCTCATCGGGAACCTCGAAATGCTACTCGGTCAAACCGATTTATATAGAATAATGGGTTCAATACTATGAAAAAATATTTTTCTTTTCAATGGCACATCACAGACGAGTGCGATCAGCGGTGCAAGCACTGCTACATCTTTTCCGAAAACAACTGCAAAAAAACGGATTCGATGAATTGGGAGCAAATGCAGGACACATTTTACAACTGTCTTGATTTTTGCGAAATGTATAACCGTTTGCCGTATTTCTATATAACGGGCGGCGATCCTATCCTGCACCCGGACTTTTGGCGTCTGCTCGGTCTGATGAAAGAACGGGAAATACCTTTTACCATTCTCGGTAATCCATTTCATCTGAACGATGATGTATGCCGAAAATTAAAGGGGTACGGTTGTCAGAAATATCAGCTTTCGCTGGACGGTATGCGTGAGACTCACGACTGGTTCCGTAAGCCGGGCAGCTTTGATATTACCCTTGAAAAGATCGGCTGCATTAACCGTGCGGGAATCCGCAGTGTTATTATGACGACCGTATCGGGTACAAATATCGAAGAAATTCCTGATATTATTGACACAGTTGTTAAACACAAAGCAAATATATTTGCCTTTGCACGCTATTGCCCAACCGGCGAAGACAAAGATGTGGATATAGCGCCTATGCGCTACCGTGAACTGCTTGCCGTTTGTGATAAAAAATTCAGGGAATATGAAGCTGCCGGCTGTGATACTTATTTCAACAAAAAAGACCATCTATGGACGCTGTATGAGTATGAGACAGGTGCGTTCAAAATTCCCGAAGCCGTAGAGGAAGGCATGATATACGGCGGCTGTAACTGCGGTAACTGCCATTTGACGATTCTTCCCACAGGAGATGTATTCGCCTGCCGCAGGGTACAGAACAGTAAAGTAGGAAATGTATCCCACGACAGACTTGCCGATGTGTGGGTCTGCGAAATGGAAGCCTATCGGGACTACACCAAGTTTGAGAAATGCTCCAAATGCGAGCTGCTTGCATTCTGCCGCGGATGTCCTGCCGTTGCAAACGGCAAGGACGGTAATTTTTACGCTGCCGATCCGCAGTGCTGGAAGGAGATCAAATCATGTTAATGGAACTTATCAAAGCTCGTCATTCAATCAGAAAATATACTGACCGACAGATCAGCCGTAAGGATCTGGAACTGATATTGGAAGCGGGAAATTATGCCCCAAACGCAGGCGGCGGTCAGCGCAGCATGATGGTAGGTGTGCGGAACAAAGAAC
>CAZBAR010000045.1:0-13457 GCA_964490165.1 uncultured Lachnospiraceae bacterium | reverse complement strand
GCATTAAATTTCAAAAAGAAATTTAATGCCTTTTTGTATATTTACGATTATCCAATCTCCACCGCGCAAGCTTCCTTCAGTATCTCACGCTCGCAAAAAGGTTCTTTCTGTCCGCAGACAAGCTGGTAGGTCTCGTGACCCTTGCCTGCCAGCAAAACTATATCGCCGTCGCCCGACATTTTCACCGCCTCGGCAATAGCTATATGTCTGTCTGTTATACACTCATAAGGAATTCGCTTTATGTATGATGCGATCTCCGCCGTTATTTCTTCCGGCGGCTCAAAATCGGGATTATCAGAGGTCACTATTGCATAATCCGCAAGCGCGTCTGCCGCCTCTGCAAGCTCTCGTCGCCGCTCCTTTGTTCTGCCGCCGACAGAGCCGAACAGGCAGATAATGCGGTGCGGCTCATATTCCCGCAGAGTTTTCAGTGCGCTGGTAAGGCTGAGCCCGTTGTGCGCATAGTCTATAACAAAGGTTCTGCTCGGTATGCCCTCGACTATTTCAAAGCGTCCCTGCACAGGTGTGCGGCGCAGCACAGATGCCGCAAAGTCACGGCTTACGCCGTAACAGGAGCATATAGCCATAGCGCACAATCCGTTATACACGCTGAACTCTCCCGGAGACATGAGGCTGACCTCTGTCTGCCATGCGCCCGTGATACAGTCAAAGCCTACGCCGAGCGCCGTATCGCTTCTGTACTTCCGGATATTAACGGCGCGAAAATCAGCTTCTCTGTCCTTAGCGTAGGACACGGTCTCCCCAGAAAAGCCGCTTTTCATATAATCGGCTGCACCGTCATCAGCATTATACACCATAAACCTTGCGCCGTAATTATCAAACAGTCTCTTTTTGCACTGCCTATAGTCTTCAAAATCAGGGTGCTCGCCCTCGCCGATATGATCGCGGGACAGATTTGTAAAAGCCGTTACCTCAAAGGGAATGCCGTCCACCCTGTGATGTCCCAGCGCCTGTGAGGACACCTCCAGCACCGCATATTCGACACCGGATGCAACCATAGAATCAAAATAATGATGCAGCTCCAGGCTTTCCGGCGTAGTATTGACTGTTTCGGTATGCTTGCCGTTTATGATAACTCCGTTAGAGCCGATATACGCGCAGTTCATACCTGCGGCGTTAAGTATAGCCGAGGTAAGCAGCGCCGTTGTGGTCTTGCCCTTTGTGCCGGTTATTCCGATTATATGAAGCTTTTCAGCCGGATTGGAATAAAAATTTGCAGCGGCTATTGCCAGCGCACTTCGGGTATTTGCAGTTACTGCAAGCACCGCGTCATGGGGCAGATTCAGCTCGCGCTGACATAGAAACGCGCGGCAGCCGTTATCGTATGCACGCATAGCATAATTGTGGCCGTCGCTTTTTGCGCCCACAAGGCACACAAACAGATCGCCTGCGCCCGCCTTTCTGGAATCATATTCAATTCGTCTGCACTCCGCGTCACCGGTGGCGCTGTGCGGTATGTTTTTAAGAATTTCAGATAGCTTCATAATACATCAAATTCAGGGTCAAAGCCCACTGTTTCACTGCCGCAAAGCCTTATTGCTTTATGCGACAGCACCTCAAGCGAATCTACAAGCAGAGGGTCTCTGCCAATAGTACGGTTGATGAGCGACAGCTCTGTGCAGCCCAGTATCATTTTATCGCAGCCCTTCTCTTTCAAATGTTCTACAACTGCATAAAATTTATCGAGATCAGCGCTCACGCCGCTTTTCACGTCATCATATATAAGCTCGTGCATATAATTCTGATATTTCTCGTCAGGAGCAGCATATTCCAGACCCAATGAAGCAAGCTTTTCCTGATAAGAACCGGACTGAACAGTGCCGAGCGTTGCCATTATTCCAGCCTTTTTATAACCCGCAAGCTTTATGAGACGCGAGGTCTCTTCAATTATGCTCGGCACGGGAATGCCGACACTGCGGCGCACTTCATCTATAAAATAGTGTGCCGTATTGCACGGAATAAGTATAGCGTCCGCACCGTAGATCTCAAGCCGGCGCGCATCCTGTATCATATAAGGCAAAGGGCTGTTGTCACTTACGCCTGTTATATACGCCGTTCTGTCCGGTGTGGAAGCTCGGGAGGACAGGATTATATCTATATGCTCCTGATCGCAGGACGCCTTGGTGTGCGCACATACAAGCTCATAAAAATAAGCGCTGGACATGGGACCGAGCCCGCCCAAAATGCCGAGCAAAGGTCTTTTTGGGCCATTGTTCATTCTGCCGGGCCTCCTCTCAATATAATAATGTTTCTTACTCTACTTATTATTAACAGGATAATACGTCTTAAACTTTTTCTTTTGACGTCTCAGCTGCTCAAGCACGCAAAGTGTACGCATCGGATTCAGCTTCATATCGTATTTATAAAGCAGCGAGCAGGTATCGTTGCCATTTTCGGCAAGCGTCTTGGCTTTTTCGACAAGTGCATTATCTTCTGTGTAGGTATACGCTACAGAAGACGGTACGTGATGCCAGAAATGTACATTTTCATTCAATTCGCAGTCCTCCGAGCCGTCGTCCCACTTCTCTACCGCAAGACGGGCAATATTCATACCGCATGACGTTACATAAAAATTGCTGCGTCCCTGTCTCAGATTTATCTCAAAGACCTTAAAATCGTTTCCCTCACCCGTATACTTGATATCGAAATTGGAAAATCCGGTATATCCGCACGCCTCCAGCATATTTTTTATATTTTCACAAAGCGGCAGCGATGCGACAGGCTCAGTAACGATCGCAGCGTGATTGCCGAGCCCCTTGGGCGTATGCTCCTCTATCATTGTGTGACCGAGGCACATAGCACGAACCTTTCCGTTTTTATCTGAAAATGCGGTCAGGACTCTCATATGTGAGTCGCCGCCGCCGATAAGCTCCTGCAGGATCATTTTATCAGGATAGCCTGACGCGTAAATTTTTGCAATTACAGCGGCAGCCTCCTCAGGAGTGGCGGCAATATACACCTTTTTCATTCCGTCAAAAGGATATTTCCAGTAGTCAACGCTTGACGACGGCTTTACTATAATGGGGTACTCAAAACCCAGTATGTCCGCCGTGATCTCATGAGCATCGGCAGGGGACGTCAGCACCTTGGTTGCAGGATACGGAATGCCGAATTTGTCGCAGATCTCATAGAATTCAGCCTTTTTCTGAATAGAGCCGTAGAGCTCCGGCGAAGGAGACGGCGCGATATACTCAGAAAGCTCGCCCTTGCGGCGGATTATCATTGCGGCATAGTCGTCGGTGCAGCCGAAAAGATACAGCTTTTCTCCGCGGTGCTCCTTTGCAAAGGCGTGCAGCTCGCGAAGCATGGTGTCTTCATTATCCAAATCGGGCACAGTCTTAAAGTTGATTATCCTTGAATATTTCGTTGCGGATATTTCATATCTGCCGAAGGCATAGGATACTACGCCGTACGCTTCGTGGAATGCTCTTGCAAAATTGTAACAGTTAAGATCCGCACCGAGAAACACGGGGGTAATACGATCGTTCATATAGCTTATTCCTTTATATTATGAAAAAGTCAGAGGCTTTTATTTTCTGAATGCTGCGCCCTCAATAAACTGCTTGTGCCATACGAGGAATGTGTAGGCAGTCCATATCTTACGGCGATTGTGTGCGGGATCGTCCAGCAGTGCCAGCAGGCGATCGCTTTCAAAATACTCTGCGGCAGCATCGGACTTAAAGCTCTCGCGAACCTTGCCCGCAAAGCTCTCGTCCTCAAGCCACTTTGCGATCGGCACAGGAAATCCCTTCTTTTTGCGGTTTGCCCATTCGTCGGGCAGCGTCTTATTCGCCGCGTGGCGCATGACTTCTTTAGTATCCTTGCCTATTTTATAAGTCGCAGGATATGTCGCTGCCTCGCCCATTACCACACGATCAAGGTAAGGCACACGCAATTCCAGCGAGTGAGCCATACTCATTTTATCGGCCTTCAGAAGAATATCGCCCGGCAGCCACAAATTAAGGTCAAGATACTGCTTTTTTTCAAGCTCGGAAAGGTCGCGCACTCTGTCATAAATAGGCGCAGCTACCTCTCTCGCAGTAGGACCTACGCGATACTTGGGGCGCAAAATGTCAAAAGCTTCGTTTTCAGGGAAAACAAGTGCCTGACCTATAAACCAGTCTTCAGGCCGTCCGCTTCCCTTTATTATAAAATCGTGACCCTTGAAATAAGGAAGATGCTGTGTGACGCTTGAAGCACCGCGGCGGATAAATCCGGGAAGCTTTTTATATTTCCGCATTGCAGCGTCTTCTCCGTACCACTCGTAGCCTGCGTATATTTCGTCCGCGCCCTCTCCGGAAAGCACAACGGTAACGTGTTCGCTTGCAAGCTTGGAAAGGAAATAAAGCGGAACGGATGACGGATTGGACTGCGGCTCATCCATATGATACTGTATATCTGCAAAGGCGTCGAGGCACTGCTCTTTAGAAAGCATATTACGGTGATTTTTTATGCCGAGTATTTCAGAAAGCTCTGCCGCCTCGCCCGTTTCGTCAAATTTGTTTGAGTGATCCCCGTTGTCAAAGCCGACAGAAAATGTGTCATTGGGCATAAGGCAAGCGGTTATATAGCTGGAATCGACGCCGCCTGACAGAAACGCACCCACGCGGACGTCGCTTATGCGGTGCGCCGCCACAGACTCATGCACTCTGCTGTCGATCTCCATAGCGCACTCTTCAAAGCTTTTCGAGGTCTTTTTACCGAAATCAACGTCCCAGTATCTCTCAACGTGCATTTTACCCTTGCTGTATGTAAACCAGTGAGCAGCAGGCAGCTTAAATGTTCCCTTAAAGAAGGTCTCCTCCATAGCACTGAACTGGAAGGTCAGATACGGTCTGAGCGCTTCGGGATTTACCTCGGGGTGATAGTCGGGATGCTCAAAAAAGCTCTTTATCTCAGAGCCGAAAATAAGGCTGCCGTTCGCAAGCTTTGAATAATAGTACGGCTTAATACCGAAAAAGTCTCGCGCGCCGTACAAAAGGTCAGTCTTTTTATCCCAAACGGCAAAGGCGAACATTCCGCGAAGCTTTGCAGCAAGAGCTGTACCGTACTCTTCCCAGCCGTGAACAATGACCTCTGTATCACATTTGGTCTTAAAAATATGTCCCTTTGCAATAAGGCTGTCTCTCAGCTCCATAAAATTGTATATCTCACCGTTAAACACGACTACTACGCTGCCGTCTTCATTATACATAGGCTGCGCGCCGGAGGGAAGGTCTATAATACTGAGTCTGCGAAAGCCGAGAGCTATGCTGTCCTCTGTGCCCTCACCGCTGATGTGATAGCCCTCCATATCAGGACCTCGGTGGATTATTCTGTCCGCCATTCTTCGCAGAACGGCGTCTCTGTTTACAATATTGCCTGTAAAGCCTACAAAGCCGCACATATATTTTACCTCATTCGTGTAATTCACAAAGATATATATTCAAATGTTTTTATAAATATCATTTTACCACATATTACAGAAAAAATAAAGGGTATTGAGGTATTTTTTCTAAAAGTAGCCCTTTCCCGACCTTTATGAGAAGCGCCGTCGCCTGTGACACATCAAAACACATCTTAATACAGACCGATCCCCCAAGCGTGGCCTTGAAAGCTTTCGCTTTTTCAAGTACCCAAGCCAAGGGGATCACATTGCTTTTATAAGAGCTTCAATTCTGATCCTGTTATTTCAGCAAAGAAAGAATAGAGGGAAAAGGAGCAAGGCTGCGTGCAAGTATTCCGTGCATATGTGCAATGGCAATACCGTAATTTACAATTGGTACGCCTGCCGCCTTTGCCCGCTCTATACGGCTCTTCATCTCTTTTTCGTTGAGCATACAGCCGCCGCAGTGTACTACAAGGGAGTAGTCGGACAGATCATCGGGAAATTCCCCGCCTGAGGTGAATGTATACGCAGGCTTTGCATTTGTAAAATTCTCTATCCACGCGGGCATTTTATCAGTGCCTATATCGCCGCACTGGCGGTGGTGGGTGCAGCCCTCGGATATGAGAACCTTATCGCCGTCCCTCAGCGAGGAAAGCGCAGCCGCTCCGCGCACAAGCTCACCGAGATCGCCTTTATAGCGCGCAAACAGTATAGAAAACGATGTGAGCATTATGCCGTCGGGAACGATCTTTGACACCTTACCGAACGCCTGCGAATCTGTTATAACAAGCCTCGGCGTTTTCGCAAGCATCTCCAGAGTCTCTTTCAGCTCTGTTTCCTGACAGGCGATAAAAGAACAGTGGGAATCTAATATCTCACGCATAGTCTGCTGCTGCGGCAAAATAAGTCTGCCCTTCGGCGCGGCTTCGTCTACTGGAATGACGAGCACGGCAATATCTCCCTCGCTCATAAGGTCTGCAACAATGTGCTTTGTATTCCCGGCACCCTTTGCAAACGCTCCCAGCTTTTCTTTAAGCTCATGTACTCCCTCTCCCGTCATGGAGCTGACATAAATACTGTTTTTGTCAGGCGGCTGACGGTTTTCTATCATATCGGCTTTGTTGTATGCAACAATATACGGCAGCTTTTTTTCTTCAAAAAGACTGATAAGCTCTTTATCTGCGGTGCAAAGACCTTTTACCGAGTCGCATACAAGCACGGCAATATCTGTTTTGGCCAGTATCTGCTTTGTCTTTTTTACCCGAAGCTCTCCAAGCTCCCCATCGTCGTCAATGCCGGGAGTGTCGATTATAACGACAGGTCCTATAGGCAAAAGCTCCATAGCCTTTTTTACAGGGTCGGTGGTGGTGCCCTTCACATCGGAGACCACAGATAATTCCTGACCTGTAACTGCATTTACAAGGCTTGATTTGCCGGCATTGCGAATACCGAAAAATCCGATATGCACACGCTCTGCCGATACTGTATCGTTAAGTCCCATAATACGTTTCCTTTCAGTCTGTCAAAAACGGAAGTCGCGGCGGTTGGAGTTTTTGATGTCTTCAATATTCTGTCTCGCAATTTTTTGCACTTTTTCGCTTGGTATTTTCTCAAGCTCACGCTCTACCATATCATATCCGACCTTTTTTGTTTCGTCAGATGCGTAATCCTCCAGATATTCACTCAGGGTCATAAGCGCATTGGGGTGACAGCAGTTGAGTATCTGACCGTTTTTGCAAAGGCTCATAAATCTGTCACCCGTGCGTCCCTCGCGGTAGCAGGCGGTGCAGAATGACGGAATATGCCCGCTTTCCATAAGCCATTTGACCACCTCATCCAGTGTACGCTGATCTGAAACATCAAACTGCTCTGTATCGTGGGGACGCTCTTCTTCTGTATATCCGCCGACAGATGTGCGTGATCCGCCGCTCACCTGCGACACACCGAGACGCAGCAGCTTTGAGCGTACAGCTTCTGTCTCGCGGGTCGAGATTATCATGCCGGTATACGGTACAGCCAGACGGATGCAGGCTGTCAGCTTGGCAAATGTCTCATCGTCTATGCCGTTGTCAAATGCGTCGGGGTCAATATCGTCTGCTCGCTTTACGCGGGGTACGCTGATAGTGTGCGGTCCTACACCGTGAACGGCTTCAAGATGCTCTGCGTGCATTATAAGACCTGCAAACTCATATTTATACATTTCAAGACCGAACAGCACGCCGAGTCCTACATCGTCTATGCCGCCCTCCATAGCTCTGTCCATTGCTTCGGTGTGATAGTCATAGTCATGCTTCGGACCTGTAGGATGCAGCTCAAGATAGCTCTTTTTGTGATATGTTTCCTGAAACAGTATATATGTACCGATGCCGGCTTCCTTCAGCTTGCGGTAATTTTCAACGGTGGTTGCCGCGATATTCACGTTTACGCGGCGGATATCTCCGTTTTTGTGATGCACGCTGTAAATAGTCTTGATGCAGTCGAGAATATATTCAATAGGATTGTTTACAGGGTCTTCTCCCGCCTCTATGGCAAGGCGCTTGTGTCCCATATCCTGAAGAGCGATGACCTCTGCGCGCACCTCCTCCTGCGTAAGCTTTTTGCGTGCAATATGCTTGTTCTTCATATGGTAAGGACAGTATACGCAGCCGTTGACACAGTAGTTTGAAAGATAAAGAGGGGCAAAAATAACTATTCGGTTTCCGTAGAAAGCCAGCTTTATCTCCTCAGCTATCTCATACATTTTTTCGATCTTTTCGGGTATCTCGCAGGCAAGCAGAACAGACGCCTCGCGGTGGCTCAGTCCCTCGCATACGCAGCCTGTTGCGGTCTTTTTCGGGCGGGCCTTTTCAAGTATGCGGTCAATAAGCTCCGCATTGTTTTTGTTTGCTTCGGCATAGGCGAGTGTTTCTCTGATCTCCTCGTCGTTGATAAATTCCTCGGCTTTGAGTGATTTGGGGTTGTAAACAGCCATGATAAATTCCTTTCTTTGGGGCAGATACTTCTTAACCTCAGATATGAAAATTTAATGATTTTTTATATCGCCGCGATCAGTCACTGTTATGTAGCCGATCGAAAGCATTCGTTGATCCAACTCTCTTCTGCACTGCGCAGATTCCTCACCTGTGCATATTTTGTCGTTGTACAGCTCGTATTTTTTTCGCACCGATACCGGAGAGAGGTTCGGCATAACTACGTTTGCTCCTGCAAGTATGCCTTTTTCCCGGCCTATGGGATCAATAGTTCCCAGCGCCGTTGTCGATGGCAGCAGCACGCCCGGATGAATAAGGCGTATTATTGATAAAAGATAGCAGGTCAGCTCCGCCTCCCCCGGTTCCATATCCGCAAATGGCGTGTCGCGGTGCGGAACAAAGGGGCCTATGCCGCACATATCAGGCTTAAAGGTCTCGACAAATTTCAGATCCTTTGCAAGAGTCACAGACGTCTGATAAGGTGAGCCGACCATAAAGCCGCAGCCCACCTGATAACCGATATCCCGCAGGTCGTGCAGACATCTCATTCGGTTATCAAAGGACATATTATCCGGGTGCAGCTTGATGTAATGCTCCCTGTCCGCGGTCTCGTGACGGAGCAGATATCTGTCGGCGCCCGAAGCGTGCAACCTCTCGTAGCTTTCGCGGCTGCGCTCTCCCACAGACAGCGTCACCGCGCAGTCAGGATGAGCTGATTTTAGTTTGCTGATAATTTCGCACAGAACATCATCGGTAAAATATACGTCCTCGCCGCCCTGTAATACAAATGTTCGAAAGCCTAAAGAATATCCCTCGTCGGCGCATCCAAGAATTTCTGCTTCCGTCAGCCGATACCGCTGGCATTTTTCATTGCTTTTTCTTATTCCGCAGTACAGGCAGTCGTTTTTGCATATGTTGCTTATTTCTATAAGACCGCGCACGAAAACAGAATTGCCGTATATCTTTTTGCGCGCTGTAACAGCTTTATCGGCAAGCAGTTCTGCCGCTTCCTTGCAGCGGTTTTCTATAAGATATTCGTATTCCGCAAGAGAAAGGCTGCGCTCGTCTGCGAGCTTTTCAATAAGCGATAAAAGACGCTCAGTCATCGCTGCCGAATTTCATGCTTGAGAATGCGGTCTTTACCGTAACCCCCATAAGCTTCCCTATCCGTCCCGCCATAGTGGATATCGTGTCCTGCGGTGCGTCAATAGCAATGCTGATAATGTTTATCTTTCTCTCCCTGTACGGTATACCCATTCTGCCGATAATAAAGCTTCCGTATTCGTGAAGTATTTCATTCAGCGGCTGAACGCTGTCGCCGCACTCTACGATAATGCTTATTACAGCTACCCTTGTTTCCATAACTTAAATATTCCTTTCTTTGCGCTTTTTGTATCAGTAAAAAAATAAAATGCCGTGCCTGAAAGGCACGGCAAAAAGGCTGTAACAGCCTGAATTTATATGACCGTACCTTTCACTCAGACTAAAGTCTTTGTGTCAGGAGACTATAATTTTATTGTACACGCGTTCTGCACCCTTGTCAATAGAATATAACGGAAAAAATGAAATTTGCTGCGGGAGACAGCGTCCTGAGTTTACCGGCAAAATCGCCTATACGCAAACAAAAGTCTGCTTTGGTACATAACCGATTTTCACACAGTCAACAGTTTTTATGACAACCGCAAGTATGACGATTATGTCTGCGTAAACAAGTTGGGCGGGCTGATAAAACCGTCCTATGAAACACAGCATTTCAGCGATCTAAGGGGCAAATAACAGGACGCCCCGTATGGAACGTCCTGTTACTGTTACCGGATCTCCTGTTCCAAATTTTCAAAAACCTTGGATGTAAAAAACTCAATGATCGATATATCCAAGCCATCGCATAGCTTCTTGATCGTTGATACCGTTGTGCTGTTATTTCTGCCGCTGACAATGTTATTGATAGTGGATTGAGTCACTCCACTCATAGTGCCGAGCTTGTTAATTGTAATGTTGCGCTCGGAACATAATTCAAGTATTCGTTCTTTGACAGCATTTCCTATATTCATAACGCCTCTCCCAATTAAACTTTAATACAAGTTTAACCGTTTTGAGTTAAAGAGATTACCTCAATTGAGTTGACTTCTATATTGCGCGAGTTTATAATTAACTCAATATAGTTAATACAGGAGGCGACTATGAAAATAGCGGTCATTGGTTCAAGAGGACTGATAGTAAAAGATTTGGCGAATTATCTTCCGTCAGATGTAACGGAGATAGTGTCGGGAGGTGCTGTCGGCATTGATGCTTGTGCTAAGGAATATGCAATTGAAAACGGTTTAAGACTTACGGAATTTTTACCTGAATACAAAAAGTTCGGACGAGGCGCACCGTTAAAACGGAATCTTCAGATCATTGACTATGCCGACGAAGTATTGGCATTTTGGGACGGTCAGTCGAGAGGTACAAAATATGTCATCGAACAATGTAAAAAGAGGAATAAAAAAGTGACGATTATAAAAAACGCCACTAAAAAAGGTGATTAAATTGAAAAAATATATGAGTGGATGTCAGTTGAGACAGTATCTGCACATCTCCACACGCAATAATAAAATTTAGTCTTGTCTGTCCGATGTATCACCTTCAGTATTTGCAACATTGTTAAGCTCATCCATGTATCCCGCAGTTATAATGCCGGCAGGAAGTGCAACGATTGCAATTCCAAATAGAGAGGATATCATGGTCACGACTCTTCCGATCTCAGTCACAGGATAGATGTCACCGTATCCCATAGTAGTCAGAGAAACCGTTGCCCAATAGATGGCATCAAAAAACGAATTAAACGAATCCGGTTCTACATTAAAAACAACTAATGCAGAAATAATAATATAACCAAGGGCAAGTATCAGTACATAGCTGAGCGGCCCTTTCTGCTTTTTGAAAATATTTGCGATGATCTGTGCATTTTTTGAATAGCGGAAAAGCTTAAACGCACGAAATACTCGCAAGGCACGAAACATTCGTAAAAGACGAAGTAGCTTAAATCCTTGATTTAGGACTGAAAGTGACGGTAAAATCGAAATCAAATCGATGATCGCCATTATCGAAAACGGGTATCGCAGAAACGATACGGTATTATTTTTTTGAAATTTATAATCTGCCGTGATCCATCTAAGCAGATAGTCAACAATAAAAACACCAACGCAAACCTTATCTATGATTTCAAATGCAGCAAATGATTGCTTAAAAACAAGAGGTATCAAGCTTACGATAATAACCGCCATCATAAAAATATCGTAAACAGAGCTTAACTTGTCGTTTCCATTTGATGCGGAGATAATTTCATATAATCTTTTTCTCATATGCAAATACCGCCAGACTTAAAGATATAGCCACAGAAATTCTATGGCTTACTTAGATTTAATTTTCCCTTTTCCCATGACAAACTGCGAAAATATGAACAGAGCGCTCTGTCCGTAAAGTCCTGTCTCTGGATCGTTCAATGCTTTAGCTGTATCGGACTATTCTCGGGCAGGATGGGTTATTTATCTTTCGATTCTTCCGAACCGATCCAATTTGACTATCATAAGAAGTGTCCGATACGCCTCATATTTTACCTGCAATTTCTGTAAGCTTTCATCATCGCCAAACGACCAGCCCAATGGCCATCGACCGTCGTAGCTCTGCTGTCTCATTCTGTATTCCAATGACTCATCGACCAATTCTTTCACCACAGGATAAACAATGTTATCGGGTGAGTCTACCGAATCGCACGGCAAGTGTACATATTCATGCTTTGATTTTTCAAAGTTAAGTTCCATAAAGGCTGTGGGATTCTGACGTAAAATTGAAGTCAGCTTATCCGCTAAAGCCCTGTCCTTTAGAAATGGTATAAAATCTTGGAAATATTCAAAATTGTAAGGCTCTCCGTCATCAAAAATGGATCTGTTGTAATCCGGAGAACTTTCGTCCCAGTGTCTCAGAATATGCTCTGTCGGATATTTGAGAATGTCCCGCCACACCTCCTGAGGTACGAGTTCAGAATAATAGGAAACAAACGCTGCAAAGCATACCTTTTCATTTGCAGCATATTTACGGATGCGCTCATCTTCATTCTCAATTGGAGAAGTATCCTCGCCTCTATACCGAGTCCAATAACAATAAACACCATCATTTACTGCAGGCACTACGACCTCACACCAATTGCCGATTCCGGGCAAATAGTTGTCCAGCAAATATTTCATTGTCTTTTGGATTATGGGGTGATCTGCTGATGGCTTTTTCTCCAGGCTCAATATGTATTTTACGGCAATCTCTGTACTCTTCAGACAGGGACCTTGATAATCAAATTCATAATACAGTCCGCCGAAACCGCCGTTATCATACTGATACTTTTTCAGTACATCTAAAAACGCATCGGCATCCTTATCTTCAAATATGTACCTAAACCAAGCACGTCCTATATCGTCCGCATTCTCAAAAATATAGTCCCTTGCTTTTATGAAATTGTCGCGCGTAAGCTTTAGCATATTTCGCTCACCTCCTAAAATTATTTCTCAATCCTATGCAAATACCGCCAAACTTAAAGATATAGCCACAGAAATTCTATGGCTTACTTAGATTTTATTTCACATTTTTCCATCACAAACTGCGAAAATATGAACAAAGCGCTATGTCCGTAAAGTCCTGTCTCTGGATCGTTCAACGCTTTAGCCATATTGGATTTATAAAAAACATCCATAGCATCCTGCTCTGACAGATAGTATTTATCTGAAATCAATTTAACGATCTCAGGAATAATTGTTGCGTTATACATAGAATGGAATATATTTTGATTAGGCAATGATGATATAGAATGTTTTAAATATTCATCAAAATACTGCATTAAATATTCCATAGACATGCCGTGCAGATCGTCATAATCTTTTTCAAGCAAATCAAGAAGTCCGCTTGTGCAAAACAGAGCATAGACATCGGTACTATCTTTTCCGATGTGCTCTGCATATAATTCGATACAAAATGTTTTAAAAGATAGTTTACTCATATCTGAATCCTCTCTGGATTATTATACCATGAAGCAAAAATGTTTGCTTGCAAGGACATTTTTGCGAAGCCGT
>CAZBAR010000044.1:0-13711 GCA_964490165.1 uncultured Lachnospiraceae bacterium | reverse complement strand
ACGGTTCAAATATTTATGCCACCACGGATTTGGCGACGATAATCGAACGGAATAACCTTTATCATCCCAACGAGATATGGTATATCGTTGATAACCGGCAGAGTCTTTATTTCACACAGCTATTCAGATGTGCAAGAAAAGCATCTCTTGTTTCCGCTGAGACCGCTTTGATTCATTTGTGTTTCGGCACGATGAACGGAAGTAACGGAAAACCGTATAAGACACGTGACGGCGGGGTTATGAAACTCTCGGATTTTTATAATACAGTCTATAAAACAGTCTATAAACGTGTATGCGAATCAACGTTCAGTGAAAACGCCGATAAACATGATATATCGCACAAAATAACCGTTGCGGCTATGAAATTCGGAGATATGATAAATCACCGAGCTAAAGATTATATATTTGATATTGAGAAATTCACGGCATCGGAAGGTAAAACGGGAACATTTCTTCTTTACACTATTGCACGAATCAATTCTATATTAAAAAAGGCTGATTGTGATCATGCCGAATTGAAAATACAAAAGATATATTCGGACACGGAACGGGATTTGATTCTGATATTAGCTCTTAGCAACGAAGTGTACGAACTCGCATACAACGAGAAAGCACCAAACTTTATCTGCGAGAACGCATACAAAATAGCATCCGCTTTTTCAAAATTCTATAGAGAAAATCATATCATGAATGAATCGGATACTGCAAAAAAAGCCGCATGGCTGCATCTGTGTGAAAGCACGAAGATCATACTTCAAAAGCATCTTGATATTCTCGGAATAGAATCTGTTGAGCTAATGTGATGGTGGCACTTTTGCAAATAGTTTAATCCCTCAACCGAAAATGTCTTTTTACGGCGCACAGACAAATAGTATACGTAACCGTGCTGAATTATCTGATCTATAAGTAATATTAAAGGCGAGGAGTAACTGCTCCTCGCCTTTAATATTCAAGTATTATTTAACCGCTTTATATGCTCAGACAGTGTTTGAGCACGGATATCACCGCATCTGCCTCATCAGTCGTATTATAACCGTGGATACCTGTTCTTATATATCCGCGTCTGAAGGAGCATGAGACACCGTTCTGCCGCAAAATATCAAAGACCTTTTCAGGCTCAGGGGGCAGGAACGACACTATAGCTGACCGTGTGCGATCGTCTGTCGCGCACGGTGCAAGCTCAATTCCCAGCCGCTTAAGCTGCTCGATAAAATAACCGCTGACCGCCCACGCGGCGTTATAGATGGAGTCAAATCCGACACGCTTCATAAGCATAAGGGACGCCCTCAGCCCTGCTATGCCCGGTGCATTCGGCAGTGCACCTTCAAATCGCGAAGCATCCTCCTTCAGATCGAACCGATATTCCGATGCATCTATATCCGTCTGCATACTGTCTGCGCCGACGAACGGCGGGACAAGGTCCGGCAAAAGCTCCCTCCGAACGTACAAAAAACCGGTGGCAAACGGCCCCATAAGCCATTTGGAAGACAGCCCTGCCAGAAAATCTATTTGACAGCGGCGCACATCCATAGGCATTACACCAAGTGACTGTGCGCAGTCTACAACAAAGTATGCGCCGTGCGCCCTGCACCACGCCCCTATAGCTTCAAGGTCCGTCTTAAAGCCGTCGGCATATTCCACACTGCTTACCGTCACTACCCGTGTGCGCTCATCTGCATATTTATCGAGAAGCGCGGTAGTCAGACCGCCTCCGCTGTGATGAATCATCCGAGCCTCCACGCCCTTGCTCTGCTCAAGGCGCTGCCACGGATATACATTTGACGGAAATTCCCTGTCACACAGAATGACATTATCTCCCGCACTGAGAGGCAGCGCTCCCGCCGCCGAATTGATACCGTATGTAACATTTTCGCAAAACGCTATCTCATCCGCATCTGCGCCTATAAGCTCTGCCAGCAGCGCTTTACACGAAGGAAATATCTCGCTTGCATACTTATAGTACCGCATGGGCATAGACTGGCGCAGCTGCATACACTCGCTTATCGCCTCGGTCACACAGGGCGCCACGGGCCCCATAGATGCGTTATCGAAAAAGATGCCGTTATCTACTGTCTGTCGCAGTTCTTCTCTGAGCAGCTCTACTCCCATCACTTTTTCTCCCGTATACTGTACGCACTGCCGCCTACTAAACGTGCTATCCTGAATCCTACAAAACGGATGCAAACGATCTGAAGCGGGCAGGTTATCAAATTCTGAATAACGCGGGCCGGAAGCAGCGCAATATAACCCTTCCCTGTCAGCATAGTCAGCCAATAGGTTTGCAGCAGCAGGCTGACAAACACGCTTTCGCAAAGGACAACAAGGGACACACGCAAAAGACCTGCCGGCTTACGGTAGAAAAATACTCCGTAGATCGCACCTGTCAGTATTGCGGAAACGGTCATAGGCGGAAAGTAGCCGTAGCTGCCCAGCAGCGCTATTAAAATATCGCAGATCGCAGCCGCCGGAATACTGTAGGCGGGACCGTACAGTATTGCAATTATCGCCAGCGGCAAAAACGAAAAATTTATCGTTACAGTGGGCAGGGCAATGGTGAGCAGCCTACCCAATATGATCTCAACGGCGATCAGCATACCGACTGTTACAAACTTTCTGATCTTTTGGTTCATACAAAAATACCTCCGAATAGAAATGATTCAAACGGAGGCTTCAGATAAAAAACTCCGTTTATGCAGAAGAGCTACATAAACGGAGGCTATTTTGTACCGGTCATCCGACATATGTAGCAACGGGATGCGGACCGTGCACCGCCGGCTGATGTACAGCTGTTCGTCCCGCCGACAACTCCCCGTTCAGCGGGCACTGCATACCTTAAAGATATACGCGCATGATCCTACTTTGCTTTGTCTGCCGCAAGAGAATTCAACCCGAAGCGGCAGTATCTTACTACAGCATTATACGACCGTGTGCGGTATTTGTCAATACCGCACAGTATGATTTTCTATTTCATGCTTATAATTCGGGTTTCCCGCTTCGCATATAAGCTCTTATTACGGTAAGGCGACTGTTTTCAAGCGGGGTAATTGACAACTCCCACAAACAGCGGCAAGCCGCTGTCACCGGTGATGCAGAAAATAAACGGCCGTTCAAGCACGAAGTCCACTTCTTCATCAGGCGGGAGCGCTGCGCCGTCACGGAACATAACGGTAAAGGCTGCGGCAGTGCAGCCCTCCTCATCGATGACCACCCTTGCAGCGTGATTGACCTGTGAGATGGCACCGGGAACATCCTCTCCGTCAGTCATGGGAGAAAAATCGCACAGCTCCGCATCAAAGACATCGGTGATGCCCAGCGTTTTCAAGCCCTCTATCAGATCAAACTGCGAGGACACGTCAAACTTGGGAATAGACTTGTTCACTACAAGAAATTTCTGATTTTCCCACTGATATTTATCGGCGGCAAAGAGGAAATCCATCGTCTCGCTGTCTTCCAGCAGTTCTTCCGGGCTAGTACCCTCGTCGGGCAGTATAAACCACATCTTACCGCCGGCGGTACCGGTCTCAAATGACTGGTACACTGCGGCAAACTTTTCTCCGCAAAAGTAGCTCTGGTCGTCACTCTGGTGCATAAAGTCCGTTTCCACATCCCCGCCGGGGGTGTGGAAGGTCTGAGGTGCAGTCAGTTCCTTGGGAAATTCACTGTACCACTTGGCTTTGTAATAAACGGTGGTAGCAAGAGCCATGATAGTCTGACTGTCCAGATTGACGTTCTCTGCCTGCTCCTCCAAAAGTCCTCCCGTCTGCTCGTTGAGCCAGCTTTGGAAAGCCCTGTTGAATTCCTTCGAGCCCATATCTCCCTGATATGAGGAGGCATAGAAGTCTTTTGCAAGAATATCCATTGTAGCCTGATTGAATTTCACGTCCTTGTTCAGCCACAGAGAGGATGCCAGAATGGAGGTAAGCGCTCCGTCGTCCCTGTAGTTGGAATTCCACACATCGCTTGCCTGTTTTCGCAGGGCATCCATGCTGTCACTTCCCAACAGGGTCAGAAGCTGTTCCCTGCTTTCCCCATCCGTAAGCTGAGCCAGCATAGACAGCGCCATGTAAACGTTCAGCGGGGAGTAGACCCGGTTATCCCCCTCTGCTCCGCTCAGAAAGGTCTGAGCGCTCCTGCCGAAGAAGGACTGCAGCGCGGAAATATCCCCAAGATCCCGCCGCTGAGCATTCACATCATCCCACCATGCGTCATAATTGCCGTCACTGATCCATGGATATGGGGCCATTTCGGGATATTTTGCCTCAGCAATGGCGTAAGCTGTCAGCTCGACGTCCGGGCGCATGAAAATTCCTACGGCAATGACAAGCGCAAGCACCGCCGCCACAGCTCCCAGCCAACGTTTTTTCACACGGCGCTTTTGATGTTTCGGGGATTCCTTTGCCCCGTCGATGAGATCGTCCCTGATATCGGTGATACCGTCAAAAATATCCTCTGAATTCATAGTTATAACCATCTCTTTCTTTGAATTTATTTTTTGTTCCTCAGAACAAAAATAAATTGGGTCTGAAAACAGCAGACATACGTCTCCAACACACTTTGTTTTCAGACTTCTACTCCTTCCGATTCCAAAAAATCCCGCAGCCCCTTACGCAGACGCAGCAGCCGCTGGGCAAGGGCATTTGCCCCCTCGCCCCGATCTGCCGCCAGTTCCTTCACCGGGTCGCCGTACCAGTACCGCCGTATGAAAAGCCACCTATCCCCATCCTCAAGGCTATCCAGCCATATACTGATGGAACGGGCAAGCTGCTGACGTTCCAAATGCGTCTCTACAGTGTCGGAGGCAGGCACGCAGTCCTCCAGCTCGGAGAGCAGCACCTCCACGCCGTCATATCGTTTTTTGGCATGGCTCTGCCGCCACCGACTGACAGACAAATTACGGGTTATGCGCCCCAGAAACGCGCCCAGGGCATCAGGACGGTCAGGGGGCATCCTGTTCCATGCGACGTGCCAGGTATCGTTGACGCACTCTTCCGCGTCCTCACGGAAGCCCAGCAGACGCAGGGCAATGGAGCGGCACAGAGCACCGTATTTTTTGTCTGATTCGGCGATAGCCTGCTCATCACGTTGGTGATAAAGCTTCACAATAGCAAGGTCGTCCACGATTCAGCCCCCTTCAGATGTAAATTGATTGTGTAAGAAGGACCTTCTATTTATATAGTCGCAAAAGAGAGGAGAATGTGACGGAATTCGGAATAATTTTTTCAGAGACAGTTTCTGTTGCTTACTGTTACTTACTATTTCTTGCTGTACAGCTGCATCATAAGCTCAGCCGTTTTGCTGTCAGCAATATCACAAAGGTCACAGCCGTAGCGTATGCGCTCTCTTGCATAGGTAGAGCTTATATGCGACAAAACAGGATCGGCAGGAAGAAACAGTGTTTCGATATTCCTGTCAAACTTCTTCATTATATTTGCAAGAGAATACTCGTAGTCAAAATCGGTTGCACTGCGAACACCCTTTACAAAAAACCTTGCACCGTGAGAAGCCGCAAAATCGGAAGCCAAAGTATCACATAGCATACATTCTGCATTTTCAATGTCTCTCACGGCACATTTCAAAAGCTCCAGTCTCTCTTCATAAGAAAACATTCCGCCGGGCTTTTCGGCATTTGCCATAACGGCAACTATCACCTTGTCAAACACAGCCGCAGCCCTTTTAACGATATCAATATGGCCCCTTGTTACCGGATCAAAGCTGCCGGGAATTATAGCTATCCTGTCCATATTTATGACCATCACTTTCTTTGAATTTGTTTTTCTTCCGCCATGAGGCGGAAGAAAATTTTGTCACTCAGGACAAAAAGGAACAAATTGGGGCTGAAAACAGCTGACGTGCACTTACCGCGCACTTTATTTTCAGACCTTTACCGCTTGATTTCAAGCAGTGTTATTCTCGTTCTGCCGTAAAGCGCAGTTTTTACAACATCAAATTTTTCAGAAAGCGCCTCGTCGCCGCCGAACACCTGCTCCATGACCTTTGCACTGTGGTACTCTTCGCTTTTAGCGTCTCTCTTTTTAACGGGAGCCGTTCCGTTGTCGCTTTCGCAAACAATACGCCCGCCTGCACGCAGCAGACCGCCGCTCTCTATCATTTGGAGAGCCTTTGTTATATAATCGGAGGCGTACGGAGGATCGAGAAAAATAAGGTCAAATTCATCCCTGCCTACAGCGCCCTTCAGATATGCTGCGTAATCTGTTGTGGATATTCTGCATTTGTCAAAAAGCTTTGTCTTTTTAGCGTTAGCCAAAACTATATCGGACGCTTCTCTGCTGCCGTCAATAAACACGCAATGCTCTGCGCCGCGGCTCAGAGCCTCCAGACCCAGCTGTCCGCTGCCTGCAAACAAGTCAAGCACGCGTCTGCCCTCAATGTCAAACTGTATCATGGAGAACAACGCCTCCTTTGCGCGGTCTCCCGTAGGTCTTGTAGCCTCTCCCTCAAGAGTTTCAAGCGCTGCGCCTCTTGCGCTTCCCGTAATTATTCTCATTTATTTATCCGTATCCTTTCTTTTTTCGGCATTATCGCCCCTGAAATGCTTATATACCGCCTCAGCGTCGGCGCGGCTTATGCCGCTGACCGCTTCTATCTCTTCAACTGACGCGCCCTTCAGCTTGTTCAGCGTTTCAAAATGGCTGAGCAGCTTTTTCGCCTTTGCAGGGCCGATGCCCGATATTTTTTCAAGAGACGAGGTCTTGAGCGTTTTACTTTTCGCCGCGCTCATACGCGACACCGTAAAACGGTGCACCTCCTCCTGTAATTTATATACAAACCTGAATACCTCAGGCTCTCTGGCTATACTTACCTCATCTAAGTCCGAAACTATAGTTCTTGTTTTGTGGTGCATATCCTTTACCATACCGAAAACGGGAATATCATATCCCGTCTCCCTCATTACCTCGCGAACGACGGAAACGTGCGTCGCGCCGCCGTCAAGGAGTATAAGATCAGGCTGAGTAGAAAATGACGTATCTTTTTCATCCGTCAGATGTGCCAGTCGGCGAATTATAGTTTCGCGCATGGCGGCGTAGTCGTCCGGTGCGCCGTCGCCTTTTATTCTGAAATATCTGTAATCGCTTTTCTTAAATTTGCCTTTTTCCGCTACTATCATACCTGCGGTGATGTGCTCGCTGCCGAGATTTGAAATATCGTATGCCTCGATACGTTCTGGCACTACCTCCAAATGCAAAAGCGATGCAAGTATTGCAAGAACTCTTTCGTCGGAGTCCTCTTTTCTTCGCCTTGTTTCGCTGTGACGCACCGCATCGCGCTGCGCCATAAGACAAAGCTTGCGCGCCTCTCCGCGCACGGGGGTGCGGACAGTAACCTTGCGCCCCGCCCTCTCGCTGAGATATCGGGATGTTACCTCTCTGTCGCCCTCAGGCATTTCAAAGGATAACAGAACCTCCGGAGGGATATGCTCGCGCCCTCTGTAAAGGTTTACTATAAACGCCGACAGCGGCGACTCCTCGCCATCCTCGTCGCCTACGCCTGTTATCTCATTTGCGCCGAAGGTAAAATACTGGCTGTCACAGATCTTACCGCCCCTTATATACAGCACCGCCGCACAGTCGCAGCCTTCGTGGGTAGCAAAGGCGATAATATCGCAGTCTGTTTCAGGCGAGAGCTGAGTTTTTTGTGTTTCTCCCAGCTTTTTAAGCGATGCAATGGCATCGCGGCATCTGGCAGCCTCCTCATACCGCTCGTCCTCTGCCGCCTCGCTCATACGGCGAAGAAGCGAATCTTCAACGGCAGCGGTATTGCCTTTCAAATACTGTATGGCGCACTTTATTATCTCGCCGTATTCCTCACGGCTAATGTCTCCGTTGCAAACGCCGCAGCAGCGACCTATCTGACGGTAAACGCAGGGACGCCCCTTGCCTATATCATCGGGAAATTTACGTTTACAGGACGGCAGTCCCAGCACCCTTTCCAAGGTGGATATAACGGTATAGACCGTACCCGTGCCGGAATAGGGGCCGAAATACTGCCCCTGCGCCCCCCTTTTGCGTGTCATTATGACGCGGGGATATTCCTCCTCGGTGGTGACCTTGATATAAGGGTAAGACTTCGCGTCCTTCAAAAGTATGTTATACTTCGGCGTGTACTGCTTTATAAGATTATTCTCCAGCACCAGCGCTTCCATTTCAGTGTCGCAGGTGATATATCTGAAATCACTTACACTTGACGCCATTTTTGATGTCTTTATGTCGTGAGAACCGTGAAAATACTGACTGACACGGTTTTTCAGCGCTCTGGATTTACCGACATAAATGACCTTGCCGCCGCTGTCCTCCATAATATACACGCCCGGCGACTTTGGCAGAAGCGACGCTTTATGTCTTAAATATTCAAGTGTTTCAGCAGTTTGCATACGCCCCTCCGCACGGAATAAGAAAAGTTGAAAAGTTAATAGCAAAAAGCCGCCCAATCCAGGGCGGCCGCGTTGATCCGGTTATGGTTTATTCGTTGAAGCCGGCATCGACTAATGCAGCAAGACCCTCAACAGCCTCTTCTTCATCTTGTCCGTCGGCAATGATGGTTATTGTCATACCCTTGACAATACCGAGCGAAAGAACACCGAGAAGGCTTTTTGCGTTAATTCTGCGGTCTTCTCTCTCAACCCAGATAGAGCTTTTGAATGAGTTTGCTTTCTGAATAAAAAAGGTCGCAGGTCTTGCGTGCAGACCAACATTATTTTTTATTGTTACTTCGCGTGATATCATATCCGATACTCCCGAGCTTAATAAAAATTGCCACACTTTTGTTCATTTTTTGCGGCTTATTGTAAACTGATTATATCAAATAAATATACTAAAATCAAGAGTTTTTTATGAATTTCTCAATTTTTGCCTCGATAAATAAAAATAACACTGTTAATCTGAGGATTTTAGGGCAATTTGTTATTAAAAACAGCATCAAATACGCACATATCAGCGAAAAAATATAATATTTGCTGAATGTTAATGCTATTCTCCGTCATAATAATCTACCGCACACTCTGACCTGAACACTTTATTTATGCCCTTTCCCCACACACCGATCTTTCCGGAATCGGGATATACCGAGACATCAATATCATTTGCAGTATCGAAATCGATATACACAAGCTTTTCGCTGTCCGATACATTTGTTATTTTATGCGCTCCGCATTCGTTTGCAGGAAAAAACATTATGTCTCCGAGGGACACATATCTGTCGCCCTCAGGCGTTCTGACAACGCCCTCTCCGCTTATAACATAAAAAACTTCTTCATTTTGTGTGTGATAGTGATACGGATATGCTGATTTTTTCGGAGGTATCTCGTACACATTTACAGTGCATCCGCCCCCGCTCCGTCTCGGAACAACAGTCTTTTTTACATACTCATAGTCAGAGTGTTCACACTTATGCTTTGATTGCATTTCCGCAACCTTTGCGTAAATTATTTTATCCATATACTTCCTCTCAAATAACTATAGTATCAGCTCATAGAAATACTCTTTTTCGTTTTCGCCGGACTTTTGGAAACCGAGCTTCTCATGCATTTTCTGTGATACGGTATTCCATTTGTATACTGTCGAACCTGTTATCTTATCATAACCCAGCTCTCTGAGTCTCTGTATAACGGCCTTCATTACAGCCGTCCCTATACCGCATCCACGGTATTTTTCCTTCCATATGGCAATGGGAGGATTGACGTTCTTGACCGTAACGTCTCCTACTGCGTCCCAACAGCCCGCCTCAAGCACTTCTATAAAATATACTTCACCTGCTTTGTCAAGGTACTCAAACATTCCCTTGACATATTCCATATCGGGTATTTTATCTGTATCAAATATTCCTTCTGAATTCTGATATACATAAGGATCTCTGTACCCGTCGAGCGCCTTTGTATAATCACCGTCGTACTTTTTAAGTCTTACTTTATCTGAAATCTTTATTATATCCGGCTGCTGCATATTATAATTCTCCTTATTACCACGGACGTTTTTTCTCCGTCCAGCCTTTGTCTTTCCAATATTCCGCATCCGCCTTATTCCAGCCGCGCTTCTGCATCTGACGCATAACGGAGAAAAAGAGCTTTGTTTTTACGGACGGCTTAACAGTCCCCTGCCTGTTTGAAATTTTCTTTGCCAGTGCGGACAGCTTCTTGTCTGTCTTCAGCTTCTTCTTTTCGCCGACTCGCTCCCACGAGGTCTCTGCCACGGCAACTCCGTATTTGTAAGTCTTTGCCACGCCCCACCAGAAGGCGCTGTCCGCCATATCCCGATTGGTGCTTTTCATGCCGGCGCCTGCGGCAGTGGAAATGCAGACGGCTTGCTTTGAAAACATCTTTTCTTCCGGGCGGTGTACCATCCAGCGCCAACCGTAATGGTCAAGAAGCGCCTTCATCGCGCCGGTTGCGTGATATACATAAACAGGACTAGCAAAGATAATCACATCCGCTTCGTCGATCGCGTTTGTAATTGGTAACAGCTTTTCATAATGCGGACATTTTGTCTCCGACTCCGTGAAGCAGGAGGTACATCCGACGCAGAATTCTCCGAAATCCCTCGGCAGAAAGATCTCGGTTATCTCACCGTTCAGCTTTTCCGCCAAACTGTGCGCAATATTATATGTAGAACCTTTATGGCTCTGCCCGTGTATAACTGTGATCTTCATGTTGTTACCCCGATGAATTTAATTTTTGCGGCTCTCAGTTTCATTAAATATTATGTTTTTGATAAAAGCTATATTATCCTCAACAGATTTTGTTCCGTCGACCCGTATAACAGAACAGCTTAGATCCTGCAGCCACTTCTCCACAGTATCCTCAGGTCTGGATTTAACAAGATCAAAGAAACGTTCCTCTTGCTCATATAAATCTCCGCCTGATAACATTCTATTACCGAATTTCTGAAAAGAGCGATTTTTAACCCGTTGTATCCTGACATCTTTCGGGACATCGATCAACACTGCGTACTGAAAATAAGAATAAACCGCTTCTCCGTAATCACCTTTTACAGAAGCAAAGACGAAAGCCTCATGTGCCCTTACCTCACTGAGCAGGAGCTTTTCAACTTCTTCTTCAGTGCGCGGAGAAGCATACATATAATCAGGGTCTGTCTTTGGAAAAAACAGATCTTCATTATCAATAAAATAGAAATTTAATTCTTTTGCCAATGCTTTTCCCAGTGTGCTTTTTCCTGCGCCGTTTAATCCGCAGACAATAATTCCTGTACCCATAAGCCTATTCCTTTCAAACAGTTAGTTACAGTATTCCATTAGACAAACAGGAATTCAGCAATTACTTTTATAATCAATATTTGCTGATCTTGCTTGTTTACACAAATCTTTTGTCTGTATTTTATATTGCTTTCCGTCTTTTATTGTATATGTTCCGCATTGTCTGAACTCAAAATTAACATTTTTTCTTATGCATTGCTCTCTGATATCCAATGCCCAGTCATAATTAAATACTCTGGCATTTATATCAGATTCTCCGCCTACTACTACAAGCTCTATATCATCAAGATATTTCTCTATATCTATTTTTTCCAATAATGGCTGGGCTGTAATACATTTATGTTTTATAGGCAGATCTCTGAATACAGATAACTTATGATCAGCATTTTTTTGATTTTCAACAGTGCAGCATACAACTACATTATCGTATCCATCATTCCAATCATCCGGAATACATTTCATAAATCTGTCAATTCTTTTTGTCAGAAACAGAAAAGTACAGTCCTGTCTTTCGTTGATCATTTTCCAACAATCATTTCTCCACTCGTCTGCTTCCTCAATAAGAAAATCTGTAGAAAAGCATAAATAAACAATTCCGGATCTCATTTTATAATTGCCGTTCTTTAGTTTCTCTATTGGCTTTTCAAAGTCTTTTGTTCTTATAATTTCATTAGTATTTATATTTCTTTTTGAGTCACCTTTATGAATGTAGCAATGCAAACATCCATCACTACATTTCTTACAGCCTCTCCAAGGATTCCACATTGCCATATAATAACACTCCTAAACTGGAATTTATAGCATTTTAGCCATATAATATTCGTCAACAAAATCTTTCCCGATATGCATTGCTTTTCTTCTTATTCCTTCAACTTCAAAACCACTTTTTTCATATAAATGTCTTGCTGCTTTGTTGTGGCATTCAACTGTAAGTTCTAAACGTAGAATGCCATTTTCTTTAGCCCATTTATCCAAATTTTCAAAAAAGGCCGTTCCAATACCCTTTCTGCTATAATCCTTTAATATACCTACAACAATATACGCAGTGTGAGAAATCCTATTAAGTCTTCCTCTCTCTGCTCGGATATATCCGACAATTTTATGATCTTCGATAGCGATCTGTAAGAAATCATTTCCTTCAACTACATTGCTCTGAATATCAGATTTCAATTCCTGAATATTAGTATGCTGCTCTCTTTCGTTTGGTTCGTACATCATAAAGTCTGTTTCAATATCAAGCTCATTTAGGAAACTCCAGAAGCAATCAACATCTTCGATGCCCAATTCTTTAAGTGCAAACATATATCATTCTCCAATTTCCGATTTATTGTCCAGCTTAACTCCCCCGATAAACGGGAAGTTAACGACTTGCAGATTGTCAAACTTTTAATGTCTTCAGATAGGCTTTCTGCTCTGTTGATATCCTATTGCTCTCCACACTTTTCTGAATCGCTTTATTATGTGTCCAGTCATCAAGCTTCTTTTCTTCCAGATACGGAAGTATGGAAGCGTACTGCTTCGCCAGTGCCGTTGCAAAATACCATGCGATCATCATATTGATGTAGTATTCTTCCGATCTGACGGCTGCCACCATGTCTGCATACTTGGGATCGAACCTCTCGTCCAAGAAGTGCTGCATAAGCATACCGATTGCAAACCGGACGGTGTAAACCTTATCCGATCTGATCCAAGCGCAGATATACGGAAGAAGTTTCTCCGGCTCTTTTTTGAATACCTTTGGCGAAAGCTGATCACATGTAGCCCAGTTATCAATAAACGGAAGAAATGCTTCAGTTTCCGCAATACATTTGTCAAAATCCTTCTCCAATGATATCACAAATGCATGCAACTGATCTTCATCAAAGTATTGGTGCGGAAGAGACGTCAGGAATGAGGCTATGTCCTCGTCCTTGACCAGTTCCTTAGCAAAGGTACGAAGCTCCGGTGTCCTGACACCTATGATTCTGTCCGTTGCTACTGTCGGGATCAGCTTAGCTTGGAAGGCTGCATATTTCTTATCCTGTAAGCGAAATAATTCCGCCACGATTTCATCTCTATTCATCTATGATCTCCTCCACAGATTACAATTTACAATTTATCGTTTCCTACCGAAAATTTCATAACAGTCCGCACTTTCAGATCCCGATTTTTAGTCTTACATAGGCTTAAGATTCCTGTTTAGCCTGTCCACCATCCATGCGATTCGCTTTTCCCGTCCGGCATCTGTCTTTGCGTCCAAATACGCGCGCGTATAGGTTTTCTTTACAGATAAAGACATAGCTTTAAAATTCGTGCAGGCAGGTTCATATCCTTCCAACAGCGCGCAAAGGCGGTCAATTTGTTCCTCTGTAACTGCAGGTGACTTCGGAGCGTTCCACTGACCGTTTTGTTTTGCTTCCTCTATTTTCTTTCTGCCGAAATCGGTCATGAGTCCTCGCTCTTCAAGACTTTTGACGAGCGCTTTATTTTTCTCCGACCACTTGCTATT
>CAZBAR010000043.1:0-15390 GCA_964490165.1 uncultured Lachnospiraceae bacterium | reverse complement strand
CAGCGTCGAGACGGCTGAGACGACTATGTTTTCGGAAGTAAGCATGACTGTTAATTATGATTCGCGGAGTAATTTTCAAGGAAAATTACTCCTTTCGAGCCCAGCAGGGGGAGCCATGATTGTTCCACGATATGGAACACACACTGAAAACCCTTGTTTTACAAGGGTTTTTCGTGTTTTTTGGGTTAAACCCGAAATTCAATACTAACGGCAAACATTTGCCCTGTTTTTCGATGAACACGGACTTGAACCGACGAAAATGCACGAAACGCTGTTTTCGGGCTGTTAGGAGCCGTCTTTTCTTACTAAATCAAATGAGTAAGAGAAGACGGTTTTCTTTTGCTTGAAAATTGAAAGTGAAGGTGCATCTTATGATGGCAAAAAGAAAAAATGGGCAGACTACCCCTTTGGTATCTGCAAATGAAAAAATACCTATTCAGTTAATTGATGATTTTCCTCATCATCCGTATTATGTTTTTGATGATGAGGATATGTTCGAACTTACTGAGAGCATCAGAAAAAACTGTCTGATTTCCCCCTTGATTGTGAGGAAGAAAAATGACCGGTATGAACTGATTTCAGGACATCGCAGGAAAAGGGTATGTGAGCATTTAGGGCATACGGAAATAACCTGCACTGTTATCAATGCAAGCAATGATGAAGCAATTATTATGATGTTCGATAGTAACTGTCAACGAACAAAGCTTCTGCCGAGTGAACGAGCCTTTGCTTACAAGATGAAGCTTGAAGCTATGAAAAGACAGGGAAAGCGTTCAGATTTAACTTCGGCGCAAGTTACACAGAAGTCGGCAAGAAAGACATCACGACAAATCCTTGCTGAGCAGGAAGGTCAAAGCCAGGACATGATTCGTCGCTATATTCGGTTGACTAATTTGGTTCCGGAACTACTGGAGTTTGTTGATCTGGAGAAAATCAAACTCTGTCCGGCAGTGGAACTATCCTATCTTGATGAGGAAGATCAAAGGGATGTTGTAGATCAGATTGATGAGACGGATGCTTTTCCATCTCATGCTCAAACAATTCGTATGCGTAAAGCATTTGAGCAGGGAAAACTGGGTTATGATTTTGTTAGCAAAATAATGAAAGAAGAAAAGCCAAATCAAAAGCCTAAGTACAAATTCTCTTATGAGCGTTTGTCAACATACATTCCCAAAGAATTACATACCAGTCAAGTTGAGGAGTTTGTTATCGAGGCATTAAAATACTACACAAGTCGCAGAAGAAAGGGAAAGCAGGGCGAACCCGCCGGAAAGGGCAGCACTGTTACTTCTTAACTTGATGTGTTTTGAAAATATAATACGGCATTTATTTTGGCAAGTAAAAAAGAGGTGAGCATCATACTCACCTCATGTTAATTATGTTTTAATTATGTTGAGCTCAAGGTCTCAGGGAATATCTTATGTCGCTTTCAGTTAAACATAATCTCATTGACTTACTCCCATTCACACCCAAATTGACAAATGCCCTGAAAAATGTTATACTGTAACGAATTAAATCGTGAAATCGTATTTAATCGTAACTTCAAGAGAGGAGGTGCGACTATGACTAAAAAGGAACTGATCGATGCAATCGCAGCTAAGACCGAGGTATCAAAAAAGGATACTGGTGCTGTAGTTGATGCATTGGTAGAGGAAATCGTTGCCGCTGTTGCAAACGGTGACAGCGTGCAGTTTGTAGGCTTCGGTACATTTGAACACCGCACAAGAGAGGCGAGAACCGGTTTGAACCCGGCTACGGGGGAGAAGATCGAAATTCCTGCAACAACTGTTCCTGCATTCAAAGCCGGAAAAGCATTTAAGGATGCAGTGAAGAAATAGGAAGTTCAGAACGAGCGGACTCAGGGAGGCACAGGATTTTCTTGTGTTTCCCTTTTTATATCATAACACTTCTCCGCACAGAGAATCATGAAATAAGACCGGTGCTTTGATATAATGTGGTCACAGGAAAGGATGAAAATATGGATTGGATTACAGGTATTCAGAAAGCAATAGACTATGTGGAGGAACATTTGACGGAAGAGATTGTGTATGAGGAAATTGCAAAAAGAGCGTACTCCTCAAGCTTTCATTTCCAACGAATCTTCAGTACAATATGCGGGTTTACTTTGGGAGACTATATTCGATTTCGCAGGCTGTCACTTGCCGGCAGAGAGCTTGCCGAAAGCAATGCAAAAGTAATTGATATTGCTCTAAAATACGGATATGACACACCGGAGAGCTTTTCCCGCGCTTTCACGAGATTCCACGGTGTTTCCCCCGTGCAGGTCAAAAACGGAGCTACTGTAAAATCCTTTTCACGCCTTTCTGTAAAATTAACATTAAGCGGAGGAACAACTATGGATTACAGAATTGAAACAAAAGAAGCCTTTGATCTGATTGTCAAAAGGAAACGGTTTCCCAAGAATACTGAACTGACTGCTGCTGAGATTTCAGGATTCTGGGCTGAATGCAGCAACGATGGCACAGTAGACAGAATTATAAGCTGTACGGATGACAAAATATTCGGTGACAACATTGTCGGAGTCAGTTTTGAATATGATGGGGATGACAATGAGTACCCATACGGTATCGGTGCTTCGTATAACGGTGGAGAGTTTTCCGGTTCCGGTTTGGAGGTAATGAAAATTCCCGCGCATACCTATATTGTGTTCAAGTGTGTTGGTAAGATGCCGGAAGCGTTCCAGAAGACCTGCCAGTATATCTGCACCGAGTTTTTTCCAACCAGTGACTATCAGCCGATAGGGCTGGAGTTTGAAGCATATCCGTCTCCCGATGTTCAGGATCCGGACTATACCTGTGAAATATGGGTCGCAGTAGAGAAAAAGAGATAAGATAAAATAATAAAAGGCTTGGGAGTACCAAGTCTTTTGTCTATATAAAAATTTCTAAACATGACATACACATGTCGTCATTCTGTGGTATACTGAAGACACCATAACGCAAGTGCGAACAACTCTTGGTGTCTTCCTGAAAATTCACCTCGTCGGCTTACGCCTCAGTTTGGTCTGATAATTTAGCCAAAAGCGGTGAGTTTTCCAATGGTTTACAGTATACTGATTAAAATAAAATGAGGTATCCATATGAAGCTTGACCGAATGATCGGAATTCTCTCTATTCTGTTACAAAAAGAAAAAGTGACTGCTCCGTATCTTGCAGAAAAATTTGAGGTTTCCCGCCGTACCATAAACCGCGATATTGAAGCGCTGTGTATGGCAGGTATCCCGCTTGTAACGGAACCGGGGGCAAGCGGTGGTGTTTCCATTATGGACGGATACAAAATCGACCGCACACTGCTCAGCACGTCGGATATGCAGGCAATTTTAGCCGGACTTCGCAGTCTGGACAGCGTAAGCGGTACGAACCGTTATGCTCAGTTAATGGAGAAATTGTCGGCAGGCGCATCCAACCTGCTTGCAGGAGATACACATATTCTGATTGATCTCTCCTCATGGTACAAAGAATCGCTGTCTCCGAAAATAGAACTTTTACACGATGCGATCATTTCCGCACGGACGGTTTCATTTACCTACTTTGCCCCGAAGGGAGAATCCCAGCGCGCCGTAGAGCCGTATTATTTGATTTTTCAATGGTCAAACTGGTATTTGTGGGGATGGTGCAAAACAAAAGAAGATTTCCGTCTGTTTAAGCTGAGACGGATGTCAGATTTACAAATATCCGCTCCTTTTAAAAAGCGCGCAGTCCCGCTTCCGGATCTTTCGACGGAACGGGTATTTCCGCATATATATCAGGTAAAAGCGAAAATACAACCGGAATATAAATGGCGGCTGATCGAAGAATACGGCCCGGGAAGCTTTGAAGAACAACCGGACGGCACACTGTTATTTTCCTTCGGATTTACGGATAAAACAAGTATTGTCGGTTGGATCGCCTCATTCGGAGACGGTGCGGAACTTTTGGAGCCCGAAGAATTCCGCAAGGATATTCTGAAATTTGCCCAGGGAATCCGAAAAAAATATCTGTAATCATGACATACAGCTGTCACAGTTGATCTGATAAAATAGGATTATCAAAAGAAAGGATGTCTTATTTATGGATTATGAAATTGTAACGCTGGAAGAAAAAATTGCTGTGGGAATCTCAGCTCGTACCAATAACACCTCGCCTGATATGGGAGCAGTTATCGGCGGATTATGGAACCGCTTTTATAACGGTGGAGTATACGCATCCATTCCGTGCAAGGCAAGCGACAAGGCGACGGGGATTTATACGGATTATGCAGGCGACGAAAAAGCCGACTATACTGCCGTAGTTGCCTGCGAAACGACAGAAGAACCGCAAGATGAAACATATACCGTTTGCAAAATCCCCGCCGGCCGATATGCGAAATTTGTCATTCACGGGGATATGATTCAGGCAGTTGCCGCAGCATGGCAGGAGATCTGGCAGATGGATCTGCCGAGGAGTTTTAAGTGTGATTTTGAAGAATATCAAAACGATGCTATGGAAAATGCGGAAATCCACATTTATATCGGACTGAGGGAAGTAATTTCGGATATGATTGAATCAAGATGCGGACTTTTATGCAGTGAGTGTACTTATCGTGAGCAGATGAACTGTGCAGGCTGCGTACATATGGAAAAACCTTTTTGGGGAGACAGCTGCCCTGTGAAAGCCTGCTGCGAGGCAAAACGGCACGAACACTGCGGAGAATGTGAGAATTTTCCATGTGATCTGCTGAACGGATTTGCTTACGACGAAGATCAAGGTGATAACGGAAAAAGGATCGAACAGTGCAAATGCTGGAAAAAGTAGAACACAGCATTTTGATGATAAGCTCAAGTCTTTTTTGTTGTAAAGGTCACCTTGTGCTTATGGGAATTATAGAATAATTTGCGTGAAAAAGCACGGTAATCCGCGGGTAGAATGAGGATTGCCGTGCCTTTTGTTTATTTGGGAATTTCCGGTTAAAGTCTTTTTGAAGTTTTTCGAATATTTTCAAAAGGGGTCTTCTCAAAAACGGTCAATGGAGTATAATTATAATTGACCGAAGCGGTCAACGGAGGAATCGATATGAATGAGAAATTCTTCTCCCTGCCGAAAGAAAAGCAGCAGGCTATCATCAATGCGGGATACCGTGTTTTTTCGCAGAACACCTATAAAAACAGTCCCATGAGCGAAATTGCGGAAGAGGCAGGAATCAGCAAGTCTCTTTTGTTCCACTACTTCCGAAACAAAAAGGAATTGTATCTCTATCTGTGGGATAAGTGCGCCGAGATGACTATCGAGTTTTTGACCTGGTACGGGTGCTATGAGCAGCAAGAACTTTTCGAGAGCATGGAACGGGGTATGAGGGCAAAGATGGAGATCATACGCCGGCACCCGGATATGGCTGCATTTACCATAAAGGCATTCTATGAAAAGGACGCAGAGATCAGCGCCGCCATTCAGGAAAGCTATCATAAGTATTTCAATCTCAAGGCTGACAAGAACCGCCTGAATCTTGATCCGGAGCAATTTGTTCCCGGACTTGATATTGCCATGATGTACCGGGAGATGTATTGGGCGTCTGAGGGCTATCTATGGGAGATGGTTCAGCGCGGCAATGTGGATATTCAGCAGATGGAAAAGGATTTCACAAAGCTTATGGAATTTTGGAAGAGCATCTATTTGAAAAAGGGGTGAGTCACATGGATGCAATCAGAACAGACGGTCTGACAAAATACTACGGTAAGACGCGGGGCGTCGAGCATATCGACCTAACCGTCCGGCAGGGGGATTTCTTTGGCTTTATCGGTCCTAACGGTGCGGGCAAGTCCACCACGATCCGCACGCTGCTTGGGCTTATACGTCCGAGCGGAGGTACGGCAGAGATATTGGGCATGGACATTGTAAAGGAACACAAAAAATTTCTCAGCTGCGTGGGATATCTGCCGTCAGAGGCTGCATTCTATTCCGGTATGCGAGTGAGGGATGTACTGAAGCTGTCCGCCGATCTGCGCAAAAAAATTGCCGGAAAACGGCAAAGGAGCTGTGTGAGCGTTTACAGTTGGACACGACCCGGAAGGTGGACGAGTTATCCTTCGGCAACCGAAAGAAGACAGCCATCGTATGCGCCTTACAGCATGAACCCGATTTATTGATTCTCGACGAGCCCACCGGAGGGCTTGACCCATTGATGCAGAGAGAATTCTTTGAGATATTGCGGGAGCGCAATAAGCATGGGACGACCGTTTTTCTGTCCAGCCATATTCTCTCGGAGATTCAGCACAACTGCGACAATGCCGCCATTATCCGGGAAGGCAAAATAATCGCCGCAGGCAGCGTAAAGGAGCTTTCCCGCACCGGCGCAAAGCGCGTCAGCATCCATGGGTCAATCGATCATGACGCTCTTTGTGGTGTGAGAAATCTGCGCACATCGCCGGATGGCGTTGATTTTCTGTACAGTGGAGACATGCAGACTCTGCTCTCTATGGCGGCGGGAGGAAATATTCGGGATATCTCCATCACCGAGCCGGATCTGGAAGAAGTATTTCTGCACTATTATGAGGAAGGAGGCGGTGAGAAATGACCATCGTCAAACACGAGCTTCGGCAGGGCAAGCTTGCTTTTGCCATCTGGACGGCTGCTATTGCGTTTCTGCTTGCTGTCTGTGTGTTCATGTTCCCGGAAATGAAGGGTGAAATGGATGCGGTAGGCGATATGTTTGCATCCATGGGCAGTTTTTCCGCCGCTTTTGGCATGGATCAGCTGAATTTTGGGGAGTTTATCGGCTTTTTCGGAGTTGAATGCGGCAATGTGTTGGGACTCGGCGGCGCTTTCTTCGCAGCTCTTCTTGGCATTTCGGCTCTCGCAGGTGAGGAAAAGGAACACACGGCAGAATTTTTGCTGACGCATCCTGTATCGAGAAAAAGCGTGGTTTTACAAAAGCTTACGGCGGTAGTACTGCAAATTACCTTTCTCAATCTCGCTGTGATCGCCGTGACGGCGCTGTCTGTCGCTGTCATCGGGGAAACGGCGGACATTGGGAAGCTGGCGCTATTGTTTCTCGCCTACTATATTATGCAGCTTGAGGTCGTCGCCGTTACCTTCGGTATTTCGGCGTTTTTGCGCAGGGGAAGTCTCGGCATCGGTCTTGGGCTTGCCGCCGTGTTTTACTTTTTAAACATTATTTCCAATCTTATAGATGAAACAAAATTTCTGAAATATATCACGCCCTTCGGATACACCGATAGTGCATACATTATCTCAAACAGCGCACTGGACGGTGGGTATCTTGCAGCGGGTATCTGCATCGGGGTCATCTCGGTTTTAATTGCGTTTTGGAAATACGACAGGAAGGATTTGTAATACTTGGCATTGTTACAGCCTATGCCGGAACACTGACGGAAACATCATCCGGCAGAAAGTGTGAATATTTTGTATTATTTATTTGAAATACCTTGCATTTGGTGTTATGTAGATATATAATTATATCCGACAATTAAACAAACGGGAGCTCGTATTACGGGCTGAGAGGAAGGTGCGACCTTCGACCGAGAACCTGATTTGGATAATGCCAACGTAGGGATGCCTGATACAAGGATATCAGGACGCACAAAGTACATTAAGGAAGTTTCCAGATCGGTAACTTCCTTTTTTGTTGTTTTCGGAGGTTTATTATGGTAAAGATCAACGGCAAAGAATTGAACGTTGCAGGTAAGACGGTAGCGGAATACCTTGTAACTACAAAGTATGATCCCAAAAGGATCGCAGTGGAGTGCAACGGAGATATCGTACCCAAGGCGAAGTACGGCGAAACTGTTTTGAAAGACGGCGACAGCGTAGAGGTCGTCAGCTTCGTTGGAGGTGGCTGAGTTGATACCGACAAAAGAAGAGATGAGAAAAGCATTGGAGCTTAGGCAGGGAAAAGAGTTGCAGCAGAAGTTTTCTTCTGCAACGGTAGCGGTCTGCGGACTCGGCGGACTTGGGTCCAATATATCCGTATCTCTTGCCAGAGCGGGTATCGGCAAACTGATCCTCATCGATTTTGACCATGTGGATGTTACCAACCTTCACCGTCAACAGTACAAGGCTTCACAGGTGGGCAGATACAAGAGCGAGGCCCTGACGGAAAATCTTAAAGAGGTCAATCCGTATCTTGAGATCACGGCTCATACTGTTCGCATGACCGAGGATAATGTGCCTGAGCTTTTGGGTAATGCCGACATCATCTGCGAGGCATTTGATAACGCTGAATGTAAGGCGATGCTCACAAATACTGTTCTTGAAACAATGTCGGATAAGTTTCTGGTAGCGGCATCGGGAATGGCAGGGCTGGGAAGTGCAAATGCCATAAAAACGCGGAAATTTACAAAGCGTTTTTATCTCTGCGGAGATGAAATCAGCGATGTTGCGGAGAGCGGCAGCCTTGTGGCTCCAAGAGTTATGCTCTGCGCCGCACATCAGGCACATACGGTACTCCGAATATTGGCAGAACAATTTGAAGCTTAAAGTAAAGAAGGAGATATAAATGAATAACGATAAACTGATCATCGGCGGACACGAGTTTAACTCACGTTTTATTCTCGGTTCCGGCAAATACTCTATGAAACTTATAGAAGCGGCGGTAAAGGATGCAGGTGCTGAGATTATCACGCTTGCCGTTCGCCGTGCAAACACCAAAGAGCAGGAAAGCATCCTCGACTATATCCCCGAAGGCATCACTTTGCTTCCCAACACCAGCGGAGCAAGAAATGCCGAGGAAGCCGTTCGCATTGCAAGACTGGCAAGAGAACTCGGTTGCGGTGATTTTGTGAAAATTGAGATCATGCGTGACTCCAAATATCTGCTCCCCGACAATCAGGAAACGATCAAGGCAACGGAGATTCTTGCAAAAGAAGGCTTTGTGGTTATGCCTTATATGTATCCCGATCTCAACGTAGCCCGTGATCTCGTGAGCGCAGGTGCCGCAAGTGTTATGCCGTTGGCTTCACCCATCGGTTCGAATAAAGGTCTTGCTACAAAAGAGTTTATCCAGATCCTTATTGATGAGATCGACCTGCCCATAATTGTCGATGCAGGCATCGGCAAACCGTCTCAGGCTTGTGAAGCAATGGAGATGGGCGCCGCCGCTATTATGGCGAACACTGCACTCGCAACCGCAAGAGATCTTCCGATGATGGCTTCTGCCTTCAAGAATGCGATTGAAGCCGGCCGAAAGGCATATCTTGCAGGTCTTGGCAGAGTGCTGACCCGTGGTGCATCTGCCTCCGATCCTCTGACAGGATTCCTTAGAGATTAAGGTGAAAGCTATGGAAAATCAATTTTTTGTGAATTCAGAGCATTTGTCGCCGGAAGCACTTGCGAAAAAACACCGCCTTGAAACCGACCCGTCCGCCCGAAAGAACCATATGGAATATCTGCCGGGAATGGAAGTAATCGAGTCGGATGTTTGCGCAAGTGTAATGGAGCAGATGAACTCCTACGACTATTCAAAATACACCGCTACTGATGTAAAGGCGGCTTTGGAGCACAACACCTGCACAATTGAGGATTTTAAGGCGCTTCTTTCTCCTGCGGCAGAGCCGTTCCTTGAGCAGATGGCTCAGCGTGCAAGACTTGAAACCAGTAAGCACTTTGGCAACACTGTCTATTTGTTTACCCCTCTTTACATAGCCAATTACTGCGAGAATTACTGTGTGTACTGCGGTTTCAACTGCTACAACCATATTAAGCGTATGAAGCTTAGTATGGAGCAGATCGAAAAAGAGATGAAAGTCATAGCCGACAGCGGCATGGAGGAAATCTTGATTTTGACCGGTGAGAGCAGAGGTCAGAGCAATGTGGAATATATCGGTGAAGCCTGCAAGCTGGCTCGCAAGTATTTCCGCATGGTCGGTCTTGAAATCTATCCTGTTAACACCGATGAATACAAGTATCTTCACGAATGCGGTGTGGACTATGTAACCGTATTCCAGGAAACATACGATACGGATCAATACGAACAGCTTCATCTGCTGGGTCATAAGCGTGTGTGGCCTTATCGCTTTGATGCACAGGAGCGTGCGCTCCGTGGCGGTATGCGTGGTGTTGCATTTTCGGCTTTGCTTGGTCTTTCTGACTTCCGTAAGGATGCTTTGGCAAGTGCGTTGCATGTCTATTACTTGCAGAGGAAATATCCTCAAGCTGAAATGTCCCTGTCTTGCCCGAGACTCAGACCGATCATCAATAACGATAAGATCAATCCCTTGGATGTTCACGAAAAACAGCTCTGTCAGGTGCTTTGCGCCTACCGCATTTTCTTGCCTTATGTTGGGATTACGGTATCCTCCCGTGAAAGTGCCGAATTCAGAAACGGTATTGTGAAGATTGCCGCAACAAAGGTTTCTGCAGGTGTTTCCACCGGTATCGGAGATCACGAAAGCAAATACACGGGCAAAGAATCGGACGCGACTCAGGGCGACGAGCAGTTTGAGATTGACGATAACCGCAGTCTTGACAAAATGTACAAGGACATTGCCGATGAAGGTCTGCAGCCGGTTTTGAATGATTATCTGTATGTTTGAGGGGGAAAAATGAAAAATTTTGATCCGAGTTTATATTTTATAACCGACAGTACGAACTACACAGAGGAGGAATTCCTTTATCGTGTAGAACAGGCTCTTAAGGGCGGCGCAACGCTTCTCCAGCTTCGTGAAAAAAATAAGAGCACGCGAGAGTATATCAAGCTTGCCGAAAAGGTTCATGCCATCGCTAAGCGATACAATGTGCCGCTGATTATCGATGACCGTGTAGATGTGGCTCTTGCCATTGATGCAGAGGGAGTCCACGTGGGAGCCGAGGATATGTCCGTTGCGACCGCAAGAAAACTGATGGGCGAGGATAAAATCGTGGGTGCAACAGCAAAGACGGTTCCTTGGGCAAAAGAAGCCTGCGAGCAGGGCGCTGACTATCTCGGCGTGGGAGCAATCTATCCTACGACGACCAAGGTAAAGACCGTTCTGACTTCTACCAACACACTTCGGGATATCTGCAATGCGGTTCCGATTCCAGCAAACGCTATCGGCGGACTTAACAGGGATAATATCGATATTCTTGCAGGCATACCCATTGCCGGAATCTGCGTGGTATCTGCCATTATGAAAGCGGATGATCCCAAGACAGAGGCTGAGAAATTGAAAGCAAGAGCAAAGGAACTTGGCTTATGCTAAAGGGAGCCATTTGAAAGTTTGCTTACGGCTTATAAACCGCAAGCTTCAAGCGGCAGATTGGGGGCACCACCTTACGCCGCTATATAAAACGATGCTGAAAAACGAAAGGAGTATTTTATGAAAAAGAAAACAGCATTGACCATTGCAGGGAGCGACTGCAGTGGAGGCGCCGGTATTCAAGCAGATTTGAAAACAATGACGATGAATGGTGTTTATGCCATGAGTGCTATCACGGCGCTGACGGCACAGAACACGACCGGCGTAAGAGCGATTCAGGAGTCAACGCCTGAATTTTTGAAGCAGCAGATCGACGCAATATTCGAGGACATTTATCCTGACGCGGTGAAGATCGGGATGGTATCTTCCTCCGAGCTCATCCGTGTAATTGCGGACAGACTCAAATACTATAAGGCAAAGAATGTGGTGGTAGATCCCGTTATGGTGGCAACCAGCGGTTCTTCTCTTATGAAGACCGATGCGGTACAGACTTTGATCGAGGAACTTCTGCCTATTGCAACCCTCGTCACGCCGAATATTCCAGAAGCACAGGTGCTTTCGGAAATACCTGTTAAAAGTAAAAAAGATATGCTTTCTGCTGCAAAATTCATTGGTGACACATACGGCTGTGCTGTTCTTCTCAAAGGCGGTCACAGGATAAACGATGCCAATGACCTGCTGTATGCAAACGGTGAAATGGTATGGTTTGAAGGCAAGCGTATCGACAATCCAAACACTCATGGTACAGGATGTACGCTTTCCTCTGCCGTTGCTTCCAACCTTGCTAAAGGCTTTGACCTTGCGGCGTCCGTGCAGAGAGCAAAGGACTATATTTCCTGCGCTCTCGCCGCAATGCTGGATTTAGGCAAAGGCTCAGGTCCGATGGACCACGCCTTTGACCTTACCTCATGTTTTGCAAAATAATATTTGCTTGAAAGGAACATATATATGAAAAACTACAGAACTCAGATGGATGCCGCAAGACAGGGCATCATCACCCCGGAAATGAAGGCTGTTGCCGAGAAAGAATACAGGACACAGGAGGAGATACGTGAGCTTGTAGCAAAAGGACAGATTGCGATCTGCGCCAACAAGCTGCATACCTGTATAGACCCAAACGGCGTCGGCTCCATGCTGCGCACCAAGATTAATGTAAATCTCGGCGTATCACGCGATTGTAAGGACTATGATATCGAAATGCAGAAGGTCATGGCGGCGGTCAACATGGGGGCGGAAGCCATTATGGATCTGTCTAGCCACGGCAACACTCAGCCCTTCCGCAGAAAGCTCACAAGCGAGTGTCCTGCTATGATCGGTACTGTTCCCGTTTACGACAGTGTCATTCATTATCAGAGAGACCTTGCCTCCCTCACCGCAAAGGATTTTATTGATGTTGTCCGTCTTCACGCCGAGGACGGTGTGGATTTTGTCACTCTCCATTGCGGCATTACCCGCAAAACGATCGAACAGATCAAGAAACACAAGAGAAAAATGAACATCGTCTCACGCGGCGGCTCTTTGGTATTCGCCTGGATGAGTATGACAGGAGAGGAAAATCCCTTCTATGAGTATTTTGATGAGATTCTTGATATCTGCCGTGAATACGATGTAACCGTATCTCTCGGTGACGCCTGCCGTCCGGGCTGTCTTGCAGACGGCAGCGACGTCTGTCAGATTGAAGAGCTTGTTCGCCTCGGCGAGCTGACCAAGCGTGCTTGGGAAAAGGATGTTCAGGTTATGGTTGAAGGTCCGGGACACATGCCCATGGATCAGATCGAGGCAAATATGAAGCTGCAGCAAACTATCTGTATGGGTGCGCCTTTCTATGTTCTCGGTCCGATCGTTACCGATATTGCCCCCGGATATGATCACATCACCTCTGCAATCGGCGGTGCAATCGCCGCTGCATCAGGCGCGGCATTCCTCTGCTATGTCACACCCGCAGAACACCTCGCACTGCCCAATGTTGAGGACGTAAAGCAAGGTATCATCGCGTCCAGAATAGCGGCTCATGCGGCTGATATTGCGAAAAAAGTGCCTCACGCTAGGGATATTGACGATGCTATGGCAGATGCAAGAAGAACCTTTGACTGGGAAAAACAGTGGGAATGCTCAATTGACCCCGAAACTGCAAAGGCGATCCGTGACAGCCGTGCGCCGGAACATGAGGATAGCTGCTCCATGTGCGGTAAGTTCTGTGCTGTCAGAAGCATGAACAAAGCACTTAACGGTGAATATATTGATATTCTGTAAGATAAGAAAATGAAATGATCGTCAATTTCGTTTGCCTTACTAAATTCAATTAAACTTTTTTTTGAAAATTCCCTTATCAGCCGTTAAGACTTTGCATTTTCACAATGAAAGCATATGACAGCCAATAACAGCTCGGCTTCAGGAAAGATATATCGTAAAATTAAAGCCCGGGGAGATAAATCCCCGGGTTATTTTCTGCCGAATAGAGCGTGAATCATGCCACATAGCGAAAAAGTATTGTAGCGTGAAAGCGGGATTGATATAATAATTGCAGGAGGTGCGAAAAAGTGAAGGTCATAACTACCATAGATAAGGATATATCCGATGAACGTATTGAAATCTATGCGAAAGAGGATTATCCGGAGATCGATGAAATCAAGAAAATCGCAGGAAGCGCTGAAACGCAGCTTATCGGCTTTTTGTCGGACGGGAGTTTTCGGACGCTGGAGACAAAAGAAATTCTCAGCTTTTCCATCATCGGTGGGAAATTGATGGCGAAAACACAGGGAGAAGCTTACAACATCAAGAAACGCTTATATGAAATTGAAACCGTTCTGCCTCCTGTGTTCTGCAAAATCAGTCAAAGCTGTATTGTAAATTTAAGGTCAATCAAGCTGTTTGAGCTATCCGTAGACGGATGCCTCAAATGCAGATTTGAAAACGGAGACTGTGAATATGTGTCCAGGCGATATGTAAAAAAACTCAAAGAAAGGTTAGGCGTATAATATGAAAAAGAAGATCATTATCCGTTTGTTACTCGGCGCTCCTATCGGTGCTCTGATCAGCTATATCATAACTATCATCATATCTCTTGCAACGGGAAACGGAGAATATTTTCCCGCCGCACACGAGCTGATGGACTCCTGCGGAAGTGAAATTTCGGCAGTGATCGTCCAGCTTGCTGGCTCGCTTTTATTCGGTGCGATTTGCGGCGGCGCATCGGTAATCTGGGAAATGGAGGAGTGGGGTTTGCTGAAAATGACATTAGTGCATTTGGCAGTTTTCTGTATACCGACTTTCCCGATTGCTTTGCTGCTGCGTTGGATACCCACTTATACTCTGCCGGGAACGATTTTGTACTTTGCAATGTTTTTCGGTATATATCTTATAATCTGGCTGTCCCGTTATTTACCGATGAGAGCAAAGGTAAAAAAGATGAATGAAAAAATCATGGAACTCAAAGACAGTAAAGATTGAAAAAACGGACGATAATCGAAAACTTAAAGTCATAGCTCACCAAATAAAAAACAGCGTTATTGCGGTAAAAAGGAGCAGACAAAGAGGATTTTACCCTCGGTCTGCTCTTTTTTTCTTATATAGTCATTCTACCGGTCAATGAAAGAACCTAAAAATCGGCAGACAGAACTAATTTAACGCTTGAAGTTTATGGCAAGATATCCATACTATTATATCATATTTCATCATGACGGGAAGCTGCTTGTCAAACGAATTGCAGCAACAGAAGGAGAAGTTATTGAAAGGAACGGAGTCTGTCTTAAACGATGTGAAATTTCTTGATATAGGAGATGTAATATCCTATTAGGAGAAATGAGGAATCCAAAAGCAACTTTTTTTAAATATCCAGAGCGAGGGATTGACAAAGAGGAAATTAGAAGTATAATATAAATTGATTTATATAAATGTAATTATGGAATTTGGAGGGGCTTAAATGGCAAGAAAAACACAAATTTCAAAGGATGTCATATTACAAAAAGGATTAGAACTGCTTATTCATGACGGTTATTCTTCAGTCAATATAAAAACGCTGTCAAATGAGATTAGCTGTTCTACGCAACCGCTTGTGTGGCATTTTGGTAACATGGACGGATTAAGGGAAGCATTGGCGCAGGAAGCCTTACGTTATGCTAACCAAAAATTGACCCCACAATCGGAAAACTTTATACAAGCGTTTTTACAGATAGGTTTTGCTTATGTCAATATGGCATTTGATGAATCAAATCTATTCCGAT
>CAZBAR010000042.1:0-16619 GCA_964490165.1 uncultured Lachnospiraceae bacterium | reverse complement strand
TCACCAAAGCTGAAGAATCTGTAATTCTCCTTGACAGCGGTATTATATGCGTCAAGCATACGTTCTCTGCCTGCGAGGGCGGAGACGAGCATAAGCAGAGTGCTTTCCGGCAGGTGGAAGTTGGTTATGAGCGCGTCGGTAATTTTGAATTTATAGCCGGGATAAATAAATATTCCCGTGTCGGTGCTGCAGGGATGAAGTATGCCGTTGTCATCTGACGCGCTTTCCAGAGTGCGGCAGGACGTGGTTCCTACTGCAATAACTCTGCCGCCCGCGGCGCGGCGTTCGTTAATTATCCTGCACGCTTCCTCAGTCACACGTATATACTCCGAGTGCATTTCGTGATCCGTGATATTTTCTTCTTTAACAGGTCTGAATGTTCCCAGACCTACGTGAAGAAGCACCGGGACAACAGCACAGCCCTTTGCCTTGATCCGCTCAAGCAGCTCGGGGGTAAAATGCAGTCCCGCCGTAGGGGCAGCGGCGCTGCCTTCTTCTCTTGAATATACTGTCTGATATCTTTCCTGATCCTCAAGCTTTTCCGTTATGTACGGCGGCAGGGGCATTGTGCCCAGGGTATGCAGTGCGTCGTAAACAGTTTCGCTGCGGCCTTTATCGCATTTGAATTTAACAACGCGGCAGCCGCCATCTATTATATCCTCAACCTCGGCAGTGAGAAGTCCGTCGCCGAAGTCAATAATATCTCCGACCTTTGCACGTTTTCCCGGTCCCGCCAGCGCTTCCCAAACGTCGTTTTCACGCTGTTTCAACAGCAGCAGTTCAACAGGCGCGGTGCTGTCGGTGGGGACACGCTTGCCGTCCTGCATCATTTTCATGCTTCTGTGACCTATTATGCGGGCAGGAATAACGCGGGTGTCGTTAATGACCAGCACATCCTCAGGCTCGAGGAAGTCTATAATATCTCTGAATATTTTGTGCTCAACACCGTCGCTTGCTCTGTCAATGATCATAAGGCGGGATGAATCGCGCGGCTCAAGCGGAGTCTGCGCTATGCGCTCCTCAGGAAGATCATAGTAAAAATCGTGAAGCGTAAGGTCGGTGTCGGGAAGTGAATTTTTTATCATAGTATGTATCTCTTTTCGGTTTTTCTTTTTGCGTGAAAAAAGTAAAAAAGTAAAAAGGTATTGTTTTTCTTAACTTTCTTTTTGATATCAAAAAGAAAGTAATAAAGAAAAAGACATCCAAGAGGGAAGTATCCCTCTTGGAGATTTCCCTCTGACTTCCCTGCGGGAAGTACACGTTAGTATCAATCAGACAATATTGAGGCTATTGCCCCCTAACGCTTTGCTGTAAACTTCGTTATGCATCCCCGCCCGCAGTATTACTTAGGCATTGAGCAAAGCTCAATGCGGAGCAGCGCAGGCATATATGCGCTTTGGTTTTGCTTTGGCGCTGCTGGGGATGCTATAAAGGAAGATAGAATTTTCAAGGAAAGAAACGCAGTTGTCTCCCTTGAATGATTTTCTTTCCGAGCTTTCTTTTTTCACAAAAAGAAAGCGATAAATAAAACAATCTAAACAATAAAAATATAACCAATAAACAAAAACAGGGAGGAAAAATCCCCCCGAAGATTTATTTGCCGACAGTAAAATAAATTGGGAGATCTGTAAGCCGGGTTCTGTACGGCTTTCGCCGTGACTGCCATCTATCTCGAACAAGCATTGCTGCCTGTCTCCAGCCACCCGCAGAACTGCGTCGGGCAAACGCCGATCGAAGATCGGTCTGCATACGGTGTTGCACCGGATAGGGTTTACATTTGCACACAGTTACCTGTCGTGCCGGTGAGCTCTTACCTCGCCTTTCCATCCTTACCGCAAAAGCGGCGGTCTATTTCTGTTGCACTTTCCCGGAGGTTTCCCTCGGCGGACGTTATCCGTTATCCTGCCCTGTGATGCCCGGACTTTCCTCACACCGACACCTTTCGGCAACACGGCGCGCAGCAGTCCGATCTCCCAAACTTTTTTAATTTTACTTCAAAAGCTCAGATTTGTCAAGCTTTTTGTCTCCCTTGGAGAAGGAGAAGCCGTTTCCGTTGACTTCGTTTACACTTGTGATTATCATAAAAGCGGCGGGGTCAATAGACAGAACTATTTTTTTAACCCTGGCAAGCTGTCGGGTCGATACAACTGTCATTAACATTTTGCAGTGCGCACCCGTCATACCCTTGCGTGCGGACAGCAGAGTTATGCCTCGTCCAAGCTCGGACATAATTGTCGCGCGTATTTCATCATACTGATCGGATACAACGGATACTTCAACCTTTCCGCTGCCCATTACAGTGACCTGATTGATAACGTAGGAATATACGACTACCATTATAACGCCGTAGAGAACGCGGGTGAGGTCTTTATATGCAATAAACTGAGCGAGTATTATGGTGCCGTCTACAAGCAGCATACCTGCGCCCATAGGCAGGCCGAAAAGCTTGTTGAATACCAGCGGGGGGATGTCAGAGCCGCCGGTGGACGCGCCTATACGTACAACAATGCCTACGGCAACGCCGATTATCAGGCCCGCTACAAGTGCAAACAGCAGTATATTGTCGGTGCCAGACATATAATTGCTTATAGCGAAATTCTTGAATACTCTCTCGAAAATATTTACAAACAGAGGATAGAGCACGGTAGATGCACCCGTAGTAAAGACAAAATGCTTGCCCAGTACGATAGCGCCCCATACAAACAGAGCTACGTTCATTGCGAATATAAGATACGATACCTCCATATTCGGGAAGAACGACTGTACCAGCATTGAAACGCCTGTAACTCCGCCCATAACAAGACCGGACGGCATTATAAAAACGACGGTAGCGAAAGCATATAGGGCATTTCCCGCTATCAGGGTAAGTATGTTTGATATAATACCCATTACTTTTTTCGCTTTAGTTTGCTTTTGCATATATATGACCTCTGTATGTATGATTGATTCGACATTACCAATTAAAATATACCACTTTAAGGACAGAATGTCAATGAAATGGCAGATTAAAAAATATAAGTTTTTTTGCCAAACCCCCTTGACAAAATGGAATTGATTTATTATAATGCTGACATACACATACAAACCTATGAAGCGAAGATCAAACCGAAAGGGACACTTTCAGAGAGCGCGGGACGGTGGAAGCCGCGCAGTACGTCAGTCGGCAAATGGATCGCTGAGGGCGAGGGGAAATGCATTTTTGCAAAGTATCCGAGACGCAGATCTGCGTTACGGACGGGGAGTGTGATAGCACTCTGTAAGGGTATTTTTATCCGTGTAAAAGGTGGCGAAGCAGGTTTATCCTGTCCTTTTAGGACAGGATTTTTTTGTTTTTCTCAGCCCTCATAATCAAATGAGGCGCGGTTTACAATATGCGGATTCATTACTTCACCTATTGCAAGGTGTATAGGATGCTCAAGGTATATGCCGAGAGAGTCCTCTCCCCGAAGCTTCATTTCAATGAGCATATCCATATTGAACTTTCTCGAAACGCAATTTTTTCTGAGAGCTACAGACAGTATCTCATCAGGCAAAGCTGCGGCGAGGCGGTCAAAGGCTTCGGATATCTCGCTGAAAACCGCATCGCTGAAATATCCGTCTTCAAACTTCATAAAAACTAAATGTGTCATAGTACTCTCCGCTAAATCATTATTTATAATAATATTATAGTGATGCAGAGTGCATATTTCAAGAGCTTGGGCGAATGCCCGAAAAATAAATTTTTTATACGAAAGGAAAAAACAACAATGAAAAAGCTCGTATCAATTATTCTTATGCTGGCAATGCTTATTTGCCCCGTTATGCTCGCCTCCTGCGGCGAAAACACCACCAATGATGATAAGACCAATGTATCCGACAGTGCTGACAACAGCAATGACGTTAAGGGCATAAAGGTCGGCATTATCACTCAGGTAGAAAACGGTGCCTTCGTAGATATGAAGGACGGAATTATTGCAGGCCTCGCTGCTGCCGGCTACACTGAGGACAACAGCACTATTGATTACAAGTGCGCTCAGGGCGATGCCGCTGCACTTTCTACTATCTGCTCATCTATGGACGACGGCAGCTACGACGCTGTATTTACCATTGCAACCCCCGCAACACAGGCTTTTGTAAACCTTGAGTCCGACACACCTAACTTCTTCTGCGCTGTATCTTCTCCCGTTGCAGCAGGTGTTATTACAGATATGGCTGCTCCCGATAAGAATTCTACAGGTACATCAAACGCTATTCCTACCTCTGACATTTTCGAGCTTGCAGCAAAGCTTACTCCCGATGTAAAGAAGTTCGGTATCATCTACAGCACTGCAACTGCAAGTGCAGCAGACACCGCAAAGAGCGCGTGCGATTATCTTGACTCTGCAAAGATCGACTATACAATTAAGACTGTTGATACATCTGACGATGTTGCAAGCGTTACCGAAGCGCTTCTGAAGGACGGCGCCGAGGCTATATTCATCCCCAACGACGCAGTTGTTCAGGCAGGTATCAGCGCACTTGTTGAGATCTGCAACGATGAAAAGATCCCCACCTATGTTTCTTCTGCAACTACCGTATTCTCCGGCTGCTTTGCAACTCTTGCAATTGACGACAAGGGAATCGGCGAAAAAACAGCAGAGCTTGCACTGAAGCATATCAAGGACGGTACTGCCGTTTCGGATATCCCCGCTATCATAGTAAATGTAGACTACTGCACCGTAAATGACGCTGCGGCGAAAAATCTCGGTGTAACTGTTCCCGACGAGGCAGAGCTTGGCTACAAGGTCAACGTTTACACTGCTGACTGAGCCGGACTTATAAAAAACATTTAATTTTTCTGATTTTTCGGAGGAAAAAAGGCAATATGCTATATGTAACCGCCCTGCAAGAGGGATTTCTGTATGGGCTTTTGGCTTTGGGAGTGTTCATATCGCTCCGTATACTCAATATTCCCGACCTTACTACCGAGGGCTCATTCGGCATAGGCAACGCAGTGGCGGCGCTTATGGCTTCCCGGGGGCACGGCTCACTTTCAATAGTGCTGGCACTTCTTTTCGGCGCTGCTGCCGGACTTTGCACCGGACTTTTGCAAACAAAGCTTAAGGTGCATCCTGTTCTTGCAGGCATCATTACAATGAGCGGCCTTTATTCAGTAAACCTTATTATCCGCGGCGGCCCGAATCTGTCCGTGGGAGCGGGCTCGCTTTTCAAAAAGCTTTATGCTATTCTGGGCGACGATATCACAAGAGATGAAAAAAGAATAATCGGCGCTGTTGTTTCCTTTGCGATAGCCGCCGTTGCAGTTACTCTTGTAATACTGTTTTTCAAAACTCATCTCGGAATGTGCGTTCGTGCTACGGGCGATAATCCCGATATGGTGCGCGCCTCGTCTATCAATGTTGACCGCATAAAGATCATAGGACTTTGCCTTTCAAATTCTCTTGTTGCGCTGTCAGGCGCAATGATATGCCACTATACAGGCTATTCCGATGCTTCCTCTTCGTCATCAACTCTTATATACGGTCTTGCTGCCGTAATAATCGGCGAGGCAGTCATAGGACGCCACGGAGTGGGTCTGGGCGCTATCAGCGCGGTCATCGGCTCGGTGGTGTATAACGTAATAGTTACCTTTGTTGTAGATATAGAGCTGTTCGGCAAGAACAGCGCTACGCTGATGAAGCTGATGTGTGCTGTTATCGTTGCGATAACGCTGGCGATACCTGCCGTTCGCGAATATATAGCTGCATCGAAGACCCGGCGAAAGGGGGCAAGAGCATGAGCAACGTAATGCTTGAGGTCAAGGAGATCTCAAAGACCTTCGGCAAGGGAACTCCAAACGAGCACACTGCCCTTGATAATGTAAGTATTACCCTTGAAAAAGGCGATTTTGTAACTGTGATCGGTTCAAACGGCGCAGGTAAGTCTACGCTGTTCAATGCTATCTGCGGTTCATTCACTACAGACAGCGGCAGCATTGTGCTGGGCGGCAAGGATATTACGTTTATGCCTGAGCACAAGCGTGCCCGCCGCATAGGCAGAGTTTTTCAGGATCCTATGCGCGGCACGGCACCCAATATGACTATTGAGGAAAATCTCGCTCTTGCATATACGAGAGCCCACAGCGGACCGCTCTCTCCTGCTGTCAATTCTAAGAACAGGGCGTTTTTCAGAGAGGCTCTTGCCCGCTACGGTATGGGACTTGAGGACAGAATGAAGACGAAGGTCGGACTTCTGTCAGGCGGACAGCGCCAAGTGGTAACGCTTCTTATGTGTACACTTGTCGTTCCCGATCTGCTGCTGCTTGACGAGCACACGGCTGCTCTCGACCCTGCTACAAGCGAGAAGATAATGGAGATAACCCAGACTATCGTAAAAGAAAACTCGCTTACCACTATGATGATCACTCATAATATGAAGCAGGCGCTTGTTACAGGCACGCGTACCGTTATGATGGACGCGGGACAGATAATCCTGTCGCTGGACGGCAAGGAGAGGGACAATATGACAATAGACGGTCTGCTTGCTCTGTATACCGAAAAGAAAAAGCAGGAATTCGATAACGATAGAATCCTGCTGTCATAGAAATCAAAAAGAAGCGCTGCGGCGCTTCTTTTTGATTATGTGGGGCGCTGCCCCACGCCCCGTTCAGGGAACTTTTTGAAAAAAGCTCCCTGAAAACCCTCAAAAACTTCAGAAAAAATTTTTTTCGATTTTTCTTCTGAAGTTTTTTTACATTTGCTCAGATAGAAAGCGGCCGTAATAATATTTTTGTTACTGATCTGGTCGCGATGAAAGAGTTTTTTAATGTTGAATTTTCAGATTTCTTCCGTGATATACCGATATCACGCTGACGCTTGACTTGTGCAAAAAAGGAACCGCTTGGACGGTTCCTTTTTTGTTGTTAAAAATTGAATTGCCGCAGCAAGATAACCGAAAGCTTTGGTCAGGCTTGAGGGGCTTACTGCTTATAATAACTTATGGAAAGCTTATAAAAAATCTAACAAAACCGTCATCTGAAAAATCTAACTTAAGCGTGCAGTTGAGCTTTTCATTTGTTACGGTCATGCAAGCGTTGTCTTTTTGTACTTTGCAGTCAGCAATACTGTTGTAAAAATCGTAAAAATCATCTATCGTACCGTATATACTGCACTTGTAACCGTCCGGAAATCTACCGGGGTATTGATTATCAAAATCACTGATCAAATTATACGGTACATACATATATGCAGATATATCATAATTATCCGTACCGGAGCTTGAGGTGAAGTCACCATAGGGTGCGAACAAACAATACCGACTGTAATCCTTTTTATCGTTTTCGTGTTTTTCCTTTTGTTCTATAACAAAGCAGTTGGTTTGGGTTTTGATAAGTATAAATTTATTTTGAAAGACAGTAACAGAAACGGAGGAATCTTTATTACTGATATATTCTGCAAAATCCCGGATGTCTTTTTTTACACAAAAATTAGTTTCAACTCCGCCAAAGCTCGCGTGCTTTGCACTTACCCGTACAGAAAAAGATTCACCGTTTATCGGATCGTATGCACTAATTGAATTAGTATTTTGGTGTCCGCCGCAAGATATAAGTAAAATAGATATTATAGCAATTACAACGATAAATCGTAAATATTTCATTTGCCTTCCCTCCCGATCAAGAAAGTTTTTTGGTTCTCAGCCCTTTTTTCAAAAAGGGCTGAGCCGCCGGAGATACTTTTACATCATTTTACCGATGCGCCGAAGGGCATCAGCGAAAGCTTTGCGATCTTGAAGCACTGCATTCCGAAAGGAATTCCGATAATAGTACAGCACAGCAGAATTCCGTTAAGCGCTGCGCCGCACGCCAGCGGTATGCCGCTGATGATGATCCAAAGTATGTTTGCAAGCAGCGAGGGGGCGCCTCCGCCGTACTGAACTTCTTTGCCGAAGGGGAATAAAGCAAGACCTGCAAATTTGAAGCACTGAACGCCGATAGGTATGCCGACTATGGTAATGCACCACAGCACACCGGCAAGACACCAGTTAAGCCCCTGCCATATTCCGCCGAAAATAAACCATAAAAAGTTTCCGAGACAACTCATATATAGATAGTTCCTTTCTCTATTTTATATTATGTCTGTAACTGCTCGGAATTTCAAGCAGATAGTCGGCAGATACTTTGAAAAAGTTACACAGCGCTATAATATCGTCAATGCTCGGTTCGTATTTGCCGCACTCTATATATGAGATCTTGCGCTGTGTTGCATTGATTGCTTTCCCGAGTTCTGTTTGATTTATATTTGCTTCTTCTCTCAGGTTTTTAATTTTTTCACCGAAAGATACTCTCATTTGTACCTACATTCTTATTAAAAAATATTTTTATTTAATTTTATAATAGATAGAAACTATCTATTGACTTTTAGACGTAAAACGTCTATAATATGTTTAGACAGAATCTGTCAAAAAATACGGAGGTACTTTTTATGAAGTATTGTGAAAAATGCGGAAAAGAGATTATGGAAGAAGCGGTGGTATGTCCCGGCTGTGGATGTGCAGTAAAAAAGAGTAATGATACAGCTCAAATGTATACGGATGCTGTTGAAAAGGCTGCAAAATCATCTACGACTTTCTTGGCGTTGGGAATCGTTTTTATGCTGCTTGGGGTTGTAGTTGCACTGTTTGTTAATGTCTGGATAGGTGCAGTATTACTTTTAGTGTCAGAATTTCTATGCTTAATGCCCAAAAGTAAGATTAATAGTATTGTTAAGCGAAATAATAGTTCTTTGTCGAAAAAAGAGCTCGTAGCTAAATGCAAGCAGGAAGTGAAGAATATGAAAAGCAAATATACAGCATTAAAAATATGTATGCCTGTTGCTGTTATCTCTTTAGTATTGATGATCATTTTTTTCATGTTGGGTAGTGCGATGGGGCTTTAATTGTTTATTGTAATTTTCAATGTTGATTTTCATCCTTAATAATATCATGGAGAGCGTATGAAATTTTGTACTCATTGCGGAAAAGAGCTTTTGGATGAAGCTGTAATATGCCCCGGCTGCGGATGTGCATGTCAAAACATGAGATCGGAAATGCAGGATACTTCCGGTTTAACGGAAACTTTGTCAAGCCGATTGAAAACAAACGGTATAATATGGATATGTATTGCTGCAATTCAAATTTTATTAGGTCTTGTTTTTAACTGGATATTGCTTATTATAGGTGCGCTTAATCTGATATCGGGAATTCAGGATATCAGTTTCGGTAACAGTATTTTAAGTAAGCCTGTGGGCATAGTTAAAAAGCTTGAGCCTCTTGCCGGACCTATTATAACTTTAGTGTACAATTTGATCTTCGGCGGAATTATAGGTGTAGCAGGTTCGATTTTTTATTTGGTTGCCATACGAAGCTTTGTTATATCCAATAAAGAGAAGTTTTTAATGATCGAGGAGAATAATTTACAGAGCAATTAAAAACGGAGGACATAAAATGAAAAGAATAACAGCGTTTTTTCTAATAACAGATTATGTTTGCTACCGAGAAGAAAAGAGTATTTATAATTCTCCATAATTTTGAGAATGATCTTAACAGTTGATCTACCGACTGAAAAAGAGTTTCGCTGTCATGGCGAAACTCTTTTTCGATTTGATAGATTACAAAACCGTTACTAAAAAGGTTTTGAAGGGGTTCGGGGAGACTTTTCCTTAAAAAGTCTCCCCGATTTCACTTTTATTTCCGCGCTTACTCATGCCAGCCGTCAATACCGCTGCGCTCAAGCGCGCCTACAATGCGGCGGTACAGTCCGCGGTGCTTGCGGTCAAAGGTAAACAAATATTCTTTCATGTACTCCCGTTCTGTGTGCTTATCCTCAGGGCAGGGAGATTTTTCAACAGGCAGCGTCACTTTTCTGACGAAGGATTTGATCATCTTTTCTTCCGTTAATATAAGAGGGCGTATAAGTATAAGCTCTTTTCTCGACAGTTCGGTCACAGGTGAAAAACAGCCGATGCGCCCCTCGAAGAACAAATTCAGCATAAATGTTTCCGCCACGTCGTCAAAGTGGTGACCGAGGGCAATTTTATTGCAGCCCAGCTCCTTTGCCGCGTCGTGCAGAATGCCGCGCCGCATTCGCGAGCACAGGGAGCACGGATTTGACTCTTTTCGCGCGTCAAAAATAACGCGCGCAAGCTCTGTTTCTTTTATCATCAGCGGCACTCCGATATCGGCGCACAGCTGCCGCAATTCTTTGTGCTCAGCCTTCGGTGCGGGATGCGTTTCGCATTTGTCAAAGCCCATGTCTACCATTATTGCATATAGCTCAAAGTGACACGGCAGAAACTTGCGTATTTCCGCCATGGCGAGCAGCAGGGTAAGAGAGTCCTTTCCGCCGGAGACGCCTACGGCGATGCGGTCGCCGTCCTCGATCATATCGTATTTTTCAATTGCAAGTCTTGCGCGGCTGAGTATTTTTTGTATTTCTTTCATTTGTCGTGTTCTTTGACCTTTGCATATAATTTAGTGTGTAATATTTTATGCCGCCACAGAGCGGCGGAATGGAGATCATTATGGCAGTTAAAGTTTACATAGACCAAGGGCACAATCCCGTAAATCCAAACGCGGGCGCAGAGGGTAACGGCTTCAAGGAGCAGGATCTTGTTTATAATATAGGAGTGCTTACGGCAGAGTATCTTCGCGCGGCGGGAATAGACGTAAGGCTTTCACGTCCGACAGCGGAAACTCAGCTCGGCACATCTAATACAACGTCGCTGGCGGCAAGAGCCAACGATGCCAACGCGTGGGGCGCCGATTATTTTATCAGCCTGCACGCCAACGCGTCTGAGATAAGCTCTGCTTCGGGTTCGGAGGCGTTCGTGTATGCTCTCGGCGGCGAGTCTGAGTCCCTTGCGGAAAATATTCTGTATCAGCTTAACATTACCACGGGACTTCAGAATAGGGGAGTGAGGGCGCGTCCCTCGCTGTATGTGCTGCGCCGCACAAGTATGCCTGCAACACTGGTGGAGCTTGGTTTTATAACCAACACCTATGATGCGGAGCTTATGGCGTACAGCCCTCAGCTTTTTGCCCGAGGTATTGCCAACGGCGTGCTTGCTTTTTTAGGAATGCTTTGATCGGTCGGTATCGGAGCCGCATAGCGGCTCCGATATTTTCATTTCAAACCAGAATGTCGAGCCCTCGCCCATGGTGCTTGTGACACCGAAGGGTGCGCCGTGGAGAACAAGCGCGTTTTTTGCAATGGACAGTCCCAGTCCGGTGCCGACTATTCCGCGCTTATGATAATCGCCTGCGCGGTAGTATCTGTCCCATATAAGGGGCAGCTTCTCTGCGGGTATGCCGTCTCCGGTGTCAGTAACAGATACCCGGCACATACCGCTTTCGGCAGTCAGTCTTACATATACCTTTTTATCGCTGCCTGTATAGTTTACGGCGTTGCTTATAAGATTGTACAGCACCTGCAAAATGAGCGTTTCGTCAGCTTCAACATATATGTCTCCGTTGGACTCAAAGCTTATGTCATATCCCTCGGCAGCTCTGAGATGTGCAAAGCGCGAGACGGTGTCGGATATGCACTGCGTCAGAGAAAACGAGGAAAGATGCAGCTCCCTCTGTCCGCCTGTCAGTCTTGAAAGGTCAAGCATATCGTTTACAAGAGAGGATAGACGGTGCGTTTCGTCAATGATGATCTGCATATTTTCGCGGCTCATCTCGCCGGGAATATCTCTCATCACTTCGCTGTAACCTGCGATCATTGTCAGGGGAGTTCTGAGATCGTGTGATATGTTGGCAATAAGCTCCTTTTGCATTGTGTCAAGCTTTGAAAGCTCCGACGCTGCATAGTTCAGCGTTCCCGCCAGCTGCAAGGTCTCAAGGTATTCGCCGCCGGCAAAGTTTACATCGTAGTTGCCGGATGCCAGCTTTTTCGCTTCCTCGTTCATAGCGGCAACAGGCTTGGTAATGCGTCTGGCAATAATGATCGACGCGGCTGCCGCCACTGCTATAAGTATAAGCGAGATATAGATAAGCTCAAATTGCAGTGTAGACACGGTAGCGCCAACAGGTTGTATGTCGCAGTTCACAATGCAAAGGAGCTCGCGGCCGTTTCTTTCAGAGACAGCGGACAGAACAATGCTGCCCTCAGACTGAGAATAATTATCATTGAAGGTCTCTGTATATTTGCCGTTTTCCTTTGCCATAGCATACATATTGCCTAAAAACGCCTCATTGAGCATAGAGGAATGTATAAGGCATACCTTTTGGTTGTGCGCGTTTATCAGCTCAGTGGCTTTCATATCTTTAACTGAATATACGGTTATGCACAGTCCGTATTCCGATGCGATGTCGTAAACGCTGTGCTCAAAGTCCGTGTCGCTGTCGTCCATGCGGCATATTCTGTCAGCCGCCGAATTCACCTGTCTGCGAACGCTGGCGCGGTAAACATCGTCTAGCAGCACAGCTTGAAATACCCATATAACTGCAAGTATAACGGCAGAGAATACTGCAAGATATGCAAATATCTTAAGGCGCATTCCCACTGCAGTGCGTCGCTGCTTCATGTTTTTACTTTTCATTTGTATTTGTATCAAAGCGGTAGCCTACGCCTCTCAGCGTTACGATAAGACGTGAGTAATCGCCAAGGCTTCGGCGCAGCAGCTTAATATGGGTGTCAAGAGTTCTGTCGTCGCCGTAATAATCGTAGCCCCATACCTCGGTTATCAGCTTTTCGCGGGAGAGGGCTATATTTTTATTTTTCAGCATATAGAAAAACAAGTCGTACTCCTTCGGCGACATCTCAACACGCTTGGAATTTATGGTAACGACCCTTGCGGTAATATCAGCGCAAAGTCCGTCAAACTCAAATATCTCGTGATCCGATGCTTTCTCACCGACGCTGCCAGAGTTGCGGTACCGACCCATAACAGCATCGATACGCATCATAAGCTCCTTGGGCGAAAACGGCTTTACAACATAGTCGTCGATACCCAGAGAAAAGCCGTTGATCTTGTCATATTCCTCTCCTCGGGCAGAGAGCATAATTATGGGTATATCCGAAAACTTGCGTATTTCGCGGCACGCTGAAAATCCGTCAAGCTCAGGCATCATAATATCGCATATAAGTATATCAAAATCACCGTTTCTGCACATCTCAACGGTTTCCATACCGTCGGCAGCCTCGGCCACGCTGTGACCCTCAAAGGCGGCGTATTTTGCCACCAGTCGGCGTATCATTTCCTCATCGTCTGCTACAAGAATTTTGTACACTCCGTCACCTCCGTTTTCTTGCTATTACAATTATACAATGTGATTTTGAATAAATCAACAACATAAAGGCGTGCAGAATAAAAAAGTGAAAAAATGAGAAAGAGTGAGAAAAAGCAAGAAAAACATATTATTTTTAGCTGTAATCGGCAATGGCGACGCTTGTTTGACTTTCTTTGACTTTGACTTTCTTTGACCAAAGGGTTAATATATAGACAGTAAAGGTCAAAGATAGTCAAAGTCAAAGAAAGAAGGATGTAAAAATGCTTATATCTGAGCAGATAGCGAGACTTATAGAACAAATGATAGATGACGGCGAGGGCAGTGCAAATGTGCGGCGAAACGATCTTGCCGAGACGCTGGGCTGCGTACCCAGCCAGATAAGCTATGTTATCTCCTCCCGTTTCACACCGGAGAGAGGGTACGTAACAGAGTCGCGCAGAGGCGGCGGCGGATATATCCGCATAGTCCGCGTGCCTATGACTAAGGATCAATACCTGACCCACTTCTTTTATGCGGTGGGCAAAAGCATATCCCGCGACGAAGCGCTGGCATTCATACGAAATCTTGAGGGAAACGGCGTAATAAGCGCGAGGGAGGCGAGAATGGCGTCGGGTGCGGTGTCAGACAGAGCGCTTGATGGCATACGGGATAAGGAGCAAAGAAACTCAACCCGTGCTGACATAATGCGGCAAATTATAATGACGCTTATGAATTAAAATATATTTGAAAAACTACTGCGTTGCAATAGGTGCTTTGGAAAGGACGGACAATTAAAATGAAGTGTACAAAATGCAAGAAGAACGAAGCTACGGTATATTACCGCGAGATAATAAACGGCAAGGAGACAAGCTGGGCGCTGTGCCCTGACTGCGCCGCCGCTAAGGAAAAGGAAAACGGCGCATCGCTGTTTTCCGATATGACGGATATTTTCGGCGGCGGACTTTTAGGCGGACTGTTCCGCGGCTCGCATACGGAGTCCCCTGCAAGAGAAGAAAAGAAATGCACACTTTGCGGTGCCACCTTCAGACAGCTTTGTGAAGAAGGTAAGGCAGGCTGCCCTGCGTGCTATCTGGAGTTCAGGGAGGAATTTGCACCGACGCTTTCAAGGCTGCACGGCAGCGCTGCCCACCGCGGCAGAGTGCCTGAAAAGCTGCGTGCCGAGAAGTCAAGAGAAGAAAAAATAGCAGGGCTGGAAAAAGAGCTTAAGGAAGCCATAGCGGCAGAAAAATTTGAGGACGCGGTAGTTCTTCGCGACAAGCTTCGCGAAATGCGCGCGCAGTAAAAGGAGGTACGAGCAATGTATTGGTATGACGACAACAGTGCCGACAGAAACGTTATAGTTTCTTCAAGAGTACGTCTTGCACGTAATTTCAAAGACTATCCCTTTGAACCCAGACTTGACAAGACAGGCGCCGCAGAGATACTTGAAAAGGTAAAAAATGCTTTTTCAGACCGTGACGGATACACATACACAGAACTTTCTGCATTTGATGAAAATACAAAATATGCAATGGTAGAAAAACACCTGATAAGCCCTGAACTGGCAAGGAAAAGCGGCAATTCTGCAATTGTAGAAAATATAGAAAAAGGTCTGTGCATAATGGTGCTTGAGGAGGATCATTTGCGTATTCAGTCCATCAGGGGCGGTCTTGATCTTGACGGTGCGCTTTCCGCCTGCTATGAGGCTGACGATATAATAGACGGCTGCGAGAAAATAGCCTTTGACACGGCTCTCGGATATCTCACTCACTGCCCCACTAACCTGGGAACTGGAATGCGCGCGTCTGTTATGATGTTTTTGCCTGCAATGACTATGACAGGTAAGATCAAGGGGCTGTCGCATCAGCTCTCGGCTCTGGGACTTACAGTACGCGGCGTCACGGGCGAGGGAAGCGCAGTCAGGGGCAGCCTGTATCAGTTCTCCAACTGCGTCTCGCAGGGGCAGAGCGAGGAGGAGATAATCGCCAACCTCATGGAGGCTGTGAAAAAGATAGCCGATATTGAAATAAAGCTCAGGGAAGAGCTTGAGGGCAGAAACGGCGATGTTCTGAGGGACAGAATAATGCGCTCCTACGGCACTATGCGCTACGCGTATATTATGGACAGCGACGAGCTGTACAAGCTTTATTCAGACGTGCGTCTGGGCATATGTATGGGATATATTACCGACATCAGCGCTGCAGAGCTTGACCGTCTGCTTATATCAGTTCTTCCTGCGTCACTCTCAAAGGCGGCTGATAAGACGCTGTCCGCAGGCGAGCGCGACAGAGCCAGAGCCGCCAGGATCAAAGAGGCTTTCAGAGCTTAATGCACATTTGAACACTAGAACCGGAAAAGAGGTATTTGTATATGAATCAAAGATTTACCGAAAAGGCGAGAGAAGCGCTTAACAATGCGTTGGGGTTTGCCCGCGAAATGGGTCATACCTACGTCGGTACTGAGCATATACTTCTCGGTCTGCTTTCCGTAGAGGAGTCTATTGCCAGCCGTATACTGACGTCGCGCGGAGTTGACAGTGAAACTACAAAGGAGCTTATCGTAGCTGCCGTAGGCAAGGGCAGCCCATCGGATGTTACCGGGGCTGATATGACGCCTATGACTAAAAAAATAATAGAGGAAAGCGCCTATGCGGCTTCACGTCTCGGACATAACCATATAGGAACAGAGCATTTGCTGCTTGCAATCGTCAGCGAGGACGACAGCTTTGCCAATAAGATGATACGCTCGCAAAACGCCTCTCCCTCGGAAATACGAAACGATCTCGGTGAGTATTTCGGCGGTACGGGAGATATGAGCGAGGGCGCTCTCGGCATTCACACCGGCAAAAAGAAGTCAAAGGAGGGAAAGGGCGAGATCCGCGGCTGCCCCACCTTGTCAAAATACGGCACTGACCTTTGCCGCCGTGCCAAGGACGGCAGAATAGATCCCATTATCGGTAGAGATACCGAGACAGAACGGGTCATTCAGATACTTTCAAGACGAACGAAAAACAATCCGTGCCTTATAGGCGAGCCCGGCGTCGGCAAGACTGCCGTTGTTGAGGGACTGGCACAGCGCATTGCCGACGGCAATGTTCCCGAAAATCTCCGTGCCTCCGTTATAGTAACTCTTGATATTCCTTCTATGATAGCAGGTGCAAAGTACCGCGGCGAGTTTGAAGAGCGAATGAAAAGCGTTATGGAGGAGGTTGAGAAAAATCCTGAAATAATCCTTTTTGTTGATGAGATACACACTATAATCGGTGCAGGCGGTGCGGAAGGCGCAGTTGACGCTGCAAATATTATAAAGCCTGCACTTGCAAGGGGTGCTATGCAGCTTATAGGCGCTACCACTATTGAAGAATACAGAAAATATATAGAAAAGGATGCAGCGCTGGAACGCCGTTTCCAGTC
>CAZBAR010000041.1:0-18388 GCA_964490165.1 uncultured Lachnospiraceae bacterium | reverse complement strand
ATCGCTCTTCAGCTTCTGCAGGATCATTGCGGAGATCTCCTGAGGAGTGTAGCTCTTGCCGTCGATATCAACGCGGTGGTTTGTACCCATATGGCGCTTGATACTCATAACGGTTCTGTCGGGGTTGGTAATAGCCTGACGCTTAGCGACCTGACCTACCATTCTCTCGCCTGTCTTGGAAAAAGCCAGAACGGAGGGAGTAGTTCTTGCACCTTCGGGATTGGGGATAACTGTAGGCTCGCCGCCCTCAAAAACTGCAACGCAGGAGTTTGTTGTACCTAAATCTATACCTATGATCTTTGCCATTTTGTTTGCCTCCAAAATATATATTGATTAAATTTTTGACTTGTTAATTTGCTACCTTTACCATAGCGTAGCGGACGACCTTGTCGCCTATCTTATAGCCCTTTTGGAACACGTCGGTGATCTCGCCCTCTCCGTGCTCCTCATCCTCAACGTGCATTACCGCGTTGTGCAGATTGGGGTCAAAGGTCTCTCCCGCCTCGCCGAAAGATGTAACATTCATTTTTTCAAAAACACCGGGCAAGGTGGAAAGTATCATGCTGACGCCCTCTGCGACCTTATCGGGAGCTGTGTACTGTGTAGCTCTTTCAAGGTTGTCTATAAGGGGCAGCAGCTCCTTCAGACTGTCGGCTGCGGCGTCGGCGTATATACCGTCGCGCTCTGCCTTACTTCTTTTTCTGAAGTTATCGTATTCAGCGCAAACTCTGAGATATTTATCGTTTGCATCAGCAGCTGCTGCTTTCGCCTCTTCAAGCTCTTTTTCAAGCTGGGCGATGCGGCTTTTCTGCTTTTTAGCTTCCTTATCGCCGCTTTTCTTCTCTTTTTTATCCTTGCAGTCCTTCTCAGGAACTTCGGACTTTACTTCGCCGTTATCCGAAACAGTCTCTTCGGCTTCGGTCTCTGCGCTGATTTCCTTTTCTGTATCCTTATCCATTCTTACCTCCGGTACTGTCCGTGCCGCCGGGAGCGTCAAGGACATCGCTTATACTGTTTGTAATATTGTCGATCATCGAAATGACCTTTTTGTAGTTCATTCTTGTCGGTCCTATAACGCCGAGCGCACCCACCGTTTTGCCGTCTTTTTTTACGGGCTTGAACACAAGGGAGGAGCTATCCATTATTATTACCGGATTTTCGCTTCCTATATACACGTGCACGCCGTCATCAGGCTGACCTGCGGGCATCAGCGGTGCTGTGTCGCCGGAAATAAGCTGCAAAAGCTCATCCTTTCGCTCAAACATCGCCAGCATATCGCGCAGCTTTCCGATATCATAAAATTCCGGGTATGAAAGCAGGCGGTTTACTCCGTCTATCTTGATGTCACCGCCTGACGCGCTGCTTATTGTCTGGCAAATGCATTTTACTACGGGGTCAACAAGAAATGAATAGTCGCCCATAGCGCCTTCAAGCTCCATAAGTATGGGCAGTGTAAACTGGTCGGCACTCAGTCCTGCAAGGCGAATGTTCAACAGATTTGCAAGCTTTTTTGCGGCATCGTCTGTAACAGGCATTTCGGAAACGATATTCTGAGTCCGCACCGCGCCGCCGGCTGTTACCATTACCAGCACCATACTGCGCTCATCAACGGGAATTATCTCAAATTTTTTGACTGTCATTGACGATATTCTCGGGCGCACCGCCAATGCGGTGTAGTTTGTCATGCTTGCCGCAAGGCGCATTGCCGTATCAAGTATACCGTCAAGCTCCGCCTGTTTCTCCCTGAGAGCTTCCTTCAGACGCGTAGTTTCAAGCTCCGTCATACGGTAGTGCTCTACTAAGCTGTCAACATAGAAGCGATAGCCCGCCTCGCTGGGCACTCTGCCCGCAGAGGTATGGGGCTGTTCAAGATATCCCATAGCTTCAAGCTCTGCCATTTCGTTGCGTATAGTAGCAGAGGAATAGGAAAACCTGCCGCCCTGTGTAAGGTACTTACTGCCTACAGGCTCGCCGTTTTCGATGTGAGCGTCGATGATCGCCTTGAGGATCATTTTTTTACGCTCACTCAAAGTTCCGTCGTCTCTCATTTGAATTACCATGCTTTCCTTGGTTTTAGCACTCAAAACATTCAAGTGCTAAACTATGCTATAAATGTACCACCATTTGGAAGGAAAATCAATAATAATTAGCAGATTATATGTGAATTTTTTGTAAACAGCGTTGTTAAGTGCTAACAACGCCCGGTGATATTAGTTTATTTTTTGTTTTTTTGGCGAAAGGGGATGTTTTAATATTAACTTATATAACTTTCTTTTCAAACTTTCTTTTTTATGTAAAAAAGAAAGTTACAAAGAAAAAGACATCAAAGAGGGAGGTTCGCCTCCCTCTTTGAAATTACCCACCTGACTTCCCTACGGGAAGTATGTGTTAGTATCTACCGAACAATATTGGGGTCTATGAGGCTCCCTCTTTGAGGGAGCTGGCGCCGAAGGCGACTGAAGGAGTAAAAAACATAAACTCTAATTAAACACTCCTTCCGTCTCGGCTTCGCCGCAGTTGCATAGCAACTGCTCACCTCCCTCGAAGAGGGAGGCAATAGATCCCCTAACGCTTTGCTGTAAACTTCGTTATGCATCCACGCCCGCAGTTCCGGAGCAGCGCAAGCATATATGCGCTTTAATTTTACTTTGGCGCTGCGGGGGAAGCTACAAGGAAGATAGGATTTTCAAGGGAAGAAAGCGATAAATAATATAATAAAATCTATCTAAAGATTATTAAAAAGCAGGCGAACCTGCTTTTTAATAATCTTTATTATTTTTAAGATACTCCCTGATATATGCGAAGGTTTTATCTTCGCCTTCATCTGCCAGCATACACAGCAGCTTTTCAAGAAAATCCGACGTTTCGGGGTGGATAACTCTTCGCGCCTTTGCGTTCATAAAATAGTCAAGCGCGTCGCTGTCCTTATATTCCGCGCCTCTGTAAATTTTACTTGCAGCCACTCTGTCACAAAACATTTCGATCACGTACCGCAGCGGCATTTTCACGCACGCAATGCTGTGAGTTACAGGATCATAATCTGTCCAGTATTCAAAATGGTGGCGGTTTCTGCCCTTATGATGCAGCCACGCTTCCGAATACCCGTGCTCCAGTCTCTCAGCCACGTTGGGGCTTTTTGTGCCCTGATAATATTTCGCCCCGCGCCAAAACTCTGCCGGCGAGTATTTTGACAGATCGTGCCGAAGTCCCTGCCAAAGGATGCCTGCGCGGGCGCAGTGGGCTATGACGCGGTGTCTGTGCTTTGTTATTGTGACAAAATGCTTTATAGAGTGCATAAGAATAATCTTTCCTTGTAAATTATGATTTTATTCGCTGAAATCGATATCATACCGCGTTCCGTGGCAAAGCAGCACTCCGTCTGTCAGCTTAATGCAAAGAATACAGGTATTGACGTCACTGAAATCATTATGACCGTTATCGATCCATGCCGCAAATGCCGCTCTCAGTTTTGCAGCGATCTCAGAATTTTCCTCTTTTCCCCAATATCCCAAATTGACACCTTTTCCGTGAGCGGTAAACCAGTCTGCGGCAATTGCTGCGTTGGGATTTTTTTCAAGCTGTTTCATTTTTCCGGAGAGCCCGTGTGTGATCACGTAAAACGCCCCGTCTTCGTAGTAACCGTTCACATACCGTACAGCAGGCATTTCGCCGTCCACCGTTGCCAATGAGATAAGGGTGTCCTTTCCGAACCACCTGTCCATGATACTTTTGTCTCTGAATTCAATTTTTCCATTTGTCAATCCTCCGTTATTTTTTCAATTTCAACTCAAGCCTTAGCTTAAAGAGGTCGACGATGGCTTTTCGCCCTCGACCCAACCGCCTCCCCAAAAGGCGAGCAAAAACTTTAACAAGGCGTTTCACGCTTAACGTTTCTTTCCGGTCAAAGATGCTACAAAGCCTACACACATCAGAGAAAAGCATATCAATATCAATGTGCTCCATCCGGAGCCTTCAACAGCCAGCGCGAACAAGGTCGAAGTGACAGACGCTGCTATATAGCTTAAGAAATCCAAATATCCGGTTGCTGTGGATACCATTCCCGTATCGCGGAGTCCGGGGCAGTATATATTCCACATCAGAGAATCGGCGCAGTTTGATGCAAATATGGCTAAAACCATAAAACCGAGATTAAGTATCGGATGAGAAACAAGATTTGCAGCCAGCAACGATACGGCAGCAAAGAAAAAGCTGATCATAAGTGTCGGGCGCATACGGTTTTTTAGTGATCTGTACAGTATTGCCGAGGCAAACGCGTTGAGCGATATTACAATTCCGGCAGCGGTGTATATCAAGGCTGAAACCGACGGGGAAAAGCCAAGTCGCTGTGAAATATATGTAGGCAGCCAAAAAACGAGGGATGTGCGTATTGCTCCCGTAACGGCTGCGATGACGGAAAATTTTATTATTCCGTTCCTGACAAGAATTCCGATCCCGCCGGATTTCTTTTCGCCCCCGGTACGGCGGACTTTATACTGTATATGTCCGCGCCCCTCAAGGTATGTGAGGAATAAAAACATAACTGTGCCGCAAGCGGCAAGAAGAATTCCGCCGATAACAAACAAGCTGCTCCACCTGAGCACGGATGCCAGCAGACCGACTATAGGAGCTGCAAAATTCGACGCAAACTGCAATCCGAGGCAACAGTATACGGCATATTGCGGAAGTGTATTTTCAGATATAAGCTTTACGGTAGGCGCGTACACCATGGACAGAGAAAATCCCATTACAGCGTAAACAAGGCAGGCAAGCCAAGCTTCGGCAAAGCAGGCAGGAAAAAGAGCACAGCAAATTCCGCCGCCGAAAAGTCCGGCGCTTATTATATATTTCGGCTTTATCCTATCGCCCAGCGCGCCGTTTATAAGCTGTCCGACAGCGTAGACTATAAAGTATATTGATGAAAATCTTCCGATCTGTGCGGCAGTGGCTCTTCCGTCTTCGATTATTTCCGGCGATGTGATCCCGAGTATATTTTTTGAAAAATATACCGTCAGATATGATATGGTACAAATGCCGCCGATAGCCGCGGCTTTTTTTCTCTCTCCGCCGACTGTTTTTGTGTTATTGTAAATATCTTTCATAGCTGTGATTGCACCTTTCGCGTCTGACAACAGCATACTGCAAAAAGTCTATGCAATTTCAAAAGTTTTTAAGGTTTTTAGGGATTTTTAAGGACCTTTTTGCAAAAAGGTCCTTGAGTGTATCGAAAAAGTTCGCAGAAATTGCAAAGTGCACAAAAAGTATTTCGGCACCTGCGGGTGCCTGACCAAGTACATTCCCGCCTGCGGCGGGAAGTACGGCCCTCTGGACTCCGGTCAGTCAGCACTTCCGCATCTCGGAAGTGCGAATTTCGCGCTCTGCGGAGCGCGATTTAAGGCTCCGCCTTAAAAATTCGCAAGCTTTTGAAAAAGCTTGACCAAAACTTTTACACGGCGCTTCGCGCTTAAGTTCCCACCTATGGGGTAAAACCCCATATTACTTTTCTCTACGCGACCACGCCCAGCAGCTCCACAAACCACATTACGGCAGGAATAGTCACGACAGAAAACAGTGTGCTCATGGCAAATATCTCCGACGCCCACACGCTGTCGCGGTTATGGGTGTGTGCAAACATTGTAGTCGCCGCGGCGCTGGGACAGGCTGTAGCTATCATCACCACGGATATTGCCATAGGCGATACCCCGAAGCGTGCCAGCCAGAAGATACTGAGCGCGGAAAGCGCGGGCAGTGCAAGAAGCTTGAGAAAGCACAGAAGATACAGCTTCGGCTTTTTTATACAGCCGACAAGATTTGTGCCCGCAAGGGTAGAGCCTGCAACAAGCATTGCCAGCGGCGTGTTCATGCTTCCTATGGTATCAAGCGGCTCGGCGATGATATTCGGCAGTGTTATGCGGCAGAAGTAGAATACCATACCGAGAGCCACTGCGATAACCGCGGGCTTGCAAAGGTTTTTCAGCACCTGCTTCGGCGATGCCTTGCCGGACATTAGCACTGTGCCGTAGGTCCATATCAAAATATTGAACACGGCAATAGACATTGTAAGGTAAATTACGCCGTCCTTACCGAAAACGCTTTGAACAAGTGGAATACCTATAAATCCGCTGTTGGAAAATATAAGCGACATACGCTCTATGGCGTATTCCTTATTCTTTTTCGGCACTATCAGTGTTGCCGCCAGTATGTGCAGCACATAGACTGCAACGCTGATGACCAGGGTCAGCAAAAGATTTTTTGCTTTATCGCTTGAATACTCGCTTTGATATGACATAAAGATGATCATAGGGTTTACAAGCAGCAGCGACAGGCGGGACAGCTTTTTGTTTCCGTCGGAATCGATCAGTCCTACCTTGCCGCAGACAAAGCCCACAAGCATCATTATGAACATAATGATTATTTTGTTTTGTATTACGCTCATTCGGAGATCATCTCTATCATAAACAACTTGTTTCTGCCGCCCTTTACGTTGACGGTTCCGGCGGAGCCGATCTTTCCGGAGGCGATCTCTTCTCCGCTCTCGTCGGTGATGCGGTAGGAGTATGAGGTCTTATCGGTGAAATATGACAGATCAAAGGGGATATTGACCTCGTTATCGGAGTTGTTGTATACAATGTGGAGGAAATTCTTGTTCTCGCGGTCAAGATAGCCGGTCACACGGCAATTTACGTCGTCTTCAACCGCGCAGTCAGATATCATAAGTCCGTCGGTAAAGTAGTGAAGATACTGACGGCGCAGTGCGGCGCAGGTCTTTACCGCCTCCGAGTATTCGGGATATTCTGAGATAAGCGCGCTGCCATTATAGTTTTCGGGGCGTGAGGGATATACATTCATCATCAGATTATCCATAAAGATAAGCTTAACGTATTCGGGGGTCGAGTCAACGTTCATATTGGGGCGAAGCGTCTCGATAACGTGCATATAGGGACGGTAGTCGCCGTTCTTCCACCCTGCGTTGCCGGGCCAGTACAGCCAGTTCCATGTAAAGTCGGTGTTGTCTACATCAGACTCATAATACAGTGTGCACTCGGAGGAAAACGCAGTACCGGGGTACAGCTTTTCAGTTTCCTCTCTGTACTCATTTATTATATCGTGAACGATATCGTTTCTGTTGTCGCCGAGAACGTACTGATCCCAGCAGATATCGGGACAGCCCAGCTCGTCACGTATAAATCTGAGTCCCTCGCGAACATCATTCTGCCAGCGCTCAAGATCGTGATCGTGCAGCTGATAGCAGCTCCAGCGGTCGCAGTAGGGAGCTGCAAACATGGGGATAGACTTGGGAGTTTCCGCCCATGAGCCGCTGCGCTTCTCTATACCGTAATTTTTAGCAGTCTCGTCCCACGCGGATATCCACGATACAAGGGGCGTTACCTTTACGCCCATTTCGTGAAGCTTATCTATATTTCTCTTGCACGCGTCAAAGCCGCCCCACTCCTTATAGAAGCAGTCCTTCGTCATAGGAAGCACATAGTTGTGCAGCGTCCACGCGTTAAGGTCATAAATGCCGTGTTCTATCATATCCTCAGCAACCTTCGGCAGATCGTCATAGTTCCAGCTGTAGTCTGTGGGATCCTTAAGATAGCCGTTTGACATAAATATAGTTCTGAAGCCCAGCATCTCCTTTACGCGCTGCGGCACGGGAACTACTCTGTGGATATTTGACTGCGCATATTCCTTATACGCGCCGATACCGTGTATCCAGTTGCCGGTGTGAGCAGTGATAACATACTCGCCTGAGTCGTATTCGCCGCCGGCCCCGACGCGGGGATAATGAACTGAAGCAATGCGAAGCTTGTTTGTAAGGTTGTCAAGCTTTACCCACAAGGTCTCGCTGTAGCCCATCATATCAGCGCCGCCCGGCTTGTACTCCCTGTCGGGTCCCCAGCCCCAGTGGCGGCGGTACATGGAAAATCCGCCTGCGCGGCTGCCCATATCATACCAGCGTCCTACAAAAGCGCCCTGCTGAAAGCCGCCTGCATGGTAAAATCTGCCTGCGGTGGTCTCGGTCCATGCAAAGAACGTCTCGCGCGACTGAGGAGTATTTTTAAGCTCTGTAAAGGGATTGCACGCACCTGCCATCATTGTGAGGCGCGCGTGTTCCTCGTCCATAGTAGGCACGATGCCGTTCATATCGGGAAAAAGCACCTGTGCGATCTCAGCCTTGGAGTTGTTCTTCAGCTGAAGACGCATGGCAACGGAGCGTCCGTCCTCATGCGCGCGCAGAGTCATGACAGCGGAGATGCCGCCGTCAAATTCGGATACCCCTGCAGGATCCATGGTGCAGGGCACCTTATTGTATGTGACAGTTAAGGTACTGCCGTCAAATTCAAATGCCGGCGCTCCGAAGGAGAACGCACCGCAGGGATTTGCACGCTGAATGTCGTAGTCGTTGTGAACGGGCCACGCAAGATCAAAAAGTCCCTTGCCGCCGCATATCAAAGGGGTAACGCCCTCTGTTTCAAGACTCTCCAGCGCTCCGTTTTCTTCATTGAATACAAATGTAGTACCGTTTAGATTATAGCTTACAGCTCTCATAGCTACGCCTTGCCTTTCTCACCGCGCCGCTGCGCGGAAACAAATCTTTTCAACGCTAATACTGTACCAAATTTTACTTATATTATCAATAGTTTCTGAAGAATTAAACGGCTTTCAGACAAAATTTTTTTCAAAGATAGGGAATTCCGGGCGAAAATATGCTATACTGGATGTATAAAAAGAACGCGGGCAATAACAATAACGACCGTATTTCCAAACAGGAGGTGATACCAATGAATAAAAACAGCAGTGTCAGCGAGCTTCGCGGAGTGGGTGCGGCAAGAGCCGCCGCCTTTGCAAAAGTGGGCGTTGCCACAGTGGGCGACCTTTTGCGCTATTATCCCCGCGCCTATCAGAACAGGGGCGACGTAAGCGCCGTTGCCGACGTGTGCAGCCTTTGCCGCCTGACAGAATCGTCCGCCCCCTGCTCTCTTATTCTGACAGTATCCTCTGAGCCGAGGGTGTCTATGATACGCCGCGGTATGACTCTTGTGCGCTTCAACGCCTTCGACGACAGCGGTGTTGCAGAAATTACATACTTTAACCAGCCGTTTACAAAGGACGTGTTTCACACAGGCGGAGTGTTTCGCCTGTGGGGCAGACCGGAAATGCGCGGCGGCAGACTTACTATGGCGAACCCGGTGTATGAACCGATATATCAGGGTGCGCCCCCGCTTGCACCTATAGTGCCCGTATATCCGCTGACCAAGGGACTGACTCAAAAATTTATTTCAGGCTGTGTGCGCGAGGCGCTGAGAATAGCTCTCGGTGATACCGAGGACTTTGTGCCCGCCGAAATACTGCGTAAAAACAGACTTTGCACACTGTCCTTTGCCCTGAAAAACATTCACTTTCCCGAAGACCGCGAAGCGCTGGAGAGCGCACGGCGGCGCCTTGCATTTGACGAGGTATTTATTCTTTCCTGCGCTATGAGCATGGGCAGGGAAAACAGAAGCGACGGAGCTTATGCTTTTTCAGATATCAGTGCAGAGCCGTTTTTGGCCATGCTGCCATATGAGCTTACAGGCGCGCAAAAGCGCGCTGTCGGCGAAATAAGCGCCGATATGTCAAAAAGTGCGCCCATGTGCCGCATTTTGTGCGGTGATGTGGGCAGCGGCAAGACGGCAGTTGCCGCTGCCGCCGCATATATTGCCGCCGCAGGCGGCAAGCAGTGCGCCCTTATGGCGCCGACTGAGATTCTGGCAAAGCAGCATTTTGCCGACCTTGCGCCTATGTTTGAAAGGCTCGGCTTCGGCTGTGCCCTGCTTTGCGGATCTATGAGCGCCGCTGCCAAGCGTCAGATAAAAAACGAGCTTGCAAGTCCATTGGGGCCGAAGCTTATAATCGGAACCCACGCACTGCTCAGTGAAGATGTAGAGTTCAACTCACTTGCCCTTGTAATAACCGACGAGCAGCACCGCTTCGGAGTCAATCAGCGCGCAGAGCTGCGGCGCAAAGCGGGACAGGCGCACACACTTGTGATGAGCGCCACCCCCATACCGCGCACACTGTCACTTGCAATGCTGGGAGACATTGAAGTATCCCGCCTTGACGAAATGCCGCCCGGACGAAAAAAGGTTGCCACCTTTAAGGTGGACGAAAGCTACAGGCAGCGGCTTCTCGGATTTATCAGAAAGCAAAAGGACGAGGGACACAGAGCATACGTCGTTTGTCCCGCCATTGATGAGAGCGACAAAAAGGCTGCAGTGGACGCAGAGGAGCTTTTTGACATAAGCTTTGCCCGCGCGGCTGAGCCGGAGATACCGATGAAGGCTGCCGCAAAGTTTTCGAAAGAGCTTGAAGAGGCACTGCCGGGAGTTTCCGTAGGTCTTATGCACGGCAAAATGAAGACCGCCGAGAAAGACGCGGTAATGTCAGCCTTTGCCGCCGGAGAGCTTGACGTGCTTGTGTCAACTACTGTAATAGAGGTAGGCGTAAATGTTCCCGCCGCAACCCTGATGGTCATAGAAAACGCCGAGCGCTTCGGTCTTTCTCAGCTTCATCAGCTGCGCGGACGTGTAGGACGCGGCAGCGCAAAGTCGTGGTGCATTCTTGTATCGGACACAAAAAACGACGCGTCTCTTGCGCGTCTTGACGTTATGTGCAAAACAAACGACGGCTTTAAGATAGCCGAGGAGGATCTTGCCCAGCGCGGCCCCGGAGATCTGTTTGCACGCAGCGGAGAATTCAGACAGCACGGCGCGGCAGATATGACATTTTCATCAGGAGTTGCCGACGCAGAGCTTATAAACGCAGCCGCAGATTCTGCCGCAGCACTTGTTATGAGCGACCCCGCACTGAGCGCGCCGGAGCATCAGGGTCTCAGAAAGACAGTTTTTGATATGACACTTCGGTCTGAGGATAATATAAGTTAGAAAATATTGCAAACAGAAATGTACAAAAGGAATTTCGCGCTCTGCGGATGCGCGCGTACTTCCCATCTTCGTTGGGAAGTACGGCTCTGATCGACTTCCTGTCATTGACAGGAAGTCGGAAAATCACGCAAGCTCCCCAAAAAGCTTGACCAAAACTTTCAGTCATTCTGCTGCTGCCATTTAGTTTTCAGAAAAACAAAAAACCGCTTCGCGAATTTCGCGAAGCGGATTTGTTTTAGTTATTCATAACTGTCAGTCGATAGTGTATTCGCCTACCATGATCTGCTTGATTATGAAAGCGTCCTTAGTATTTACAGAGCCGTCACCGTTGATGTCAGCTGCCTCTGTAGCCTCAAGGTTACCGAGAAGGATATTCTTCAGTATAGCTGAGTCTTCCATATTAACAGCGCCGTCGCCGTCGATATCACCGAAAACAGTATACTCTGCTGTCAGTGTTACGTCATCGCCGGGCATCTTGAATGTACCCTCTGCTGCGTAGATATCGAAATCAGCGATCTTGTCTACATCACCTGTCCACTTGGAGAAGGTGTAGATCTTGCCGTCTTCCATCTTTATTTCGGGAGTGCTGTAAGCAACCTCGGATCTCTTTGTATGGAGAGATGTCTCGCCGTTGATATTTACTTCGTACTCTTTTTCAACTATATACTTGCTGAACAGACCCAGTCCGCCGTACTCTACATCCTTAATGTAAAGACCCATATTAAAGCGGCGGAAGAAGCATATTGCACTGCCTTCGTTATACTTCATATGGTAATCGGATGCAGCTACCTTAAGCTCGCCGTCCCATGCAAACATTACCGTACCGGTTTCCTCATCAAATCCTACAGTGTATGTATGCCATACGCCTGACTTAAGATCGCTTGCTGTAGCGGGAACATACTGAAGCGCACGCTCCTTGAACTCTTCAGCGGAAACAATGTCATCACCGTTACCGCCCTCACCGTTTCTGTTGGAGGTAATAGCAAAGAAGTATTCGCCGTCTATTCTGTAAAGACCTACGCCGTAGAAGCCGAAGGGAGAAGATTTACCGATCCAGTTTCTAAGACCTGCATTGTAGGTATCGTCTCCGATATCGGTAGCAATATCAGGGAACATAACATCCATCTTATAAGTATAAGTGCTGTTGCGTTCTTTCAGATCAAAGTATGTACCGGTCTGGGAGCCGTTGGTTACGTCGTCCTCAACTGCACTTGACACAGCCTTACCGTTGGTATACAGGTCGATAACAGAACCGACGCCGGGCATTGTATCAAATGCATTTTTGATCTTACCGTCTGCGGTGAATATATTCTTACCGAGGCTGTTGCCCTCTTCATCTTTTCTGATGCTGTCTATCCATCCATTGACAACACCTGACTGGAAGCCGTTGTCATCAATGACAGTGGTGGATTTGGTATCGAAATTGTACCAAACATCAGTGTTGCCCTTTGATATGGTCTTAGTCTCTGTCTTATGACAAACAGAACAGGTATATGAAATAGAACCTGCATCTGTAGCAGTGGGAATGTCACCCATCTCATACTCGTACTTATGACCTGCCTTGTAGCCTCTCTGATATCCGCACTCGGTGCAGGTCTCAGGAGCCTCACAGGTAGCCTCAGTGAAAGTAGGATGAGTACATCTTGATGTCTTGTAAGAAGCATCGGAAAGGATAAGGCTGTTAGAACCGCCCGCTGTCTGAGGATTGTATCTCATCTGATCTCTGATGATACCTGTACCCCAACCAAGAGCACTGTTGTATGCAGACTGACCGGGAGCTGCGTTGAACAGAGCAGCTGCAACGCCAAGCTCGGAGCCTACTTCGGGAGTATAGCCCTTTTCGATAAGATCCCACGGAATTGCAAACTCATATGCAGTTTCATAGTAAGCGTTTGCAGAAGTTGAAGAACCTCTCTTGCGGGGGTATACCATACCGTAGATACCCTCGTCGCCGCCTATGCCGTCATAGTCGTACTCGAACTCAAAGTAGTCGTTACGTACGTCGTGCTGATTATATACAAGAAGGGGGTTTCCGTCTGCGTCAACATAGCCCTCCTTATATTCGGGCAGATATCTGAGGGATGCATCCCACATTTCTGTCATACCGTCTGCCTGAGCAGTGTATCCGAATACGAAGTTACATACTCTCTCGTTGACAGACCAACGTCTTGCATCATATGTAACGTCTGACCAAGGCTCTACATCGTTAGGATAACCCTTGGCGTCGTAGCCCTTACCGTTTACTACAGAGTTAGGACCCTGAGTGTCTACTCTGATCTGGAAGGAGTCTGCATCCCACAGTGTCAGACCGGAGTTACCGTTGTTGTGCTGGTCGTAGTCAGTTGTCTTTGCAGCAACATACAGATAATCGTCGTCCCACATCAGATAAAGTGAGAATGCAAGACCCTTTGCAGGTGCAAGAGAATTTCTGTGATCATCCACCTTGTAGTGGAAGAAGGTATTCTCTGCAGAAGGAGTCTCGAACTCAGAGTTGATAGAATAAGGCAGACCGTTATTGTTAGCCGCATAATCGCTGCTTACTACAACGATAGGATCGCCCCACTCGGCAGCGGTAACGTTACCGTCAAGAATGAGGTCTGTTTTGTAGTTTTCAAGCATATCGCCTCTGTTATAGCCGTGTGTTCCGTCGTCCTTGATAAGGAACGCATCGGTGACAGTAAAGGGATTGCTGTCGTCTCCTGCGCAGTTACCTGTTGCAACCTTGTAGCTTACAGAACCGTCAAAACGGTAAGCTTCAGCGGCAACATTGTAATCATCAAGAGTTGCTTCTGCAGCCGATGAAGTGGGCACTATCATCATGCCGCAAACAAGCATTGCCGCCACAAGAACAAGTGATATTACTTTTCTCATGAAAATTTTCCTCCGTATAAATCGTTTTACTAAACATTGTTTTGTAACACCAATTGAGTATAACATAAATTTTCGTTAATTTCAATAGCTTTTATCCAAACAAGTCAACTTTATTTTGTAATTAGTATGACATTTTTTGGAACCTGATCCTCAAAGTGCATTCCAAGGAATTGAACGGATACTCAGTGATCAGTCTAAACTGTGACAGCAGCAAATAACTGGAAGTTTTTGCTGCTGTCATTTAGTTTATCTACATTTTATTTATTATTATTTATTATAGTCCGAAAATACGACCTCGCGTCCGCTGTCTGAAGAGTCGTAGGCACCCTGAAGTATCATTGATGTTTTAATGGCGTAGTCAATATGTGAACGCGCCTTTTTCCCCGTTCTTATGCAATCGAGAAAAGCAGCTATCTCATCATTGAACATACTTCCGTCCTCAAGCTCCGGCTCCTCTACTCTGAATTCGCCGTCCTTATAGGTATACAGCTTGAATTTGCCGCAATAGTTCAGGCGGATCCCGGCTTTTGTTCCCATAAAGTCAAGGTACTGCTCGGTCTCCTCAACATTCTGAGCCCATGCGCCCTCAAGAGATATTACAGGTCCTGTAGTGCGTACAAGCGCAGTGCAGGACTCGTCCACGTCATATGTGCCGTTCACGTCCCTCGTATCCTCACTCCACATTCCGCGGTAGTGATACTCAGGTATATCGCGTCCCAGCTCGCAGAAGGTAGCGGCAGAAACACTTATGGGCTCAGGATCGCCGACCATATACAGCACCTGGTCTATACGGTGCACGCCCCAGTCGATCAGCACTCCGCCGCCCGATAGCGCCTTAGTTGTAAATGCGCCTCCGATACCGGGGATATCGCGATGGTTTCTGAAGGATATAAAAACGTGATAAACACGTCCCAGCTCGCCTGACTGGATAAGACGGCGTACCGCCTCAACACCCTTATGGAAACGGGTAACAACGCCGATATTCAGCACAACACCTGTTTCGTGCTGCACCTTTTGCATCTCCAGAGCCTCAGCATATGTTCTTGCAGCGGGCTTTTCGCATAAAACGTGCTTGCCGGCGCGCATAGCGTCGATGGCTATTACGCTGTGCATATAGTTGGGCACACATATAGAAACTGCGTCTATCTCAGGATCGTTCAATGCGTCGCGATAGTCCTCTATAGCTGTACCGCAGCCGTACTCTATGACACATTTTTCCGCCTTTTCCTTAATTATATCGCAGAAATACCTGATCTCAGCTTCCTCTTTAAGCGCCAGATAAGAGGGAATATGTCCGCTGTGTGCAATATTTCCGCATCCGATCACCGCAATATTCAACTTTTTCATAAGCAGATCCTAACCTTTGCTTCTCATTTTAGTTTTTTAGTTTAATTTAGTTTAATGGGTACCCCCAGGCAGAATAATATCATCATCGTGTGGAAATTGCAATATATATTCGTCAATTTGCAAAAACTTTTTTATCTCAGGGCAAAAAAGCTTGACACAGAGACGAAATTGTTATAAAATAAATTGTATGTTCGTATTCCGGCACGCTGCCGGATTTATATAGATTCAACTGAATAGTATAAGTCAAAAGGCAGCCTCCGGTTGTATGAAGATATTTATTACATCTTGATAATTTTTGTATAAAAATTTGAGAGAAGGAGGTTTATATGCTTTATTATGTTATAACTGCAATCATCGCACTTATAGTCGGTCTCGCTGTAGGTATACCCGCGGGCGTGACCTACCGCAAAAAAGTCGCAGAGGCGGCTATAGGCTCGGCAGAGCTTCAGGCTAAAAAGATCATTGCCGACGGTATGAACCAGGCTAAGGCAGACGCTGCTTCTGCAAAAAAAGAAGCACTTATAGAAGCAAAAGAAGAAATGCTTCGTGCGAAGAATGAGTTTGAGCAGGAAATCAAAGAACGCCGCAGCGAGCTTTCACGTCAGGAAAGACGCGTTCAGTCCAAAGAAGAAACTCTGGACAGAAAAACCGACGCCCTTGAAAAGAAGGACGAAGCGCTCGCAAAGAAAATTCAGGAAAACGAACTTGCCGCAGAGGAGCTTCAGAATCAGAAGACCGAAGCGCGCATGGCACTTCAGCGCATATCAGGTATGACTGCCGAGCAGGCAAGAGCAAAGCTTATCGAAGATATGGTCGAAGAAGTGCGCCACGAGCAGGCTAAAAAAATGGTCGAGCTTGAGCAGGAATTTAAGGACGAGGCTGATGACAAGGCCCGCAATATAGTTGCACTTGCAATTCAGCGCTGCGCGGCAGACCATGTATCCGAGATAACAATATCTACCGTTACACTTCCCAGCGAGGAAATGAAGGGTCGTATTATCGGACGCGAGGGTCGTAATATACGCACCATCGAAACACTCACGGGAGTTGATCTTATTATTGATGACACCCCCGAGGCTATCACGATCTCAAGCTTTGATCCCGTGCGCCGCGAGGTAGCGCGCATCGCTCTTGAAAAGCTTATCTCCGACGGACGTATTCATCCCACCCGCATTGAGGAAATGGTTGAAAAGGCGCGCCGCGAGGTCGAGGTATCCATTAAAAAGGCGGGCGATCAGGCAACCTTTGAGACCGGCATACACGGTCTTAACGGCGAGCTTGTCAAGCTTCTCGGCAGACTTAAATACCGTACCAGCTACGGTCAGAACGTACTGCGTCACTCAATCGAGGTATCCCTCCTCTCCGGAATCATCGCGGACGAGCTTGGTGTTGACAGCATACTGGCAAAAAGAGCGGGGCTTCTGCACGATATCGGTAAGGCTCTTACAGCAGAGCAGGAAGGCTCGCACGTACAGCTCGGTGTCGATACGGCAAGAAAGTACAAGGAAAGCCGCGACATTATTCACGCTATCGAGGCTCACCACGGCGATGTAGAGCCGCAGACACTGGTTGCTATGATCGTTCAGGCTGCCGATGCAATATCTGCCGCACGCCCCGGAGCAAGACGTGAAAATCTTGAAAACTACATCAAGCGCCTTACCAAGCTTGAGGAGATCGCCAAGAGCTTTGACGGTGTTGAAAAATCCTTTGCTATACAGGCAGGCCGAGAGGTTCGCATTATGGTAAAGCCCGAGGTTATCAGCGACGAAAGAATGCCGCTGGTTGCGCGTGAGATCGTCAAGAAGATCGAAGACGAGCTTGAATATCCCGGTCAGATCAAGGTAAACATAATCCGCGAGAGCCGCTCCGTGGACTACGCAAAATAAGCTTATATTGAATGAAATATGAAGCTCCCGTAGCTTGCAGCGAAAGCTGTAAGCTACGGGAGCTTTTTTGCAAAAGTCTGACCAAAGCTTTTAATCATTTTGCTACAGCAATTTTGTTTTTCAACAAACACAAAGCCCTTGGGAAGATCCCAAGGGCTTTGAGGTTGTCGAAAAAGTCCGCAGAAATAGCAAATTGCACAAAAGGGATTTCGCGGCTTGCGAGCCGCGACCAGAGGTAGCCCTCTGGACTCCGTGAAGTCTTAGGACTTTCGCCCTCTGCGGAGGGCGATTTAAGGCTCTGCCTTAAAAATCCGCAAGCTTTTGAAAAAGCTTGACCAAAACTTTTAGTTATTTTGCTACTGCCATTTAGTTTTTCGACAGACTGAAAGCCCTTGGGAAGATCCCAAGGGCTTTTATAAAACTATTCAGCTTTTCCTTGCCAACGTTAATTAGTTAATTACTTGTTGGAGATAGCAGCCTGCGCTGCTGCAAGGCGAGCTATCGGCACACGGAAGGGTGAGCAGGAAACGTAGGACAGTCCGATCTTATGGCAGAACTCGATGGAGGAAGGATCTCCGCCGTGCTCGCCGCAGATGCCGAGGTGCATATCGGGACGAACAGACTTACCGAGCTTTGCAGCCATTTCCATAAGCTTACCGACACCGGTCTGGTCAAGCTTTGCAAAAGGATCGTTCTCGAAGATTTTTGCGTCGTAGTAAGAATCGAGGAACTTACCTGCGTCGTCACGGCTGAAGCCGAAGGTCATCTGGGTAAGGTCGTTAGTACCGAAGCAGAAGAACTCAGCTTCCTTTGCGATCTCGTCAGCTGTAAGAGCAGCTCTGGGGATCTCGATCATAGTACCAACCTCGTACTTGAGCTCAACGCCTGCTGCCGCGATCTCAGCGTCAGCGGTCTCAACTACAACGTTCTTTACGTACTTAAGCTCCTTGGTATCGCCTACAAGAGGAATCATGATCTCGGGAACAACGTTCCAGTCAGCGTGAGCCTTCTGAACGTTGATAGCAGCACGGATAACAGCCTTAGTCTGCATCTTAGCGATCTCGGGATATGTTACTGCAAGACGGCAGCCGCGATGACCCATCATGGGGTTAGCCTCATGGAGAGCAGCGATGATATCCTTGATATCCTGAACGCTCTTGCCCTGAGCAGCTGCGAGAGCCTCGATATCAGCCTCTTCGGTAGGAACGAACTCGTGAAGCGGGGGGTCAAGGAAACGGATAGTTACGGGGCAGCCCTCGAGAGCCTCGTACAGAGCCTCGAAGTCGCTCTGCTGCATAGGCATGATCTTATCAAGAGCAGCTTCTCTCTCCTCTGCGGTATCAGCGCAGATCATTTCGC
>CAZBAR010000040.1:0-19006 GCA_964490165.1 uncultured Lachnospiraceae bacterium | reverse complement strand
CAGCGTCGAGACGGCTGAGACGACTATGTTTTCGGAAGTAAGCATGACTGTTAATCATGATGTCGCTGGTTCGAGCCCAGCAGGGGGAGCCAAAGTAAAAGTCAGTCCATTGGACTGACTTTTCTTTATCTCTTTGCTAGTCTTAAACAACGCTATCATGACTAACAACCATGACGATTACCGGCTGTCGTCGGTAGACGACCGAAGAAAAGTCCCTTTTTTGACAGGAAATTCAACTTACAGTTGAAATAAGGTTTCGATTAAATATCTTCCATATGTGTAAAAAGAGTGTTATACTATGTACACGGTACCGGAATACAGATTATGAAGGCTTAGCGTGAAAAATACGAAAAATTAAATCATAAGTAACCTTTTCACGTCGTATTACATCCTAGGTGTATATACTTTTGTGCTTCGCACTAATCCTAAGAAAGTATGGTGATTATTATGGCAGAAACAATGGGTCAAATTATTAAGAAATTACGAAAAGAAAGAAACCTTACTCAAGAGGAGCTCGCCGAGCAGCTGAATCTTTCTGCTGCGGCAGTTTCCAAATGGGAAAACAATGCTGCCATGCCGGATATATCACAGGTCGTTCCGCTTGCGCATCTGTTCGGTGTTCCGACGGATGTACTCTTCGGTGTTTATGGATCCGGCTATGATGAAGGAGTAGAAGCGCGTTTGGAAGAGATATTCCGCATATATGACAACTGTCAGGATGGCGAAGAAGGGCCGACAGCGTTGCTCATTCTTGATAAATACCGTGAAGCAATGCGATTATACCCGAACAATTCTACGATTATGGTTAATGCGATTGCTTTTGCGGAAATGGTTTTGTCTTCTAACGAAAGAGATCTGCTTGCATTAGTTGGGCAAGACGGGCTCGACAGTATTACGCAGGAGATGATTCGCTGGGCGGACCTTGTGATAAAATACAGTACATCGATTGACTATGTTTTGTCGGCGAAGTCTGCCTTGATGAATATTTATGTTAGGCGAAAGAATTGGGATGAGGCATTAAAGCTGGCGGATGCTTTCCCGAACAATATTTCGGATATTCGTAATATGCAAAAGGCAAATCTGTACAGTTCTTCGGGCGACACCGTAAAAGAGCGTGAACTGCGCTGCTACAACATCAGAGAGCTTGCAGACGCATTGGGACATCAAGTGACGATGCTCGGGAATATTTATATGAACGAGGGAAAGTATGAGGATGCGCTGCACTGCTATTCATTTTTCGGCGACATGGTTGATTCTATTTACCGCGATGAAGAGTACAGACCGCCGTTTGTTTTCTATCAGTTAGCACTCTTTCGTTGCCCTGCAATTTGTCTTGTCAAACTCGGGCGTGAGGATGAGGCAATCGCGATGCTTGAGAAAGGTGTGCGTTTCATTTTGGCACAGGCGGAGTACTTTAACAAGAAAAAGCGCGTCGACACACCACTGCTTGTAGATTGCTCCTTTGGCTATGGCTACGACGGGGACTGCGAATATCCTGACGTAAAACAAAAGTTAAAAAACCTGATCTACTGTGATGATTTTGCACCCATTGCACAAGATACCCGTTATCGGGCACTGGTAGCAAAGATCGATAATGTAATATAAGCTATGTCCGATTAACCGGGCATATATACTTGCATTATAGTAAGAAAAGACACTTTAAGGAACCGTTGAAAATTAGTGCGTTTTAAGTGCTTGCTTTTTGGCCGATATGCGATTAAGGATGTGTTTTCTTTTACAAATTGCTTCTATTTGACTTATTTTGACCTGAACGTAACTTTAACGGTGTCACGCAGTGTGTGACAAACTTCCACGTTTGATTGGTAGACACACGTCCGGAGAAATGGTATAATACTGTTAAGTTAAAAAGGAGTGATGTTATGACACTTGGGCAAAGAATACAGCAAATCAGAATGGAGCATGGGCTTTCTCAAGAAGAATTCGGCGAGAAGCTCGGCACAACAAGACAAACCGTATCTCGCTGGGAGCTCGATCAAACCTATCCGGAGATTTCTAAGATCGTATTGATCAGCAGGGTGTTTTGTGTTACTACCGATTCAATTCTGAAAGACGGCATCAGCACGTTCGATGTGGACCTCGATTACTTTACTTGCGGCGTGTATCGATCTGCTCATTCGGAGATCGTTGAAACTGAAAACTTCGCGCTTGTCTACTACTGTACTCCCGATAAGACCGTTTTGGGTGCAAAGCTTTATAAAGGTTACGAAAATAAGAAACGGCTGGTAGCGATCTGTGAAAGAGATCAGCTTGACGAAGAAATTGAATACGCTTATTTTCCTGAAGACAGCGAGCTGCACGCGGCTGTTTCTACTAGCAGGCGATTGTCATCGCAGCTTGGCGAAGCATACGATCCGGAATTAAAAAAATCCATGCGTCGGTTGGAGACCTTTTTCGTTGACCATAGCGGGACTCCGTTGCCAACGGTCAAGGAGGCTGGAATAGCAAAATGTTTGCTTCTTTGGCGAATGGATGACAGCTATCACGCAGATCATGATTGGTTTAACTTTTTCTTGTGTACAGGCAAAACCGAGTATATTTTTTCGATTCGACCGAAAGATGCCAACATTTATTGCGGTGCATCCTACAATTTGATATTTGAACTCGGAATGTTCAGCGGCGGACAATTCTTCAGAATACGCAACTATAAAGATAACAGCGAGAAATTTTGCGGATTCTACTGTGATTTTTCGTACGAAGCTAAAGATATGGATATACCAACAGAGCAATGTGAGCTTGGAAAATGTCTTGTGACGAGCAAAGGACTAATGTGGTGTGTAAGGCGATATACCGATGATGAAGTCGTTTTGCAGGGTTGCGGCGATGATGAATATATCTACAGCCGAACCGAGAAGCGGACTGAACAGTTTACTGCCGTTGATGACCGTAAAATACTTGTAAAATAAATGTCAGAATGTCTTGTAGGATAATACACACAGAGAATAAGAGGTCAGTCCAACGGGCTGCCCTCTTTTCTTTGTGTTTGTTTTGATTAATGCTATTCTTTTGCCATTGAATTTCCATATTGTTTCCAGTGCTTAACTATGTTATAATCAATTTATAAAGTTTACAAGCATTGTCGATCACCGCGGCGACCGTTGTATGAGATTTCGCAGCAACTTACAGTTGCAAAAGTTCCAAGTAAAGTTGGTTGCCTTTGAGTTTTAACAGTTGTATAATATCCCTACAAGGAGGAATGAAAATGAGTATCGGAGCAAGAATTCAGCAATTGAGAATTAACAACGGACTGACACAGGAAAAACTTGCCGAAATGCTTAACGTTTCGAGACAATCTATTTCCAAATGGGAGATGGAGCAATCCCTGCCCGAAGTTGATAAGATCATTTTGATGAGCAAGTTATTTGATGTTGGAATCAATGAAATTTTGTTGGAAGCAGAAGACATAAAAAAGCTACGCCCGCAGGAAGTGCATCTTGGCGCTGTATACCTTATTGCAAGAGATTTTGAAAAGTCCATTGCTTTTTATGAAAAGCTGTTATCAATGACCGTATCTACTCGCAACTGCGGAAATAAATTTGCCGAGTTTTTCTTTGATAATAAGTGCCTTGCTATGATGAATGAAGCCAATTTGCCGGGACATCATTATACAGACGGAGATTATAAATTTGTTCTTAATTTTTGGGTTGAAGACCTGAGAAGAGAATATAACAGGCTGAAAGAATTAAACATCGGACGCATGACTGAAATTGAGAAGGTTCACGAGGGATATTTCTATTTTAATATTTATGATCCGGACAATAATGTGTGTGAGATCACGGGAGGATATAAAGATGAGCACAATGAATAATATATGTCAAAGCTGCGCTATGATCATGAAAGAAGGTGATCACGGCACAAACGCTGACGGAAGCATCAATGAGGATTATTGCAAATATTGTTTTTCCGAAGGGCAGTTCACGACGAATGAAACTATGGAGGAAAGAATAGAAGACGATATTCGTTTTTGGATAGATGATAACTGCAAAACCGCAGAAGAAGCCCGGGAGAAGATGAGAAAAGTATTCCCGACCTTGAAAAGGTGGAGGCAAGAATAAAATAAGTCTTGACTTTATAGAAAGATAGAAAACTTTCGTCCGTTTTTTACGGAGGCGGTGCAGTGGATGGCAGTGCATTTCCACCACAGAGTGAATGTACTTGGTTAGTGCGCCGCGGAGCGCTGACTCCTATTTTGCTTTATGGACCTTGTCAACAAGCCGGAATCAGCTTGGAGTCTTTGACTGCAATATGAATTAAAAAATCAGTCCCTCTGTTGAAAAGTTTTCAACAGAGGGACTGATGCGATCTATTCCCGTTATTATTTCTGATCGGCTGATGTATCATCATCACCGGGGGCATGGCGGGCGGCTTCGGCAATTGCTGCGTCAATATTTTCGCAGAAGCAGTCGGCGCCGATCTCATCATACAGCTCCGATTTCGTTATTACGGACATGGGCTGCTCATTAACATGAGAGAGGATCATACGTATGCCCTTGCGCTGACATTCCTGCCACAGTCTGCGCAGACCGTTGAGCGCGGTGATGTCGAGAGCAGGAACTGCGCGCATACGGATTATGAGAACAGTTTTCCCCTTATTTTCTTCGATATGCGGGATCTTATCTGCCGCGCCGAAGAACAGCGGTCCTGTAAATTCATACACCATAACGTGTGCTGGGACAGGCTTAAATCGGCCGTGAATATCGTCGGTGTCCTCAAAATACTCCCATTCCTTGACCTCGGCAACGTCTGCCATACGCTTGATAAACAGCAGGCAGGCAAGAAGAAGGCCTACAAGAATAGCAACGACCAGATCGAAAAATACGGTGAGAATGAAGGTGACCAGCAGTACGGCTATATCGCTGCGGGGCGAGTGCTTTACCACATTGACGACCGTGCGCCAGCCGCTCATATTATATGCTACCTGAAACAGAATTGCAGCAATGCAGGGCATAGGGATAAGCGCCGCGTAGGGCATTAAGAATACAAGCACGAGAAGCAGGACTAACGAGTGGACAATACCTGCAACGGGGGAAGTTCCTCCGTTTTTTATATTAGCTGCGGTGCGGGCAATAGCGCCTGTGGCGGGAATTCCGCCGAAAAGCGCTGAGGCAGTATTGCCGACGCCCTGTGCTACAAGCTCCATATTTGAGTTGTGGCGCGCGCCTATCATTTCGTCGGCAACCACGCAGGAGAGCAGGGACTCAATAGCTGCGAGAATTGCAATGGTAAACGCGTCGGGAAGCACAGCTGATACCGTGCCGTATGAAAAGTCGGGAAGATGAACCGTGGGAAGGGCGGAGGATATCGTGTAAAGATCGCCGATAGTGTTCACGGGCAGTGACAGCAGCTTTACAGCCGCCGCGGTAACGATAACTGCAATAAGCGAAGCGGGGATCTTTTGGAAAAGCTTGATCTTCGGCCAGAATATGAGAATTGCCAGCGCGACGCAGCCAACTGCCAGCGCCCACGGGTTTAAGGTGTTTATGCTTGCGCCCACCTCTTTTACCTTGTCTATAGTCTCAATGGGCGAGTTCTTAAAGGTAAGGCCCATAAAGTCCTTCAGCTGACCTATAACGATAGTTACGGCGATGCCGGCGGTAAAGCCTGTAGTAATGGTGTATGGTATGTATTTTATCATACTGCCGAAATGCAGCAGTCCCATAGCAACAAGCAGCACGCCTGCCATAACGGTGGCTGTTGCAAGACCGCTCATACCGTTTTTAGCAACGATACCTGCCACAATAGTGGCAAATGCGGCGGTGGGTCCTGCTATCTGAACCTTGCTGCCGCCGAGAGCAGAAACGAAAAATCCGGCGATAATGGCTGTGTAAATACCCTGTTCGGGAGAAACGCCTGACGCCAGTGCCAGCGCGATGGAAAGGGGCAGTGCGATAATAGCAACGATGACGCCCGATATCAGATCGTTTGCAAATTTCTTCTTTGAATAGTTTTTCAGCGACAGTATCAGCTGAGGTATTAGCTTGTTCATGAAAATATCCTTTTATTTATATTATTTATAAAATGACGTTCCCATTTTACTACTAAAATCGCCTGTTTGCAAGGGATTTTTCGCTCTTTTGCACTCAGTTTTGATTTTTGGAGCTTTTGTTATAAATGATAAAAAACAGAGGTGATTTTTGACTATTTTTACGTAATTACAAGAAAAGAAATTTTTTTGTAAAAAGATAAGGAAATGACTGACTCCCGATTGTATAATAAGTGTGGGGAGTTCAGACGTGAGCTCCCGAAAAACAGGAGGATATCCATGGATAACGGTGCAAGTAGCTACCGCCGTTTCCTTGAAGGTGATGAGAGCGCTTTTAATGATGTTATGAAAGAGCTGTTTCACCCGCTTGTATTCTTTATAGACCGCTATGTTCATGACGTTTACGCTGCTGAGGACATTGCCATAGATACGTTTTCGGATCTGGTTGTGCACCGGCATCGGTATAACTTCAAGGTTACTCTGAAAACATATGTATTTATGCTGGGCAGAAGCCGTGCCCTGAATTACATAAAGCGTAGAGGGCTTGTCAGCTTTTCGTCTCTTTCGGAGACGGAGGATATGTCTGATGACGGGCCGACGCTTGAAGATACCGTGCTGGCAGATGAACGCCGCCGCGCGGTAAACGCCGCGGTTTCTCAGCTGCCTGAAGATATGCGGGCGGCGGTGCATCTCGTATATTTTGAGTCTATGACCTATGACGAGGCGGCAAAGGTAATGAAGAAAAAGCGCAAGCAGGTTGACAATCTTTTGTACCGTGCAAAGGGAGAGCTGCGCATCATTCTGGGAGAGGACGGTGAGCCGAAACAGCTATGAGAGAGTTAAGTGAATGTACGGCGGAGGTATTCCGCCGCAGCGATGAAAGAATAAAAAGAATTAAAAATGTCAGAAAATGCGTGATGGCAGTATGCGTTCCGCTGTGCCTTTTTGCGGTGGTGATGTCTGCCGTGTTTTTGCCGTCTGTGTCTAATATGGCAAAGAAGTCGGAATATGGATCGGATTCCGGCTATTATTGCTCTGTTGTTAAAGCAGAGATAAAAGGGGCAGGCGTCAGCCGGACGGTTGAGGACATGGATGAGGCGTTAAATATTTATTTTGCCGTATCTGATATGTTCAATGACGGCGAAATAAAAGAAAAGCCCTCGGCTACAGAGGATATGCTGTCAGGCGGAGAAACCGAAGATCAATCGGAGTCGGTGGAGCTTGACATGATAGTATATTCCTCAGATCTATATTCTTGGGAATACAAATATGATATAATTTTTTATACGGAATCAGGAGATGAATCAGTGTATACTCTGTGCGGCAACGATCTGACAGATCACGCAACAGGAGAAACGCTGACTCTTACCGATGAACAGACCGAGACCCTGCGAGGGATGATCGATACGGGAAGAATAAGAATAAAAACAAGTTCTGAAGAAAGCGGGCTATCACAATGAAAAAGAAGATTTGGATGCCTATAGCGGCAGCCGTCGTTATGGCGGCGGCCCTGTTTGTGCCGATCCCAATAAGTCCCATGAAGGACGGCGGCACAAGAGAATACCGGGCGTTGACATATAAGGTCATAGACTGGAACAGATATTTTGAGAACGGCGTGGATCAGAGCGTGAATAAGTACGATAAGACCTGCGTCTACTTTTTCCCTGATAATTTCAGATCTTCTGAGGAGCTGTGGGAGAGGGAAGCCGAGAAGGCTGAATGCAGTTTTTCCGGAACTGTTGTCGAACTCAGCGGAAATACCGTTATTGTGGAGCCCTTTGGTGAAAATTCTGTAAGCCACAGCGCAGACAAAATATCTTTCGGTACCGACAAGCTTGAGGATATAGGTGCCGATGTCGGCAGTATTGTTGAGGTCACCTTTGTCGGCGGAGTTGGAGAGACTTATCCCGGTCAGATAAATGCGGTAAGCTGGAAAATATGCACGGATATGAGGGACCGCGAATACACGGAAAAATGGATAGAGATAGACCGCGATGTGCTTACGGAATATTATAAGACAGAGGAAGATCTTGTCATTACAAGTATATATGCCAACTGTTTTTTTGCAGAATATGTTGTGCCCATGCCCCTGGAGTTCAAAATAAACGGAAAGCTGTCCGATGAATGGTGCGTAGGTGATCAGGTGCTTGTTACTTTTGAAAACTATGTTTACGACGACGAGACCAATAGAGAAGAAGCCGATCTTGTCAGCGTTGAAAAAAGCACTTTTGAGATTGATCCTAATATGTGTTATAAGCCGGTCATTTATCTTTATCCCGAAAAGGAGACAGAGGTATCGGTGAAGCTGACGATTGATGGGGACCTGACCTGCACTTATCCTGAGTATAACGATGGGTGGTCTGTAATGGCTTCTCCCGACGGAACGCTGACGGATAAAAGCGGCAAGGAATATAACTACCTCTACTGGGAGGGCGAGACATTTGCGCAGTACGATTTTTCAAAGAGCTTCTGCGTAAAGGGAGAGGACACGGCGGCGTTTTTGGAAAACGCCCTTGAAAAGCTGGGACTCACCCGCCGCGAAGCAAATGAATTTATAGTATACTGGCTGCCGCTGATGCAGGATAATCCGTACAATGTCATCTCTTTCCAGACAGATGTGTACACCGACGCGGCAAAGCTTGATATTACTCCCGCGCCCGATACGCTTATACGCGTATTTATGGCGTGGTATGGCGCAGACAGCTATACAGAGCTTGAGGCGCAGAAGCTTGACTTACCCGCGAGAAACGGATTTACAGTCGTGGAATGGGGCGGCACACAGGTGAAGTAAAATCTATAGGGTAAACAAAATGCACAAATAGGATTTCGGCACCCGCAGGTGCCTGACCAAGTACTTCCCGCCTATGGCGGGAAGTACGCCCCTCTGGACTCCGGTCAGTCTTAGGGTTTCGCCATCTGCGGATGGCGATTTAGGGCTTTGCCCCTACTTCCGCGTAGCGGAATGTAGTAAACCCACAAGCTGCCCAAAAAGCTTGACCAAAACTTTTAGTCATTTTGCTACAGACATTTAGTTTTTCGACAGTCTGAGACTTGCAGCAAACGCTGCAAGTCTTTTTTTGCCGATTGTATACTCCGCGAACGAAGCATTTGACAAGGAACGCTTTTTGTATTATAATATATGTAAGTATGTATTACAGTTTTTGCGTAAAATGTCATTTTTTACGTGCGATGTATGAGGATTATTGTATCATGCCCCGATTTTTTATTTCAGAATCTCAGGTCGGTGTCCGCGATGACGGCTCCAAAACTGTTTTGATAATGGGCGACGACGCAGCACATATTACACGCAGCCTGCGTATGAAGCCCGGTGAGGCTGTCACTGTCTGCGTTAGCGGCGATAGTGCGCAGCATGAATATTTCTGCACCGTCGGCGCTGTGGGCGAGACTGTTACCCTGGATGTTGTGTCCGAGGGAGAGTGTTTGTCAGAGCCGCCTTACCGCGCTGCTGTTTATCAGGCACTGGTAAAGGGCGACAAATTCGATACGGTGGTGCAAAAGGCAGTTGAGTGCGGAGCAAGCCGGATAGTGCCCTTTATATCGTCCCGCTGTATTGTCCGACTTGATAAAAAGGATGCTGCAAAAAAGATAACAAGATGGCAGCGTATTGCAGAGGAGGCGGCAAAGCAATGCGGCAGGGGGATCATTCCCGAGGTCGCGCCGCTTATGACCTTTGAAGAGGCTGTGCGTGACGCGGCAAAGTGTCATATTCCGCTTTTTTGCTTTGAAAAGGAGGACGGGCTCAGCCTTCCTTCTGCACTGGCGGATAGTGACAGAAAGTCCGACATTGCCGTAATGGTCGGCAGCGAAGGAGGCTTTTCCGACAGCGAAGCAGAGCTTGCTGCAGGTGCCGGGATGGTGTCTGTCGGTCTCGGACGGCGTATTTTACGCACGGAAACAGCATCTTCCTTTGTGCTTTCCTGCCTTTCCTATGCACTTGAAATGCAGTAACAATGGTGCGTTTTTGTATATTTTGCCGTCTATTTCGGCACAAGCTATCAATTTTAGCAAAAAAATTCGGATTTTTATGAGAATATGCAAAAACCCTATTGAAAATTGACAAATTATAGTGTAGAATATAGTACAGGTTATACAACTGAATAAAATATATATTTGAATATTCTTAGGAGGCATATAAAAATGGCAAATCGTTTGTTTCAGGGCATTATTCATCAGATGACAGATACCGTAGACCGCACCCTCGGAGTGCTTGACGACACGGGTACAGTCATAGCTTGCAGTGAGCTTGTCAAGATCGGTGAGACAAGACAGGAAGCAAGAGACGAGCTCGCATATTCCTCAGAGCCTGCGTGCATCGGCGGATATACATATCATCCTGTCGGTCAGGGCACAAAGTGGGAATATATCGTTTTTGTTGAGGGCGAGGACAAGACAGCAGGCAAGCTCGCTGCTATTCTTTCAATATCTCTTGCCAACATCAAAAATCTTTACGATGAGAAATATGACCGCAACTCCTTCGTAAAGAATATTATTCTTGACAATATCCTGCCCAGCGATATTTACATCAGAAGTAAGGAGCTTCATTTCAACACGGACGAGCCCCGTGCTGTATTCCTTATAAAATTCCTCACAAAGACCGAGGTAATGCCTTACGACGCAGTGCAGAACATTTTCCCCGACAAAACAAAGGATTATGTTATCAGTGTCGGCGAGCATGATATCGTTCTCGTTAAGGAGCTCGGCGGCGCTGTTGATACCAAGAAGCTTGAGAAGATGGCGAAGTCTATTATTGACACGCTGAACGCGGAGTTCTTTGCAAAGGTAACTATCGGTATAGGTACTGTTGTTGACAATATCAAGGAGCTGGCGCGTTCTTATAAAGAGGCGCAGGTGGCTCTTGACGTCGGCAAGGTATTTGATACCGAAAAGAGCATAGTTTCTTACGAAAATCTGGGCATCGGCAGACTTATTTATCAGCTGCCCACCACTCTTTGCGAAATGTTTTTGCAGGAGGTGTTCAAAAACGGCTCTCTTGACAATCTTGACCGCGAAACACTGCTTACTATCCAGTGCTTCTTTGAAAACAATCTTAATGTTTCCGAAACCTCAAGAAAGCTGTTCGTTCACAGAAACACTCTTGTATACAGACTTGAGAAAATACGCAAGCTGACGGGTCTTGACCTCAGAGAGTTTGACCATGCCATTACCTTTAAGGTCGCTCTTATGGTAAGGAAATATTTGTCAACAAAACCGTCAAAGTATTGATTTTTCGCAGCGGCGTTTTTCACCCTGACGGATATAATGGGTACAAGCGTCAGTGAAAACTAAGAAAGGTTTAACATTCTATGATAGATTTCAGTAATGTGAAGAAATTCTACCCCAACGGCACTGTTGCCCTTGACGGTGTGGATCTTCATATAGAAGACGGTGAGTTTGTTTTCATCGTGGGTCATTCCGGCGCAGGAAAGACTACAATGATGAAGCTGCTGCTCCGAGAAGAAGCGGCAACCTCCGGAACGCTCATTGTGGGAGATTACAACCTGTCTAAAATCAAAAACAGAGATATTCCCTATTACAGACGGGAGCTTGGCGTGGTCTTTCAGGACTTCCGCTTGTTCCCCAATAAAACCGTTTACGAAAACGTGGCGTTTGCCATGCAGGTTATCGGAACTCCGCGCTCTATGATAAAGCGCCGTGTTCCTGCAATACTTACAACAGTCAATCTGGCTGAAAAAATAAATCGTTTCCCCAGAGAGCTGTCCGGCGGAGAGCAGCAGCGAGTTGCTCTTGCGCGCGCGCTGGCAAATAACCCCAAAACTATTATTGCAGACGAGCCTACGGGTAATATAGACCCTAAAATGAGTATTGAAATTATGAATTTGCTTATGAAGATAAACAAGCTGGGCAAGACCGTTATAGTCGTTACCCATGAAAAAAACCTTGTTGACTATTATAAGCAGAGAGTCGTTATGCTTAAAGGCGGCAAGATAGTCGAGGACCGTGTAGGAGGTATGTTCAATTGAAAAAGCATTACAGTACACGGTATTTTCTCAAGCAGGCATTTACGGGACTTTGGCGCAACGGCGTAATGTCTGTGGCGTCGGTAGCCGTTCTTATGAGCTGTCTTGTAGTGCTGGGCTGCTTTGCTGCGCTTGTGATAAACATTAACGTAAATCTTGATAAGATCGCAGAGCTGAACGAGATCATGGTCTATTGCGAATACGATCTTGAAGAAGAAAATGTCAAGGCAGTAGGCGATGCTATAGATAAGCTTGATGTGGTGGACACCTGCACGCGTATAACAAAAGAAGAGGCGCTGGAGCAGATGAAAGCGGAAGCGGGCGAGCACGGCGACATTTACGACGATATTGCCGAGAACAATCCCCTTGCGGAGTCATTTGAGGTGAAATATAAGGTCGGCACAAACGAGTCAGATGTATTTAACCTTGAGTCACAGCTTCGCAATATCGAGGGTGTACGTAAGATCAACAGCGTGTATCAGACTGCAAAGACTGTTGACAGCTTCAAAAACGGCGTTATGCTTGTTGCAGTCTGGTTCCTTGTAATTTTGTTTGTTGTAAGTATATTTGTTATCATAAATACAATAAGACTTGCCGTATATTCCAGACGGCACGAGATATCCGTAATGCGGTATGTTGGCGCTACCAACAGCTTTATAACCCTGCCTTTCCTCTTTGAGGGCGTTATAATCGGTGGCTTTGCTGCGGTATTTGCATTTGCTGTCGAAGCATATATCTACAGCTACATAGCAAGTAATGTCATGGGTGACTTGCAGATCATTGAATTTGTTGGGTTCTCAAAGATCGCGCTGCCTCTTGCAGTCGGTTTCCTTCTGACAGGTATCATAACCGGTGTTATCGGAAGTATCTTTTCTATAAGAAAGCACCTTAAATCATAAGGAGGCGTTTGTATGAAAAAATTGAAAATAACAAACAAAGCCGCAGTACGCACCGTCAGCGCGGCGCTTGCAGCTGTTTTGTGTGCTTTGTCTATGGTTTTTGTGCCTGTTCAGCCGGCTTCGGCAGCAGCTAGCAATGCAACTACTCAAAAACTGACAGATCAGATCAGCAGTCTTGACCAACAGATGAAAGATCTGAAAAATAAGATCAACAGTATCAATAAAGAGGCGGCGGCTACCCTTGAGGATAAGCAGTATTATGACAGTCTCGTTACTACTATGAACGCAAAAATTCAGGCGGCTGAACAGTTGATAGAGGAGCTTTCATCGCAGATAGACGAAACTAATGCAAAGATAGAGGAGCATGAAGCTCTCATAGCCGAGACTACCGAAAAGATCAGGGAGCGTATGCGCCAGAATCATGAGGACGGCAATGTAAACTATCTCAATGTGCTTATCGGCGCTGATGGCGTAGGCGATTTTCTTTCAAGACTTGAGAGAGTAAACACTATGCTTGAGTATGACAGTAATACTATTAAGGATTACGAAGAAAAAAAAGCTGAGCTTGAGGATGCCAAAGCTGCGCTTGAAGACTCAAAGGCGCTTCAGGAAAAAACTCTTAAGACCCTTAATGATGATAAAGAGGAGTCTGAACGCTTTGCAGAGAAGGCGGCAAGCTACCTGAGCTCTCTTGAAAATGATAAGGCTGCTGCCAGTGCCGAATATGAAAAGGCAAAAAAAGAAGAGGATGCGCTGAACAACAGACTTACTGCCGAGCTTGCGCGTATTGCCGAAGAGCAAAACCGTCAGAATCAGGCGTCCGGTTCATCTAACTCCGGTCAGGCGACGAATATCCCTGCCGGTAAATATATGTGGCCTCTGCCCTCCGGCGGATATATTTCCTGTTATTTCGGCGGAAGAGATCCCGGCGGACTTCCCCACTATGCTGTTGACTGCGCTATTGCGTACGGCACTCCCATATACGCAGCCGGCGACGGCACCGTTATTATTGCGGAAAGCCACTACAGCTACGGCAACTATATAGTTATAGATCACGGCAGCGGACAGGCGACTTTGTATGCCCACTGTTCATCTCTTGCGGTCGGCGCAGGTCAGGCTGTTTCAAAGGGTCAGGTCATAGGTTACGTAGGATCTACCGGATATTCAACCGGCAACCATTTGCACCTTGAATTCAGAATAAACGGCTCAAAGGTAAACCCGCTTAACTATATTCCCAAATAAGGCCGGAAAAATCGGGAGAGGGACTGACTTCTCCACTATACGACAGAGAAAAAGAGTAAAATATTATTATGAGTGAAAATAATACAAGTGATGAGATGCAGCAGGGCGCCCCTGAGGGCGTGCCTGCTGCTGACAGCGAAAAAGACATAGGCGAAGAGCCTGTCTGCGCTACGTCTGAGAAGGTAACAAAGCAGAAGCGCGGTGTTCGTATTTCCACCTGCGTGATGCTTATACTTATCTGCTGCATTTTGACATTTATGACCACATTTGTCATTTTGTCCGGCAGATATGCCAACGCCTTCAGAGAATATGCAAATAAGATAAGCGGCGGCGATTTCAGCCAGTCGTTAATGGCAAAGCTTTCCTCTATCGACAGCGTAATGCGTGACGAATTTCTGTACGACATCGATGACGAAGAGCTGGCTGCAAGTATCTTGCAGGGATATATGGACGGACTGGGCGACCGCTATGCAGATTATTATACTGCCGAGGAGTTTGACGCTCTTTTGGAGGACACCAACGGCGAAATGCAGGGCATCGGTGTAAGCATCGTAAACGATCCTGACAATCACGCCTTGCAGATCATTGCGGTCTTTCCTGACTCTCCCGCTCTCGAGGCGGGACTGCGTCCGGGCGACCGTATTGCCTATGTAAAGGTTGACGGCGAGTACGTTTCCGTTGCAGAGCTTGGATATCAGGCGGCTGTAAGCAATATGCAGGGCAAGGTCGATACAATGGCTGAGTTCATTGCATACCGCGAAGGCAATTTTGACAGCCCTACGGAGTATTATATAAAGCGCGGCTATGTTACCGAGCGCACTGTTGAAAGCCATATTTGCACCACGGACAATACCGTGGGTATTATCCGCATAACCTCCTTTGACAGGGGCACTCCCGTACAGTTTAACGAGGCTGTTCAGAATATGCTGGATTCAGGAGCCGCGAAGCTTGTGTTTGATGTCCGCAATAACCCCGGCGGCGACCTTGACTCCGTTTGCAGCGTGCTGGATACCCTGCTTCCGGAGGGAACAGTTGTGCGTACCGTTGATAAAAACGGCAACGAAGAAATAGTTTATACCTCAGATAAAAATGAAATAGACGTGCCTATGGCAGTAATAGCCAACGGCAATACCGCCAGCGCGGGCGAGCTTTTCACCGCGGCTCTCAGAGATTACGGCAAAGCCGTTATCGTCGGGCAGAAAACATTCGGTAAGGGCAGTATGCAGACTATCCGGTCTTTTACCGACGGCACGGGCTTTAAGTTCACCTATCGCTACTACTGCCCCCCTGTTTCCGATAACTACGACGGCGTGGGTATCGAGCCGGATGTTGAAGTGCAGCTCAGCGAGGCGGCATCGGCAAAGAACATTTATACTCTTGAGGACTCAGAGGACGATCAGCTTCAGGCTGCTATCGAGGCACTGAGATAAAAGTAAAACATTCTGAAAGGATCTGAACATATTATGGAAGAAACTAAATTCACTCTTTATACTGAGGAAGGCTATCAGAAACTCGTTGACGAGCTTGCGTTCTTGAAGGACGTTCGCGTTCCCGAAATAAAAGTACAGCTTGCAGAGGCAAGAAGCCACGGCGACCTTTCCGAGAACAGTGAGTACGACGAGGCGCGTGACGCGCAGGCAAAATGCTATGCACGTATTGCCGAGGTAGAGGAGCTTATAAAGCACGCTAAGATCGTAGACGAAAGCGCCTTCAAGGCAGGCATCGTTAATATCGGCAGCCTTGTTAAGGTTTATGACGAGACATTTGAAGAGGAAGCAGAGTACACTATCGTAGGTTCAAACCAGGTAAACGCTTCTATTAACCATATTACAGACCAGAGCCCTATGGGTGCGGCGCTGCTTGGCGCTAAGGCGGGAGACACCGTATCATATACAGCACCCTGCGGCGAGGTGACCCTCCGCGTTCTGTCAGTAGAGCGCGCAAAGTAAAATAAAGGATTTTATAAAGATGAGTGACAACACCGAAAACACAAACAGAAATAACGCAGCAGAAGAAAAGGCGCTTTCCGACGTTCTTCGTGTCCGCCGCGAAAAGCTCGCCGAGCTGCAGGCAGAGGGCAGAGACCCCTTTGAAATAACAAAGTATGACCGTACACATCATTCCTCAGATATCAAAGATAATTTTGAGACTCTTGAAGGTACAGATGTTTCTATTGCCGGCAGAATAATGTCAAAAAGAGTTATGGGCAAAGCGTCCTTCTGCCACGTGCAGGATCTTAAGGGCACTATGCAGTGCTATGTTTGCCGCGACTCACTGGGCGAGGAAGAATATAAGCGCTTTAAGAAGCTGGATATCGGCGACATCGTCGGCGTTGAGGGCAAGGTGTTCAAGACTAAAACAGGCGAGACATCTGTCCACGCCGATAAGGTCGTGCTGCTTACAAAGAGCCTTCAGGTGCTGCCCGAAAAGTTCCACGGCCTCACCAATACAGACCTCAGATACCGCCAGAGATATACTGACCTTATTGTAAATCCCGATGCCCGCGATGTGTTTATAAAGCGATCAAAGATCATCTCCTCTATCAGAAAGTATCTTGACGCCCAAGGCTTTATGGAAGTCGAAACTCCTATGCTGGTGTCCAACGCCGGCGGTGCTGCGGCAAGACCCTTTGAGACGCATTTCAACGCGCTGGACGAGGATCTCAAGCTGCGTATTTCCCTTGAGTTGTACCTCAAGCGCCTTATAGTCGGCGGACTTGAAAAGGTATATGAGATAGGCAGAGTTTTCCGTAACGAGGGTCTTGATACCCGCCATAACCCCGAATTCACCCTTATGGAGCTGTATCAGGCGTATACCGACTATAACGGTATGATGGATCTTACGGAGAATATGTACCGCCATGTTGCCATGGAGGTGCTGGGTACTACAAAGATCAAGTACGGCGAGTACGAAATGGATCTTGGCAAGCCCTTTGAGCGTATCACTATGGTAGACGCGGTAAAGAAGTATTCCGGTGTTGACTTTAATGAGATACACTCCGATGAAGAGGCAAAGAATATAGCAAAGGAAAAGGGCGTCGAGGTCGAGAAGCATCATAAGAAGGGCGATATCCTTAACCTGTTTTTTGAAGAGTTTGCAGAAAAGCATATGATCCAGCCTACCTTTGTAATGGATCATCCTATTGAAATATCCCCTCTTACAAAGAAAAAGCCTTCCGATCCTGCTTACGTTGAGCGCTTCGAGTTCTTTATGAACGGATGGGAAATGGCTAACGCGTATTCCGAGCTGAACGATCCTATCGACCAGCGCGAGCGCTTTAAGGCTCAGGAAGAGCTGCTTGCTCAGGGAGATGAGGAAGCTAACCGCACGGACGAGGACTTCCTTAACGCGCTGGAGCTTGGTATGCCCCCCACGGGCGGTATCGGCTTCGGCATCGACCGTATGTGTATGCTCCTTACGGACTCCGCAGCAATACGCGACGTTCTCCTGTTCCCGACGATGAAGTCTATTGACCAATAAGTCGCAATAAGTGAACATATGTGAACTTACATGACATTATGTGAAGAAAATTCCGTTGTGTTCTCCAAAGTTCTCCAATCAATGAAAAATCGCACATTTTACAAGTTTTTAAGCAAAAGACCTACTGCCAAGTTATGGCAGTAGGTCTTTTATATATCATTTTAGCAAGCCTTTTGCTAAAGCCATTAGATTTTCCAGTTGTTCAGTATTCAGACGCTTTGCGATAGAATAAAGCTCTGCCGCCTTTGTTGGACTTTGAGTTTCTATATCGAAGAAATCCTTCGGCGTTATTCCAAGATACTCACAAATATAGAAAATACCTGATAGTGACGGCATCGACTTACTGCTTTCAATGTTGTTGATATAACCGGGGTTTTGTCCCATTGATAAACTCATATCACGAGCAGACACACCTTTTTCTTCACGAAGTTTTGCTAAACGAAGGGAAAAATCCTGTTCTGTCATTCTATCTCACCACCTTGTATTATATTTTAACCCATATATATGCAAAAATGTTGGTTGAAAAACTGTAGTTGTATTGCAATAATGGTTTATAGATGATATAATGACTTTATATGGGGGGTTATAGATGTTAGAACAAAAAATAAAAACCTGTTGCTTTACAGGACATAGAAAAATATCGCCTAAGAAGTTGAAAGACATCTCATGGCGGTTAAAAGCCACACTTATTCAATTGATTGAAAACGGTTATCTATACTTTGGTGCAGGCGGAGCATTGGGATTTGATACTCTCGCAGCACAAGCAGTGTTAGATTTGAAACAGCAGTATCCGCAAATTAAGTTGATTCTTGTTCTTCCGTGCTTATCGCAGGCAAATAGTTGGAGCAAAAAAGATAAGCAAATGTATGAGTACATAAAGGGTGAGGCAGATAAGGTTGTCTATACTTCTCAGGAGTACACAAGAGGGTGTATGCATAAACGAAACAGGCATCTTGTAGATAATAGTTCTGCTTGTATAGCATATTTGACAGAAAGTAAAGGAGGAACGGCGTACACGGTGGATTATGCCAAAAAACACGGTCTGACTGTTTTCAATATAGCAGGCCGCCTGTGATCAGTAAAGGGAATGATAAAAAGAAGAAACGTTCGTCGGAAGTCGGCGCTTTTCCGACGGACATTGCTTTTTGCGGTTGGCTGTGGTAGAATAAAATAAAGGCAGATCGGAGCTTGAAAGAGAAGAATTTGAATGGAGGTTGCAGGATGATCAGATTAAAGCAGCTTGGTTCTGAGTATCTGGAAACGGTTATGGCTTTTGATAAGCTTAATTTCCCGACGGATTTCTGGAAAGCAGAGGACTGGAAAGACTTGATGGAGGATGAAAGAGCTTTATATTATGCGTTTTTTGATGAGGAAGACTTAGTAGC
>CAZBAR010000039.1:0-19818 GCA_964490165.1 uncultured Lachnospiraceae bacterium | reverse complement strand
AGGTCACGATCCGCGGAAACCTATGGTTTCATCAATACGAAAGGCAAGGCGGTGACGCTATTGATTTTGTCCGAAGGTTTATGGGTAAGGACTACCCCGAAGCAATGGAATACCTGCTCGGCGGCAGTGGAGGTACGCTCACAGTATCTCCACCCATTATCAAAGAGATAAAGCCTTTTGAATTACCGCTGAGGAATGACAATATGCGCAGAGCTTACGCCTATCTGCTCAACCGGCGCGGAATTGATAAAAATGTATTGGACGCCTTTGCATACAATAAGATGATCTGTGAATCGGAAAAGTATCACAATATCGTGTTCGTTGGGTACGATAAAGACGGCATTCCGCGCCATGCGAGTATGCGCGGAACAGGCTCAGAGAGTACCTACAAAGGAAACGCCCCGAACAGTCAGCCGGAATACAGCTTCCACTGGACAGGAACAAGCAAATACCTCTGCTTGTTTGAAGCACCTGTGGATATGCTGTCCTTCATCTCCATGCACAAGGAGAATTGGCGAAGCCACAGCTATGCCGCCTGCTGTGGTGTAGCAGATCATGTGTTGTGGCAGATGATCAAAGACAATCCTAACATCGGATATGTGTATCTGTGTCTCGACAGCGATGAACCCGGTCAGGATGCGGCACACAGAATCAGCAGAAAACTATCTGAAAAAGGAATACAATCAGAAATCCTCGTACCGATCCATAAAGATTGGAACGAGGATTTGTTATATCAGAACGAAGAAAGAGAGGTGAAAGAACCGTGTCAGGCATTGGTACTTTAATTTTTGTTGGTGCTGTGATGACCTGCATCCTCGGCGGCATTACGGTAGTCGCGCACATCTATAACCTCAACAGCATCAAAAGCAAAACCGTCGGCGACGGTCAGCACGGCACGGCACGGTGGGCAACTAAATCGGAGATACGAAAAACCTATCGGCATATACCGTTCACGCCGGAGAAATGGCGAAAGCAAGCCGAAAGCGGTCAGACTCCTACAGCCACACACATCATGAAAAAGAAATGGTTCAGAAAGAAAAAGAATGAACTGACCGAAGAATCTCTTCCACAAGGCATCGTGGTCGGCTGCAACGGCGGAAAGCTCGGTACAACGGCGCTTGTAGATACGGGCGATGTTCATGTACTGATGATCGGTGCGGCGGGCGTCGGCAAGACCGCCTATTGGCTGTATCCCTGTATTGAATACGCCTGCGCATCGGGAATGTCGTTTCTCTCAACCGACACCAAGGGCGATGTAATGAGAAACTACGGCAACATCGCAAAGCAATATGGATACCATGTATCGGTTATAGACTTGCGAAATCCCACTCGCTCCAACGGCAATAATCTCCTGCACCTTGTAAACAAGTATATGGATCTGTATCAATCGGAAAAGCAGCTTATTTATAAAGCCAAAGCAGAAAAGTATGCAAAGATCATCTCCAAAACCATCATCCTCTCAGGCATGGATGCGGCATCCTTCGGGCAGAACGCATATTTCTACGATGCGGCAGAGGGCTTACTCACGGCAACGATCCTGCTTGTGGCAGAGTTCTGTGAACCGAAAAAGCGGCACATCGTGTCAGTGTTCAAGATCATTCAGGAATTGCTTGCGCCCTCCAACAAGAAAGGCAAAAATCAGTTTCAGCAACTCATGGAGATGCTGCCAAACGATCATAAGGCAAAGTGGTTTGCCGGAGCTGCCCTCAACACAGCCGAGCAATCAATGGCTTCGGTTATGTCAACAGCCCTCTCCCGATTGAATTCCTTTCTCGACTCGGAGCTGGAGCAGCTTCTGTGCTTTGATACCGAGATTGACGCCGAAAAGTTCTGCAATGAAAAATCTGCTATCTTTGTGATCATGCCGGAGGAAAATCCGAATACCTTCTTCATGATCTCTTTGATTATCCAACAGCTATATCGTGAAATCCTTGCGGTTGCTGATGAGAACGGCGGCAAGCTGAAGAACCGCTGTGTATTCTTCTGTGACGAGTTCGGAACGCTGCCGAAAATAGAGTCTGCCGAGATGATGTTCTCAGCCTCACGTTCCCGTCGCTTGCAGATCGTGCCGATCATTCAGTCCTTCTCCCAGCTTGACAAGAACTACGGCAAAGAAGGTGCAGAGATCATCGTAGACAATACGCAGATCACGCTGTTCGGCGGTTTCGCTCCCAACAGCTCCTCGGCAGAGGTGCTGTCCAAAGCACTCGGCAGCCGAACGGTCATGAGCGGATCTGTCAGTCGATCCAAGAATGATCCGTCACAGTCTTTGCAAATGATCGAACGACCGCTCATGACGCCGGACGAACTCAAATCTATGCCAAAAGGACAATTTGTTGTTATGAAAACGGGCTTCCATCCGATGAAGGTCAAGCTGAAGCTGTTCTTCAAATGGGGTATTGAATTCAACAAAGATAAGCCCTATACAGTAGAGGACAACGGTGGCCGTGAAGTCGTGTATGCCGAAAAGAAAGAGATCATGGACGGCATCGTACAAAAATACCACGCCGACTGGCTGACCAAAGAAGAACTGGCAACAGACGGTGAATCCGCAGGCAGCGTAAGTCAGGCAGAGAGTCAGAGCCATGAGCCTCAGCAGACTCTTCCGAACAAACCGAAGGATAAGGATAAAGGCGGCGGTACTGCATTACAATCCGTCCCTCCGAGCCGAAGAAAAACGCAAAGTAAGCCACAGCAGGAGGTAAAATCGGATGGGCAGGCTTGATTATTTATACCGCATGGAGCTTCCTCACCGTGCGGTATCCGTGTATATCTACCTATTAGATAGGGCGAACAAGGACGGCGAATGTTGGCCTGCGATCCCCACCATCGCTTCTGAACTGAAGCTGTCGCAGTCTACCGTTCGCCGTGCCTTGCGGGATCTGCGTAAAGCCGGACTGCTTGAAACTGAACAGCGATACCGCACCAAAGGTGGTAAAAGCAGCTTGCTTTACAAAATCCAATGATAGTGACAGAGCAAAAAACACACCTGCCGCCAAGGGATCACTATATCCACTCGGTGGCAGGTGGTACCTGTCATCATGGCAGGTGAAGTGAACTACCCACTGTAAAAGAAATTACGGCAGAAGAAAAGTAGCTGTTCATATATAAAATATTTATTGCTCCTAAAAAAGCTCATGCAATTAAGTTGATTATCTATCGTTCTCTGCTGTTACTCAAATGTTACAGATTATTAAAAACCATAAACTTGACACTCTTCGTATAAACGAATATAATATATACATATACTTCGGATAACCGCATACTTTGTTTGGAGGTATCGTTATGGATTATATGTCAGTCAAAGAGGCGGCTGATATTTGGAAGGTATCTGAGCGTTGGATACAGAAGCTCTGCGAAGAAGGTCGGATCGAAGGCGTTATGCGATTCGGTCGCTCGTGGATGATTCCGAAAGAGGCAAAAAAGCCAAACGATTTGAGGCGGAAAGGCGGTGACAAACATGTATAACCCTCAACTTGACACTTTTCTGCGTGTTGCAGACGCAGGCAGTTTTAACAAAGCGGCAGAGGAATCGTATATTACACCGACCGCTGTCATTAAACAGATCAACTTGTTGGAAGATAGTTTAGGCGTCAGACTGTTTGAGCGAACACATCGGGGACTTATTTTAACCAAAGCCGGACAATCTCTGTATCAGGATACAAAGTATATCATTCAGTATTGCAGGGACTCGGTGACAAGAGCAAAAAACGCTATGCAGGAAGATACCAACATTATCCGCATCGGCACCTCTCCTATGACCCCGGCGCAGCTTTTGATGCAGCTATGGCCGAAGATACAGGAGCATTGCCCCGACATCAAATTTCAGATCATTCCCTTTGAAAATACGCCGGAAAACGCAAGAGAGATACTGGCAAACTTAGGAAAGCATATTGATGTGATCGGCGGCATTTTTGACGAAACAATGTTGGAGTTGCGGAACTGTGCAGGATTGGAATTGTCATGTGAACCATTCTGCTGCGCCGTTTCAATTCATCATCGGCTTGCTGCAAAAGATAAATTAACCGTAAAAGATTTGTACGGTGAAAACCTTTTGCTAATGCGACGGGAATGGAGCCACTATGTCGATGTATTACGGGATGAACTTTGGAGAAACCATCCTAAAATCAACATTGTGGATTTTGAATTTTACAGCATGGATGTGTTTAACCGATGTGAAAACTCAAACGACATATTGCTTGCTATCTCAGGCTGGGCGAATGTGCATCCTCTTTTGAAAGTGATCCCGGTGGAATGGGATTATAGTATTCCTTACGGTTTGCTCCATGCTCCGAAACCATCAGAAACCGTAAAACGTTTTTTGAAAGCAGCATATGAAGCGGCTCAGGAATAAGAATAAAAATTAGATATAACCTTTGGGTATAAACTGCAAAACGAATCGAGACTTCTCATGGAGTCTCGATTTTTTTATAATATAGATGATGAAAAGGAAAGGCTGGTGAAATACTTGAGAAAGCTTACAGCAATAACTTTCGTGTTTCTTTATCTGCTATTCTGTCTTGCCGGATGCAGTGAAGATAAAGAAATATTGAATAACGATACCAGTAGCAATCCATCAGAAGCTGTTTCTGAAGGAGTGGAAAATTCAATGCAAACAACTCAAAACAACAGTGAACCTTATACAACGAATACAAAAATTTCGGAAGTAATGACCGATCCTGTTTTCGGTGACTATGGCAGGCTGATTTTTCCAGTGAACAGCGGTTATTACAGCGGAGAGACATTGGGAGAGCTTCGGCTGACTTGGTACAACAATATCGATGCGGACAAAACTGTAGAGATTACAAACTACATGAAAAACCATGCAGAAGCTGGGGATACGATTTTTTACGATATCTACACTAAAGAAGAAAAAACGGCTGACCCTGCAAAGAAAGACACAGGGCTATTCTTCTTCAAGGGTGATCCCGGTGAGAAATTCGCCATCTGTAATGCGGGTGGCGGGTTTGCCTATGTAGGTGCAATGCATGACAGCTTTCCCCACGCCTTGGAACTGTCAAAACAAGGCTATAATGCATTTACTCTGATTTACCGTCCCGGTGCTCAAACAGCCTGTGAAGACTTGGCACGGGCGATTGGGTTCATATTTGACCATGCACAGGAACTGGAAGTAGACACCGACTGCTATTCCCTGTGGGGAGGCTCAGCAGGCGGCAGAATGACCGCATATCTTGGCTCTTACGGAACGGAATATTTTGGAGGCGGGAATTATCCAAAACCAGGCTGTGCTGTCATTCAGTATACCGGACATAGCGAGTATACGAAAAACGACCCTCCCACCTATATGTGCGTGGGAGAAAACGATGGTATAGCCAACTGGCGCACGATGGAAAGTCGGGCGAATGCAATGAAAGCACTCGGTGTTGATACGGAGTTTCATAAGTATGCAGGGCTTAGCCACGGCTTCGGACTCGGCACAGGAACGGTTGCTGATGGCTGGATCAATGACGCCATTGCATTTTGGGAAAAGCAAATGTAAATACAAAGGAGTTCATCATGAAAAAGAAAATCATTATTATTGCAGTGATTGCAGTTGCGGTTATAGCCGCTGTCGTTATCATCTGCATGAAGTTGTTCGGCGGTTCACACACCGCCATTGACAACAATCCTGAACCGGCAGTTAGTGGGAAAAGCAATGTATTAGTTGCTTACTTTTCATGGTCAGGAAACGGTCAGCAAATGGCAAAGTGGATTGCAGAGGAAACCGGCGGTGATCTATTCCGAATTGTTCCGTCTGAACCCTATGGGGATGATTACAACGATTGCACAGATCGGGCGAAAAACGAGCTTGACAACGAAATCCGTCCCGAACTGTCTGAGCATATTGCTGCAGAAGTTATGGAGCAATATGACGTGGTTTACATTGGGTTTCCCGTGTGGTGGTACGACCTGCCTATGCCTGTGTGGACATTCCTTGAAGAATATGATCTGACAGGAAAAACCATTATTCCGTTCTTTTCCCATAACGGCAGTTCCAATGGTGCAAATAGTGTAAACAGAGTTGCTGAGCTTGCAGATGGTGCAACGGTTTTAACAGGCGATGCATTATCCCTACGGGGCAACTCGGTAGCAAGCTCTGAAAAAGAGATAAAGGCTTGGGCAGCAGGCTTTACAAAAGAAAATTAAATTGGAGGGTTTCTCATGAACAATTTTATCTATGAAAACAAAACAAAGGTGTATTTCGGCAAAGGAGGCGTAAAGGAATATCTTCTGTGTCTTCTTCGAAACTACGGCGACACCGTAATGCTTGCTTACGGCGGCGGTTCGGTTAAAAAGAACGGCATCTATGACGAGGTAACAGCAATTTTCAAAGAAGCCGGAAAAACCGTGGTGGAGTTTTCGGGAATTATGTCCAATCCAACCTATGCCAAGGTACAGGAAGGCGCTGCACTCGCCCGTGAAAATAATGTTGACTTTATCCTTGCAGTAGGCGGCGGTTCGGTGATCGACTGCTGCAAGATCGTTTCTGCACAAGCAAAGCTCACAGAGGACATATGGGAAATGGAGAATACGAAGAAATGCCATCCATCCAAGTTTATTCCTATGGGCGCAATTGTAACCGCTTCGGGGACAGGAGCGGAAATGAACGCCGGTGCGGTGATCACCCACGAAGAAAAGAAGATCAAAGGAGCACTGTTCGGAGCACAGGCAGAGTTTGTGTTCCTCGATCCGACCTACACCATGTCCGTCCCGATGTGTCAGGTAATCTCCGGTGCGTTCGACACACTCAGCCATGCAATGGAAACCTACTTCGGCAAGCCGGACACAAACAATCTCTCCGATGATATGGGTGAGGCGGTTATGAGAAGCATCATATGGAATATGCGTGAGCTACTGATCGACAACGAAAACTATGATGCACGAAGCGAACTAATGTGGGCGTCCTCCATGGCTGAAAACGGAATTTTAAAAATCGGCAAGGTAACGGATTTTCAGGCGCATCAAATCGAGCATCAGTTAGGTGCATACACCGATTGCAACCACGGGCAGGGCTTGGCGGTGATCCATCCTGTTCTTTACCGTCATATTTACAAGGATGGCGCGGCGAGATTTGCCCGCTTTGCCAAAAATGTGTGGGGCATTGAGGATAAGGGCAGCGATGAAGAAACTGCGCTGGCAGGCGTCGAGGCTCTGGCGGCATTTATCAAGGAAGTCGGACTGCCAACCAGCTTCAAACAGATGGGTATATCGGAAAACACAGATTTCCGTGCCGTTGCTGACTCTACCAATATCACAGCAGGCTGCTGTAAGAAACTGACCCACAATGAGATTTATGAGATTTTGAAAGAATGTATTTAAGTTTGAAAGGATGATGAAAATGAAAAAAATAACGGTCTTTTTCATGAGCATGCTGCTTGTGTTTAGTCTGGCAGCTTGCAGCAGCACAAACCCAAGCAGCAGCGAGTCTGAACAAGATAAGAATGCTTCATCACAGAATCAGGCATCCGACACCTCCGTCCCTGATACAACTATTCCCGACGAAAGTTCCGCCGAACCAGCTGACTCATCTGATCCTGCCAAACCAGCAGAAAAGAAAGTGCTGGTTGTGTATTATTCGGCAACCGGAAGCACCGAAAAGGTTGCAAACTATATTGCAACGGCAACAGGTGCAGATACATTTGAACTGGAACCTGTGAACCCCTACACCTCCGACGATCTGAACTATAGCAATTCCTCCAGCAGAGTCAGTCGTGAGCATGATGATCCCACCCTTCAGGATATCGAACTTGTTAAAGTTACCCCCGATAACTGGCAGGAATACGATGTAGTTTTTGTGGGTTATCCCATATGGTGGCACGCTGCTGCATGGCCGGTAAACCATTTTGTTACTGATAATAATTTCACCGGCAAGACGGTTATTCCTTTCTGCACCTCAGCAAGCTCTCCTTTGGAGGGCAGTGATGAAAAGCTGGCTGCTATGACAACCACCGGCGATTGGCAGCCAGGTCAGCGCTTTTCCTCCGGTGCTTCCGAGCAGACGGTGCGCGATTGGGTTGACGGTTTAGAATTGCAATGAGGAGAGGACAGATATGAAAGACTTTCAGTTAAGAAACGATACGAAGCTCCTCTTTCGAAATGATCCGGTTGAGGATTTGAAGAAATTAAGTAAGGGAAAGAAAACGCTGTTTGTTTACGGCGGAGGCTCCGCTCTGAAAAACGGATGTTATGAGGATGTAAAAACAGCCGTATCAGCTGGCGGTAAATTCTATGAGTTTGGGCATGCTTCCCGTGAGCTTGCGGATATCGAAAAAGGCATCCGGCTTGTAAAAGATAACGGAATTGAGCTTGTCATCGGAGCGGGCGGCGCCAGCATTATGGACTGTGCGAAGCTGATCGCTTTCGGCGCATATCATGCAGATGATTTATGGGAGTATGTGAAAGCGGAAAAGAGTCCATACGGTCTTGAAAAACTTCCGCTCATTCTGATGCCCACCTATCCCTCCAGCGGATCGGAATATGGACTTGGCGCAGTTTCAGCGGACGCGCGCACAAATGATTTCGGTACTGCATACGGAATTGCAGCAGATACAGCTATCCTTGTGCCGAAATATTCCCTGTCGCTCTCACCGGAGATGACAGCCTATACCGGACTGGTCACCTTGGTTCAGTTGTCAGCATCCACAATAGGCGACCAAAACCCGGTGTCCTATGATGCAGGGATCTCTGTGATTCGCAATGTGTTGGAGGCAGTAAAACAGCTTCGGGATGATCCGAACAACCTTGACGCAAGAGGTGCGATCCTTTACGGTGCTTCTATCTCAACATCAGGAAGACTGGGACTTGGCAAAGCAGAAAACTATGCGTATGACATTTATGAAGTAGAGTTTATCCCCGAAGTGCTGTTCGGTTCAACTTACCGTAAGAGTCTGACCACGTTGTTCCCTCGTTTTCTGAAGGTAATGGCAAGCTATCATGATGCGGATATCCGCAGGTTTTTTAACGATGTGTTTGGGTATGAAGGCGAAATTTCCGAATCCGCAGATAAAATGACAGCGCTGTTTGCAGAGTTTGGCGTGGATATGTATTTTGACGGTGAAGTGCAGAAGGATCGCATCAGCCAAATCCCGATTGAAACCATGCTGACGCAGGATGAGGTTGTGGATATGTTGAAAAGCTGCATGCGTACTAATGTATAGCAGGAGGTTCCTATGAAACGATGGTTTGCTTTTCTATTTGCGGTTGGGCTGGTATTCAGCTTAGCTGCCTGCGGGACAGATAAAACAAATAATAATGCAGACAAACCAAATAACGGAACAAACAGTGGCACGAATGATGCGCCGTCAAGCGCTAATATCCTGATCGCCTACTTTTCCGTTCCCGAAGATGTCAGCACAAACGGCGTGGATGCTGTGGCGGGAGCCAGTGTTGTCGTCAAGGACAGTGAAAAGCTGGGCAATACCGAATATGTCGCAAAGCTGATTCAGCAGACCATCGGCGGCGATCTGTTCCGAATCGAAACAAAAGAAAGCTATCCTTTAGAACATGATGCGTTAGTGGATCAGGCAGCGGATGAACAGTCGGATAAGCTGCGTCCTGAACTTTCCTCTCATGTGAAGGACTTCTCAAAATATGAATATGTGCTGTTGGGTTTTCCTAACTGGTGGGCAGATCTGCCCATGCCGGTCTATTCCTTCCTGGAAGAATACGACTTCGGTGCCAAAACGATTATCCCCTTTATTACCCATGGTGGAAGCGGCGCTTCCCGTACTGTAGACACCATCTCCAGGCTTCAGCCGGGAGCTTTGATGATGGGCAACGAGCTGGTTTTATCCCGCAATCAGGTAGCGGACAGCGAAGAAACCGTTATCAGCTGGGCGCAGAATCTTGGAATTAACGCCAAAACGGAATTGCCGGCAGACAGTAATGGCAATACGCTTTTAACTGCAGCAGCAGACGCACATAACGGACAAACGCTTTATCTTTGGGAAAAAGGCAATGTGCCTGCAACGACTGAATATACACAGAACAACGGAAACTATGCGGACGATCCGGACTTTCGTCCCTATCTTGTGAGTTTTCCCGTACCGGATGGAACTGAGGTCAAAGGTGCGGTACTGATTTGCGCCGGCGGTGCATTCCAATTCCGCAGCGATTCCAATGAAGGCACGCCTGTTGCCGAAGAATTGGCAAAACAAGGGTATCAGAGCTTCGTGGTGAACTACCGTTTGCGTCCTTATACCCAGCAGGAGGGTGCGCTCGATTTTGCCCGTACGGTGCGGTTTGTCCGCAAGAATGCCGATGTGTACGGCATCGATGAAAAAGACATCGCCGTAATGGGATTTTCTGCCGGCGGCATCCTTGCGGGAGAAATGCTTCTCAATTTTGACGGATTGGTAAACGGCACATCATTGGACGAATCTTATGTGCCGGACAGCCTTGATGAAATTTCAGCCGACGCTTCCGCTGATGGAATGATTTATTCTTTCTATGGGAGACTTAGCGTCAGCAATAACGATACGGAAACGCTGAAAAAAGGCAATCTTCCGCCGACCTTCTATTGCTACGGCACGCGCGATCCGTTTTATAATCAGTTTCTTGAGAATGCCAATGCAGTGGAGTCTATAGGTGTAAAAGTTGAGAGATTACAGCTTGATAACCGCCCCCATGGCTTCGGATATCGGGAAGATTGGATACCCACCTATGCCGAATGGCTGTCCAAAATTTTTGAAAGCAACTAATGAAAGGAGCGAATCCATGAACAGACCTTATGTGATATGCCATATGCTGTCTTCCCTTGACGGGAAAATTGACGGAGAGTTTTTCTCCGCTCCTGAATGTATGCCCGCTGTAAAGCAGTTTGCCGAAGTACGGGGCTTTTATAATTGTAGCGCTACGCTTTACGGAACAACCACCATGGAGGGCGGTTACGCAGACGGACGGTTGGAAAATCTGCCGCACAGCAATACGAAGTATCCCTGGGAAGATTACATTGCCGAAAGCGATGTTCAAAATTACATTATATCCGTTGATCCGCAGGGCGTTTTGGCATTCAGCGGAAAATATCTTGAAAAGAAGAACCGCCCCAAAGCTCACGTTATTGAAGTACTGACCGAACAGGTATCAAACGATTATCTTGCCTATCTTCGGGCACTGGATATTTCCTACATCTTTGCGGGAAAGGAAAATCTTGACTGCAATGTGGTTTTGGAAAAGCTGAAAACGCTATTCAGTATTGAGAAGCTGATGATCTCCGGAGGCGGGCTGATCAACTGGTCGTTTGTGCAGGAGAACCTGATAGACGAGCTGAGTCTCGTGCTTGCTCCTGTTGCAGACGGCAGCAGGACAGCAGTCTCTATCTTTGAAAAGGCGGATTTTCTGCCGCACAGAGCGCCCGCCGCATTCACATTGAAAAATGTGGAGCAAGTTGACGGCGGTGTGCTCTGGCTGCGGTATCTTTTAAAATGAGAGCATGTTGAAACCTTCTGGTATATACTGCATAACAAAACGAGACTTCTGCAAGAGTCTCGTTTTACTTATAATATAGATGAACAAAATAATAGAAAGTGTAGGAATATAGATATGGGAAAGAAGCAAACAGCAGGCAGAGATAAGCTTGGCGCTTTGGCTCCGAAGTTCGCAGAACTGAACGATGATGTGCTCTTCGGAGAAGTGTGGTCGAGGGAGGATAAGCTCTCTGCCCGTGACAGAAGTATGATAACGATTGCAGCACTGTTTTCGGCAGGGCTTTATCCTCAGCTGAAAAGCCATCTTGTACTGGGTAAAGAGCATGGAGTTACGAAACAGGAAGCGGTAGAAATCGTAACACAACTGGCGTTTTATTGCGGCTGGCCAAAGGCGTGGAGTACATTCCCAATGATTCAAGAGGTATACGGTGAAGAAAACGGAGAAGCCGTAAAGGAGCAATAAAGCAATGGAAAAGCGAAAATTAGGCAAGAATTTAGAAGTGTCCGCTATCGGTCTTGGATGCATGGGACTGAGCCATGCCTACGGAGCGCCGACAGAAAACACCGAGGCTGTGCGTCTGATCCGCAGTGCTTTTGATTTGGGATATACCTTCTTCGATACGGCGGAAGTTTATGGCACAGCCGATGATCCACATATTAACGAACAGCTTGTAGGCGAAGCGCTCAGACCAATACGCAGTCAGGTACAGATCGTCAGCAAATTCGGTATCCATTTCGATATGAAAAGCACGCAGGTCAATCATCCCTTGATTCCCGATTCCCGTCCGGAAGTCATTCGGGCATCCGTTGAGGGCTCCTTGATGCGGCTGAAAACCGATTATATCGATTTATACTTCCAGCATCGCATCGACCCGGCCGTAGAGCCTGAAACGGTTGCGGAAGTGATGGCAGATCTTATCAAGGAGGGGAAGATTTTAGGATGGGGAATCTCGGAAGCGAACGAGGATTACCTTCGTCGTGCTAATACAGTCTGTCCTGTTACTGCAGTAGAAAACCGCTATTCCATGATGGCACGGCAGTATGAATCGCTTTTCTCTGTGCTGGAAGAATTGCAGATTGGATTTGTTGCGTTTTCACCGATGGCGAACGGCTTTTTAAGCGGAGCATACGGCAAGGGCGAACAATTTGATAAAAAGCTGGACTACCGCAGTAATATGCCGCAGTTTACAGATGAGGCGGTAGAAAAGAATCGGGAGCTTTTGACGATGATTCGGCAGTTAGCAGAATCCAAATGTGCTACATCTGCACAGATTTCCCTCGCATGGATGCTGTGCAAGAAGCCGTATATTGTTCCGATTCCCGGCACACGCAAGCTTGATCGCTTAAAGGAAAATGCGGGGGCGGCAGAGGTAAAGCTATCACCCGAAGAAATTGCAGATATTGATAAAGCGCTGGACTCGATGGAAATGTCCGCTGTGTTCGGCGGTTCAAAGATATCAAAATAAATCAATAGATAAAAGGAGTAATTTATTATGAGAAAGAATTTTGAAGCAAAACCGTGGTTTTATCCGCTGCCTGTACTGCTCATCGGCACATATGATGAAAACGGCAACGCCGATCTGATGAACGCTGCATGGGGCGGACTGTACGATGCGAACAAGGTGGTGTTGTGCCTGTCGTCAGGACACAAGACCACGAAAAACATTTTGGCGAAAAAAGCCTTTACGATTAGCTTTGCCGACGCCGCTCATGTAGTCGAAGCCGACTATGTGGGACTTGTTTCCGCAAACAGCGAGCCGAATAAACTGCACAAGGCAGGCTTTCACGCAGTAAAGAGTGAATTTATAGATGCACCGCTGATTGAAGAACTGCCTATGACGCTGGAATGCAAGCTGATTAAAATGAATGAGGACGGCAATATCATAGGAGAGATTGTAGGCATCAGTGCCGACGAAACGATCCTCAATGAAAACGGAGATATCGACCCCGAAAAGCTGGCGCCGATTTCCTTCGATCCGATTCGCAATGCTTATGTGAAAATGGGCGAGACTGCGGGTAATGCTTTTTCAGATGGCAATAAACTGAAATAATGTTTACCGTTTAGTAGATACCTTTAGGTTAAAACTGATTAACAAACGGAGACTTCTGTTATCCGAAGAAATCGGGTAAAATATAAGTACAATACAGCAGAATAAATCGGAGGAATGATTATGGAATATATCACGCTTAATAATGGAATCAAAATGCCGATGGAAGGCTTTGGTGTTTTTCAGGTTCCTGATCCGGTACAGTGCGAACATGCAGTTTCGGATGCCATCGCAAGCGGTTACCGTCTGATCGACACAGCGGCGGCGTATATGAACGAGGAAGCTGTGGGAGCAGCCATCAAAAAGAGTGGTGTAAAGAGAAGCGACCTTTTCATTACCACAAAGCTATGGGTACAGGACGCAAGCTATGCGGGCGCCCAAAAAGCCTTTGAGACTTCCTTGAAGAAGCTGGGACTGGAATATCTTGATTTATATCTGATCCATCAACCTATGGGCGATTATTTGGGCGCATGGCGCGCCATGGAGGAACTTTACACCCAAGGCGTGATCCGCGCCATTGGCGTATGTAACTTTTATCCCCATGTGCTGACTGATTTCTGTGAAACCGTAGAGATCAAACCGGCAGTGAATCAAGTGGAGCTGCATCCGTTCTTCGGACAGGAGGATGCTTTGAAACTCATGAAAGAATACGAGATCGTGCCGGAGGCATGGGGTCCATTTGCAGAAGGAAAGCACGGCATTTTCACGCATCCAATTTTGACGGCCATCGGCGAAAAATACGGCAAGAGTGCAGCACAGGTTGCGCTTAGATGGAATGTACAGCGCGGCGTGATCGTCATTCCAAAATCGGTTCATAAAGAACGCATGGAGCAGAATATGAACATTTGGAATTTCACGCTGAGCGACGAAGACATGGCTGAAATTGCAAAGCTGGACATCGGACACAGCGAGATCGTCAACCACTTTGATCCGAACTTTGTAAAAAGGCTTCACAGCATGAAAATTCACGAATAATAAGAAATTGCCGTGAAAATACCGCAGTATAAAAACGGTATTTTCACGGCTTTTCTATATTTTGAAAGGACAAAACAACTGTGAAAAGATTTACAGCTATTTTTCTTACAGTGCTGATGTTGCTTAGTCTTGCGGCCTGTGAAAACCAAACAAATGACACAGGAACGAATGGCGGCGCTCCTTCGCAAAACAACGGTTATTACAAACGGCTTTACCGTTAGTGAGCGTAGCGTAGCCGATGCAGAACAGGATGTCATAGATTGGCTGAAGGAACTCGGATTTTAAAGGAAGGCGGTGCTTATGAAAAGATGGATACCCTTTATGCTGTCTCTTTTCGTTCTGCTGACAGGTTGTACCGCCTACTCGAAAACCGATAAAGTGGCAGATAATATACCTTCTGTGGAATCCTCTGCAACGGAGTCTGCATATACAAGTGAAACGACAAGGCATCCAAAGACAAGTGGCTTTATTACTGAACAGATATTAGACGGCGTTGACGGTGAAATCCATTACAGCTACTACCTGCCAGAAAATTATGACGAAAGCAAAAATTACCCTATGATGATTGTCATGTCCGGTTACGACATGATGTGGTTCGGAAAGGAATCCTCCGGCAGTAATCTGACCTGGCGGGGATTCCGTGCATGGACGGAGCTTGATGAGGATATGATCGTTGTCTCGGCACAATTAACCGACTGGCACGAAAAGTCCGCAAGGCAAGCGATAGAATTGACCGAGTATTTTATAAGCAACTTCTCAGTAGACACCACAAGAATTTATGCCGCTGGGTATTCGGCAGGCGGTGAAACTATGTCTCAGGCGGTAGCTATGCGCCCCGATCTGTATGCCGCCTATCTGCACGGCGCTTCTCAGTGGGACGGAACCTACGATTCCATAGCGGAGGACAAAACAGCGATTTACATCTTCATGGCGGAAAACGATGAGTATTACGTCTCGCAGAAAGCACGGGATGCGTATGAAAAACTGCACGAGGCGTACAGCAAGGTAGGATGGACGGACGAGCAGATTGATGCGGTTCTGCAAGTACAAATCCCGGATAACGAATATTTTAACAGTCGAGGCATTCAGGGAAACTATCACGGCGGCGGAAACATTTTATTTGAAGATGAATCCATTCTAACATGGATCATCTCACACAAAAAATAACGGAGGATCGAATAATGAAAGTATTACTGATAAACGGCAGCCCTCATGCCAAGGGCAATACCTATATCGCCCTGCACGAAATGAAAAAGATTTTCACAGAGGAAAACATAGAAACAGAAATTGTACATATTGGAAACAAGGACATTCGGGGCTGTATCGCCTGCCGTTCCTGTGTAAAGAACGGCAAATGCGTATTTGATGACACGGTGAATGAAATCGCTCCGAAGTTTGCGGAGTGTGACGGTCTTGTTGTTGGTAGTCCCGTTTATTATGCATCTGCCAACGCAACGCTGGTCGCTTTTCTGACACGGTTATTTTTCAGCACTCGGTTTGATAAAACTATGAAGGTGGGAGCGTCGGTTGTCGCCGCCCGCAGAGGCGGTCTGTCTGCCACATTTGATGAACTCAACAAGTTTTTCACTATTTCCGGTATGCCGGTAGCCTCCGGTCAGTATTGGAACAGTATTCACGGCAGAGAAATCGGCGAGGCCAAGCAGGACACCGAGGGCTTGCAGGGAATGCGGACTCTGGCAAGGAATATGGCGTTTCTGATGAAAAGTATTGCGCTCGGCAAAAAGCAATACAGTATTCCCGAAAAAGAGCCGTTTGCACCGATGAACTTTATTCGCTGAGATAGAAAGGAGGCGGTCTGCATGAAACCAAAAGCAATATGGAAGATCGTTACTGACATTGCTATGACAATAGCATTACTGCTGCTTATGACCTATGAACTGATTGGACAAATGGCGCATGAATGGATCGGTATTGGTATGTTTGTGCTGTTTGTACTGCATCATATTTTAAACGGCAAATGGAGCAAAAATCTGCTGAAAGGCAAATACACTGCTTTGCGAGGCGTGCAGACCGCCCTTGTAGTATTGGTTCTGCTCTCCATGCTCGGCTCTATGGTCAGCGGCATGATGCTTTCCCGTCATGCGTTGTCTTTCCTGCCAATCAGCGGTGGACGCTCCTTTGCGAGAAGTTTGCATATGCTGTCGGCGTATTGGGGCTTTGTATTTATGAGTCTGCACCTTGGCTTCCATTGGAGCATGATGATGGGTGTGGCAAGGAAACTCGTGAAAAAGCCTTCCGAAATCAGAAAGTGGGTACTTCGTGCCGTTGCAGTATGTATTACCGGATACGGCGTGTACGCATTTATCAAGCGGGACATCGGCAACTACATGCTGCTCAAAAACCAGTTTGTATTCTTTGATTTTGAAGAACCGCTGATCCTGTTTTTACTGGATTACATAGCGTCTATGGGGTTGTTCGTAACGGTCGGTCATTATCTCTCCGAAACTTTGAAGAAGACACGAAAAAGGAAACAGTCCGAATGAAAAAGAGCGTATATGCCTGTCTGCTTGCGGTTATGGTATTTCTAACCTCCTGTTCAGCTTCGGGGGCACAAACTGAAAAAACAGAATCCTTTTTCGCCATGGATACCTATATTACTCTGATCGCTTACGGAGAAAATACGGAAGCCGCGTTAACAGAGGCAAAAACAAAAATGGAAATGCTGAAGCATCTGTGGTCGGTTACAGACAAAAATAGCGAAATTTATGCCATCAATCACAGCGGCGGAAAGCCTATAACGGTCAGCGATGAAACGGCAGATTTGCTTTCCTTTGCATTGGATATGGCGAAGAAAACGGACGGCGCATTAGAGCCGACCATTTATTCGGTGCTGACCGCATGGGGATTTATCTGCCGTTTTTGCTGATATCCGGCTGCCTCGCAAGAGCGTTTGGAGAATGTGCGCAGATGGTGGTAAAAAGGATGAAAGTGAAAATCAAGGGGAATTGAGAGAAGGTGATACTATCGAACGCATATTAGTGATAGAATTTGATGATCCGGATTCAACTGCATTTGACGAGATAATGGAAGCACTGAAGAAATATCCGAATTTTGATCATCTGCATTTGAATGAAGAAACGGTATTATCGCTTCCTGGACTTGAAATCAATCTTGACCGCAGAAAAGTATATAGTAAACAGAATGAAATAGCATTGACTGCTAAAGAATACGATATTCTTTGCCTGCTTTGCGCGAATAAAGACCGCGTATTGACTTATGATCAGATTTATCAAATGATCTGGGGTGCTGACGCTTTAGGCAATGAACGAAAATGCGTTGGATTTCATGTTCATAATCTCCGAAAGAAGCTATCCGGTGTAGATTTAACACTGCCGTTTGTAATAGAAAGTATTCGTGAAGTCGGATATCGTATAAAGTTCAATACATAATAGATAAAACAGCAGCTTGGAGATTCAGGCTGTTGTTTTATTTATACAGTACACAAATTATTCGAGCAGATATTTTCATCTACGACACAAGCTGACGATATGCAGCAGATAAATTGAACATATTGTCTAAACTTGCGATGAGTCTTGATGAAAACCGACCGAAATCAAAACAAAATCTAATTTTCTTATATTATACTACCCCTACCGACAAAAGATAAAGGGGAAAAAGAAAGACTCTGTCAGGATATCCCCTAAAAGGGGAGTCCATGAAGAAAATACGAGATGGGACAAGCCGTCCGCAGACAAACAAATATCTGTACATACCAAACATCGTAATCTCTGAGGAGATTGCGGTGTTTTTTTGTTCGACACGGTTTTTTCTATTCTCTCCATACAATCCACCATTCAGCAACACTCTACATAAAGGCGCATCTGCTACACAGCGGGTGCGCTTTTTGTTTGTCACAATATGCCGCTTTTTGATATTCCATAGCGGGCGCAGTCCTCCCCCAATCAGTCGTTTTGAAAAATTCAAAATCGATTGATTGGAGGAACTACAGGTGAAATATATACCGAGAAAGGTATTTATTATTGAGAACGGCGAGTACACTGAAATATCCTATGAAGAACTCTGCCGTCTTACAGAAAACGCTTCGTATGCAGATAAACTATTTATTCCACTGCACGGAATGCTGATGGAAGTAACAGAATCTGTTTACAAAGATTTTTACCGAGACAAACGCCGTCAGAAATATCTTAAAGAGCAGTCGGAGGAAAACGGAGATATTTCCTACGATATGCTCACGACGGATGAATTCAGCGGCGAAGATATTTTGATCGATAACAGTATGGATATTGCTGCGCAGGTTGAGAACAAGATCATGACGGACAAGCTGAAACAAGCTATACATACCTTAACTGATGACGAACAGCTTTTGATCTACCGTCACTACTACGCCGAAATCCCCGAAACTGAGCTTGCTCCTTTGTATGGTATATCACAGCAGGCAATCAGTAAACGGATTGGTAAAATCAGAGCCAAACTGAAAAAACTTTTAGAAAGTTAAAATTCTTGGTTGTAGCCCCCTTGACTTTTCGGCATGGAAAGTGAGGGGGCTTTTTCTGTAGGCTTCCGTTGCTCTTTGAAAATTGAATAGTACAGCGCATTTTTTACCTTCCTTCTGTCGTCGGGAAACCGACAAGCCACATGAGATCATCTCAGACGGTGCGGCGCATCTGTACCGAAGGCCATGACAAGCAGAAGAAATAATGATACTTGCGTCCAGTCCTAAAGCCGAGCGTTGAAGCGGTAGCAGAGCCGTGAGCCGTCGCAGCAAAGGAGGGCGCCTCGGAGCGATCCTCGGAGGGGTGAGATTCCCATGAGGTCTGAAAGGCAAAGCCTTTCGTCTGCATAGACCGGAAAATGCGTTCCCGTGGGAGCAATGGCTCCTTGTGCCGAGGGGTTGGCGTGGTTCAAATATCGGCTAAAGGAAAACGATTGATACAAGAACGGCGGTCGTTTGGTCTTTTCGGATGAACGACCGCCTTTTACTTACGGAGGCAAAAATATTATGGAAGAAATCAAAAGAGGCAAAATTTATTACGCCAATCTCTGTCCCGTGGTAGGATCGGAGCAAGGCGGCTTTCGTCCGGTGATTATCCTGCAGAATGACAAAGGAAATACGCACGGTAATACAACAATTGTAGCTCCTATAACGAGCGAGCTTGATAAAGCACATATGCCCACACACATCATTTTTACAGCCGATGGGTTGAAGAAAAAATCTATGGCTTTACTTGAACATATCAGAACAATAGATAAATCCCGCATCGACAGATTTGTCGGTACGGCAGACAGCAAAACAATGAAGCGAATCGATCATGCCATTGTGGTAAGTTTCGGACTTGAATACTTGGAGGGCTTGAAGAAATGAACAAAGACAAAAATAATGCCGCGTT
>CAZBAR010000038.1:0-20463 GCA_964490165.1 uncultured Lachnospiraceae bacterium | reverse complement strand
GAGGACGCCGGTGACGCAACCAGTGAGTTGTACACATGGAATGACGGTCTTGCGCTGGAAAGCTACGCTGTCAATACTCGCCCCGATGGTGAGTCCATTTCAAAACTTACCTTCTCTTGGAATTGAGTCGAAGGCAAGGGCGGGTAATTCTCGTCCTTGCCTTTTTAATTAGATTACGGGAAAAATAGGTGTGCAATAAGAAAGGACAACAATAATGAACAGACGAATCCATGAGCTTGTTGAGCTATATTTTGACGGCATTCCATATTCAGCCGAAACTGAGACGGCAAAAGGTGATATCGAAGCTGCTCTGGGGATTGAATACGAAAAGCTGACGGAAACCGTCGGTGACAGCGACGCACTTGAAGAAATAGTATCCCGCTACCCGAAACTATCGGATATGGCTGTGCTTGCAGGATACTCAGCCGAGACGGTCACAGGATGGCGCGCTTACGGTGAAGCTCAAAGCTTCCAAACAGTAAAAAAGACGGTAAAAAAACGGCGCAGAATGATATACGGAATATCATTTATGGCCGCAGCTTCTTTCGTAGAACTGATTTGGCTTATCTATGACCTGTTTGTATCTCCTGCACAAGCGATATTTGTTGCAATTCTGGCTTTCGCAATTATCGCTGCAGAGATTCTGCTTCTCAGAAGACTGATCCGACAGGAAAAAGCATGTCAGGGATCAAAATATGACGCGGCATCTTATGAGTATCTGCGCAAACTGTATGACCGGTATGTTAAGCGCACTCAAAATAGCATCGCTCTGCTGTTTTCGGTGGTCAGCATACTAATTATATCTGAGCTCAGCTTCTTCTTTTTCAGTAATTCCAAACCAACAGAGCTTATGGAAAATATATTTTCCAACATTACCTTGGTGCAAATCCCCATATACTTCTGCGTCAAGAATTTCCTCTTACTTAAGCTTTTTCGTGGGCGTATAAAAACATTTGATGATTATAAATATAAAAAGCACCTGATCGGTATGGTTGCTTTTTCTGCCGTCTACTGGATTGCTACCGTTGCCGCATCCACAGTTATCTCAAATGCGTTTGGATATTACTTTAATGTTATTTTGATCTGCGGCGTGTTTTTTGCGGTTTTAATGCTGATTTATAATCTCACATTTCGAAAGAGAATCACTTTTAATAATATCTCTATAAATAAAAAAAGAATTGCGGCCGGTGTGACTGCTGTCGTGCTTATCTTCGGATACTCGCTTATCCAAAGAGATACATGGTACACTCAGCCATATATCAACTCGATTCCCGTTGTAAAGCACAATGAACATAATATATCCTACAACGATGAAACCGGAGTTTACACGATCGTTTCTTCTACTGAGGATTTCAAAATTCTGCATCTGACCGATATTCACTTGGGTGGCAGTCTTTACTCATACAGTAAGGATATTAAGGCACTGAAGGCTGTGTATGCCGAGATAGAAAACACACAGCCTGATCTTGTTATCGTAACGGGTGACCTGACTTTTCCTCTTGGCCTCATGTCCCTGTCGCTGAATAACTCTGCTCCGGTGAGTCAGTTTGCGGCATTTATGCGAAATGCCGATATCCCGTGGGCATTTACCTACGGCAATCATGACACCGAAAGTCTGGCAATACTGTCGGAGGGTGAGCTCAATGATCTTTACAAATCCCTGTCATACAAAACATCAGGCAATTTGCTATATCCTTATGTTCAACCTGAAATTTCTGGCAGAAGTAATCAGCTTATCGAAATAAGAAATGCCGATGGCAGCTTAAATCAAGCGATTTTCCTGATAGACTCTAACTCATATACAGGTGAGGGAATCAATGTTTATGATTATATTCATGACGATCAGGTTGAATGGTATGAGAATGAGATCAAACGTTTGCAATCGGAGGAAAACCACGAAGTATCATCAATGGTATTCTTCCATGTTCCGTTGCAGCAGTATCGTACCGCATACGAACTTTATGAGGCGGGCAGTGATGAAGTAAAATACTTTTTCGGCGAAAACGGGGAAAAAATGATCAATAAAGTGTGCTGTTCGGATTATCCCAGTAAGCTGTTTGACAGCATGGTGACACTGGGTAGCACCAAGGCTGTTTTTTGCGGTCATGACCACTATAACAATATGTCGCTGGAGTATAAGGGTATCCGTCTTACCTACGGAATGAGTATTGATTATCTTGCCATGCCCGGTATCGAAAACGATACCGATCAGCGCGGTGCAGAACTTATAACGATCCACCCCGATAGCACATGGGATATCCGTCAGATTCCGCTTAACGATATTACTTGATTTCATCGAGCACTCAGGTGTTGACTATTGTAAAACTGACAGAAAATCTTTTTCTGAAATAATAGGTGCGCTATATTGTAAAATAACCCTATTTATCGCAAGATCGGACGACATCATTTGATGTCGTCCGACTGTTATCTATGAAAGAGTTTGGCTTATCCGATACCCCTTCCATCTATATTATAAAAGAGGGTAGGCTAAACTATCAATTAACGCTTATGATATGCCAAGAAGACACGTTTACAGGCAGCAAGTAATAAACGTAAGTGTCAGACTGCAAAATGCGGCTGCTTATAACAGATCGTTTCATGCGCATTTGAAAAGCCACCGGTTATGCCGGTGGCTTTTTTACACTATCCTTGATTCCCATTGCCGGAACATTCAGAACGCTTAAACGTCTTTGTCACACCGAATCACAATACGGGCTTGTCCGCCGTAGTTGCAGGTAAAAAGTGTCAGTGCATATTCTCCTGCTGTCATGTCCTCAACTGCGGTTGCAGACAGTGTTTCCATGACCGTCACTGTGTAGCAACGCTTTAGTCCGTCCATATCGGTAAAATAAACTTCGTCACCTACTGATAGATTTGACAGTCTACCGAAATGGCGAGTATAGTTATGCGCTGCTATCACCAGATCATCCGTTTTTGTCGAGCCGAAATATCGGCACGGCGCGATCTTCATTCTCGTGTAGTCCCAATCCGACATAACCGGCAGTTCCAGACTGATAGACGGAATTGACAGATATCCGATATAGGCATACCCGTCGATCTCAACCTCTGTCATAGTCGGATCGTATGGATCTGGATAATCTGACCCGCCGCTTGCTGTATCGGAATCTGCTATGAGCTTATCAATAAGCTGGGGTAAGACCGAATCTGCGGCCTTTCCTGCACGAATATCATCATTCCGATTCCATAAAAACAGGGACAGCGCTGCCAATATCAGCACTGTCCCAAACACGATACAAGCAGTTCCTATTTTATTTCGCATCGTGTTTTTCCTTTCCGCCAAAGCGTAAAAACCATCCGATAGAGAAGAATAACAGACCCAGTATAACAAGCATCGGTATCGGCCAGTTTAACTGTCCGGTTTGAGGAAGCTTCGGATCCTCGGGATTATCCGCAGGAGGTGTGACCGGAGCTTTTATTATCTCCACTTTGGGGCTTGCATCTACATCATAAACATACGCGCCGTCCTGACTCATGGGAACACTGACTAAAAACGGAGAAACCTTATCATATCCCTCCGCGGCGTCTTCCTGCATTAGGAGATAAAGCCCCGGATCTACTGCAAAGGATACTGTCCCGTCATCTTCAATTGCCCCTATAGTGCCTTGTAGTTTTTCAGACACTGCATATTTACTTAAATCCTCTGCTGTATCCGTCGACTGGATATCGTTAAGAGAGATGCAGCTCTCTGCAAAATCCTTGCTTAATACAAAACTGTAATTTCCGTCGTCCTCATGTATATCGCCCGCCTGATACAGAGTTAGTGTACCGCCGGAAACAGCTGCACCGTCATAATGCATGGTAATGCGAATTGATCCTGCACGTGATACGTCAGGCACTTCATGGGCGTATGCCGTAACACTGATTGTAAATAGCAGGAATAAGGATAGTATCAGACTAAAACCTCTTTTTCGTATGTGCATTGGGAATCACTCTCCTTGTTTTTTCTTATTTTCTCTGCTTGTTTTCACAAGCAGTGTGATTAAAAGTGCAAACAACACAGAAACTGCACCTATCGATGCTACGATCAGGGGGTCAATTAGCATAGCATTGGGGGTAATATGTATTTTATTTTCATCTTCCTGTTCCTGATTTTCTATCCGATGTCCCCGCACCAGCAAACGATGTGTATTGATCCCGTAGGGAGTGCAGGTTACTAAAGTACAGTAATCTTCACCCTTTACAATTTGCAGCTTTTGCATATCGGACGGTTCTACCGTTAGAATTTGATCCACTTCATAGGTCAGTTCTTCATCTAATACACGAAGTATGAAAATGTCACCCACAGACATTTTGTCCAAGTCACTGAATAATTTAGCGCTGGGAAGCCCCCGGTGTCCGGATAAAACACAGTGCGTACTGGTTCCGCCGACAGGCAATGAAGAACCTTCCATATGTCCGACGGCAATTTGCAGCACAGATTCTTTGGTTCCGTGATAGATCGGAATAGAGAAATTCATTGAAGGAATTTCAATATATCCTATAATTCCAACATCGGATACCTTCAGCTGCGCCTCGTATTCCTCTCGTTCTTCCTGTGTTAAGGTGTGTGGCCCGCCTTGTTCAAGAAGCGATTGATTATAGTCGCTTGCCGCGTTCCATATCTCCTTATAAAGGTCAGCGTCCACTTTTTTTACCTGTTCCACATAATCGGAAATCACTCTTGACGAATGCAGCTCATTCAAATAATTGCTTACAGTAGGATACAGCAGCAAGGACAATCCTGCCAAAAACATGACTATTAAAAAAACAGTAAAAATTATCTTTTTCATAAGCAGGATTCTCCTTGCTGTTGTATCTCGGAGCGGCAAAATGCCACCCCGGGACAACAGCAAATAATATATTATTTCGCGGTTATGTTTGCGTTCTTACGTCTTTCTGCAATCAGTGCAACAGCAGTACCGCAAATCATTATAGTACCGAGCACATAAAGGATCGTTGTACCAATACTACCGGTTTCAGGCATCATTGTTCCGGCTTTATTCTCAACTGCAACAGTATGATCTTTCAGACCTTCAATCGATGTTACAGCAGGGGAAACAACACCTTCTTCAGAAATACTGATGACTTTCGCTTCGGGCAGCTTGTTATATCCATCCGGAGCCTTGGTCTCTTCAAGGAAATAATTATCGGAATCAAGACCGTTAATTGCTATGTATCCATCTTCACCGGATTTTAAGGTTGTAGCATTAGTCTTATCGCCAACCCATCTTGTGAACTTGCCATTTTCAACTACAGCATAAGATGTTACATTATCAACTGTTTTGAAGAGAATGAATTCTGCGCCTTTCAACGGTGTTTTAAGACTTTCAATAACAGCATACTTGTATATATTCAGTTCCCAAGTATAAGTAACAGTTTCAGAGTGCTCAGTGCTGGTAGTATTGGTCTTATCACCATAATCAAGCCAAGTTTCATTGGGGTTACCGGCTTCACCAATTACGGCATCTTTATTGAGGCTTGCGGAATAAGAAACAACAATGTCTGTATCAGCTATGATCTTGTCTAAGTATGCCTGCTTAAAGACGATGTGGAATGTGCAGGGAATATCTTCTTCAGTATCTTCCAAAGTTTCTTCTACTGTATAATCAGTGTCGGCGATCAGTGTGTCAGCACCAACTTTTACAGTGATGCTTTCTTTGTCCAGTGTAAGTCCGTCAGACATCTTATCGTGCAGAACATAGTTTTCTGCACCTTTCTTGGCAGAAATTGTAGTCTGGAAGTTTACGGTCTGAGCTATATCAGCATCATTGCTTTCACCATATACTCCGGTAGAATCCTCTTCAACCTTCTTGTTTACAGTAGGCTGGCTGTTCTTTTCTTTGATCGTTGCATCAGGATTTGTTGTATCAAGAGAGCAGAGTGTTCCGAGAGTGGAATCTACCAAATAGTAGCCGAGCTCAAGATCTGTAAAGGCTACAGTAGCAGTTTCTGCTTCTTCGCTGCCCTGATTAGCGATGTTGTTATCTGCAGCATATTTCTTTGCAAGCTTGGCAAATGCTGCCACGTCTGCGCCGTCAACCCAAGAAACATAGCCCTGATCATCTACATTGAAATAACCGGATTCTTTAGCAGTTCCGTTAATGAACGCTTCCCAAGCTGATTCTGCTTTGTATGAATAGGCATTTTTAGCAGTATCGTAGCTTTCCAGATCCAGGATCTTATACACCGTGTAGGTCTGTCCTACGATGGCGTTGTCGATAGTGATCGATCCTTTTTCCTCATTGGCAGCAGATGCGGTAATTGTTATGGCAAAAAGCATAACAAGCGCCAGCAGAAGGCTAGCAAGTCTTTTTGTTGTTTTCATAGTTGTTTATCCTTTCTTTTTTTTAATTTTTTGATTTTTTTAATTTTTTGATTGTCTGAAAATGAATATACTCAGAGTATCAATACTCTCCTTTAACAGTGGTTTCATTCTTGATTATGATCTTTATTTGCCTTTTTATTGGCGAATATTTTCTTCCTCCTTCCCACCAACAAAGCCACTGATACAATTATCAAGCCCAGGCCTGCCACATAAAAGATCGTTGTTCCGATCCCGCCTGTTAAAGGCATTTCTTCGCCCGGGGTATTCGTAACGGTAAAGATATAATCCTTCGTATAATCCAATTCGTTATCTTCTTGATCCCTATTCCGTACTTCGACGGCGGATACATAGCCGTCTACCGATTCCTCGCGCACAGTATAGTAATACAACTCGCCGTTATCGCGGTACAGCGAAAGGTCACTCCATGTCCATGTCCAGTCGTTGTCTGCACTAAGCAGAACCATACCCACAACATCTCCGTACTCCAATTCCTCCAAAGAGGTAGATTGGATCAGATAGACTGTCACTTGTTCACTTATGTGATTTTCATTTCCGTCGCTCCATACCTTGGACACGGTTGCGCCGGTGAACTCGTCATCCGGCAGTGTGGGGGGCAGGGTGTTTGTGAAATGGACGGTAACGGGCGTTTCAGCTTCCGCTTCTTCCTTGTCAAGTGTCTCCTTTTGAGTGCTGAGGTTGGAGTTGTCTGAGAAATTCTCACCTCTGGAGCTTGTAACAAACACTGCGTCTTCAATCTCATATGAAGCTGTATAGCCCTCTGCACCGTATTCAAGCACCTGATATCTGCATTCTGCCGTCAAATCGGAAAAGACAGCATACTGACCGTTTTTTAGGGTGAATTCCACCTCTGCGGAGCCGTCAAACAGGGTCGTAAAGGACTTGTCCGCTTCTTTTTCGCTGTTTGCGTCGTAAACTGAAAATGTGTACTCTGTTTTTTCTTTCAAGCCGAAAAATACGGTCAGGAATTGGAATTCGTTGTCATCTTCCGAGACTGCCGTGCCGTCAGCGTTTAAGACCGTCTTTTTTACGCGTATACTTCCGGTTTTCTCAGGCTCGTCAGGCTTATCGGACGTATTGGTGCAGAGAAGCTCTGCGGTCGTTTTTGACTTGATCACGCCGGAGGTTTCTCCCGACCATGCAGGGGTGTAGCCCTCTGCATGAGCCTCTGAGACGCTGTATGTAACCTCTGCCGGTATGCCGGTCAGTTCGATGCTTTCTCCCGCTTTCAGGTATACCGACGCAGACGCAGTGTAGCTGTCATTCTCCTCAGACCATGTGAAGGATAGGTCGCCATAGGTCTGAGTGCCCGAAAGGAAGACAACAGTATTCTTCTTAGTACCGGTATATGACAGAGTAATGTCAAAGCGGAACATGGTGGAGTTGTTCTCCGCGGTAAGTGCGGCACCATCGAAATTCTGTACCGCCTTGGTCAATTTCAGACCGCCGAATTCCGGAACACCGTAGCCCTCGGCTACGTTATACATGGTGACCTCGCCGGTTCCTTCCTCAATGACCGCATAGGCTATTTTGTTGCCGTTTTCATCCACAAGGTCATAATTTCCCTGACGGTTGATCTCTTCCAGGACATAGTATTTTGCCTTCTCGTCGGGAACGGAGAACGAATATGTCCACACATTGCCGTTTTTCGTCAGTGTGATATCGTATTCGCCGTTGCCGTCCTGATCCATATAATATACATTTTCGTCATTTGCATCCTGCACCCATGTGCCGTCTTTGGTGTTCAGGGAGAAGAGGTCTTCGGCATATACAACGCATATGCCGACCGCGATGATGGCTAAGATCAGCGCAATGACTGTAAGTATTCTGACGGAGAAACGCCGTTTCGGTGCTTTTTGCGGCTCCTTCGATGGCTTTTTCTTTCGATTCATAACCGACTCCTTTCTTTTAGCGTATTTTTGCAGAATGGGAGGCGGAGGCAAGCCCCGCCCCACGATTGTTGAGTATGTTTACAATTTATTCTTCAGTATAATACTCTGTAGATGTTACAGCTCTCTGATGTAAGTTGTAGTTTCTCCACGGGCGTTATGGGTTTGGGCAACCTGCAGCGGAGTCATTTTTTCGCCGTTACCATCTTTTATATACCATACTGCCTTTGTACCAGGTAAAAGATCTGAGCTGCACTTGAATTCAGCACCTAAGGTTACTGAAGTCAGGTTTGAACAAGAAGAGAGCATTCTATACATAGACGTACCTACCTTGCTTGTGTCCCAACCTGACAAATCAAGTGTAGTCAGGCTTGAACAATATTCGAACATATAAGACATAGTTTTAACATTGCTTGTGTTCCAACCTGACAAATCAAGTTCAGTCAGGCTTGAACATCTGTCGAACATCTCAGTCATAGTTGTAACATTGCTTGTGTCCCAACCTGAGAAATCAAATGTAGTCAGACTTTTACAATTTGTGAGCATACCAGACATATTTGTAACATTGCTTGTGTCCCAACCTGACAAATCAAGTGTAGTCAGGCTTGTACAATAGTTGAACATCCCTTTTATACTCGTAACATTGCTTGTGTCAAGGCCTGACAAATCAAGTTCAGTCAGGCTATAACAACAGCTGAACATCCCATCCATAGTCGTAACATTGCTTGTGTCCCAACCTGAGAAATCAAATGCTGTCAGGCTACTGCAATAGTAGAACATATGATCCATAGTTGTAACATTGCTTGTGTCAAGACCTGACAAATCAAGTTCAGTCAGGCTTTTGCAAAAGGCGAACATCTGATTCATATTTGTAACATTGCTTGTGTCCCAATCTGAGAAATCAACTGTAGTCAAGCTTGTACAATTGTTGAACATATAGCCCATATTTGTAACATTGCTTGTGTTCCAACCTGACAAATCAAGTTCAGTCAGGCTTGAACAAAGGCGGAACATAAAACACATATCTGTAACATTGCTTGTGTCAAATTCTGTCACATCAAGTTCAGTCAGGCTTGAACACCATTCGAACATCTCAATCATAGTTGTAACATTGCTTGTGTCCCATCCTGATACATCAAGTGTAGCAAGGTTTGAGCAATTGCTGAACATATGATCCATAGTTGTAACATTGCTTGTGTCAAGACCTGACAAATCAAGTTCAGTCAGACTTGAACAAGAGCTGAACATGTAAGACATATCTGTAACATTGCTTGTGTCCCATCCTAACAAATCAAGTTCAGTCAGATCGTAACAATCGCTGAACATCCCATTCATATCTGTAACCTTGCTTGTGTCAAAACCTGACAAATCAAGTTCAGTCAGGTTTGAACAAGAGCTGAACATATCACACATATTTGTAACATTGCTTGTGTCCCATCCTGACAAATCAAGTTCAGTCAGACTTGAACACCAGTGGAACATCTTAGACATATCTGTAACATTGCTTGTGTCCCATCCTGATACATCAAGTGTAGCAAGGCTTGAGCAATTGCTGAACATAGAAGACATATTTGTAACATTGCTTGTGTCAAATCCTGACAAATCAAGTGTAGTCAGGTTTGTTAAAGGATTGTCAAACCGGTCGCAAATATCAGTATAGAACATCTCTGACATATCTGTAACATTGCTTGTGTCTATTGAGTTAAACGAAATTGAAGTAAGACTCTCGCAACTATAAAACATTCTGCTTGAATTTTGCGGGAAGACTACAGTGCTATAGCCTTCGGCAAGGACGTATGCTGTTTTGCTCGATCCACTGCCTGCCACAAACACCTTAATTCTGTCACCCAATGAATCAGGAGAATCGGGATCTACCCCCTGCTGTACATTTGTGCCGTGAGTTTCCCAATCGGCGTCTGTATAGCCGAGTGTTTCCTTTTGGCTCTCCCAACTGCCAAATACAATTGTTTTTATATTAGAATCTCTGTAGATTGATTTCCCGGTATCTGTTAATGTTACATTAACAAAATCCCTGTAAAGTATCGGGTCAGGTTCTATATCAATGTGTGTTGTAACCGTCAGGTCAATATCCGTTGGCTCCCGCCGGCTGTCGTCCACATCATCCAGCCACACCTTGGTGACGGTTACAGTGCCGTTGTAAGGCGTATTTTGAAAGTCGTACAGTCCTTTGCCTGCACCGGAATCAATCTTTGACAGACCGCTGATAGTGAAAGTTCCGTCCTTCTCCAGCCTTACGGTGTAGGTTTTGGAATCCTGCTTGTAGGAAAGTCCCAGCGTGTCGGTTGCATTTTCTGTATTGATTTCCTTCAGCGCATAGATTCCCGGCTCTAAATTGTCAAAGACAACAAGTCTGCTTTGCACTTTTCCTGAAGTAGCTTGCATATCCACCGCAGTGCCGTAATCTGAAACACCGGTCAGGCTGAACACTGCACCTGACACATAGTTGTTTGTGCCGTAGGTACTGGTCTTAACAAACTGAACGGAATGATAAGGTTCATTTTGAATTTGGTAATAATGACCGTTGCTGTCTTTTGCAACTTCCGTCAGCTCGCCGTCATCATTCTTTTCATAAACGGTGATGATGCCGTTGTCGTCCACAACCACAGCCCAAGCTGTTCTTGAAATGATATATCCGTCAGCAGGGGAAACCTCTATCAGCGTATAGGTTCCAAGCTCCACATCTTCAAAAGACACACATCCTTCGGATGTAGAGGTTGCATATAGCAAAATGTCGTTGCCATATTCTGATTCACCGGAAAGGCGGAACCGCGCGCCCTCTATTGTGTGGTTTGTGATGCTGTCGCGCTTTTCGAAGGTCAGATCGCCGTGAACGCGCGGCTCGTCGGTAACAAGATAACGGTCGCCGTCTTTTTCGCCGTTTAATCCGTAGCCTGTAAGTGTAGCGGTTCCTGTTTCGTCAATTGTTACGGTGTATACCTCGGTATTTAACAGCCAGTCGTTGGTGCAGGCTGTCTCCAGCAATTCATAAGTACCCTTTTCCACATCGGTAAAGGTAATACAGCCGTCCGCATCAGAGACCGCTGTCAGGGAATAAGCCGTTCCGTAGTCTGAGGTTCCTCTCAGCAGATATTCCGCTCCCTGAACAGCTTCTGAAGCGTCCTCAGCGTTTACCTTCTTCAGAAGCACATCGCCTGCAATGCGGAAATGCACCTGAGTATAATCCTGATGGTAAAGACTGGATCCGGCATATTCGCCATCCATCATTGCCGTGCGGTACATATAAATATTGTTGTAGGTAACGGGGTCTTCAATGCCGTTTTCATCTTTTTCGTCAGTCACTTCCGCCGGCGCCTGCATATGCAGGGTGAATGTCAGGGACTTCTTCTCCGCTAAGGTGAAGGCTCCGCCGCCGACAGCTTCTCTTGCATCCACAGCCACTGCGTGAACATCGGAAAGATCATCGCCGGGCTTGTACTGAGTCCAGCCGTTCTCTGCAAAGTCGTAGCCGCTGTCGATTCCGAGATCGTTTATGTTCATTCCGTCCTCAGAGGAAACATAGACCTTTACATTGACTCCCTGTTCGGTAAGCTGAGAGGTGTCAATGCTCACCAGGCTGCCGTACCAATCGGATTCTATGCCGCCTCCGGTGCTTTGTATGAAATGCTCCAGTGAATCAAAGAACATGATATCCTTGGAAGCGGTAATCGCATCATTGGCAAATCGGATACGGTAGGCATAGGTTCCGTTGCTCGTAACGGTGGTGGAATAGGAATAATCTGTATCGTTTTCCGAACGTACCTGCTTCATCAACCCCGTATTCGCTGCAAGCAGGGCGTTGATCGTATGGCTTGCCTGACTGTAAAGGAACTTCTTTGTTCCGGCTTCATTGTCGCTCTTGTCCACGGTAAGATCAGCCATCAGCTCTTTTTCTTTGATGCTGCCGCCGTTGTCCGGGTAACCGTTTGCTATATCCTCATTACCCGTCTCGTATGCTACCGAGTTGAGAAGTCTTGTTCCGTAATCCACAATATCGTTCCAGGAGGTAACAGTAGTGTAGGTTAAGACATAGCTTGTATTCGTTGGTTTGTTTACACGGACAGTCAACAGCTGCCGTCCGGTATTCCTGTAGTTTTCTTCCACTGTGGTCTCATAGCCAACGGAAGAAAGAGTAACGCCTGAAGCCTTTACTGCAACGGACGATTCGTCCAGCACAGCCCCCGCGGGAATCAGGTCATAAAATGTTCCGCTTTCCTGTTTGGTATTATGAACACCGCTGTCATCTGTATATGTTTCTTTTATGGTGGTCTGCCATGTTACTCTGTACTGTTTTTTGATCTTATTGTTCAGCGTGGCGATGGCATTTTTCTCAATAGAAGAGTTGCGGGTCACCGCTGACACATAGTCGGCTGCGGAAACGGTATGGGAGAACAAATTTTTGCCGTTCTGCTGTACAGTACCTTTCGCCTGGTTTCTAACCGCAATTTTGGAAAGGATTCCGTTGCCAGCATCGTCAGCTTCCAGCTTTGCAAGGTCATCGGCCGTTGCGTTGTCCCTGCCAATTAAGATCTGCGCAACATGGGCAGTGCGATACAGCGTAACAGTGGGATAGGCTGTTACATTGGTGTAATAGAAGGGATTGGAGGTTTCGATCCTGTAGCCTTTCACATCATCCGCAAAGGTAAGGATATTTCCGGATGCGGTTTTGACAAGGCTTGAACCTTCGCACTCCAAGTTATATGTTTTCGTTGCCTGGTCATATGTCGCCGCAAGCTGCCATTCTTTGCTTTCTGCAGTACGAACATAGAAGTAGAGAGTGTTTTTATCAAATCCTTCCTCAGGCGTATAATCGTATTTAGAATCAGAAAAATCGATAATAGTAGAAGAAACAAATTTCTTAGTTGTTTCGTTGTAGGTCGCCGTATACATACTTGCCGTCCACTGCAGACGTGTGATGTCGTAATCGCCGTCATCCAGCTTCTGTTCGGTTCCGCTTACCGGATAACCCTCTTCAGCATAGTCATTGTTGTAGGTCAATGCCTTCAGATAAATTGTATCGTCGGTAAGCGTATAGGTCACGCTTTTCTTTCCGTAATGTTCAGTGTCTTCTTCCGTTCCTTTCAGCGTATAGCCGTCCTTAACCGTCCAGGGATAGGGATAGCCATATACCTCAGCATCGTACCTCAGAGCAACACCGGAGCTGTTTTCTCCGTTTAGGTATTCAGCCAACCCATAGGAGGAAATGTTATTGGAGCTGGTCACATGAGAGCTGCTGCCGAAAATTCCGTATTTCACAGCCCAGAAAGAACCTGTGGGAGTAACATACTTCGGTGCTTCATAGGACCAGGTTTTGGAGCCGGAAGCAGATGTAGGTTTATCCACACCGTCTACCGGAGTTACGGTAGCAGTAACGATATTTTTCAGCGTGTATGGTTCAAATTCTTTCAAATCTGATAACGTATCTTTTCTATAGCGAGTCAGTACATAGTCATGCCGTGAACCGTAGGAAGTCTGATCGGTTACGGTAGCAGAGTTATTTTTCTCCGGATCGGGCTGTACCCAAACGGACGAGCCGGAAAAACGGTAGCTGACCAACTCACCTTTGTATTCCTCATTGATAAAGGTATCCAGCAAGGTAAAATCGTAGGGGGAAGTATTTTTACTAATGGTCGTATATATGGGCCATACCAGATAATAATACTCGTTCGAATCCTCAGGTTTATCTCCCCAGCTGGATTGCCAAGAGGTATAATAGGTCGGCGTTTGCTTTGAGGTCGAAGAAATCGTGACATGGGTATCAATGGTGACAGCGGTTGCCGTGCTTTCCTTGTAATCCGACGGATCCTCAAAACTGCCTTTTCCCGTAAGCGCACCGGCAACCTCATCTGATACGCTCATGTCCCGATAACTCAGCGTAGATTTTGTCGTGGTATAGGAAAACTCGATATATCCGGCGGTTCCCGTTGTCAGTGCCGTATAGTTATATATGTAAATATAATCATCTCTGATCTCATAGACAAAATCAACATCGTCGTCTTTGCTTACCTCGCTCGAGGCGGGATATGCACATTCAAATTTATCTGCATAATTACCGTCGCGGTCTTTTAATATATTCAGCGGCAAACGGAGCACATAATTCCCGGCAGGAATCATATCCACACCGGACAGGGAATAGTCTGCACGGTAGACAAAGCTATGTCCGGAGACAGACTCAGAAGGATTCCAGACATAAGAAATGTTGCCGTCTGCATCTTTCGTTCTCGAAGCGCCGCTGACAAATGAAATATTGAACTTGTCAATGATGACATCCTCTACGTCGACGGCAGCATCATTGTTTGCAATCTCCGGATCGGCTCTGCCTTCCAGCGCAATAGCAGGAAATATCAGTGCGCATAACACAGTGAATAACAGCACGGCGGACGAAATAAATATGGTGGCAAGCGACCATTTCTTTCGTTCCCCTCGAGAACGCATATGCTTCAATTTTTTTGAAGTTTCTTTAGATTTCAATGTATTCTCCTACCTTTCTTTTTGGCTACTGTATGACTTTTTTAATTCTGTTTTTATGATTTTGTCAGACTATTCACCAATACGCATTTTTTGTCACAAAATTGTATTAGCATTTCATCTGCTCTGTCGTACAATCGTTTTGAGTATTGCGTAGAACGCATAGTTCTACGCAAAAATCATAAGAAATCCTTGTAATAAGCTATTTTATCGAATTCATGACCATTTATTTGACCACTTAAAAGTCAGATCACGCAGAATACTCCGTCAGTTTTTCCAGCTGTGATCGCTTTCGTTCAATCGAAGAATGAACATAGATATTGAGAGTAATAGTCGGATCAGAATGACCAAGTATTTCGCTCAATGTTTTTACGTCCATACCGGTCTCGACACATCGGGTCGCAAAAGTATGTCGCAGTGCATGAAAGTTAATGGACTCAATACCGCACGCTTCCAGCAAACGATGATACCTATATTCAAAAGTCCTTGGACTGATAAAGTCTGGTACATCTGAGATTACATACTTTGGGGATGCATTTTCTATTATTTGCTTTAATGCCGTTTGTAAAATTGAGGCTATGGGGATATCTCTTGCTGAAGATTTCGTTTTTGGGGCATCAATGATTAAAACAGATTTGACAGAAGAAGATCTGCCAGCTGATTTTATCCGTGAGACCGTGTGGCGCACATGAATGATGTTGTTTTCAAAATCGATATCCTCCCATGCAAGCGCACAAACTTCTCCGATTCTTAATCCTGTGTAAAGGGACAATAAAACACCGGTACGTGTTGGATCTAATCCGAGAAGCAGATAACTTTCCAGCTTTTTCTGATCTGCAAGGCTGAGAATTGGCAAATCCTTTTTTGCAGCAATTGGTTTGTATATAGGCGACTTTAACGGGAGACACATCTGCTCATCAGCAGCATACTGCATTGTGCTGTTGATAATCAGCATCATATTTCGAACATATGATGCTGATAGCCCGCCTTTGCCGTCCAATCGGCCATTCTGCATCTTTTTCATAGCGAATGAGTTGATCATGGTTGCAGTGATTTTTGAAATCTTCACATCACCGAGAGACGGAAGAATGTGTGTATCAATAAGATCCTGATTTTTCTTTGCTGTTGCGCCTTTATGGTGTATACAATTGTGCTCCATCCACAGCAGCAATACTTCCTTAAAATATAGGTCCCGTTTTTTGGAAGGCAGATCTGCCTCACCTCCCTTGGCAGCCAAGGCAAGCTTTTCTTTTGTCTCTCGATAAGTCTTTCCATAGACCGAGCCGTAAATAATAGCGCCCTTAAAGTCACGCCCTTTTTCATATCGACCTTCCCAACGGCCGTCTTTTCTCTTGCGAATATTCTCGCCACGTTTTGACATAGTAATGTCCTCCTTATTATATATAGCATTATATATAGCTAATAGGGATCGGCCTGCTAATATGATAAGGTATATATGTCACTATTAGTGAAAGAACTGACTACTTCCTTCGGCTCTGACCCCTATTATGACCATTATAAAACTTCAAATGTTGTTATCCGACCGTCATAATTGCGATAATTTGCCGATTTTTTGTGAACTACCCACTATAATTATGTTTGAACCCATTGACTTTTCGCGATTTTTATGCTAAATTATTCTTGGTTATGCAATGCGTAGAACTATGCGTTCTACGCAAAATGAGTGTCTGCTTATTTATAAAGCGGGGGTTGTTTTTATATAACCGCCTATTGGTTTGAACTGTATCTGATGTATGATAATACCTATGATCCCGAAAAAGCCGGAATAACAAAACTTAAATTCTTTACGGCAGATGAGCTTTGTATATTCAGATACAATGATTATGAAGGGTACACTGACGAGATCGGACTTACAGTTTATGCCGAAAGGGAATTACGTGATGATACTCGGTATTTGGAGATAGGATGTGGTGATGACGGCACGCTAGATGGAGCATATATCGACAATGATTTTGAATATATTTCGACAGTTTTTTGTGGGAATGAAGAATGATCCTCAAAACTTGTTTCAGACAACGAAAAAACCTCGCACGCCCTTAGAAATAAGGGAATGCGAGGTTTTTCAAGCCTTGCGACCGGTATTCCGGTCTGGTGGAGACAACTGGAATCGAACCAGTGACCCCTTGCATGTCAAGCAAGTACTCTAACCAGCTGAGCTATGCCTCCATATAAACGATGCAACTATTATATAACAATTATCGACGCTTGTCAATGCTTTATTCAAAAAATAAGTGAAAAATATTAAAATTACTGTTGACAACTTTCGCAGGATGTGATAAAATGGTAGAAATTTTATCAGGAGGTACGACAATGTACGGTATCAATATTTTTGTTATTAATACTACAATGGATCGCACTGCACAGAGATGGCAGCCTTGCGGTTCTGCATTGTCATACCTAAATTTAAAAACAGACAGCAGTTTATTATAGTTGTTTTATTTTAATAGGTTAAATGGCAGTGCCGCAGAGTAATCTCAGTCGGCACTGCTTTTTTATATTTTTAATACTTTTAAGGAGGTCATTATGACAAACGAGTATCTGAACAATTACTATTCTCAGTATGACGAGAACGGCAGACTGCAATCAAAGCACGGTATGGTAGAGTATCTGACTACTATGAAGTACATAAGCAAGTATTTGCAGCAGGGAATGCGCATTATTGAGATCGGCGCAGCTACGGGACGTTACAGTCACGCTTTGGCAATACAGGGATATCAAGTTGACGCTGTAGAGCTGATAGAGCACAATATTGAGATATTCAAAATGAATACCTCCGAGGGTGAGAATATTACGGTAACGCAGGGCAATGCAACAGATCTGTCCGATTTTGAAAGTGAAACTTATGATATTACACTGCTGCTTGGTCCTATGTATCATCTTTATACAGAGTCGGATAAACTGAAAGCTTTGTCAGAGGCGCTGAGAGTTACAAAAACAGGCGGTATAGTTTTTGTGGCATACTGTATGAGTGACGCCTGCGTTTTGCAGTACGGTTTTATAAACGGCGGTATAAAAGAGCTTGTGGCGAAGAGCATGGTCGATCCTGAAACCTTTGATACTTTTTCAAATCCGTGGGGGTTGTTTGAATTTTGCCGGAAAGAGGATATTGATAAGCTCAGAAGCAATTTCAATGTGAGTCAGCTTCATTTCGCAGCGACTGACGGATATACAGATTACATGAGAGAAACCGTAGACGCAATGGATGATGAAACGTATGACTTGTATTTGAAGTATCATTTTGCAACTTGCGAGCGGCAGGATATAATAGGACTGTCGAACCACACAATTGATGTATTCAGAAAGGAATGAGAATTATGAAAACATCAATATCAAAGGTAACACAGTCAGAGCTTTCTGAATGCCTTGAGGTCATTCACCAAAGTTTCAAAACAGTAAGAGAGGAGTTCGGTCTGACACAGGAGAACTGTCCCAAGCATACAAGCTTTATTCCGCTGTTCTTTCTTGAAGCGCAGATAAGTTGGGGCTGGCATATGTATGCGCTGTACGTCGAAAATAAAATCGTTGGTTATATGTCGTTGTCCAAGGAATCAGAAGATGCCTTCGAGCTTCACAATCTCGCTGTTCTTCCGGAGTATCGACACAACGGTTTTGGAAAGCTTCTTTTGGATCATGCAAAAAAAGAAGTGAATGCATTGGGCGGAAGCACAATTAAGATCGGTATTATCGAGGAGAGTGATGTGCTGAAAAACTGGTATATCTCAAACGGCTTTACTCATATCGGCATAAAGAAATTCGATCATCTGCCGTTTACAAGCGGCTATCTTGAATGGAAAGGAGTGTGAAATCATGCATAAGGCATTTGTTATAATTTTGGGGCCGCACGCTGTAGGGAAAATGACAGTGGGACAAAATCTTGCCGCAATCACAGGGCTGCGGCTGTTTCATAATCATATGTCTATCGAGCTGTCACGTAAGCTCTTTGCGCCGGGTGAAAAGGAAGAATTTAACTCGCTGAACCGTGCAATTCGACAGAAGGTTTTTGAGTTGTTTGCAAAGGGTGATCTCCCCGGGCTGATATTTACATATATGTGTGCATTCGATGTGGGAGAAGAATTAGATTATCTGATGGGAATTATAGAGTTATTTGAATCAAACGGAGCAAAATGCTGCGTAGTTGAGCTTTGTGCCGATTTTGATGTTCGGCTCGTCAGAAACAAGAGCGAGAACCGTCTGCTTCATAAGGAATCGAAACGTGATCTTGATTGGAGCGAAGCCGAAATGAGATCGACAAGTGAAAAATATCGCCTTAATTCATACGAGGGAGAAAAACTGCCGTTTGAGAACTATATGAAGATCGATAACACGAACTATGCTCCTGATATAGTCGCACAGATGATAAAAGAAAAATTTTCGCTATGAGGTAGCGAGATCATTTAACTTGCCAATCGAAGGAGAAGATAAAAATGAAATTATTATTTCTGTTCGGAAATGCTGCTGTCGGCAAAATGACAGTAGGGCAGGAACTTATGAAAATTACCGGATTGAGATTGTTCCACAACCATATGACAATTGAGCCGGTGCTGGAAATATTCGGAGCTCACAACAGGGTAGCGGTGAACAGACTGCGAGAAGTCGTTTTTGAAGAATTTGCAAAAACCGATAATTGCGGCATGATATTTACGTTTATGTGGGCGTTTGATGCTCAGTCCGATTGGAATGCGATTGAGCATACGATGACCATCTTTGAGCCTTACGGAACTGAATTTTACTTTGCGGAGCTTGTTGCTTCTCACGAGGTGCGGCTTGAGCGAAATGTAACAGAAAACCGCCTGAAAAACAAGGCGTCAAAAAGAGATATTGAAGCATCTACCAAAAGACTTTTGAACGACGACAGCAGACATCGCTTTGAAAGCTATGACGGAGAGATCCCATTTGAGAATTATATAAAGATCGATAACACAGAGCTTGCTCCTGAGGTTGTCGCACAGATGATCAAAGAGAGATTTTCGCTTTAATAAGCCTTTACGGAGAGGAGAATGAACGATGATCATAAAAAATGAAATCCCCATTTTAGAATTTGACACAGACCCGTCGGCTGTTATTATGCCGACTCACCAAAATCTCGACTTGCATCTCCCGAAAAAGGCAGTATTTGCATTTTTGATGGAGCATATTGAAGAATATGCGAGGGCTCATGGCGCTGTTCAGGTCGGAAAATTTGTGTCTGCTACAAAGGACTATCCTATATATGTGCTGAATTACAAGGGCGAGGAAGTTTGTCTTTGTCAGGCACCCGTAGGCTCTGCGCCTGCGGCTCAGATCATGGACTGGCTGATAGGGTACGGTGTGCGTGAGATCATTACAGGCGGATGCTGCGGAGCACTCAGCAGCTTTGATGAAAATGTATTTATTGTTCCTTATAAAGCGTTAAGGGATGAAGGAACTTCATATCACTATATGAAACCGTCACGATTTGTTGGAATCAATACTGATGCGATGAAAGCAATAGAAAAAGCTATAGCCTCGCACGGTCTTGAATACAGGGAAGTAATTACATGGACAACTGACGGATTTTACCGTGAAACCAAGGAAAAGGTTGCATACAGAAAGCAGGAGGGATGCGAGGTAGTGGAAATGGAATGCGCAGCTCTTGCTGCGTGTGCAGCATTTCGAGGAGCAACATGGGGATGTCTGTTGTTTACCGCAGATACCTTGGCTGATGTGGATAACTACGACGAGCGAGGTTGGGGCAAGGACTCATTT
>CAZBAR010000037.1:0-21050 GCA_964490165.1 uncultured Lachnospiraceae bacterium | reverse complement strand
GACCTCCGTGTTGTGTTTTGTGGTAATTACATTTTACACGTTGATTGATGTGAAGCCTACTCTTTTTTTACTGTTGCACTTGTTATTATAATCTACCGAGGGTTATGCCAAAAGAGATGGACGGACAGCAAGATGATGAGGTCCTTTCCGCATTTTTGCGTGGGTATCATCGGGAACGACCTTTTACAGACAAGCAAAAAGAAATTTTTCCATACCTGTACGCCGTGATTTCCGCTTTCTGGATCTGTAGTGATGACGAGGACATTCTTTGCCATGCTATTAAGACAGAAGATACAGAGTCAGTGCATCAATGTATGAAAGAAATCCATAGACGCATAATATTCCGCCCGAGAATGACTTTTTGATCATTCAACACAGAAGCAATAACTTCAGGTTTGTTTTGTACATAACAATCAGAGAAATGTCTGTACATCTTTCAAAGATAATAAAGAGGTGTAACATCTTTTAGGTGTTACACCTCTTTATTATCTAGCTGTCTTAAACGGAGCCGATGTTTATTTTTATAAATTTATGTCAAAAAGCCTTTTTGTGTTTTCTATCATTTGCGCAGCAAGCTCATCTTCAGCCTCTCCGCGAGCCTCAGCCATGGCGGAAAGAGTATATCTCATATAAGCACTGTAGTTTATTTCTCCGCGATGAGGAACAGGAGGCAGATACGGGCAGTCGGTTTCGATAAGTATTCTGTCTGCGGGGACGGCAGCACAGGCCTCTTTAACATTTCTTGCGTTCTTATAGGTCACAGGACCGCCGAAGGCTATATACCAGCCCATGGCGGCATACTCGCGCGCAGTCTCGGCACTGCCTGAAAATCCATGCATAACGCCAATGACTCCAGGGTGCGCTTTTATCATTTCAAGAGTTTTGCCGTGCGCGTCTCTGTCATGAACTATAACAGGTACTTTTTTATCCTCAGCTATAGAGAGCTGCATATCAAATACCTTGTGCTGTAAGTCACGGTCAATATCCCAGTGATAGTCGAGCCCGATCTCACCGAGAGCTACTGCCTTTTTATGTGACAGCAGGGAAGAGATATCGTCTAGAACGGCAGGTATGCGGTCTTTGTAGCGCTCGCAGTCCTCGGGGTGAAGTCCTACGGCAGCGTAAGCACACAGATATTTTTCGGCAATAGCAATAGATTCTCTCGATGTATCCGGATCTGTACCGCAGTTTATAAAGCCTATAACGCCTGCGTCAAATGAAGCTTTGAGGGCGGCGTCAGCGCCACCCTCAAAGTCATTAAATCTTTCATCGTTATAGTGCGCGTGTGTGTCAAACAGTTTCATATTACCGTACACGCTCGCCGAGGGGAGTATCATCTGCAAGGAATACTACGCGAACGGTCTCTTCGCCTGAGGCGAGTATCATACCGTTAGACTCGATTCCGCAAAGCTTTGCGGGCTTCAGATTTGCAACAATAATTATCTTTTTGCCTACAAGCGCTTCAGGCTCATAGAACTTAGCAATGCCTGATACGACCTGACGTTTTTCGTAGCCAAGGTCAACAGTAAGCTTCAAAAGCTTTTTAGCTTTAGGCACTTTTTCGCACTCCACTACCTGAGCTGTACGAAGTTCAACGTTCATAAAGTCCTCGATACCTATTTGTGCAACACCCTCAGGCTTCTCCTGTGCTTTTTTAACAGCCTCAGCCTGTGCCTTTGCAGTCTCTATCTCGGCATTAACAGTTTCCATCATCTTCTTTTCGTCGATTCTGGAGAACAGCATTACACTCTCGCCGACATTTTCACCGGACTTCAGTCCGCCGAAGCTTTCTATAGACTCGTAGGTGTCAAGATCAGTACCCAACTGCTCAAAAACAGATTTGCACGTAGAGGGAATTGCAGGTGTAAGAAGAACCGCCGCAACTCTGATAGTTTCCAGCAGATTGTAAAGCACAGTGCCCAGTCTCGGCTTATCTGCCTCATTCTTTGCCAGTGCCCAGGGCATAGTCTCGTCGATATACTTGTTCGCACGGCGAAGCATGGTGAATACGTCGTTCATAGCGTCTGCTATGTGATATTCGTCCATATCGGCAGTAAACTTAGCAATAGCCTCAGCTACAGCTGCCTTAAGCTCGCAGTCGGTACCTTCGTCACCGCAGGGGGAAGGCACAACTCCGTCAAAATACTTTTTGGTCATTGCAATGGTACGGCTTACGAGGTTGCCCAGGTTATTTGCAAGGTCGTTGTTATAGCGTGTTATGACAGTCTCGTAGGTAATAGAGCCGTCAGCGGCAAAGGGCATTTCCGAAAGAGCGTAGTATCTTACGCCGTCAACTCCGAAATGCTCCGCCATTTTGTCGGCGTAAATAACGTTGCCTTTGGATTTTGACATCTTATCAGTGCCGAAGTTGAACCACGGGTGGCCGAATACCTTCCGGGGCAGCTCAATTCCGAGCGCCATAAGCATAATGGGCCAGTATATCGTGTGGAAACGCAAAATGTCCTTACCGATCATATGCACCTCGGCAGGCCAGTATTTTTTGAACAGTTCAGGCTGCTCCGAATGCTCAGGATCGTAACCGAGCGCAGTTATATAGTTTGAAAGTGCATCGATCCACACATATATTACGTGATTTTCGTCAAAGGGAACGGGAATTCCCCACTTGAATGAGGAACGCGAAACGCAAAGATCCTGAAGACCTGCATTCAAAAAGTTGTTTACCATTTCCTTTTTGCGCGACTCAGGCTGTATGAAATCAGGATTTTCCTCAATGTGGCGGATAAGCTTATCCGCATATTTGCTCATCTTAAAGAAATATGCTTCTTCCTTTGCTTCCTTTACAGGTGCGCCGCAGTCGGGGCACTTACCGTCAACTGCCTGAGTATCGGTAAAGAAGGACTCGCAGGGCGTGCAGTACCAGCCGGTGTATTCGCCCTTGTAAATATCGCCCTGATCGTACAGGCGCTTAAATATATGCTTGACGCTTTCTACATGGTCTTCATCAGTGGTTCTTATAAACCTGTCATAGCTTGCGCCCATTAAGTCCCAAAGACCGCGAATTTCGCCGGCAACATTGTCGACATACTCTTTGGGAGTAATGCCTGCCGCGTTTGCCTTTTCTTCTATTTTCTGACCGTGCTCGTCAGAGCCTGTCAAAAAGAATACATCATATCCGCGCTGTCTTTTATATCTTGCAACGCAGTCTGTCATTATGACCTCATAGGTGTTGCCGAAATGAGGCTTCTGAGACGCGTAGGCTATAGCAGTAGTAATATAAAACTTTTTCTTTTCCATTCTTATAACCATACCTTTCCTTACCGTATTTCCTATATATTGTATACCATATCGGTAAAAAATTCAAGTAAATTGCGATTATTCTTTGTCCCGCAAAAGCTCTTTGTATAAAATCCCCTTTGACACGCCGCGATCCCTGGCGGCAGCCTTTATGGCATCCATACGGGACATTCCTCCGCTCATATACATTTGAACGTGTTCTTCCGGATCATCGGGGAAGCCTCCGTCAGCCTTTTCGTCGCGAATACCGCCCTCAACGACTAAAACATATTCTCCGCGCGGGTCCTTTTCGCGATACATTTCAACTGCCCCTGACAAGGTAGTGCGTATTATTTCTTCGTTCAGCTTTGTCATTTCGCGGCACAGCGTAATCTTTCTGTCGCCCATATATTCAAGCATATCGTCAAGTGTCTGTCTAAGCTTATGGGGCGCTTCATAGAATATCATTGTGCGTTCTTCGCCTCTAAGGCTCATAAGGCGCTCCCGCCTGTCGTGCTTATTAACAGTCACAAAGCCTTCAAATGCAAAGCGTCCTGTTGTAAGAGCAGACAGTGCCAGCGCGGAGACGGCGGCGCAGCAGCCTGGTATGACTGAAACGGGCACATTTTTTTCGGCGCAAAGGCGAACGATATCCTCGCCGGGATCGCTTATTGCAGGCATTCCCGCATCTGTCACCAATGCGCAGGACTCACCTGCCTCCAGTTTGCTTACTATATACTCGCCGCGCTCGCGCTTGTTGTGCTCATAGTAACTGACGAGGGGCTTTGATATTCCGAAGCGCGAGAGCAGAAGCCCTGAGTTGCGCGTGTCCTCAGCGGCTACAAAATCGACCTCAGACAGCACCTTCAGGGCACGTTCGCTTATGTCGGCAAGATTGCCTATAGGCGTTGCCACAAGATACAGCGTTCCGCCCACGACCTTGTTTTTCTCTGCTTTCATATCTGTATGCTTAATTTTTTCCATTTTCACTTACTTTCACTTATTCCACTAAAAAAGATGTTCAGGCGAAAAGCTGTCGTATATCAGCTGCATATCCTCTGTATATTCTCTCGTACCGTCTTTATATATTATCAAAGGTCTTGACTGTACCAAAGACGGTGCGGCGCCTTTTTTTGCCTCGGTAAGCACAAGGCAAGGCTTGCTTTTTGTATCGGGATAAACGGTTATCATACGTTTGATCTCAAGCTCCGCGTTTCTTGCGGCACATATCAGGTCACACAATCTGTCAGGTCTCCATACGGTATAAAACAGTCCGCCGTGGCGAAGAATGCGCGAAGCGGCAGAGCAAAAATCCTCGATAGTACCGTTAAGCTCGCGGCGCGCAATACTCATTTCCTCGGTTTTTGAGGAAAGTCCGCTGTCGGCCTTCATATACGGAGGGTTTGAGATCACAGTGTCTACCTGACCGCCGGTATCGCGCTGCCTGATCTCACGTATGTCCTTTTCAATAACGGTCATTCTGTCCGAAAGACCATTCAGCGCAGCATTGCGTCTTGAAAGCAGAGCAAACTGCGGCTGCAATTCAAAGGAATAGATTTTCTGAGCCCTGCCTTTTGTGAGACAAAGCAGGGAAGCAACGCCAGTTCCGCTCCCAAGCTCGGCGGCAGTTCCTGACTTTTTTGCAAAGGCTGACAGCAAATATGCGTCAGTACCGAAGGTAAGCCCTCCTATACGCTGAATAAGGGAGAGATCTTCATTTATTTTATCAAGCCGCTCGCCCTCAAGCGGCGTACAAATCAATTCTTCCATAAACATTTATAAAGTCATAAGGCGGAGCAATGCTCCGCCTTAATACGTTTGCTAAAAATTACTCAGCCTGGGGTGCTTCAACAGGGCAGGTGCCTGCGCAAGCGCCGCAATCAAGACAAGCATCAGCATCGATAACGTACTTGCCGTCACCCTCGCTGATAGCGCCTACAGGACATTCAGCAGCGCAAGCGCCGCAAGCAATGCACTCATCAGAAATCTTGTATGCCATTTTTTTGCCTCCGTATGTAGAATTCAGATTATATCAAAGAGAAAACTCCAATGATATTGTAATCAGTACGCATAGTATAGCATATATTTTCCGCTTTGAAAATAGTTTTTGACAAAAAATTCAAAAAAATCTGTCTTATTCTTTAATGTCAGCGTCGCTATCGCTTTTTTCAGCGCGCTTAGTGTGCTTTTCAAGCACTTTGAGATCGTCTCTGTGGAACGGCTTTAACATATCGCCGTTTTTGTCCGGTATAAGAACCTTGCAAAAGCCTGTAAGGGGAGAGATCTCTTTAACATATCCTATGCCGTCGGGAGTCGCAACCTTTGATTCGAGCGGAGGGGTGCGGCGCAGCTCTTCCTCGTAAACATTGCTTTCAAATCTGAGGCAGCACATAAGTCTTCCGCAGGTGCCCGAAATTTTTGACGAATTGAGGCTGAGGTTTTGTTCCTTAGCCATTTTTATTGATACCTGACCGAAATCCGAGAGGAAAGAGGAGCAGCAAAACGGTCTGCCGCAAACGCCGAGACCGCCCATCATTTTTGCCTCGTCCCGTATGCCTATCTGTCTCAGCTCTATACGGGTGTGGAAAACAGAAGCGAGATCCTTGACCAGATTTCTGAAATCAACACGTCCGTCTGCGGAAAAATAGAACAAAAGCTTAGAGTTATCAAAAGTATATTCAGCCTCTATAAGCTTCATGTCAAGTGAATGCTTGGCTATCATTTTAACGCATACGTCAAAGGCGCTCTTTTCCAGCTGCTTGTTAGATTCATAGCGCTGTATATCGTCGCTTGTAGCGGCACGTACAACGCTTCTGAGCGGCTGTACGATATCACGGCCCTTGACATATTTGTTGGCAGCAGCAACAAAACCGAATTCTATTCCGCGTGCCGTTTTTACAATGACCTTATCGCCGACGGAAAAATCTATTTTTTCGGGAGAAAAATAGTATACCTTTCCCGCATCCTTGAATTTTACACCGACCACCTCTACGTTTGCGTCGGGAGCGATCTGTTCAATTTCTTCTATCTCTTCTGTTTCGTTGTTTTGATTAGTATTCATTTCAGTACATCCGTCCTTTTTTTATCAGTCTGCGGCGGCAAGCGTACACATTACGGCAGACGCCGACGCGTTGTTTTGCGTTATATCTTTTTTTGCCGACTCCAAGGCGTCATACAACCTTATAAGGCGGCGCATCTTCAATTTTGAGGATATGTCCAGCGCAGCATTCTCGTCCGGGTAAAAAATAGTCTCGACAGCGTGAGACTTGACTGCGATAAGATCCCTCATTGCAAGCATTGCATAGTCAAGAAGAATTCCGAATTCCTCACGCGAGTGCTTAAGAGCCATAAAAAACAGTATCCTGTCGGAAATGCTTTTTGAACACAGAGTGATAACGGCGTCGGCTGCCTCAGCCGCCAGAGATGCTCTTGTCTTCTCATGCCCCGATATGCAGTCAAGGGCAATGCCGAGAGCACCTCCGGAAACTACGCAGGCGGCGGCTATTTCAGCCTCGGAAGCGCTTGCCGCCTCGGGTCTTGATGACAGCCATTCCGATATAAATTTATTCGAAAAAAGCTCAGTCTTTATAATAGGAGCGCGGCTGCGTATCGTCTCAAGAAGTACAGTGGCGTCAGTGCACAGCAAAAGATACATAACGTATGACGGCGGCTCCTCCAGTGACAGAAGAAACGCATTTTGCGCCTGGGTGGTCATTTTGTCCGCCTCATCGATTATGTACACCTTATATTCTCCGTCATCAGGGGGATAGCTTGCAGTGTCAGTCATTTTTCTGACCGCTTCAACCGAAAGGCTGGCGGATTCTCCGCGCGACAGAGTGTATATGTCTGTGCAAAATCCGGCATCGGCTTTTCTGCACGACAGACAGCTTCCGCAGGGGAAAGTATCCCCATCGCCGCTGCACAAGAGCGCCTTGCACATTTCCATCGCTAAAGTCTTTTTTCCGCTTCCTGCGGGACCTTCTATAATGTACGCGTGATTATGCTTTTTGCTTTTTAGGTCGGCTGACAGCAGAGCTTTTAGCTTTTCGTTACCGATAAGAGACGGAAAACATTTACTGCTCATATAAAAAAGCCTCCCAAAAACAAAATACATATAAATTATATCAAATTACTGTCGGTTTGTCAAATGAAAATAGTCGATTTGGTTGAATATTCAAATCAAATATTACGCATTGGAGGGAATAATAATAGCAGCTTGCCGCAACTGATATGAGCGAATTCAAAAAAACAGCCGTGATATTTTGCATAGTTATTGGTTTTTCTGCTGCCGCCGTCTCGTGCAGCTTGAAAGAGCTCGGCAGATGCATAAAAGATATAAATTCTACAAGTGAAGAAAATGTGAAAATATCAGAAAATATCGAAGAAAAACGCGTTTTCGGCAATGACATAGGGAATATAAGTTTTCTAAATGCCGAAACGTGTTATAATGTCGCCGAAAACGGCAACTGCATATATTATTTCTGCAAAAATCAGTATCTGGAGGTATGGTCCGGCAGCGGAGCAGTAAGATACTTTTGCTACGACAGAGCTGTAGGCGATCCCGCTTACAGTGAGTCTGAATGCAGTCATATAGCCCGGACTGCAGTAAAAGAATGTCTGATGGGCACTGTTCAAGCTTCTCCTCAAATTGCCAATGCAGCCTTTGACGGAAAAGGGTATACGTACTATGTGTCTTTAGGAGACAACGGGTGGGCGATAGTGCGTGTGGCGGCTGACAGCGGCAAGGTATTATTATTTGATGGCAGAAATATAAATAATCTTTGAATTATTTTCTTTATATAATATTATTCGTTATTTCGCTTGAATATCAGCACAAAATGTGGTATATTTATCTATGTATGGATTAAATTAGCTAAAGGAATATATTATGAAAATAGGAATAATCGGCTTTGGCTCTATGGGCAAGACCCACGCCTATGCCATTGACAATTTGAAATATTTTTATGCCGCTCTTCCTTTTTCGGCAGAGCTTTACGGCATATGCTGCGCTCACCGCGAAAATGCCGAAAGAGCAGCACAGACCTATGGCTTCAAAAAGATATACGATACACCGGAGGATATGATCGCTGACAGGGATATTGATGTGATCGATATCTGCACGCCGAATATATTTCATTACGATGTTCTGAAAAAAGCGATTGCGGCAGGCAAAGATATCTACTGCGAAAAGCCTCTTTGCACTACGTATGGCGAAGCCCGCGAAATTGCGGATATGATGCAAGGCGCAGGCAATGTCGGCGCTGTAGTTTTCAACACACGCTTTCTCTTGCCGGTGCTTCGTGCAAAGGAGCTTATAGAGTCCGGCAGACTGGGTGATATACTGAGCTTTTTCGGGCGATTTTTTCACTCCAGCGCAGCAGATCCGAAAAAGATCGCCGGCTGGAAGCAAGACAAAAGTGTATGCGGCGGCGGTGTACTCTTTGATCTGGGCAGCCATTCCATAGATCTTATACGCTGGCTTTGCGGTGAATTTGAGACTGTAAGCGGTATGTCACAGATAGCTTATCCTGTAAGACTTGGTACAGACGGCACGCAGTGGCAGACTAATGCCGACGAGGCATTTTATATGACAGCAAAGCTCAAGTCCGGCGCTGCCGGAACTATTGCCGTAGGTAAGATAATGCCAGGAACAAATGACGACCATACCTTTGAGATATACGGTACACGCGGAAGTGTTCGGTTTGATCTGATGCAGCCTAATTTCCTTGAGTTTTATGACGCAGAAAAGCCTGAAAATGAGCGCGGCTATACAATGGTAGAATGCTGCGGCAGATATCCTGCGCCCTCAGGAGTATTTCCCGGCGTTAAAGCTCCCGTTGGCTGGCTCAGAGGTCACGTCGGCAGTATGTATAACTTTTTGAATGCCGTATATGAGCGAAAAACGCCCTCTCCTTCCTTCGACGATGCGGCGGCGGTGCAGCTTATAATGGAAAAAGCGTATCTTTCGGACACAACGGGCAGACGCGAGACGGTTTGGGACAATGAATAATATTAGGATCATCGGGCTGTGCGGCAGAAGCGGAAGCGGCAAAGGCTATGTGTCAAAATGCTTTATTGCCGAAGGCATCCCTGTTATAGACACCGACAAGGTCTACCGCGGACTTGTAGACTGTGAGAATGAGCCTCCCAGCGAATGCCTCGGTGAGCTGATGCATGAGTTCGGCGAGGGAATTCTTACGGATAAGGGCACATTGGACAGACGCGCGCTGGCAGATATTGTTTTTGCTTACGGAGCAGGGGACAGGTTAAAAGCTCTGAACAGAATAACACATAAATACATATTGGCAGAGGTTCAGCGCATAATGACCGTTCTTTGGGAAAAAGGCTGTACCGCAGTTGTTATTGACGCTCCCGTTCTTTTTGAAAGCGGCTTTAATACTATATGTGATGCGTGTGTGTGCGTTACTGCAAATGACGAAATATGCATAGATCGCATAATGAAACGTGACGCTATCAGCTACCCTGAGGCTTATCGGCGACTTGCAAATCAGACAGGGGACGATATTCTTCGCTCCAAGTGCGACGCTGAGATCGTCAACGACAACATAGCGGACGTTCGTGCCCAGGTCGGCGAATTTATCCAAAAATTCAAGCTAAAATAGGATTTTGTATGATACAGAAAAAAGCTATATTACGAAGCATCGTAATAATCACAATACTTATTTTAAGTATACTGTTCGGTCTTTTGTTTCAGGTAATATGGGACGCTATTGACAGAGCCTCATATCCGAGAGACTACAGTGAATACGTTGAAAAATACGCGTATGAATACGGAATTCCCGAATATATGGTGTATTCCGTTATAAAGATCGAGAGTGATTTCGAATCCGGCGCCGTCTCAGATGCAGGAGCTATAGGACTTATGCAGATGATGCCGGACACATTCAACTGGCTTACGGGAATGCTTTCCGAAAACCTCAACAGCGCTATGCTTTACGACCCTGAGACAAATATAAAATACGGAACATATTATCTGTCTTATCTTTACCAGCGCTACGGCAGCTGGAATGAGACCTATGCCGCATATAACGCGGGGCAGGGCACTGTAGACGGATGGCTGTCAGAAGAGGAGTATACCGATAAAAACGGTAAGCTTTCAAAAATACCTTATAAAGAGACCTCAAGCTACGTAAAAAAACTGAAAAAAGCCGGAGAAACTTATAAAAGGCTTTATTATGAGGAATAAATAAAATTTAAGAAAACAATTTAATGAAATGAAAGGAAGATATGAAAATGGCAAGTGAAAAAACAAAAAGTCAGACCTTGGCAGAGGAGCTTTTGTATAAGAAAAAAACGGTTTTTGACGTAATGACAGAAGAGGATTTCAAGGAATCAGATACTTTTGCTGAGGATTATAAGGATTATCTTTATAATTCTAAAACAGAAAGGGAAGCAGTCAGCACTTCCATTGAGCTTTTGAAGAAAAACGGATATAAGGAATACAAGCTCGGAGACGAGGTAGCAGCAGGCGGCAAGTATTACCTGAATAACAGAGATAAGAGCCTTTTTGCATTCAGAATAGGTACTGAGAGCATTGAAAAGGGAATTCGCGTAAGTGCGGCACATATTGACTCTCCCAGACTTGACCTGAAGCAGCATCCCCTGTTTGAGGAGGGCAGCATAGGCTATCTTAAAACTCATTACTACGGCGGCGTCCGTAAGTATCAGTGGCCTACAATTCCGCTTGCACTTCACGGTGTAGTGGTTAAACGCGGCGGCGAGCGTGTTGCGATCAATATAGGCGAGGATGCAGGCGATCCTGTCTTTGTTATTACAGATCTTCTGCCTCACCTCGGACGCGAGCAGGACACAAAAGCTCTCGGCAAGGCATTTGCAGGTGAGTCTCTTAACATAATTGTCGGTGCTGCACCTATAATGGAGGACGGGAAGCCCGCAGAAGTGGACTCTTCCGTAAAACTCAATGTAATGCGTCTGCTTAATGAGAAGTACGGTATAGTTGAAGCAGATTTTATGTCTGCCGAGCTGTGCGCCGTTCCCGCAGGTAAGCCAGTGGATATAGGCTTTGACAGATGTCTTGTCGGCGGCTACGGCCACGACGATAAGGTTTGCGCATATCCTGCGCTCCGTGCTCTTATTGACGCACCTTCTACAGAGCATACTTTAATGTGTGTTCTTGCAGACAAAGAGGAGACCGGCAGTGACGGAATTACGGGTATGCAGTGCTCACTTCTCGGCGAGCTTATTGACGCTCTTGCAGTAGCACAGGGCTCAGACGGCTTGGTATGCAGAAACAATTCTATGTGCCTCTCTGCTGACGTAAGCGCAGGCTATGACCCCAACTATCCCGATGTATTTGAAAAGAGAAACAGCGCCATTGTCAACTGCGGCGTAGTCATGAATAAATATACAGGTTCCGGCGGAAAGTCTTCCACCAATGATGCAAGCGCAGAATTTGTCGGCAAAATACGCGATATATTCTGCGATAATAATGTTTTGTGGCAGACAGCCGAGCTTGGTAAAATAGAAGCGGGCGGCGGCGGTACTGTTGCAAAATATATTGCCAACAGAAACATTGAGACCGTTGATCTCGGCGTCCCCGTTCTTTCTATGCACGCTCCCTTTGAGCAGATATCAAAGCACGATCTGTACCAGACCTATAAGGCATTTATCGCTTTCTGCAAGTAGTGCTTCGTATTTTGCGGCCGACTATTTACAGAAAGGACAGACTAAGGGTAAATGATAGACAAGCTTAAAGAAGTAAAAGAAAGATACAGATCTATAGAAGAAGCGCTTGCGCTTCCCGAGACCGTAGCCGATAATGAAAAATTCAAGACGCTTATGCGCGATTATAAGGAACTTACTCCTGTTATGGAAAAATACAGTGAGTACGAAAAAATGAGCGATGAGCTTCAGGACGCGGCTGAGATCATGGAAACGGAAAGCGACGCTGAAATGCGCGCCATGGCGGAAGAGGAGTATTATTCTCTGAAAGAAGCTATAAAGAATATTGAGCAGGAGCTGAAAATATTGCTTCTGCCCAAGGATCCCAACGATGACAAAAATGTTGTGGTTGAGATACGCGGCGGAGCCGGAGGCGAAGAAGCGGCTCTGTTTGCCGGTGTGCTTTTCAGAATGTATACGATGTACGCCGAAAGCCACCGTTTTAAGGTGGAGGTGATGTCGGCAAACGAAACAGGGCTGGGCGGCTATAAGGAAGTCACCTTTACTGTTTCGGGCGATGGTGCGTATTCAAGACTGAAATACGAGTCAGGCGTTCACCGGGTTCAGAGAGTGCCCGAAACAGAGTCCTCAGGCAGAATTCAGACCTCTACCGCTACTGTAGCGGTGCTTCCCGAGGCTGAGGATGTTACAGTTGAAATAAATCCGCAGGATCTGGAAATAGAGACCTGCAAATCCAGCGGAGCCGGCGGTCAGCATATCAATAAGACCGAGTCGGCGATACGTATAATACACAAGCCTACGGGAATTGTAGTTGAATGTCAGGATGAGCGCAGCCAGTTTAAGAACAAGGATAAGGCTATGAAGCTTCTGCGAGCAAAGCTTTACGATATGAAACAGCGCGAGCAAAGCGATAAGATCGCCGGCGAGCGCCGCAGTCAGGTAGGTACAGGCGACAGAAGCGAGAGAATAAGAACATATAATTTCAGAGAAAACCGCGTATCTGATCACCGTATAGGACTTACTCTTTATACTCTCGACAGCGTGGTAAACGGTCAGCTTGACGAGCTTATCGACGCTCTTGCAACCGCAGACACCGCAGAGAAGCTGAAAAGCGGAAGCTCGGAAGGCTGACGAATTCCGGTACTACCGTTTTCAGAATGTTTTGTCAGCGCATTTTGAACCGACACATATACAAAGAAAGGCGTGACTGTAATAATGGAAACTCTCTTTATAACACTTTGCGGTGAAGACGACGCGACCTTTGAAAAAGCAGGAAAAATACTTCGCGACGGAGGACTTGTAGCATTTCCTACCGAGACCGTGTACGGTCTCGGTGGAAATGCTCTTGATCCCGAAGCCGCCGTAAAAATATTTGCCGCGAAGGGAAGACCCGGTGACAATCCGTTAATAGTACACGTTTCAAAGCCTGAGGATGCAGAAGCCTTTGCCGTGACAAATGATATGTACTACATACTTGCCGAGCACTTTATGCCCGGCCCCCTCACGGTAGTTCTTCCGAAAAAAGATAATATACCTATGTCTGTCACGGGCGGACTTGATACGGTCGCAGTAAGGTGTCCTGCGCATCCTGCGGCTCGCCGGCTTATAGAGGCAGCAGGTGTTCCCGTTGCCGCTCCGTCCGCTAACCTTTCAGGCGCTCCGTCTCCTACAACTGCCGCTCATGTCTATGACGATATGAAGGGCAGAGTCGAAATGATAATTGACGGCGGAGAATGCGAGATAGGCGTTGAGTCTACGGTTATCAAGCCGGACAGTGACGGCTGCACGGTGCTGCGTCCCGGCGAGATAACGCCGCGTGAGCTGGCAGGTGTAGTTGACAGCGTGTATATTGCCGAAGCGGTAGTTGATCCGTCTGCCGCAGGAGATGCTCCCCAATCGCCGGGCATGAAGTACAAGCACTACGCTCCTACATCGCGCCTTATGTTGATAGACGGCGACGACGAGGCATTTGCCGAATATGTAAACAGCACTAAGGAGCGCTGTGCGGTTCTGTCCTATACCGAAAATATAGGCGACTTCGTACGCGCCTTTGTTATGGATGCCGGATCTAAAAACGATCCCGCAGAGCAGATGCATAAGCTTTTTCGACTTCTGCGTGACAGCGATGAGGCTAGAGCCGATGTAATATATGCTCATCTGCCCCCTAAGAGCGATGAATATCTTGCTTTATACAACAGAATAATTCGTGCTGCCGGATGCACGGTAATTCATTTAGACAAGTGAGGACATAATGGCTAAGAAGAAAAAAACAGTAGAAAAAGAAGAAATAATACCTGCAGAAATACTTGATCAGCCTATAACGGAAACTATTGAGACAAACTATATGCCATACGCGATGACCGTTATTATTTCCAGAGCTATTCCGGAGATCGACGGTTTTAAGCCCTCTCACCGCAAGCTTTTATATACCATGTACGAAATGGGGCTTCTCAAGGGCCCGCGTACAAAAAGTGCAAATATTGTAGGTGCAACTATGCATCTCAATCCCCACGGCGACGCTTCTATTTACGAAACAATGGTGCGTCTGACAAGGGGCAATGAAGCGCTGCTTCATCCGTTTGTAGACTCAAAAGGCTCGTTCGGTAAGCAGTACAGCCGCGATATGGCATATGCTGCGTCCCGTTATACGGAAGCAAAGCTTGACCCCATATGTACCGAGCTTTTTTCCGGTATTGACAAGGATGCGGTGGATATGATTCCCAACTATGACAATACAACGACAGAGCCTGTTCTGCTGCCTACTACTTTCCCCAATATATTGGTATCTCCCAATATGGGTATCGCTGTAGGTATGGCTTCTAATATCTGTTCTTTTAACCTCGGCGAAGTGTGTGACGGTACTATAGCTTTGCTTAAAAATCCCAAGCTCTCCACCGATAAGCTTATGTCCCTTATAAAAGCTCCCGATTTTTCGGGCGGAGCTTTTCTGATATACGACAGAGAGCAGATGAAGCAGATATATGAGACCGGTCACGGCAGCATCAAGCTTCGCGCAAGATATTCCTATGATAAAGAAAATAACTGCATAGACATATTGCAGATACCTTATTCTACGTCCCTTGAAGCAATATTGAAAAAAATAATCGATATGATAAAAGAGGGTAAGCTCAAGGAAGTTAAGGATGTTCGTGATGAAATAGGCCTTGGCGGCTTTAAGCTGACGCTTGACCTTGGCCGTGGTGTAGACCCGGACAAGCTTATGGCACGTCTGTACAGGCAGACTCCCCTGCAGGATGAATTCGCCTGCAACTTCAACGTACTTATAGACTCAACTCCGAGGCTTTTGGGAGTTGCACAGATACTTGAAGAGTGGATACGCTTCCGCATTAAGTGTCTGTCACGCGAGATGCGCTTTGAGCTGGGCAAAAAGAAGGACAAGCTGCACCTGTTGAAAGCGCTGTCAAAAATACTTCTTGACATAGATAAGGCGATAAAGATCATCCGCGAGACCGAAAAAGAAAGCGATGTTGTGCCAAACCTTATGGCAGGCTTCTCCATAGATCAAATGCAGGCTGAATATATCGCAGAAATAAAGCTGCGTCACCTGAACCACGAATATCTCATAAACAGAGTTCACGAGATCGAGGCTCTGCAGGCAGATATCAAGCGAATTGAGGATATTCTGGCAGACGAAATAAAGATGAAGGAGCTTATTGCAGATCAGCTTCGCGAGATCAAGAAGAAGTATGCAAAGCCCAGAAAAACTCAGATAATTTATTCAGAGGATATAGAGGAAGAAGTCATTGTTGACGAGGTGGAAAATTATAATTGCCGCGTTGTTCTGACCCGTGACGGATATTTCAAAAAGATAACGCATCAGTCGCTCCGAGGCAATGATGAACACCGCCTGAAGGACGGTGACGAGATCGTTTGCTCGGAGGACTGCGAGAACCGCAACGAGATCATAGTATTTTCTGATAAATGTCAGCTTTACAAGGCTAAGATATCAGACTTTGAGCCCTGTAAGGCATCTGCACTGGGTGACTATCTGCCTACAAAGCTCGGCTTTGACGAAGGCGAAAAGCCTGTTACAATGAAGGTGTGCGGCAGCGATTTCGACTCATCGCACCATATGATATTTATATTCCAGAACGGCAAGGGTGTCCGTATTCCGCTTTCTGCATATGAAACTAAGTCAAACCGCCGCCGATTGACAGGCGCTTATTCCGCTGCGTCTCCCATAGTAGCTGCAATATACGAAAAGGAGACGACTGACGTTCTTATAATTTCCAATGCAGGAAAAGCAATTCTGATAAAATCCTCGCTTATTCCCGAGAAAACTACCAGAAGTGCTTCCGGCGTTATTTTGTATCAACTGAAGAAAAATCAGCAGGTAGTCACTGCCGTAGCAGGTGAAGCTATAGAGAAATACAGCGACGCTGCGAAGTGCCGCAAAATAAAAATACCCGCGCAAGGCTCATCCTTGCTTATTCCCGATATCAAAGACATACAGATCGTAATAGAATAGTAATGAGGTACCTTAATGAATGAAAAAACCAGAAAGATAATTGTACGCACCGTCGCCATAGTGCTTGCCGCACTTATGGTGCTCGGATGCGCCAGTATAATTATTGACGTATTGTTTCTTTAATATTGTGAGGTTTGGCTTTTAATATATGCAAAACAATTTCAAGCGCACAAGAATAGCCTGCTACACAGGCTATATCACACAGGCAATAGTCGTCAATCTTGCACCGCTTTTGTTCGTAATATTCCAGGATACCTTCAATGTATCTCTTGGATTTATTGCGCTTATAACGCTTATAACATTTTTGGTGCAGATATTTATTGACCTTGCAGCGGTTAAGTTCGTTGAAAAGGTCACGTACCGCTTTTTAGCAGTTTCAAGCCAGCTGGTCTCCGCGCTTGGACTTATCATGCTGGCTATACTCCCCGGAGCGATGAAACCGGAGCTTGGTATACTTATAGCGGTGCTTGTTTATTCTCCCGGCAGCGGACTTGCAGAGGTAGTTCTCAGCCCTCTTATTGAGGAGCTGCCGTCGGACGGCGACTCAGACGGCTCTGCAATGACTCTTATGCATTCCTTTTACTCATGGGGTCAGACAGGCGTTATACTGATTACAACAGTGCTGCTTAAGATTCTCGGCAGGGGACTGTGGTGGGTGATACCGCTTATATGGGCGCTGATACCCATATATAACACTCTGTGCTTTCTGAGAGTTCCTATGGTAAAAATGAACGCTCATGACGAAAGTCACGGCGTATGGAGTATGCTGAAGCAGCCGATATTTGTCATAGCATTTGTTCTTATGATATGCGCAGGCGCTTCCGAGCAGGCAATGGCGCAGTGGGCGTCAATGTTTGCGGAGCGCGGACTCGGCGTTACAAAGGTAGTGGGTGATATTCTCGGTCCGTGCCTGTTTGCCGTAATGATGGGACTCGGACGTTCTGCCCACGGACTGTTCGGCGCGCGGCTTAATATGGAAAAGCTGCTGCTTTCTCTCTCCGCATTTACAACAGTTTGCTATCTCGTATGCGTTTTTGCTCCTTTTCCTATGCTGTCGCTGCTTGCGTGCGGTTTTTCGGGAGTAGGAGTGAGCATAATGTGGCCCGGTATGCTGGTACTGTGTGCCGAAAAATTTCCGGGCGGAGGAGCATCTATGTTTGCAATGTTGGCTCTGGGCGGCGATATAGGCTGCTCTCTTGGTCCATATATAGCGGGCGCTGTCTCAGATACCGTTATAGACATTGCCGACAATGTACCCCGCATTGCGTCCATAGCGTCGCACCTCAGCCTTGACGCCGGTCAGCTCGGACTTCGAGCAGGCTTTTTGGCGGCGGTAATATTCCCGATCTTAATGCTTTTCGGGGTAGCACTGCTTCATAAAAAAAGCAGTGCCGAGAATAATAAACTATTATAGTTTTTTGCGCAGGCGGTATATGCCGCCTGCGCAAGCATTGTAAAAACAGAAAGGAGAGCACTTTGAATAATGATAATAAGCTTCTTGTTTTCCTGAAGAAGCTATGGAAATCTCCCGTCGGTTTTTCGGCGTCACTTGCATTTGTGCTGACAATTATAATAGAGTCCCTTGCACGGCATCAGGTTTTCGGAGGAATAAAATACCTTTTTGAGTATCCACAGTTCTTTTTTATAAACTTTTTGATAATTTATGCAGCACTGACTCTTACATATTTTGCACCTAAAAGAGTCTTTGCTCAGTTTTTTGTGTCCTTTGTTTTTCTTACAATAGCGATAATAAATTTTGTATTGCTGTTTACAAGAACGCAGCCCTTTGAGGCTATGGATCTTTCTATTTTCCGCACAGGTATATCTATTATGAACATATATCTGTCAGTTGCTGAAATAATCCTCTGCGCACTGGCAATAATTCTTGCCTTAGTGGGCATTGTATTTTTGTTTTTCAAATCTCCTAAGGTGAAACCTGAGTGGAAACGGGCAGCCGCTGCATCCGCCGTGGCTATACCTCTTTGCGCAGCATTCTTGGTGCTTTCAAGCACAACAGGCGCCATTCCGTCAAGCTTTAAGGATAAAAACGATGCGTATGACACATACGGCTTCACATATTGCTTCGCCAGAAGCATCTTCGATCGCGGTATAAGCGAGCCTGTGGACTATTCAGATCTTACGATCGATGAGATCCTTGCATCTATAGGTAATGACAAGACGGTAAAGCCTTCATCATGCCCTAATATAATCTTTATTCAGCTTGAGTCCTTTATGGATCCCAACTATTTTGTAAACCTGTCCTTTGAAGAAGATCCCGTTCCCAATTTCAGAGCACTGCGAGAGAACTGTACAAGCGGATATCTCAGCGTTCCCTCAGTAGGCAGCGGCACAGCAAACACAGAATTTGAGGTCCTTTCGGGTATGAGCCTTGATTACTTCGGTATGGGTGAATATCCTTTCAAAACCGTTTTGAAAACAAAAAACTGCGAGACTGTAAGCTATAATCTCAAAGAGCTTGGCTACAGCACTCACGCGTTTCATAATCATACCGGCACCTTTTATGACAGAAATGTCGTTTATAAGAACCTCGGCTTCGATACGTTTACGCCTTCCGAATATATGACCTCCTATGATGTAAATCCGCTGGGCTGGATAAAAGATTTTGTATTGCATGATGAGATAATAAATGCGATGAAATCCACAGAGGGCAGCGACTTTATATTTGCCGTAAGCGTTCAGGGGCACGGCAAGTACCCGTCAGCTCCCGTTGATGGTGAACAGCTTATAGCGGCTGAGGGGATCGACAACGAGGGACTTTTGCATCAGATAGAGTATTACGCATATCAGGTGCATGAAATGGATGAGTTTATAGGACAGCTTGTAAATACGCTTTCCGGCTATGATGAAAAATGCGTGCTTGTGCTGTACGGTGATCATCAGCCCAGTATTGAATACGACCAGTCCGACATATCCTTGCCGGACAAGCACGCCAGCGAGTATGTTATATGGTCAAACTTTTCTATGAAGAAAGAAAGCAAGGACATAGAGTCTTATCAGCTTTCTTCGTATGTATTGTCGCGTCTCGGTATAAACAACGGCATTCTTACAAAGCTGCATCAAAAGTATATGGATAACGAGGACTATCAGAATGCCCTGGAATTACTTCAGTACGATATGCTGTACGGCGATCTTATTGCTTACGGCAGGGAAGAGCCTTACGCCCCGACTGATATGCAAATGGGTATTTATCCAATAAAAATAAGTGGCGTCAATGAGATAAACGGTGTTACATACATAATCGGCAGCGGCTTTACAGGCAGCAGCAGAATTTATGTGAATTCAAGATCTGTAGATACCGTATATATATCAGACGGAGTGCTTATAGCCGATAATACACAGCTTTCTGTCGGTGATACGGTATCGATTCATCAGATAACAAACGATTTTGTAGATCTCGGAGAGTCGAATGAATACATGGCAGAAGAGCTTGGCACTGATACCGTGATCCCGGTAAACACGGATGCCGTGGAGGATTGAATATCAGATAATAAAAATTGAATTCCGGATAAAAGAACAGTGTTGACTTCCACCTTTGCCATATACTATACTTGTATATATAAACTGTGAGATGAGGAAAACAACATTATGAAGTACACTACATTTGATAGGCATTGCCCGCAAATGATCAGAGCTGTTAAATGTGTTAAAAATGATCCGCTGACGGATATCGGCATCGAAAACGAATGCTTTTTGCTTCTCGTATTGACGTCCGGCAGCGTGTCATTTACCGTCGGCAGTGAGAAATTTACATCTACGGCTCCGTGCCTCGTGTGCTTTGATGATAAGGATGCTCCGGTACTGACGGATAAAAAGGACGTTGAATGCTATGCCATATATTTTCATCCGACATATCTTAACGTCAATATGACTCTTGAAAGAATAAGAGATCCTGAAAATTCCGGGCTGTTGTGCGCGCATGAAATGTTTTTATGCAGACCGTTTTTGCATCATTTCCGTAACCTATACATTCCCATAAATTACGTTGAACTTATAAAATCATCGGCTGATAATCTGTTATATCATCTGGAGGCGCAGCCTGACACTTTTTGGTCGTGCAGAGGCCGTGCATCACTCATTGAGGTAATGGTTCTTATGGAAAGAGTCATGACAATGAGCTTTGAAATGTCACGCGAGTCCCTTGATTCACATTCGGCGCGTTGTACTGCGGGCGTGCAAAACGCCATACAGTTCATCGAGGCAAATTTCCATAAGGATATTACATACGCGCAGGTACTGACGGCAGCGGGAATTAACAGAACTGATTTTTCTGAAGCCTTTCGTGAAAAATACGGCATGACTGCTTTCAGATATTTGTCAGCCTTTCGCATTGAAATTGCAAAAAAGCAGGTCGCTTTTACGAATGTTCCCGTAAAAGATATCGCGCGGCGCTGCGGTTTCAAAACAGTTCAGCATTTCACCAGAATTTTCAAGGAATTCACAGGCGAAACACCTGCAAGCTATCGGAAAAGAACACTCGCTGCGCGAATTGCAGAGTTTCAAAAATAAGTATTGTAATCGGAAAAACTTAGGTTTTTACTGCAAATTCAAGCCTTACATCACGCGATGTAAGGCTTCAAACTGTCGAAGAACTAAATGGCTGTAGCAAAATAACTAAAAGTTTTGGTCAAGCTTTTTCAAAAGC
>CAZBAR010000036.1:0-21161 GCA_964490165.1 uncultured Lachnospiraceae bacterium | reverse complement strand
GCATCTTGAACATCTGATATTCCTCAATACCGTCGCGCATGATCTCTACGCGGAGCGTACCTATAACAGGTGCGGAGGAGAGAGCAGTAGTCTGGTTGCTGCCGTAGATCAGAGTTCCGTTACCGAATATAGAATAGCCTGTGGGATAGTTGTGACGGTTGGTCTTCCAGTTGTTCACAGGTTCGGATACACCTTCACTGTTTGTCTTGTAGCCGAATGATCCTGTTGTAGTATGGTCAACGAAGTTGCCGTTGCTGGAATCATATTCGCCCCAGTTGTTGGTGCCGTAGTAGAGGTAGCCTGTAATATCGTTCTGATAAAGCTGCCAGAACAGCATCTTTGTCTGCAGACCGGTGTTTTCTATAAGGTGGTTGCAGTAGGAATAGCTCTTATTCCAGCCTGCGCTGTATGCCCACAGCTTATAGTTTTCACCTGCGGCGTTTTCATTGTACATATAGGACTTGATGCGGTTGTCAAACTGACCGTAGATGTCAGCCCAGTTATAGTATGTGCTTACATACTGACCGGTACCGGTGCCGACTACAACATCGTGAGATGTGGAGTACATTCCGGATATTGTACCTGAAAGGTCGCGTATTTTGTCAGTAGCCTTAAATCCGCCGCCATAGCCTATGGACTTCAATACGGACTGAGGGGTAAATGCATATATCTGAGGACACCAGATCTTAACGGATCCGGAATCCATCATTTCCTGAGTTGCGTCCTTTTTATCGGCAGTGCCGTAGTTGGACATAGCTGAGTTGAGAGTATAATAGGGGTACGGATGGTTTTCGTGATAAGGAACGACGGCCTGAGCATCGGGCCAGTAGTATTCAAGCAGCTCTGCTCTTTCCTTTACATCGTCAACAGTTCTGCCGTCGGTTCTTCCGGTTGCATACTGCTGTTCCTTTGCCATGGGTTCGTCAGCGGTATAGAAGTACAGCTTATCCTTGATCTGATCCCAGTAGCCGGAGTTGTACAGGTCATCATATATTGCCGGATAGTTGGAATACAGACCGGGAAGATCGTCCATATATGAATTTTTATTACCGCCGCCGTTGTGAGTAACACGGATAGAGTTTACTCTGTCGTTGGTAAGGTAGGGGTTGGAGGAATTCAGCGTTCCGGGTATATCCATTGCGTTTATGCGGTTTTCCAGCAGATAGTCATAGAACTGCTGATATGTACCGCCGTAAGATGTGTTTGCATCAAGGTAGAAGGAAGTCTGAAGATCAAGCTTTTCGGGAATGGCAAAATCCCAGACGTATGCGAACACGGTAGCTGTCTTTACAGTGTTGTTTCCCTGCATAATATTAAGGGTCGCACTGTACCAGCCGGAGGGGGTGTCCTCGGAGGTCTTCAGCTTAATAAAGAAAGCCTGGCTCTTTCCGGCGTTAAGCTTAAAGGAGCCGTTTCTGCTTACGGTGTTGAGAGGCTTTACGGGGTCGGGTGTTTCACCCTCGCGAATAAAGGTGGTCTCAGCGGTAGAACCGAGAACAGATGTGCTGTCCAGACTGTCGGTAGTTACATACATTTCGTAGTAGATACTTGCGGGTATCTCGTTGCCGTCAGTATTTGTAAAGCTTGTGACAGTCGCTTTCATATTTATTTTATCTGCGTCCGAATACAGCACGAACTGAGCATTTTCTATCTCATTTTTTGCCATATATACGGAATATGTATCCTTGCCGGACGGTGTTATGTCGCTTGTGTACACCTTTTTGAAGGAAGGCTCAAACCACAGGGAAATAGAGCTGTCCTCATTCGGGGCGTCTATTTTCTGATAGCTGTCTGACGGGTCGTCGGAAGCAGCCGTTGTAGAAAATGTGCCCAGGCAAAGTATTGCCAAAAGGGTTACGATCACAAGTGACATGAGAAGTCTTTTGATTTTCATTTTAAGAAATCCTCCTGTACTCATTCTTTATGCCGACTGGCGGCATTTATACGAATATATAATATCATGTTATGATGCCAATGTCAATAAAAGTGTATGATTTATTAAATAAATTGTTGAAAATCACAAGTTTTTTCCATATTGCAATAATACAATTTCTCCTGCGCCTTGAAATTTCATATGCATAGTGGTATAATATAATAAGTAGAAGAAACAGCAGTCATTTCAGTAACAAGGCAAAATTTTATGTGATGCCGTATGTCGGCAAATGGAGATCATGGAGATCATTATGAAAAAAAGCGAATTGTATCTTCCCGGTGTATCGTCCGATGTAAAATTGCACTGTATCGTGTGGGAACCAGAGGGAGAATGCCTGGCAGCTGTGCAGATAGTGCACGGAATGATAGAGTATGCAGACAGATACAGCGGTACTGCCGAGTATCTGTGCCGCAGGGGCTTTGCCGTAGTGGCGCACGACCATCCCGGTCACGGCCTTACTGCAAAGAACGACGGGGATCTTGGCTATATTCCCCGTGAGGGCGGCAGCGAGCTGCTTGTTGAATGTGTATATGAGGTAACAAAATATACAAAAGAAAGATTTCCCGGTGTGCCCAACTTTATTTTGGGTCACAGTATGGGATCGTTTATAACAAGACGCTACCTTACAAAATACGGCGGCTGTGTTCACGGAGCTGTTATTGTAGGTACGGGAGATCAGCCGAGGGCAACTCTTTTTGCGGCAAGAACGGCGGCGTCTCTTATATCTGCGCTCAAGGGAGCACGCTACAGAAGTCCGCTGCTCACCCGTCTTGCCTTCGGCAGCTATAACAAGCGCTGCGAGGCTGACGAGGGCCCCAACGCATGGATATGCTCTGACAGAGAGCTGATGAGAGTGCACGATGAGGACAAGTATTCGACCTTTATGTTTACTGCGGCAGGCTACGGCGTTCTTTTTGATACTCTGACCTATCTTGCCAAGGGAGTGAATTTTGAAAGAATTCCGAAAAGCCTTCCCATACTTGTAATGGCGGGAGAAGAAGATCCCGTAGGCTCATACGGCAAGGCTCCTGCTGCTTTTGCAGAAAGATGTAAGGCGGCAGGCATACGCGATGTTGATCTCCGTCTTTACGAGGGCGACAGACACGAGGTGCTCAACGAGACTGATAAGGAGAAAGTGCTTGAGGACTTGTTTGTTTGGCTGAAGGCGCATTTGCATTAAATATGTCATAATAAGGTGAAAAGCTTAATTAAAATGAAAAAATATATTCTTGCCTTTGACAGCGGAACCACAAGCGTTCGTTGTATACTTTTTGATAAAAACGGTGATGTCAGAGCCGTGGCGCAGCATGAGATAGAACAGATATTTCCAAAGCCCGGCTGGGTGGAGCACAATGCCGAGGAAATATGGAAAACTCAGCTCAGCGCGGCGCTGGAGGCTATGGAAAACTGCGGCGCCGCCGCATCGGAGATAGCTGCCATAGGAATTACAAATCAGCGGGAGACCACAGTAGTGTGGGACAGAGCTACAGGCAGACCGATATATAACGCTATCGTCTGGCAGTGCCGCCGATGCGCGGAGTATTGCGACTCCTTGAAGGCTGAAGGCTACGGAGAGCTTATCCGCGATAAAACGGGGCTTGTGCCCGATGCATATTTTTCGGGGGCAAAGATCCGCTGGATACTTGATAATGTAGACGGCGCAAGAGAGAGGTCAGAGAGAGGCGAGCTGTGCTTCGGCACTGTTGACTCCTGGCTTATATGGAATCTGACAGGCGGAGATGTTCATGTCACCGATTATTCCAACGCTTCGCGAACTATGCTTTTCAATATCCATACTCTGGAGTGGGACGCCGAGCTGTGCCGGCTTTTGAATATTCCTATGTCGATGCTGCCTGAGGTAAAGCCGTCGTCATACGTGTACGGGGTCAGCGACCCGTCGCTTTTGGGCGGTGAGGTGATGATCGCAGGTGCTGCGGGGGATCAGCAGTCGGCTCTGTTCGGGCAGTGCTGCTTTGACAGAGGCAGTGTTAAAAATACATACGGTACGGGTTGCTTTATGCTTATGAATACGGGGGATGTACCCGTATCATCGGAAAACGGTCTTGTAACTACTGTGGCGTGGGGACTTGAGGATAAAAAGGTGAGCTACGCCCTTGAGGGCAGCGTGTTTGTTGCAGGCGCTGCAATACAGTGGCTGAGAGACGAGCTCGGTCTTATAAAAAGCTCTTCCGAAAGTGAAAAAGTCGCTGCGGCAGTACCGGACTCCGGCGGATGCTACTTTGTGCCGGCGTTTACGGGGCTGGGTGCGCCGTATTGGGATCAGGATGCTAGGGGCGTGCTTTGCGGTATGACCAGAGGCACCAATCGCAGTCACATAGTGCGCGCGGCTCTTGAATCTATGGCGTATCAGTCCTGTGATGTGCTGAGAGCTATGGAGAGCGACAGCGGCGAAGTCATTTCAGAGCTTAAAGTTGACGGCGGAGCTTCTGCTAACGATCTGCTTATGCAGTTTCAGGCAGATATAATGGATATCAGAGTGCTGCGCCCTGCAAGCGTTGAAACTACCGCGCTGGGTGCGGCGTTCCTTTCAGGGCTTGCCGTTGGATTCTGGAGGGATACAGCTGAGCTTTCCTCCCTTGTGAACGGCAGAGGAGGCAGTGAGTTTAACTGCCGGATGAGTGAGGACAGGCGTAGTGAGCTGCTTCACGGCTGGAGCGCTGCCGTTGGCAGAACTTTGTCGTAAAATAATACGGCTCTATTGATTTGTACGTATAATTGTAGTATAATTTTTGTAATATTTTTTTGGGAGATCGCAAATGGATCGTGTATCTAAAATCAACTACTATCTTGATATAGCGGAGACCGTATCGGAACGCTCTACCTGTATACGCAGGCGCTTCGGTGCAATAATCGTTAAAAACGACACCATTATTTCCACTGGCTATAACGGTGCGCCTAGGGGACGTAAAAATTGCAGCGATCTGGGAATCTGCACCAGAGAGGCGCTTAATATTCCCAGAGGCGAGCGATACGAGCTTTGCCGCAGCGTTCACGCTGAGGCAAACGCAATAATTGCGGCGGCAAGAGATCAGATGCTTGGCTCTACGCTTTATATGTGCTGTACCGATCCGGGCGACGGCAGCGTTGTCGGCAACATTTGCTGCTGTGCCATGTGCAAAAGGCAGGTGCTTAACGCCGGTATTGAAAAGGTCATCGTTCGCGAGGCGGACGGAGGCTACACCGAATTTGCCACCTCCGACTGGATAGATAATGACGACAGCCTTGACGGCAGCCGCGGATATTGATCGGATTTGAAAAAGGAGACAGCTTTGAACTTCAGAAACAGAAAGATCATCTCGGCACTGGCGCTTGCAATGTCTGTTATGATGCTTGCGTCATGCTCGCGCGTGATAAAAATGAATTATAATGATGACGGCGCTCTTTGCGGCGGCGATGCTGAATACCGTTTCGCTCCTCTCGGCTACGAGCCGACGGCGCAGAGCGAGGAATATGCGCTTATCGACAATGAAATGCAGGAGACACTGTATACTATAGGCGACTGCGATCCGAAGCAGTGGCTGACTACCGAATATGCGGGCGCTGCAACTATGGTCTATTACAGCACCGATATAACACTTCCTGATCTGGAAGAGATGAAGCCCGAAAAAATGTATGTGTGCCGGCAGGATGTTTCCGTCAATGCTATAGCGGTTCTCGGCGGTACCGATGAGGATGATAAGGTGATCGCTGATATTATTGCGATGCTTAACGATAACAGCATCGAAGATGAGATATGGCCCAGAGGGGATGTCAGTGAGACGTATCAGTTAAAGTTCTATTCCTCAGATTGGCCTGCCATATATTATAATGTAGTGTTTGCTATCGGTGCAAAAGGGAACTATTTTTACGACAGAGTCAACAGCCGTTGTATTTCGGCGGGAGATGTATTAGATGAGTTGTTTAACTGAGCCTGAGATGCTGAAAACTGACGAGGGCAGCGCAGAGAAGCTGTATTTGTTTGTATGTACAGGCAACAGCTGCCGCAGCCCTATGGCGGAGGCATTGTTCAATAAAAAGTATTCCGACGGAAAGCGCCGCGCCGAATCTGCGGGACTCAGCGCTTCTCCGTCCTCTGATATATCGGAGGGCGCAAGGGGGGCTCTTGAGTCTGCGGGCATTTTTGATTTCAGACATATGCCGCGCAACGTAGAAGAAGAGCTGATGCGACGTGCTGATGTCGTTGTAGGTCTGACACGCCGTCACGCTGCGGGACTTATAATGGCGTTCCCGCAGTTTGCCACAAAAATTACTTCTATGCCTTTTGATATTCCCGATCCATACGGCGGTGATATTACGGTGTATAAAAAGTGCTTTGATATGATAGATAAGGCGCTTTGCGAAATGTTTGGCAGTAAAGATAATGATGAAGATAATTGATACGATCACAGACAAAGACAATACAGAGTATACCGTGGCTGTTTTGGGTGCCGAGAGCCTTGTTGAACTGTCAGAAGCGGAAAAGCGCTGCTTCCCGGAGGATCCGTGGAGTGCGGGAATGCTTGCAGATACCCTTGAAAATGACAGAAGCACGGTGATCGGTGTTTATAACAGACAATTGTCTAAACTATGTGCGTACGGTGTGCTGTATACAGCGGCAGACGAGGCGGATGTCGCCAATATTGCCGTTATGCCTGAGAACAGGGGATGCGGTGTTGGATATAGTCTTTTGTCTAAAATGGTCGAATTTTCCCGGAACGCAGGGGCAAACAGGATATTTCTTGAGGTGAGAGAGTCAAATCTTGCCGCTGTGAGGCTTTATGAAAAAAGTGGATTTGTCAAAATAGGCAAACGTAGAAATTACTACACAAATCCTAGAGAGGATGCCATAATTATGGTTCTCGGCAGTGAAGATTAGATCTTTGTCGGGAAAGGCACGGTTATAATAATGCTTATACTTGCAATTGAGTCCTCGTGTGACGAAACTGCTGCCGCAGTAGTTCGTATGAATGAGGAAAAAAGAGAAATACTTTCAAATGTAGTGGCTACTCAGATAGCAACACACGCGCTTTACGGCGGTGTTGTGCCGGAGATAGCCAGCAGAGCACATATTGAGGCTATCAGCGCCGTGGTGGAAAAGGCTGTTGCAGACTCAGGTGTGGGGCTTTCAGATATAGATGCGGTCGGAGTTACCTATTCTCCGGGTCTTATAGGCTGCCTTCTGGTTGGCGTAAGCTATGCTAAAAGCCTTGCTTTATCAATGGGCGTGCCCCTTATTCCCGTAGATCATATTAAATCTCATACTGCTGCTGCATATTTTGTAAGCGATGATCTGAAGGCTCCTTTTTTGTCACTGGTGGTCTCAGGCGGGCATACATCGCTGTACTGTGTGGAAAGGCCGCATATTTTTGAAGAGATAGGCTCGACAAGAGACGATGCGGCGGGTGAAGCCTTTGATAAGGTCGGCAGAGTTATGGGACTTACTTATCCCGGCGGCGCGGCTATGGACGCTCTTGCCAAAGAGGGCTTTGTAAACCGCGCGGCAGGTAAAACAACAGATAGACTGCATTTTCCCAGTCCTGCAATAAATGATGACACTCTTGACTTTTCATTCAGCGGTCTTAAAACTGCTTGCGTAAATCATATTCATAACCTGAGGCAAAAGCTGGGACTTTCGAAAACTGACAGTCTGCCCCGCGAGGATATGGCGGAGATCGCCGCAGCCTTTACAGAGGCCGTTACGGGTGGTATAGGCAAAAAGCTCAGCGAGGCACTGCAGCGCACGGGGGCAATGGCTTTGGTGCTGGCAGGCGGAGTTGCGGCAAATTCCCATCTGCGTGCAGAGGTGGAGAACGTGGCAAAGGCTGCCGGAGCGGCACTGTATATGCCTCCGCTGTCCCTTTGCGGCGATAACGGAGCGATGGTAGGCGCGCAGGCGTATTTTGAATATCTTGCCGGTGCGTCGGCAGGAAGCGACTTAAATGCATACGCTTCAGGCGAGGGAGCAGCCGCAATGGCGGCAATAGGCTATAAAAAACAGTGAGATTGCCGTGTTTTATACAAATGTTTAACGCTAATTTGCAAATGACGAAACAAACTCGTTTTTCAACAAGTGTAAAATGAGTTTTCCACATAGTTTTCAAAAGGTATTGGAAAACTCAGAGTTTTCAAGGGTTTCCGGTTTTATGCATTTGAATTTATTAAAAAATATCTAAGTAGGCATATGAATATTATCGATTTTTGATTATACAAGTGCCGATAAATAAAAATTTAACAGGAAAATAAAATATGAAGATAAAACCTAAGCTGGAGGGGCAGTGCGTACTTTTTCCTGCCGATCCGGTAGTAAAAAAGCTGGGTGAAGTCAACGGCACAAAGCTGAAGGTCTTGCTGTATTTGCTGGCAAATCCTGAGTTTGAGCCTGACGATGTAACAGAAAAGCTGGATATTACTAAAAAAGTGCTTACTTCCTCCATTGAATATTGGAGAGAACAGGGCGTTTTTGAAACAGAGGATGCCGCACCTGCAAAGGCGGCAGGGCCTGCCGCAGATAAAAAGAACGGCAACGTCACGGTTCGCAGACCGAAGGCGGTAATGTCGGCTCCTGCATTGCCGAAATACACCTCAGAGGAGGTGGCGGCATACATAGAAGCCCACGAGGGAATGCACAAGCTGCTGAACAGCTGTCAGCAGTATATGGGTAAAATGTTCAATACAGCGGAGATAGAGACCGTTGTGGGACTTGTGGATTATCTGAAGCTGGACGAGGCATATGTTTTGCTACTCTTTTCCTACTGCGAGAGAATAAACAAGCGCTCTGTAAGATATATAGAAAAGCTTGCGGTGGAGCTGTTTGATAAGGGAATTATGAGCTACGACGAATTGGACTCCTATCTTTTGGTGCTGGAGGAGTCTAAGAAAATGGACAAGCCCATGAGAGAGCTGTTCGGCGTCGGCAGGCGCGCCCTTACTTCAAAGGAAAAGGACTTTTTTGAAAACTGGATAAAGTGGGAAATGCCCATGGAGATCATCAAAAAGGCGTACGAGGTCACCGTAGAAAATACAGGCAGTGCCAGCATTCCGTATTGCAACGCCGTACTGAGCTCCTGGCATGACAAAGGCTATAAGACTGTTGAAGAGGTCGAGGCGGGAATGGAAGCCTACAAGCACGATAAAGAGGGCGCAAAGGATAAGAAAGGCAGCTTTGAGACTGACGACTATTTTGAGGCGGCTTTGCGCCGTTCCTACTCGAACGCAGAAAAATAAAAAATAATAAGGAAGAACAAAAATGCCCGCTAAGAATTATTATGAAGAAATAAAAGAGGTGTACCGTCAGAGGCGCAAGGCGGCAGAGAAGCAAAGCGACGACAGAAAAGCCGAGGTCTATGCCGTTTGTCCTGAGGTCCGGGAGATAGACCGCCGGCTTGCAGCCACAGGTATGAAGGTACTTGGCGCTGCTTCTGAGGGCGGCGATGTTCAGGGCGCTGTGGCAAGGATCAGACAGGAAAACGACGCGCTTCGCAAAAAGCGCGGACAGCTGCTGATGAATGCAGGCTATCCCGCAGATTTTACCGATCTTGCTTATACCTGTCCCGAATGCCGCGACAGCGGATTTGTAGGAGTAAATATGTGCCGCTGCATGAAGATCGCCGTTGCTGAAGCAAAGCTCCATGACAGCGAGATCGGCGTGCTTGCAAAAAAGCAGAGCTTTGATAATTTTTCCTTTGACTATTACAGCGGCGCGGATAAGGATATAGTTTGCCGCAATTATAAGCTGCTGCGCGATTTTGCCGAGCGATTTAACGGTGACAGCCGCGACAGCTGGCTGCTTATGGGCGACACGGGACTCGGCAAAACTCACCTGACAACATCAGTGGGAGCTGCCGTCATTCGCCGCGGCTATGACGTGCTGTATAAAAGCGTGCAGGGTATGATGGACGATTTTGAGCGTGCGCAGTTCCATGGCGGGGACCCTGACGAGGTGCAGAAATACTACCGCGCCGATCTTCTTATAATAGACGACCTCGGCGCCGAAATGACGACTCAGTTTACCGTTTCAAGTCTTTATAATGTTATAAATACAAGAATAAACGCGGGGCTGCCTACGCTTATCAGCACAAATCTCACACAGGGTCAGCTGAGAGAGCGCTACACAGACCGCATTACAAGCAGACTTTTCGGTGAATACCGTCCTCTCTTGTTCCGCGGTACGGATATAAGACGGCAAAAGCTTGCAAAATAGGGGGCGAATATAATAATGAATATAATAATGAAGAGATCTGTATTAAAAATACTGTCGCTGCTTTTGGCGGTAGCGGCGATGGCTGCGGTGTTCAGCAGCTGCACCTCAACGGTGCAGTGCGAGCCTGAAAGCTTTTTGGAGGCGGTTCTTGCTTCCGAGGAAGTCGGCGCGTTTATTTACGACAATAACAGCGATACGGTAAAGCTGCCTGACGGAGAGGAGCTTGCTGCTCTTATGCAGGGCAGCTGGGAAAAGCGCGATGGACGCCCTGACGGTGAAAAGGTGCTGTCGGTCACAGCTGATATGCAATACGAGGTGTGCTTTTTTGACGACGGAACGGCTATGATATACTACGGCTACTGCGGAGTTTTTGAAAAAGACAGACTATATTATAACGTAACTCTTGACACAGGGCTTGATCCTCTTGTAGAATATGTGAAAGAAAACGGCGTTGTTATAGAGGACGATGCCGAAGCAAAATCAGAATAAAGGAACGGTTATAGCGTGAAAATTACATTGGGTCAGACTTTTTGTACAATTATTTCACGCTCAAATTCAACTTAAAAATGGGGCCCAACCCATTTTTGTTTCCAAAGGAAACACAGTCGAATTTCATTATTATTTTGTGCTGAGCACTAAATCGCAAAGCGATTTAGTGTGGCAGAATGGAGATTATTATGAAAATAGGTGTAATGGTAGAGTCATTCAGACGCGACTTCAGGTCAAGCGTCGAAGAAGCCGCACGCATAGGCGCAGACGGCATACAGGCGTATCTGACAGAGTACGGATACCTTAAGTACCATGAAATGACAACTGAAAAGCTGAGAGAGGCACTGGATATAGTAAAATCTTCAGGACTTGTATTCTCCGCTATTTGCGGCGATTTCGGCGTAGGCTTTTGCGACGAGGAAAAGAACAGTGAGTACGTTGAAAAGTCCAAAAGGGTTCTTGAATGGGCAAAAGAACTGGAGTGCAACGTTGTAACGACACATATCGGCCATATTCCCTCAGAAGAGTGCCGCGAAAAGGAAATAATGAGATCTGCTTGCCGCGAGCTTGCACTGTTTGCCGACTCTATGGGCAGCGCGTTTGCCGTTGAGACCGGAACAGAGACCGGCGCGGTTCTGTTTGATTTTCTGGAAAGCCTCGGAGCGGGCGGCGTCAGAGTAAACTTTGACCCTGCAAACCTTGTAATGGTGGCGGGCGACAGACCTGAGACTGCTGTAAAGACTCTCGGCAAGTATATTGTTCATACCCATGCAAAGGACGGCATCAAGCTTGACGCGGCGCTGCCCGCCGATATCAAGGTGGTTGTCGGCGGCGAGGCTAAGGATCACGACGCGCTGCTTGGCATGGGACGTCAGTATTTGGAGCTTCCCCTCGGTGAGGGCGGCGTAAACTTTGATACTTATCTGCCTGCATTGAAGGAAACGGGCTTTAACGGATTTCTGACCGTAGAGCGCGAGGTAGGTGAAAATCCTGCCCACGATATAGGACTTGCAGTAGAGTTCCTGAAGGCTAAGATCGCACAGTATGATCTGTAATATAATGAAAAACAGGCACCGGATAGGTGCCTGTTTCTGACTGAAGCCAAAATCAGATTGGGGCGTCGCCCCAAACCCTATTTAGGGCACTTTTTGAAAAAAGTGCCCTAAAAACCTTCAAAAACTTTATAAAAAGGGATTCCAAAGGGTGATAACCCTTTGGTGGGGTGCGGGGCAAAGCCCTGCGTAATACTTTGTCTTCACTCTGACAGCCGCCGGTCAGGCGGCTGTTTAATTTTGACTTATACACACGGAAATGTAAATCCGTATTTTGAAAGTATAGTGTATATCAGCTCTTTTTCACTGTCGCTGACTTGAAAATACATATTCTTTTCTTTAAGATATACTATATTGTCGCTGTCCATTGCGAAGCAAAATGTGTATGCATTGCTGTCGTCGAGCAAGGTTACTGATACCTGATCTGAAAAACCGCAGGAGGGATTATCTCTGTACAGTGTTTTATTATCGAAGCAGTCTTTGATCTTTGCCAGATCTTCGGACGAAAGCTCAGAGGTATTTCCCTGAAATACGGTCTTTCCGTCTTGAAATGAGCTTACCGAAAGCTTTGTACTGCCAACAAAAACGATACAGAGCACAATGGCAATAACAATAACTGCCGCCGATGCTGATGCTGCAATTATTTTCTTTTTCATTTCACACTCTCCGTTTGTTCTAATTAAAGCTCTTTACAGCGCTGACAAGCTTGTCGTATCGCTGCTTCTTTTCCTTATAAAATTCGTATGAGGAGTTGTCGCAAAGCTCTAATTTTTTCGATCTGACCATTGCGCTGCGGCATTCGGTATAGTCAGCGTACATTCCCATTCCCACAGCCGCGGTCATTGCCGCGCCCATGCAGCAGGTCTCGGGCTCCTCCATACGGTATATCTCGCATCCTGTAGCATAGCCGACGATAGAGCTCCACAGCTCGCTTCTTGCGCCGCCGCCCGTCATCATCAGCTTTTTGATATTCATGCCCTGTGCGGCGAATATTTCAAGCACCGATGACGCTTCAAATGCCACGCCCTCCATAAGAGCGCGTGCAATATCGTATTTGTCGTGACCGCGGTCAAGTCCTACCATAACTCCTCTCATATCGGGGCGCATATGGGGAAAGCCCGTGCCGCAGATATAGGGAAGAACAAACAGCTCCTTTGCGCTGTCCCGTCGTTTGGCAGCTTCGGCGTCCATTTTCTTAAAGTCGCCGTCTATGATGCTCTTGTACCAGTTGAGCGCGCTTCCCGCGCTTACAAGTGAGGCAAGAGCGCCGTATTTTCCCTTGGCAGGGTGTATTCCGGGGCAAATATGGCTGTCGGTATAAAGTATCTTATCGGTAACGCCCAGCACTACCCATGTTGTTCCCGTTGCCAGAAGCATATCCCCTGCGTTTACCGCTCCACAGCCTACGGCGGCGAAGTATTGATCATGGGCGCCGTTGTATACCCTGACCTCAGTGCCAAGGTCAAGGGATGCGGCGGCGTCGGGGCAAAGCGTTCCGATCAGAGCTCCTATGGGCAGTATTTCAGGCAGCTTATCTCTCGTTATGCCGATAAGCGAGAGGGTATCGTCGTCCCAGTCACCGCTTCTTATGTCAAACATCTGACGCATTGCGGCGTTGGTGGGGTCAATAACGCAACGGCGGCAAAGCTTCATATTCATATATTCAAGGGTGGATATGAATTTTGCGCTGCTCTCAAACAGCTGCGGCTCATTCTTTTTCATCCAAAGAATTTTTGCCGCGTCAAGCACGGGGTTCGGCAGCCAGCCGCACTTTTTGTATACCTCTTCGCTGCCAAGCTCTTTTGCAATAATATCAGCTTCGGCAGACGAGCGGTTGTCCATCCATGTAATTACTTCGCCGATGGCGTTGCCCTCGCTGTCAGCAGGCAGCATACTTGCCGCCTGTGTTGACAGGCTTATTGCGGCGATCTTACTTTTGTCAATGCCTTTGCACGCTTCACGGACGGCGAATATCGCTGCATCCCACCAGTCATCTGCATTCTGGGTAACGCGAACACCGTCGCTGTTCAGGGCATATTCCTTGTAGCCGCTGCCGAGAACGCTTCCGTTCTCGGCTACGACTACAGCCTTAGTGCCGGTAGTACCGACGTCAAGTCCTATTACGTACATTTTATTCTTATTTTGAAAGCAGAGCGTCGATAGTATCGACAATGTAATCAACGGTAGCTTCGCTGGAAATTACGGGAGGCTTCATAAGCATTGCGGGCAGGCAGTTTGCCTTGTAGATCTGCGCGGAAGCGTCGATGCAAGCGTCCTTCATCTTAGTAGCAAATGCAGCAGCGTCGTCTACGGTGTGGAAGTGAAGCGCGGTAAGCAGATCAAGTCCTTCAACGTCAAGAACGATGTCAGGATGCTTTTCATGGACCTTCTTAAGACCCTCCATAAAGCGTGCGCCGATCTTTGCAACGTTATCGCCGTTTGCGCGCATAAATGTCATAGTGATGAGGTATGACAGGGAAGCAAGCTCCTCCTGACCGTTAGTAACAAGCGCACCGAACTGATTAAGAGTATCCATTTCAGCGGTTGTGAGGATCTTGGATGCGGGATATTCGCCGCCGGGGAAGCCCTTACCTACAATAGAAAAGTCGGGCTCAAGACCGTAGAGGCGGAACAGGAACGCGCCCTCATACCACATACAGGACTGAATCTCGTCGCACATGGTAGGTGTGTCGTATTCCTTGCACAGCTTGTATGCAGCCTGCAGGTATTCCTTAGTAAGACGAATTCCTCCGTAGTTCATAAGAATGATCTCGTGCGCAAAGCCTGCGGTCTTGTAGTTTCCGCTGTTGTATTCTTTCATCTTTGCTTCGAAGTCGGCAATGTCATTTATCATAACGGGAACTACCTTGTAGTATTCGCCCTTTTCAGCCTTTTCCCGAATTTCGGGCCACAGACCGCGGAAGGTCTGTGCAAGGATCGTAGTTCCGTGATAGTTGCCCTCAACGCCGCCGTTCTTGTCTCCGATTATAAAGAATACAGGGATCTTGCCCTCGTACTTGGGAGCGGGGAAGGTAGCATCCAGCTTGTAGAAGCGGGTAAGCATCATCTTAAAGCCTGCTTCGCAAGCGAGAGAGCCTGTCTCAAGGTTGATAACGCGGTTGAGTACCTTAGGCTCGGTGGAAGCGAGAACTGCATCTGTTGCAACGTCATCTTCCCACTCAATGCCGTTTGCCATCTGAATAATGCGGCGCTCCATAAGTCTGGTAATGTAGCCGCGTGTGTTGTTGTGGGTAGCATTGATGATTCCCATTTTGCGTGCGTTGTCTATAAGCTTGTAGCCGTCAAAGCGGTGACCCAGAGGGGTGTGATAGTGCTCGCTCTTGCCGATAAGGTAAAGCTTGCCGTCCTCGCCTACTCTGAAGTTTGAAAAGCCGGTAACGGGAGCCATCTTTGTGTTGGTTGCGTGAGCAAATGAATTGGTTGCAGCGCCCTTGTTGCAGTTTTCAAAAGCAGGCATAATAGCTGTGCCTACCTTTGCCAGCATTTCGTCATTTTTCTTCTGCTTTGCTTCAGGATAAAAATCTATTTTTTCGTCTGCAATAGCCATAGTCTCGTCGTAGGACATAACGCCGAGAGCTTCGTTTGCTTTTGCTACAGCCTCGGTGTAGCCGCGTCCGAGAATATCGGAAAGTGAGAGTTTAGGTGAATTGAACATTTTTGGTACCTCCAGTTAATATGTTTATTTTTTATTCTTCCTCAATTTTAATCTGAGCGCCGTCCGTTTTCCGGCGGTACTCAATGCCCAGATGGTCGTAGGCAAGCTTTGTTACGCAGCGGCCTCTGGGGGTTCTTGTTATAAAGCCGATCTGCATAAGATAAGGCTCAAGAACGTCTTCAATAGTAATAGCTTCCTCACCTATGGTGGCAGCAAGGGTATCAAGACCTACGGGACCTCCGTCGTAAAAGCTTATCATAGTTTCAAGCATCCGGCGGTCGGTGTTATCAAGTCCCAACTCGTCTATCTCAAGCATTTTCAGCGCAGCCGCGGCAACGTCAAGCGTTATTTCTCCGCCGCCCTTTACCTGGGCATAGTCGCGCACCCGCTTTAACAGTCTGTTGGCAATACGCGGTGTTCCGCGCGCGCGGGACGCTATTTCAAGCGCTCCGTCCTCGTCAATGGGAATGTTCAGTATTCCCGCGCTTCGCTTGACGATCTTCGCCAGCTCCTCGGGCGTGTATAATTCAAGTCGCAGCAGCACGCCGAAACGGTCGCGGAGAGGGGTGGTAAGCTGTCCCGCACGTGTGGTGGCTCCTATAAGGGTAAAGTGCTGAAGCGGCAGGCGAATGCTGCGCGCCGCAGGTCCTTTGCCGATGATTATGTCAAGAGAAAAGTCCTCCATTGCGGGGTAAAGTATTTCTTCAATGTTTCGGTTAAGGCGGTGTATCTCATCGATAAATAAAACGTCGCCCTCGCCGAGATTTGTCAGCAGTGCCGCAAGGTCGCCCTGTTTTTCAATGGCGGGACCGCTGGTCACGCGGAAGTTTACTCCGAGCTCTGAGGCTATAATTCCAGAAAGAGTGGTTTTTCCCAGTCCCGGGGGACCGTACAGCAGAACGTGATCCAGAGTATCGCCGCGCAATTTCGCAGCGTCGATGTATATCTGCAATACCTCTTTTGCCTTTTCCTGACCTATATATTCATCAAAGACGTGGGGGCGCAGGGTAACCTCGTTATCCGCGTCCTCCTCTGTATAAGAGGTCTCGACTATTCTGTTTTCAAAATCAAAATCGTTTACAAAGCTGTCCAATAGCTACACCTCCTACTATTTCATAAGCTTTGCCAGTGCACAGCGTATAAGCTCTTCGGTGCCGAGTGACGAGTCAAGCCCTGCGAGAGCAGATGTGACCTCGCTTCTTGAATATCCCAGCACTACCAGCGCGTCGCGTGCATCCGACATATTGCCGCCGATAGCGGCAGAAGCGGATACAGAGCCTGATTTTTCAGGGGCGGCAGCGGCAAAAAAGCTTTTGGCTATCTTGTCGTGCAGCTCCAGCACTATACGTGCCGCGGTTTTTGCGCCTACGCCCTGCGCTTTGGATATCGCCTTGGCGTCTTCGCCTACTATGGCGTTTTGCAGTGCTTCGGGGCTCATTACCGACAGTATTGCAATGGCGGCCTTGGGGCCAACTCCTGATACTGTAATAAGCAGCTTGAATAAGTCAAGCTCGGCAGTGGATGCGAAGCCGTAAAGCTCTACAGCGTCCTCGCGCACAGCCATATAGGTATACAGGCGGACCTTGTCGCCGAGATTCGGAGAATTCAGCTTTGTCAGTGTGTTTCCCGTAACCGTAAGCTTGTAGCCTACGCCGTGCGTTTCAATGACCGCTGTCATTGAAACTGCGTCAAGGTGTATAAGCTCACCGGTAATGCAATATATCATTCTTCCTCGTCCTCTCCCTCTTTATCTGTATATTCATCATCTGGCGTGTCACAGGCTGTTACTTCGTCGACAGCCTCTGATATCTCATCTGTCTTATCTATCTTATCTATTTCATCTGTTTCAAAGGCTGTCAGCTCAGGGGGGCAAATATCGCCGCCTGTTTCCGCAGGACAGTATACGGGATGACCCGCTGCAAGCTTTTTGGAGCGGAGCCGCTCGGAAACTATCCACGCTGCCGCAAAGGCTGCCAGTCCGGCTGCGCTTACTGCAAGACCGATGTACAGACAGTCGGGGCGGTACTTCATTACAAGCGAGTGCTCGCCCTCACTGAGGGTGAAGCCGACAGTTCCGTCAATAAGCTTGACGGTGTCGATTCTTTCGCCGTCTGTATATATCTTCCAGCCCTTATCATAAGGGATGGATGTAAATACAAGCTCGTCCCCGTCAGCGATATTGATGCTGCCGCTGAAGAAGTCATCATTGTATCGGTCGATCTCAAAGGCGCTTTCGGCAAGAGTCGGCATATATGCTTCAAAAGCTTCCTCATCAAGCTGCCAGAAGTAGTAGCCCTCGTTTACAAAATACATATTTTCTTCCGTAAGCTCAAGGCTTACAGTAACGGTCTCACCTGCTTCAAAGCGCCCAAGCTCTATAATTCTGTCGCTTTCGTTTCCGAAAACAGAGCCGTTTTTAATGCCGTTGATGTACAGGTAGCATTCTCTCAGATAGTCAGAGGGGAAGTAACAGTAAAGAACATTGTCGTTTTCTACAGTTACGTCGATATTTATGCGGTGTGTGCTGCCTGCCTCTGTCTTTTCAAACTTCAGATGTCCCGCCACAGCCGAGCGCGTAGTACCCTCGCACTCAATAGCTCCGTCGATGTCTACAGGTGTAAATATTTCAACGCCTTTGTTAAGCATAGCGCTGACAACAGCGTTCATCCTCTCAAATGGGCTTTTGTAGGTCTCGTGTATTTCGAGCTCTGCAAGAGCAGGACTGACGCCGTAGGCAATAGGCAGTGCATAAGGATTTTTCCATACGGTATAGTCGCCGTTGCCAAGCTCTGTTCCCTCATACAGCTCACGCACCTCGCTGCTTCCTGTCTCGTCAATAAGGTATTTGATACCGAAAATACTGTCAAGTACAGGGGTGCCGCCGAGATATTTTGACCAGTGAGATTTTGATGATATGCCGAAATCGTGCAAAAGGCTTATAGTCTCGCTGTTAAGAGTAGACGTGGAGTTTGAAAGACCGTTCATACCGAGAGAAAAGTTGTCGTTTGTCTTTCTGTGATGCGTTTTTTCCATTCGGTAGAATGAGGTGTCTGCACTCTGAATGCTTTCGGTCACGGGCAGCAGTCCGTCGATAAAGGTTCTGTAGGATGTGCGGCTTGAATATACAACGTCTGAGTCAAGGGCATCCACATTCAGCATACTTGCTCCGAACATTTCAGCACCTACCAGCACGGCAAGCACAAGCGCGGCTGTCTGGCGTGTATATCGATTAGTGTGGGTAACGGCTCTCAGCGTGCCGAGATACAGCGCTATAATCGCGATAGACAGCCATATCATAGAGAATGTGCGGACGTTGCTGCTGTCCGCAAGTACCTTTTGCATAATAACAAGAAGCAAAATGAGAACGATGCCGACACATACTGCTTTGCGGTAGCCTATATCGCGAAGGCGCTCAAACGCCTTATAGGCAAGCAAGATCATAAAGCAGCAAAGCATAAAGCTGTAACGGTAATTAAGCCAGTTGGGGCGCTGCATACCATGCCAGAATAAGTCAATGGTAGTAACGTTGAAGCTTATAAGAAACACGCCGATAAAAAGACCGGCGGCTATTTTTTCGCGCGTTTTTATGTGGGGCGCAAAGAAATACAGGGGCAGAAGCATCAGTGTCAGCGTTCCGCAGTATATAAAGGGCAGTCCCTCAGGGCGTACCGTGTCATAAGAGCCGATAAACAGCTTCGGCAAAAGGTCGAGCCAGTCAAAACGCTGGTCGGGTACGTAGTTGGGATTTGAAAATGTGGTTTTACCGAAGGTCAGCGAATAGTAGGTGCAAAACAGAAGTGCGGCACAGATCGCGACGGCGATAGCCGAGTACAGCGCCATTCTGCCGAGAGACTTCGGAAAATGACGGGCTGATCCGAGGGGATTCCTTTCTTCCTTCGACATTGAAAAATACGCATAAAAGAAATACAGCGCCGAGAAAATGCACATCATATAGCCGATGTAGAAGTTTGAGAATATCGCCATGGAAAGAGCTATAACAAACATCTTGAACTTGCCGTAGCGTATGAGGTTTTCAATGCCCAGCATTATTACGGGCAGCAGTATCATATTATCTATCCACATTGTGTTGTGCTGCATAACAACTGCGTATGCACACAGCGCGTACATGGTGGAGAAGATGACTGCGGCAACTCTGTTTCTCTTTCTTGTTGCTTCAAGATATATGCCGAAGGTAAGACCGCAGGCGCCTGTTTTCAGAATGAACATCAGAAACAGTGCTTCTGTTATCAGTGTCTTGGGAAACAGCGCGACTATAATAGAAAACGGACTTGCAAGATAATAGGCGAAAATCCCCGTAAACTCGCCGCCGAGAGCTCGCTTGAAGGAGTAGAGCAGACTGCCGTCTCCGTGCAGAATATCGCGCAGACCCTCAAAAAAGTACACATACTGACCGTTAAGGTCAAGCACCAGCACAGAGTTCTCGCCGAAGGGAAAGACCTGCCAGCAGGCATATATAAGCAGCATAATAAGCATAGGCACTGCAAAGCACAGTGCAAGGTACTTCTGCTCGTATTTGAATTTTTCAAGCCTTGCCCGAAAGCCTGTCCGGGGAGAGAGGGGCAGCAGAGGACGAATTACTGTTTCGCCGCTTTTTGATTTTTCTGTGCTGTCAGTCATCACGTACCTCCGGTATCAGTTTTTTTATGGATTTTTCAAGCTTTATCCGCGGCAGGGTCATATCTCTGCCGCAGCCGCTGCAAACAATGCGTACGTCGCTGCCCACGCGCAGCACCTTAAAACGCTTTGATCCGCAGGGATGCTGCTTTTTCAGTTCCAGCGTGTCGCCTACGGATATTTTTATAATTTCAGACATATTTAATCACCATGCTTTCTTTGGCTTTTGTGCAAAGCACAAAAGCGCGCGTGAAAAAGGTTACTTTCGATCTGATCTTTTGAATTTTCACGCTGACCCCGTTTCAAAAAAGCGTTAATATGAAAAACAATTTACAAATAATTATATCACAGTATTTTTGATCTGTAAAGGAATATTGCGATAATGGTTTGACAAAACTGCAAATTTTCGGAATACAACCGTTGGTTGAGGTGTTTCAACTAACGCTATGTTGACTAAAAGTCAGGTATACTGTAAAATACAAATGAACCGTACGGAACGCTTGAGAGAATAAAAACACAATGTGAAAGGATTTTTATTATGAATGCAGAGATATTTCGCGAGAATATGAAAAACTTAAGAAAAGCTGCCGGTATGAGTCAGGAAGAGCTGGCGGCAAAGCTGGGTGTAAGCGCGCAGGCTGTGTCAAAGTGGGAATGCGGAATGTCGTATCCTGATATAGCTCTGCTTGTGCCCATTGCAGATATTTTCGGCGTCAGCGTAGACGCGCTTTTGCGCGGCGAGGCAGCAACGGCAGACGCTTTGCCAAACTTTGGCTGTGATCTGCCCGACGACGGCAAGCTGCGTGTCATTCAGTTTATGGGACAAAGAATGCTGTCTGTTGACGATATTGACCCGGAAAACGTTATACCGCTGCATATTGACAGCGACGGTAATGACGTAAGCGTTGAAATTTGGGGAAGTGCCGATATTGACGGAGATGTAGGAGGTAATATTACAGTTAATCTTACTGACACCAACAGAGGTATTCTGAATATAGGCAACAGAGGACCTGTATGCAATGTATCTTGCGGCGATGTTGGCGGAGGTGTTCATACAGGATCCGGTAATATTAAATGCGGTGACGTTGACGGCGATGCTCATACAGGAGCCGGTAATATTGGTAGACTTTCCGGAGCCCGACTGGCCCACGAGAGCCACAGTCATGCCGGGCTTCA
>CAZBAR010000035.1:0-21701 GCA_964490165.1 uncultured Lachnospiraceae bacterium | reverse complement strand
GAGGAGTACTCAAAATCAAAAAAGGACACCACAATTGCAAAACAATTGCTTCGTTCTGCGACAAGCGTAGGTGCGAATATAAACGAAGCTATATACGGAAACAGCAAAGCAGATTTTATATCTAAGTTGCATATCGCTCTTAAAGAAACAGGCGAAAGTATTTATTGGTTAAAGCTTTTAAAAAACACAAAGCTTATTGATTATGATTTTGAAATTTTACTCTCTCTTGCCGATGAAATAAAAAGAATGCTTATCGCTTCGCTTAACACCGCTAAGGAGAATAGCAAATGATTTACGAATACAATCAAACCGTATCTGTAAAAGCTTTATCGGATTTGCGAGAATCTATTGGTTGGAACAGAATGGAAAACGAATATAATAACACCTTGATGACTTCGTATTATCATACTATTGCAAAAAAGAAAAGACAACGGTTGTTGGTCTATGCACGCAGGTGGTTTGGAATTAGGCGAGACTGTTGAAGAAGCCGCAAAAAGAAAACTTTTGGAAGAAACCGGATTGGTTGCAAATAGTCTTCAGTTGCTGGGTGTATTTTCGGGTGAAAATATGCGTTATACTTACCCAAACGGAGATAAAGTAAGTATTGTGCAAATTATCTATATCTGTAATGATTTTTCTGGAGATATAAAACGTGAAAGAGAAGAGGTGTCGGAGCTGAAGTGGTTTGATATCAATGAAATACCAAATAATATTAGTCCGCCTGATAAAAAGGCGTTTCATTCGTTTATAGACTTTATGGATAGCAAAAAGTGACACAGCCTGCTTAAGTGATTAAATCATCACGTGCTTTGGGACGGTATCTTTTTCGTATTCCACAGACAAAAACCGATGCTTTCGCATCGGTTTTTTCAATGAAATAAATCCACTGCGTGGATTTGTGAAGTGCCTGCGGTCATGAGAGAATTTGTTTCACTTCACATTCCGGCGGCAGCCGGAATATTTCATTAAAAAGTGCACTTGAAAAATTCAAGTGAAGCTTGAGGCAACTCAAAAACGGCGTTATTGACGAGTAACACGGCTTAAAATATAATAAAGTCAGGACGTGCGCACTGTCTGCAATAACAAATATCATACAAGGAGACTAACAGTTATGGTAACGCTGAAAATACCAAAGGTTATACTTCGTGAAAGACGGAGAAAAAAACTTACGCAAGAAGAACTTGCTTCAGCACTCGATGTGACGCCGCAGGCAATTTCAAACTGGGAACGTGGCGGATATCCCGACATAACTCTGTTGCCCCGCATCGCGAATTTTTTCGGAATCACGGTCGATGAGCTGATAGGTAATGATGAGGTGACGCATGATGAGGACATCGAAACTTTTAAGAATAAATACTGGAGCATAAGCAGCACCAAAGCAGGTTATACAGAGAGGTTCGCATTGGCGAAGGAGTATTATCAAAAATATCCGCAGGATTACGATATAATGTGGCATCTTGGAACCGCAATCATCGGTAATATGGATGATATCGAAAAGAATCGACCGCTTCTGCGAGAAATATATGAAAAAATACTTGGCGGCTGCACATATGAGCCATACAGACGTGACGCGGCTGATTGGATGTGCTGTGTATGCTCCGATGATGAATTAGAAGATCGTATTGTAGGAACCGGCAGAGATTGGGGCGTCGATGCGGCGTCGATCGGAATGCTCAAAGAAGAAAGATTTCGAGTGCAGGATCGCTGGGATGAGTTTCGCTTACAACGTAACAAGAACGATCTGCTCTTACTAATGCAGTATCTGGGGCGAAATAATATGATGTGTTACGAGCAAGATGAGGAAAGATGCAAAGAAGTCTTCAACGAGCCCGAGCACACAGTTGCATGGGAATTGCACAAAATCAAACTTCTGTCGATTATTGATGATAATGGTCTGCCGGACGCGTGGCTCGGCTGCTGTGCGGAGTCACACCTTAAGCTTGCAGGTGCGCTCATAGGCTGTGGCAGAATTGACGAAGGCTTTGATATACTTGACAAAGCGTTTGCACTTTACGAAAAATGGAACGCTATCCCTGACAAGGGCGCTCTTTCATTCGGTACCGGCATATACGGTGACGCAAAGATCGCCAAAAACGGTGACACTGTATATTACAAGAATGGTTCATCGGTGTGGACGCCTTATCTGTGGTTGTTTTGGCAGCGCAAAAACGATATTTATAAAGCGTTGACACAGTGGCCATGGCTTAAAAATGTGAAAGATGATGAACGGTATCAAGCTGCGATCAGGCGTTCAAAGAATATGGCAGAGATTAAATGATTTTTGCTATACTTTTACAAATAGGGATAAGATTTTCGGCTAAGGGGTTAGACCCCTTAGCCGAAAACATAAAAATATCTTTTCTGAAGTCAAGTTTTCACAGGTGAGCTTTAGCGGTAGTATGGTTTTGTTAAAAACCGTAAAAAACTTGAATTTGCTGATCTTTTCAACAATTTAGCTGTTATTGGCTGTCATAAAGAGCAGTCCAATTGCTTATATATTGGTTATTATTTCAAAATAACATAGGTCGTAGGAAGAATTCCATTCCTATTATACGGCAGCAAGTATTTGCGATCATAAGACTGCCGATAAATCATAACGGAGTGCGGTATCTTTGCTGATATCCCAATATTTCATATCGAGCCAAGCGGGATATTTCATGCCCATCTGCCTTCCCCCTACTTCTCCCCTATGACCCATTTTATCACGGAGACCTGAATATGCTGTGGCAGGGCGTTCAGTAGTCTCAGCAGAATGTTTCTGTTTATGTTATAAACGTATCTCGGTCGGCGCGCTTCCAGCGCCTTTTTTGCAAGGCGCGCAATTTTTGCGGGCGGCACGTTTTTTGTTTCAACGCTGTCCACTATTTTTCTGAATTTGTCTGCATTGCACCGATACATTTTCGTGCTGCTGCAAAAGCGCTCCAGCGCTGCGGTAGAGTCGCCGAGCAGGCTTGTTTTTACCGCTCCCGGACGAATTACGGACACGGATATTCCCACCAGATTTAATTCCATACGCAGCGAATACGCGTATTTCTCCAGCGCCGCCTTGCTTACTGCGTATATTCCGGTAAATGGCAGGGGGTCAATGGGCGCAAGCTCGCTAGTCGTTATGATTATGCGTCCGCCATCGGCAAGCAGCGGTACAAACGTCTTGTTTATCCGGTATACGCCGAACAGATTTATATCCATTATACGGGTAAAGCGTTCCTCGTCCATTTCCACAAGCGAGTCCAGGTCGTAAATCCCGGCGGTGTGTATCAGCGCGTCAAGTCCCCCGGATGCGGCGCTTATCTTATCAAATGCTGCCTTCACCGAGACCATATCCGTCACGTCGCATTCTGTAAAATCTAGTCCCTTTATATCTGCATTTTTTCTGCGGTCTAAGCCGTATACCTCATATCCGCTTTGAATAAGCAATTCGCATATAGCTCTGCCCATTCCGCCGCAGGCGCCTGTAACCAATACTTTTTTCATAATTTGCAGCTGCTCTCTTTGCTCTGATATTTGCATTCAGTTTATCACAGCCCGCAGAAAAAAGCAATATAAAACACATACGGCAAAAAGTATGTCTTAATTTTGTGCAAAAATCCCTTTGACATCAGTTTCTGAAAAAAGTATAATACTATAAAGATGTGTAGCTTACTGCGTAATTCCAATCGGCAGGGCTGCACATTTTTTATTTTCGGAGGTAGTTATGAACGAGAGAAACGAAAAAATGGCAACGGTGCCCGTGAAAAAGCAGATGCTGTCAATGGGCATTCCCATGATATTATCTATGGTGCTGCAAGCGCTTTACAATATTGTGGACAGTGCCTTTATTTCAAATATGCCGAGTGGCGGCGAAAACGCGCTGAATGCGCTTACGCTTGCCTTTCCGTTTCAGATGCTGATGGTCGCGATGGCCATAGGAACGGGGATAGGAGCGAATGTACTTACGGCGAAAAATTTGGGGCTCGGCAACAGAGAAGAAGCGGGCAGAGTTGCCGGCAACGCACAGCTTTTGGCTGCCGTTATATATTTTGTATTTCTGTTGTTCGGCATTTTCGGGGTCGGTTTTTATATATCAACTCAGACAACAAATCAAGAAGTTTACGGTATGGCAGTAAGCTATCTTTCTGTTTGCTGCATAGCCTCGCCCGGTGTTATATTTTTCGGTATATATGAAAAACTGCTGCAATCGTCAGGGCATTCTGTATATTCTACCGTTTCGCAGATCGCGGGCGCTGTAGTCAATATCATTCTCGATCCTGTTATGATATACGGTCTTTTAGGTCTGCCTGCAATGGGAGTAACGGGCGCAGCTTTTGCTACTGTTATAGGCCAGTGTGTGTCGTGGCTCCTGGCTTTGTTGTTTTTCCTTAAAGCCGATAAGAGCATTCCGAAAAAGCTGTCATATCTGAAGCCGTCATCAAGGCTTATCAAAGGGATATATGCTGTAGGTCTGCCTGCCATTATCGCGCAGGCGCTCATGTCTGTTATGACCTACGGACTTAATATAATCCTTGTTTCGGTCAGCGAAGCTATGGTCACTGCATACGGACTGTTCTATAAGGTTCAGCAGTTCGTTTTGTTTGCGGCGTTCGGACTGCGTGACGCTATTACGCCTATAGTAGCATTTTCCTACGGAATGAAGGACAAAAGACGTATAAGCGACGGCATAAAATACGGCATATTTTATACCTCTGTTATAATGCTGGCAGGGATGATCATAGCCATGTTACCGGCAAAGCTCTTTGCAGGGGTGTTCAGCCTGTCAGGTGAGACAAGCCGGCTTTTCGTCAGCGCAATGCGAATAATATCTGCAAGCTTTGTATTTGCAGGCATAAATATTGCGCTTCAGGGCGTTTTTCAGGCATTGAACAGAGGGGCAGAGTCGCTGATAGTCTCTCTTTGCAGACAGCTTATTTCGGTGCTGCCTGTTGCGTTCGCTTTTGCAAGGCTCGTAACGGTATTTGCAGCAAACAGCAGCATTATATGGTTTACTTTCCTAATAGCAGAGACAGTAACACTGGCAGTGTCTTGCCTTTTGATGAGAAGGGTAAGCAAGAAACTGCTGTGAAAGCGCTGTAAACAGATTTATTCATCTCCCGTGCCGAAGCCCTCGCCCGTGACCTCTGTGGCATTTGATATTACAACAAAGGCATTGGGATCGGCCCTTCTTGCCAGCTCCCGTAAAAGATACAGCTCCCGCTTTTTTACAACGCACATAAGCGTCGGGCGCTCTATGCCCGTGTACCATCCGCTGGACTCAAGCACGGTAATTCCGCGCCGCAGCCTTTCAGACACGGCGGCGGCGATCTCGCGGTGATGGTCTGAGATGATTATTGCCAGGATGGCGCCTGAGCCGCCTGCCAGCATTTTATCAAAGGCGGTGGAATAGCACCATACCGCTGTGGCGGAGAACAGTATTCCGTTGAAGTTTCCTGTAAGCAGTGCGGAACCGACTATTATCGCCGTGTCAATAATAAAGATAATATTTCCCGTGGTAAGACGGCGCAGCCGCGGCCTTATAATATATGCCAAAAGGTCGCTGCCTCCCGTGGTAAAGCCGCGCTGCATCAAAAGTCCGCTGCCCGCACCCATAAGCAGTCCGCCGAGCAGCGCGCAGAGCAGGCTGTCGCTGTAGTTGTAGGGGAGTACGGCGAGAATGTCTGTGGCGACCGATGTTCCTATAATACCGCAAATGGCGCGCCAAAGCGCGCCTTTTCCTGCGTGCAGTCTGCTGTCCAGCACTATCAGCGGCAAATTCAGAAAAAATATCATCAGACCTATGGGAGTGTGAAAAAAGTAATTGATAGTTGTTGACACACCTGTAAAGCCGCCCATTGTTATCATGCCGGGGGTGATGAAAATATTTACGGACGCACCGAACATAATGCAGCCGAAAATAAATGATACTGCATCTGAAATAAAGATCTCCGCTTTTTTGTGTACCACGCTATCCCGCCTTTCCGTCTAAAATACCGATCATTTAGTATAATTCCCAAATAATGCACATAGTATGTATCGTAAAAGAGATAGAAAAGGGAAAGGTTAAGCTTTATGGACATTCAAAACACATATCTGCCAGAGGGCTCGTTGATCGATACGGAAACAAATATTATGTACACTCAAAGCCTCAGAGGGCTTGAGCGCGCAATGCGCCGCGGGATCATACTTGAGGCGATGGCAACGGTCTGCAACTGCGCCGATATGAGCCTGAGAGTAGATCTCGGCTTTGCCGACGGTATTATTCCCAAAGAGGAAGCTATGTATTGCCCCGACGGCGGCAAGGATATCGCCGTAATAACACGGGTGGGCAAGCCTGTGTGCTTCAAGGTGATGCAGATAGTTGACAACGGTGCGGGACGGCGCCCGACCGTAATACTGTCTCGCCGCGCTGCGCAAAAGGAGTGCAGTGAGAATTTCATAAGTCTTCTCACTCCGGGAGATATAATTCCCTGCACGGTCACGCATCTTGATCCCTTCGGCGCTTTTGTGGATATCGGCTGCGGGGTGGTGTCACTTATTTGTGTGGACTCGATCTCCGTTTCAAGAATTTTTCACCCTATGGATAGGCTTTCGTCAGGGCAGCGCATATATGCGGCGGTGAAAAATATTGACAGGGAAAACGGCAGAATATATATGACCTTGAGAGAGCTGCTCGGCACATGGGAGGAGAACGCAGCGGCATTTTCACCTTGCTCCACGGTTGCGGGTATAGTTCGCAGCGTAGAGGATTACGGAATTTTTGTAGAGCTTGCGCCTAACCTTGCAGGACTTGCCGAGCTTCGCGACGGAGTTGCCGTAGGCGATGTGTGCTCTGTATACATAAAAAGCATAATTCCCGACAGGATGAAGATAAAGCTGGTGCTTATAGACAGCCACAGCGCCGTATCAAAGCCGTCGGATATAAAATATTTTGTGGATACCGCACGTGTTCATCATATGTCGCATTGGCGCTATTCTCCCGAAAGCTGCAAAAAGGTCATTGAAACAGTGTTCAATGACCTGAGCTTGTCGACAAAGTGAGATTTGAAAAAGGTTCACCCTATCAGTCGGCGTATGCCGGCTGATAGGGTGATTTACTTATATTCGGAATATCAGTTTTCGGTATTGATCGATATTTTATTTGCGCTTGCATAGCTGTATGCGGTGCTGTCCTCGGAGCAGTGGACCGTCACATTGTCAGAGCTTGCAAGCCAGCCCTCGCCGAACTGCGTAACGCTGTCAGGCACATAAATATCAGTAAGGGCGGTCATGGATGCAAAGGCGTAGGAATATATAACTTCAACGCTTTCAGGCACCCGTACTTCCTTGACGCTTGAGCATACCGCAAATGCAAAGTCGTCTATAGCAGTTACGGTATCGGGAATGATTATCTCGCGAAGCGATGTGCAGCTTGAAAAGCAATACGTAGGTATCTCGGTAATAGCTGCCGGTATGTTCATTGAAACCAGACCGTTGCAGTCAACAAACGCAGACTGTCCCAGCTCCTCCAGTCCGTCGGGCAGGGCAGCTTCTGTCAGTGCAATGCAGTGGCAGAATGCGTAGTCGCCTACCTTTTTAACGCTGTCGGGTATTTTTATATCCGTAAGCTTTTCGCAGTAGTAAAACGCACCGCTGCATATCTCGCGAAGGCCGTCGGGCAGCACGATCTTTTCAAGCTCAACGCAGCTGTTAAATGCGCCGTCCGGTATCACCTGTATTTTTTCGGGGATCGTTACTTCCTTTATGGGACATTCATCAAGGAAATATTCGCCCACAGACGTGAGACTGTCAGGCAGCTCTATTTCGGTCAGAGCAGTGCAAACGGCAAAGGCGTAGCCTCCGAGTTCTTCAATACCGTCGGGCAGAGTCACTTTTTTCAGTGCAGAGCAGGCAGAAAATGCGTGGGGACCGACCGTTTTTACGCTGTCGGGAAGCTCTATTTCTTCAAGAGAGGTGCAGTAGTAAAATGCTCCCTCGCCGATCTCTGTTACGGTATCTGGAATTTTAACGTTGCAAAGCGACTCGCAGTACACGAAAGTGCCTTCCTGAATGACGGTATTTTCTTTCGGTATTTCTATGCTTTTAAGCGAGGACGTGTGATAAAACGCATATTCCTCAAAGTATTTTACGCTGTCGGGCAGCAGCAGAGTTTCAATAGTTTCTTTGTCAACAAAGCATCTGGTTCCGATAGTGGTAACAGGGTGTCCGCCGATTTCTGCGGGAACGGAGACCTCTGACGCCTTTCCGTAGTAGCCGGTAAGAGTGGCGGTGCCGTCGCTGTACAGCGCATATGAAAATTTGCCGCTTCGCTTGTATTCTTCAACCAGCTCGGCTCCTTCCGGATTTTTCTCGGAAAGATATTCAAGCACAGCTTCCTTGTAGGTTTCATTCTTCGTATGTTCACTGTAGCCGATTATTCCCGCCGCAACGGCTGCCGCTGCAACGCACACACATATACATACAGTAAGCACTGTTTTAGCTGTACTCTTTTTCTTTTTTGCGTTTTCTTTGTTTGTGTTTTTACTCATTTCTTTTTCCTGCTCTTTTTGTTCTTTCTTTTGTCAAGTGAATTTAATATGCACGCGGAGATGCATATTATTATGCCCGTCAGAAATATGGCTATAAGCGCAATAAACGCCGCGCCGCCGATCTCAAAAAGCTCTGCTATGGTGAAAGCGCTGCCGCTCATATATCTCATTATGAAAAGCAGCACGCCTGCGCCGCCGGCAAAGGCAAGCAGCACACCGCACAAAAAACGCCAGTCGGATATTGGGGTAGGGGACGGTGTGGCTTCCTTCGGAAACATCGTCTTTGCTCCCATTCCGTCGCTGCCGTATAAAATTGCGTTGCCGTTCGTGCCGAAAAGGTGCGCTGCCTTCAGAAGGTTTTCCGTGTCAGGCTCGCATTCTCCCGCTTCCCAGCTGAGATAGACGTCAAGCTCTATCCCGAGGCGGTCGGCAACATCTTCCGGCGACATTTTCTTTTTTTCGCGGTATTCCCGAAGTCTGTATGCAACAGTTTTCACTTGTTTTTGTCCTTTATGTTCTTATTTTCGTTTGCTCTCTGATGCTGTAGGTCCAGCTTTAGTATAGCATAAAATTACCCCTATTGCTATATGTTTTTGTGAATTTTGCATCCTTAAAAGGTGCAAAAGTCCTTGACGTGACGTGAAAAGTTTGTTATAATTGTTATGTTATTGAAGTCTCGCCACTGTGAGAGACATATTGAGAAGAAAGGAGCAGCGCATTTATTGTTGTCTGCCCCTTTTGCCTTTTTTGCGGCAGCGCAGCAGCGTAATTATATCAAAGGAACAGGTTTTCGGCTATGGGCGGTTATTTCGGAGCAGTAGGCAGGGATGATGTTCTGTCAGACGTATTTTTCGGTACTGACTATCACTCTCATCTCGGAACAAAAAGCGCAGGTCTTGCGGCATTTGACCCGACTCTCGGTCTTCAGCGCAAGATCCATAATATAAGCAATTCTCCCTTCAGAACAAAATTTGATAATATCTTCAATGAGATGAAGGGCAGCGCGGCTATCGGCTGTATCAATGATACCGATCCCCAGCCTCTGCTGGTTCGTTCTCGTCTCGGTACATATGCAATATGCTTTGTCGGCGTTATCAACAACGCGGAGGAGCTTATTGAAAGATATATCGACAAGGATTCAAGTCAGTTCAACGTAAAAAGCGGCGGCGGAGTAAATACTACTGAGCTTCTTGCCGCACTTATCAACCGCAAGGAAAGCTTTGCAGAGGGTATAAAATACGCGCAGGAGCTTATTGAAGGTACTGCGTGCCTGCTTATTCTGACGGAGGACGGTACGATCATAGCCGCAAGAGACCTTTTCGGCAGGCTGCCTGTTCACGTCGGTAAGAAAGACGGCGGCTATTGCGTATCGTTTGAGCATTTCGCGTATCAGAAGCTTGACTACTGCGATGAGCGCGAGCTCGGACCCGGAGAGATTGTGGAGCTTTCGGCAGACAGTATAACAACGCTTGCACCTGCCGAGGAGGAAATGCATATCTGCTCATTCCTGTGGTCATACTACGGCTTCCCCACGTCCAATTATGAGGGCATAAACGTAGAGACTATGCGTTACCGTAACGGTGAGATCATGGCGGAAAATGATGCTGCCGCGGGCATTATGCCCGAAACCGGCTGCGTAGCAGGCGTGCCTGACTCCGGCACACCTCATGCAATAGGCTATTCCAATAAAAGTCATTTGCCCTTTGCCCGTCCGTTTATCAAGTATACTCCCACATGGCCCCGCAGCTTTATGCCTACCACTCAGACAGAGCGAAACAAGATCGCAAAGATGAAGCAGGTTCCGGTAGCGGAGCTTATACAGGATAAGGAGCTTTTGTTCGTGGATGACTCTATCGTCCGCGGTACACAGCTTCGCGAAACTGTTGAGTTTTTGTATGAAAACGGAGCGCGCAGCGTTCATATGCGTTCAGCCTGCCCGCCTATTATGTACGGCTGTAAATATCTGAATTTCTCCCGTGCTACCAGCGATATGGAGCTTATAACCCGTTCTACCGTAGTAGAGCTTGAGGGAGAAGAGGGACTTGAGCATCTGGATGAATACGCTGATCCGTCTACAGAGCGCGGCCGTGCTATGCGTGACGCTATCTGTAAAAAGCTGCACCTTGCGTCTCTTGAATTCCAGACACTTGAAGGCCTTGTTAAAGCTATCGGACTTGAGCCCTGTAAGCTTTGTACCTATTGCTGGAACGGCAAAGAGAAAAACGATAAATAAAACAGATCTCCTGAGCGGTACCGCTCAGGAGATTTATTTTGTAGAAAAACCTTACGGTTTTTCCGACAGGAAGTTCCGTACTCTCGCGTCGTCGCGCCTCAAAGCTACGCTTCTCGATACCCGCGGAACTGTAAGGTGTGGACTGGCGGCGGCGCGAGGGGTTCCCCAAAGCGAGCTTGCGAGCTTTGGGGGTTACGAGCAAAGCTCGCCTTGCCCCCGAATTTTTATTTATAATTGTTTGCGTATTTTTTATATTACTTATTACTTTTTCGACAACCTCAAAACTCCATCCGAAACGGATGGAGTTTTGTTTATGTATTACAGTGTCGGTTATTTAGTAGTAGCGTCGCTTATAAGCTCAGACATAAGGCTTATAGTTTCGGCTTTATCAAGAGTCTTGCATCTTGAATATTCAGACGCAAGGGTAGCTTTTACAGCGTTTTTGCCGCAATCATCGAGCTGAGTAAACATTGTGTCAAGCTCAGGATTGTCGCCAAAGCTGTTTTCGGGGATTCGATTTTCACCGGGGTTGAACTGATAGAAGAGATCCTCAGGGAAAATGCCTGTGCTTCTGATAAGATCGTGAGTGCGTACATTGTAGTCAAAGAACATCATAATTGACAGATAGGTGTTCCATGACATACCGCGTGAGCCGGATTCAGTCAAACAATAGGTTTGACGGGATATGCCCACAAGTCCTGCCAGTTCGTCCTGTGACAGCCCTGCTCTTGCGCGAAGTGCAGACAGCTGGGGAAGAAGGCGGGAAATATACTCTTTCTTTTTGTCGTTGCTGATAGACCAGCGCTTGCCGTATTTCATAGTGTATCTTCCTTTCTTCTTTTTTTGGATTAAAACCGTAATTGTATAATTTGAATAAACAAATTCAAATTTCTACAATTAAATTTGAATCACACGACTATTCTACCACATAATTTATAACAATCAATAGTTTATGTACAAAAAATGTAAAAATATTTGTAAATAAATTGTGAACGCCTGAACCACGTTATATTTTTGCCCGCGCAATAAAAAAGTACAGATCAATCGATGATCTGTACTTCGAGTTTGTCGGAAAACTTATTTATTTTGCTGTTTCTACAGCTTATTGAAAAATAAAGGCTACTATAGTTTTAAGCTCAGCAAATACTTATGGCTGCAAGCGAGAGAAACGCCTAAGTTTGCCTCCTCTGTGCAAGGGGAGCGGAGGGACTGTCTATAACATAAAGTTTGCAGAAATTTTACGTCTATAAATACAAGAATAGTTTACAGACGTATGGTTAGTTTTAACTCATTGTCTGCAAGACAGTCCCTCAGACGCCTACGGCGCCAGCTCCCCTTGCACAGAGGAGCCTTGGTTTGGAGTCGCTTATTCTTCACTTTGCAGATATTTAATCTTGTTTTTGTCTATTTTTTGATTTATTTGTATAACTTAAAATTTTAATTGTTTTACCGCTACCATTTACCATTGTATTTTCGTCCCTGATAAGAGCCGCTGCCGAAGAGCAATTTGTCAATGTCGTTTGCAACGACAGTCTTTTTTATGCTCCACACAGGTGCCAAAAGCTTGTCGGCAATACCGTCTCCGGTAACCCGTGCAATGACTGTATCAGGAGGCATGACCTCGATCTGGCGTACTACGGTGCTGACGTAGTCGTCTTTGCTCATAGGCTCGTACTCTCCTGCTTCATACATCTCTCCCAGTCTTGTATCGCGAATGACGTGCAAAAGATGCAGCTTTACCATATCAGGATGAAGAGCCGCCGTTTGACGCGCGCTTTCAAGCATAGCTTCGGCGTCCTCGCCGGGCAGGCCGTTAATAAGGTGAACACATATTGCAATGTCTCCGCCTAAAGCTCTCAGGCGGTTGTATCCGTCGCAAAAAGTCTCAAAGGTGTGACCGCGGTTTATAAGTCGGGCAGTGCCGTCGTCGGAAGTTTGCAGGCCCAGCTCCACAAGCAGCGGTATTTTTTTCGAGGTCTGATGCAGCAGCTTCAGAACTTCGTCGGACAGGCAGTCTGCTCTGGTGGCAATTGCCAGCATCACTGCGTTGTCAAGCTCTGCTGCGGTGTTATATATTTCCGAAAGCTTCCCGATGTCTCCGTAAGTATTTGTGTGCGCCTGCAAATACGGTATGAATGCGCTGCACTTCCACTTTTTCTGTATGGCTGCCACGCCTGCTGCGTATTGTTCCTTCAGCCCGCCGCCGCAAGCAACCCCCGACGATCCGCCGCTGCAATAAATGCAGCCGCCTCTGCCCACCGTACCGTCAATATTGGGGCAGGTAAAGCCTGCGTCAAGAGATATTTTGGCGCATTTCTGCCCGAAGCGACGGCGCAGGTAGTAGTCAAAGGTGTAATACCGCTTGTTCGTATCGCTGTTTGGGAAGGGATTAAGCTGTTTTTGGGTAGGTTTTTTCATTGCTTGTTCTTTGATTTATACTTGCTGCTGTGTTGGAGCGGCGGGGGTGATGAGCGGATTTTGTCCGCCTGCCGAGGTGATCTCCGCCACTAAAAGAGAGGTGCGTGACATCATAACGGACAAAAGCGCCGGGCAGCTTTTTCTGAATTCTCCTGCAATATCGACGTTCTTCCAGTCAACCTCGTCTTTTGTCGAGGGGTCAAAGGTCAGTATTACAGCAAAGGTCACAGACAGTGTAAAAGGCCCGTCCGGCAGAAATCTCAGCATTCTGTTAAAATTTATCTTAACGCCGCTGCCACGTAGCTGCGCTACAACGGTATCCTTGCAGTTCAGCTTCATTTCTTTTGTCTCAGGGTCAATAGGCTGTGTTTCATAGCTTATATTGTCAAGAAAAACTCTTCTGTCATGCAAAAAGTAACGGTCGAAATTTTCCATATTTATATATAGCCCTTCTTTTTATTTAGATTATAGTGTGCTCAGTCAGGCATGGTCAGTTCCAGTATTTTCTGTCAAGACTGCGGAGCTGAAGCGCTTCGGCAATATGCCCGGCTGAGATATTTTCACTTTGGTCAAGGTCTGCAATGGTTCTGGCAACTCTGAGTATTCTGTCGTAGGCTCTTGCAGACATTCCCATTGCGTCAAAGGCAGATTTCAAAAGCCGCTCTCCCGCGCTGTCCGGCTGACACCAGCGGCGAATGTGCCGCGTGGTCATATCTGCATTCTTAACTATGCCCGCGCCCTTAAAGCGCGCAGTTGCCGCTTCTCTTGCGGCGGTAACTCTTTTTCTTATCTCGTCGGAGGTCTCAGACTCCTCATTTTTTGAAAGCTCGGAAAAATCAAGAGCCGGCAGCTCTATTTGTATGTCGATGCGGTCAAGGAGCGGCCCGCTGATCTTTGCAAGGTATTTTTTGATGTCCTCTTTTTTGCAGGTGCATTCTCTTGCTTTGGAGCCGTAATAGCCGCACTTGCAGGGGTTCATAGCGCAGACGAGCATAAAGGACGAGGGAAACGTAAGCCGTCCCGCAGTTCTCGTAACGGTGATCTTGCCGTCCTCAAGGGGCTGACGCAGGCTTTCCGTTACATTTTTTGCGAATTCGGGAAGCTCGTCCAAAAACAGCACACCGTTGTGCGCTATAGATATTTCTCCCGGTGCGGGTATCTTTCCGCCGCCTACAAGAGAGGGCGCTGAAAGCGTGTGATGAGGACTCCTGAAGGGGCGGCGGCACACAAGAGACTGATCTGCGCCGAGCAGTCCGGAAACGGAGTGCACTGTCGTCGTCTCCAGCGCTTCCTCAAAGGTCATAGGGGGAAGTATTGTGGGGATGCGCTTTGCAAGCATGGATTTTCCGCTTCCGGGAGGGCCTATCATAAGGACATTGTGCCCGCCCGCAGCGGCGATCTCCAAAGCGCGCTTTGCTCTCTGCTGACCCTTTACATCTGAAAAATCGATATCATTGTAAAACGCGGTGCCGAGGTCGGGCAGCACTCTGACGGCAGGGGTGATGTGAGCTTCTTTTCTGAAATGACGCATAAGAGTATTTACACTGTCTACGGGATATACGGTAATTCCGTCCACAACGGCAGCCTCGGCGGCGTTCTTTGCGGGCACGTAAAATTCTGTCTTGCCCGCTGCCTTTGCGGACAGCACCATTGGCAGCACTCCGCGAACCTCTCTCAGCGCTCCCGAAAAAGACAGCTCTCCGATAAAGCAGGCGTTTTCAATGTCAAGGTCTGAGGGCAGCGCGGAGGATACCTTCAAAAGCGCTGCAAGTATTGCAAGGTCAAAAGCGCTGCCTTCCTTTTTCATATCGGCAGGTGCGAGATTTACCGTCACCGCCATTTCGGGAAAGCGTATGCCGCTGTTTACTATAGCAGCCTGAACGCGCTGCTTTGCCTCTTTTACGGCAGCGTCAGGCAGACCCACTATTTCAAAGGACGGAAGCTCAAAATAAGCGTTGCATTCAACGCTTACAAGGTAGCCGTCAACTCCGAAAAGTCCTGCGGAATACGATGTAGTCAGCATAAAAACCTCACATTGTCAAAAAAATTACTTTACAACTTTATTTTAACATAAAAAATTCGCTCATACAATAGAAAAACAGGTAAATTTATGATATACTTATATTGAATGGTAAGTTATTACTGTGTGGGCGGACAGGCACTGCACACAGCGAATTTATAGAAAGGTATTGATGTTCTTATGAAGTCTAAAGCTGAGTTTTGCGTGCGGCTGGACAGCGAACTATATAAAAAGCTGCTGTTCGTTGCGGAAAATGAAAATAACAGTCTTAACAATCATATGCTTCATATGATACGCACCAACGTTCAATATTTTGAAAAGGTGCACGGCAGAATAAATACCGCAGCGGTAAAGCTGCCCGAAGAAATTGAAACTAATAAATAAAAAGGATATAGAAAAATGAACAACAGAACCAACTACGAAAGCCCGTTTTCAACAAGATATGCCAGCCGCGAGATGCAGTATCTGTTCTCGCACGATATGAAGTTCAAAACGTGGAGACAGCTTTGGATAGCTCTTGCTAAGGCAGAGCAGCGCGAGGGTCTTGATATTACAGACGCTCAGATCGCTGAAATGGAAGCCCACGCAGATGATATCGACTACGATGCGGCAGACGCTTATGAGAAAAAGCTGCGCCACGATGTAATGGCTCATATTCACGCGTGGGGCGATCAGATACCCGGCGCAAGAGCGATAATCCACCTCGGCGCTACTTCCTGCTATGTCGGCGACAACACCGATATGATCATAATGAAAAAAGCGCTGGAGCTGGTTCGCGGCAAGCTTCTTACGGTTATTAAAAATCTGCGTAATTTTGCCGACGAATATAAGGCTATGCCCTGCCTTGCATACACACATCTTCAGCCTGCTCAGCTTACTACTGTCGGTAAGCGTGCAACACTGTGGATGTACGACCTTATGCTTGACCTTGAGGACCTTGATTACGTGCTCGGCGGCTTAAAGCTGCTCGGCTCAAAGGGTACAACAGGCACTCAGGCAAGCTTTATGGAGCTGTTTGATAACGACGCTGACAAGGTTCGCCGCGCCGAAGCTTATATTGCAGAGCAGTTCGGCTTTGACGGCTGCGTTCCCGTGTCAGGTCAGACCTACACAAGAAAGCACGACAGCCGCGTTATGTCCGTTCTTTCCGGAATTGCACAGTCTGCATACAAATTCTCAGGAGATATGCGCCTTGCGCAGTCCTTTATGGAAATGGAAGAGCCCTTTGAGAAAAATCAGATCGGTTCCTCCGCAATGCCCTATAAGCGCAATCCTATGAGAAGCGAGCGTATTGCAGCTCTTGCGCGCTACGTTATCGCCGACAGCATCAACCCTGCTATCACCGCAGGTACACAGTGGTTTGAGCGCACCCTTGACGACAGCGCTAACAAGCGTATATCTATGGCGGAAGCATTTCTTGCAGTTGACGCTATTCTTAATATTTATGCCAACGTTTCCGACGGTATCGTTGTAAATCCCATGGTCATAAATTCCAGAGTAATGGCAAACCTGCCCTATATGGCAAGTGAAAATATTATGATGGAGGCTGTAAAGCGCGGCGGCGACAGACAGGAGCTGCATGAGCGTATCCGTCAGCACTCTATTGCAAGTGCCGCTGAGGTAAAGCAGCACGGGCGCAGTGCCGACCTTATTGCACGTATCGAGGCAGATGACGCATTCCCTCTTACCAAGGAGGAGATCGAGGCACAGCTGCGCCCCGAAAACTACACAGGCAGAAGCGCCGAGCAGGTCAACGAATTCCTTGCAGGTGTTGACGCGGTGCTGGCTGCAAACGGTGACAGCGCCGTAGAGGCAGCAGAGCTTACCGTTTGATAAATATAACTCTGTAATAATTTATATCATTCTGCCGAAATGTGCAAAAACCGCTTGACAATCCGCTGTATGCGGTGATATTATATCCTTGAATTTTTGCACGTGGCGTGAAAGGAATGATCAGAAATGGATCAGGGAAAAAGTCTTAAAAAGAACGCCCGCGGCGGCGCCGTATATTCTATGGCAGCAGCCGCACTGGGCGTTGCGATTATAACAGTTTGCTCATATATAACCGTGCCCGGCATGGGCTCAATGGTGCCGTTCACACTTCAGACCTTTGCGGTCAATGCGGTGTGTGCACTGCTTGGCTGGCGTCGCGGCAGCGCATCCGTTGCGGCGTATATACTGCTGGGAGCGGTCGGACTGCCCGTATTTTCCGGTATGCGCGGCGGCTACGGAGTTCTTATGGGACCTACGGGCGGCTATATAATCGGCTTTTTGCCCATGGCGCTGATAGTTGGATTTCTGTACGAAAAGCTGCGTAAAAAGCGCGCCCTTGCATGGCTGTCAATGCTTGCAGGCGAAATCGTGATGTATGTTTTCGGAACGGCGTGGTTCGTAATAGTATATCCCAGCCCCATAAGCGTTCCGTCTGCACTTATGATGTGCGTTGTGCCCTATATTATTCCCGATATTATTAAATGTATAGCGGCACTGTTTATTGTCGGCAGGACCTACAGTACCGTAAACCGCAGACGCGCATAAGAACGGCGGGGTTACCTGAGTTGCCTTAGTCAAACCGAACAAACTAAAGGAAAGGCATAGCATAATATGAAAAACAGTTTTTTTGCAAACCTGCGCTCATTCTGTGCCGCCTCCCATTTCAGCGGTGCAGACCATATGGCCTGTGTTTGTGCCGCTTTCGTTTTTGTATCGCTTATATTTGCGTGCGGCGGAAGCTTTACCGACCTTACTTATGTAAGGCAAAGCTCCGCCGCTTTTTTCGCCGTCAGTGTTTTGGCGGTGTGGGTCATTCTATTTTCCCTTTCGTGTATTTTGGAGGGAACAGCGCTTCTGAAAATATTTTTTGCAGCCGTTTCAGTAACTTTTGCCGCAGTTCTGTGTGTGCAGGAGCCTGAGAATATATGGTTCAATGTCGGACTTGCTTTTGTTATCATCCTTGTAGCAAAATATATTTTTCAGGGCACTGATATTTCAAAAATAAAGCTTTCATCCCGTGCTGCCCTGCTTTGTACCGTGGGAATTTTTCTTGCATTTTTTGTCTTTGTTTCATATTGCACGGTGATGAAATATGCAAGCTTTCGCCACGGGGCTTTTGATTTCGGTATATTTTGTCAGATGTTTGAACAAATGGCAAAAACGGGCGCACCTATGACAACCATTGAGCGCAGCCGGTATCTCAGCCATTTTGCGGTTCATTTCTCGCCCGTATTCTATCTGCTTTTGCCGGGATATATGATATTCAGAAGCCCTGTGTATCTGCTTATGGCGCAGGCTGCGGTCGTCGGTGCTGGCGTTTTCCCCGTGCGCCGCATATGCCGCGCTTTGGGCATGGATGAGGCGACCGGCGTTTTTGCATCACTGTTGTACGCCGTTTTTCCCACAATGTCAAACGGATGCTTTTACGATTTTCACGAAAACAAATTCCTTGCTGTTCTTTTGCTTTATATGGTGGCGTTTGCCTTGGAAAATAAAAAAGCGGGTATCATCGTATTCGCCCTGCTTGTGCTGAGCGTTAAAGAGGATGCGTTTATATACGTGCTGGCTGTGGCGCTCTGGATGATCGTAAGCGGCAGAAACCGCGGACTTGCGGCGATACTCGGAGCTTTAAGCGTTGTCTATTTCTTTTTTGCCTGCGGTATGATACAGCTCAGCGGCGGCGAGATCATGAGCGGTCGCTTTGCCAATTATTCGGCAAGCGGCAGAGGAGGTCTTGCGGATGCTGCAAAGACCTGCTTTACGGATATAGGTTATCTTATACGCGAGGTGTTCAGCGGCGCCGATACAGAAGCCTTCAGAGAAATAACCTACGGCGGTCAGAAGCTGGAGTTTGTGCTGTGGACTGCTGTTCCTTTGCTGTTTACTCCGTTTCTCAGAAAAAAAAGCAGCGAGATGGTGCTGCTTTTGCCCCTGCTTGTCATAAACCTTATGCCCTCCTGGATGTATCAGTCTAATATAGACTATCAGTATACCTACGGCACTGCGGCATTGATGATAGCGCTGGCGCTTATGTTTCTCGGCGAGTGCGAGCCGCGCCGCCGTCGGGCGACGGTGTGCACAATGCTTATGGTAAGCATTGTTTTCTCGGTTTCCGCGCAGTGCGTAAAGGCAGGCTCTGCCGTCAGCAGCTACAGCCTTCACGGCGGGGAATACAGGGAGACCGCACAGGTCATTGAGGACAGCATACCCGAGGGAAGCTCCGTTACGGCATACGGATATATGATACCTCACCTTTATTATATAGACGATCTGCACTCATGCCCCGAATATTACGGCGAGTATGAGAAAACGGATTTTTATGTAATAGACAAGCGGTATGAGACGGACGACCACACAAAGAAAATGCTTTCGGCTATGGGCGATGACTATGAACTTTTTGCATCAGCAGGCTATGCCGAAATATATAAATTAGGAGAGGGCACAGGCAATGAGCGGTAAACTGCACGCAAATCACAGACAGCGGCTGCGGAATAAGTATTTAATGGGCGGAGCAGAGATCTTGCATACGCATGAGCTTCTTGAAATGCTGCTTTTTAATTCCATAGCGCAGCAGAATACTAATGACAAGGCGCATGGTTTGATAAATATGAAGAACGATATCGGATGTGATCTGATCTCCGCCGACTGTCAGGCTATGCAGAGCGTAAAAGGTATCGGTGAGAAAAGCGCGCTGCTTGTAAGAACCTCTATTGATACGACGCTCCGCCTTCTGACAGACCGCATTGCACAAATGCCGCTGGATGACGAATTTGCAAAGCGAATGTATTTGTATATGAAGCTTGCGGCAAGGCGTGAGAAATGTGCCGTTGCAGTTATGCTGAACCGCCGCGGAAACGTTATATGCTGTGTCGATCTTGCACGCGGTCCCCTTATACGAAGCGAGGATGTTGTAAAAGAGGTGTGCGATCTTGTCCGGACGCATAACGCTTCGTCAGTTATAATAAGTCACAATCATAAAAACAATGTTGAAGAGCCGTCGGTAGAGGACTATTTTTTAACAGGGGATATGGAGTCGGCGGCAGAGCGTGACGGCTTTGGTTTTGCGGGACATTACATAGTTACGGATCAACGCTGTGTAAGGATAGACCTGAAGAATGAGGGAAAGGAAAAACTTCAATAATGAAAGAGCTTGCAAAATATCTTGAATGCGCTGCGGTGTGCTCAACTCACGGCATACGCGGCAATGTTCGCCTTGAAAACCGATGCGACTCGCCTCAGACCCTTGCGTCGCTTAAAAGAGTGTTCGTTTTGAAAAACGGAGAGTATGTGGAATATAAAGTGCTTCATTCGTCGGTGCAAAAAAATATGGTGCTTGCAAGTCTTGAGGGAGTTGATACCGTGGAGGCTGCCGCCGCTATGCGCGGAACTGTTCTGTATGCTGCCAGAGAAGACTTTAAGCTTGGACGAGGCAAGGTGTTTATCGCCGACATTCTCGGTCTTCCCGTTTTGGATGATGAGGACGGAACTCCTTACGGCACGCTGAAGGACGTAATACAGCCGGGCGCGCAGCAGATATACGTTGTTGCATCAGAGAACGGCGACTTTATGATACCCGCAGTGCCCGAATTTATAAAGGATGTATCTCTTGGGGACGCGCGCCCCGAGGGTGTATACGTAAAGCTTATTGAGGGAATGGCAGAGCCGATATGAGATTTGATATAATGACGCTTTTTCCCGATATGGTAAACACGGTGCTGTCCGAAAGCATTATCGGCAGAGCGAGAGCCGCCGGCAGTCTGAGCATAAACGTGCACAATATACGGGACTATTCCGAGGACCGCAGACACCGCGTGGACGATACCCCCTGCGGCGGCGGTATGGGAATGCTTATGGCAGCGCCCCCTATATACAACTGCTACAAGGCAGTGACCGATGATGTGAAAGCGGGAGAGCGGGTGCGCGTAATATATATGTCTCCGCGCGGCGCAACGCTTAATGAGGGTATTGCGCGCCGTCTGGCAGAGGAGGATCGCCTTGTGATCCTATGCGGCCATTACGAGGGCGTCGACCAGCGTATAATCGATGAGATCGTCGATGAGGAGATATCCATAGGCGATTTTGTGCTTACCGGCGGAGAGATACCCGCCTGCGTTCTGTGCGACTGCGTAGGCAGACTTTGTCCGGGCGTGCTGTCCGAGGCGGAGTGCCACGAAATAGAAAGCTTTGAGGGCGACCTGCTGGAATATCCGCAGTACACACGCCCCGTAAATTTTATGGGCAGAGAAGTGCCGCCGGTTCTGCTCAGCGGACATCATGCAAATATTGAGGCGTGGCGGCTCAGCGAGGCAGAAAAGATAACAAAAGAGCGCCGCCCAGATATGTACGAGCGCTACGCTGCAAAAAAAGCGGCAGCAGAAGCCGCCGCAAATGCAAAAAAGAGAAAAAGACGGAAGAAAACAGAAGAATAATTAAATCGGGGCTTTGCCCGCACATTTAGGGAACTTTTTGAAAAAAGTTCCCTAAAAACTGAAGTGCCCCCCAAAGTTTAGACAAAAAGAAATATTAAATTAGTTTAGAA
>CAZBAR010000034.1:0-22121 GCA_964490165.1 uncultured Lachnospiraceae bacterium | reverse complement strand
CTCAAAATCCAGTGGTAGCGATACCGTGCGGGTTCGACCCCCGCTTCCGGCACCACAGAACTCCCGAAGCTATATGTTTCGGGAGTTTTTCATGTTACGCTTTCGGTTCGAATAGTCACAAAATTTCTATGATCCAATGTTTTCGGGAGTTCTCCGACACGCGTTTTCCTACTGTTTTCAAGATGTTTTCTATGCTCTGACACAAAATATGAATATGAGATATTCAGCTTTTGTTCGTCTAAATAAAAAAGCCTTTCTATTTTTAAGAAAGGCTTTTTTGGGTGTACTTGGAAATTGATAATCTATTCCAATTCTCACTATAGTTGGTATACTTGTTAACATTTCGACAGGTTAATAAAGGACTAATAGTTCTTTTTGTCAGTTCGGTTCAAGATATAGTCAACTGATACATTGTGAAAATCTGCTAATTTAATAAGTATCTCTGTAGGTATATCCAATTCCCCTCTTTCATAATCGCTATATACTCGCTGACTACATAAAAGAATTTCGCCCATTTCTCTTTGCGACAAATCTCTATCCTCTCGCAAATCTCGTATCCTTTTATAAAGCATCCAGTCACCACCAATATTAGTATATACGCATATTATAAATTAGTGGTACATTTGCTATTGACTTTTAGCGGATAATCCGCTAAAATAATGTTAGTAATTTTAAGGAGAAAAGAAATGAAAAAAATACTTGCAAGATTAACCGCATTAATGCTTCTGATAATTTGGATACTAACATTGTCAGCTTGTAAAGTTGAAACAAACAATAAGATAGTTAGTTTTGAAGTCAAAGGATATGAAAGTGCGGATGAAGCAGCTCTGTCCTATGTTAAATCCTTTTGTCAATCTGATATAGATTCAATGCTATCAACATTTGCCATTGAGACATTTATTGAAAACTACGACTTAAAAGAGTTTATAAACTCAAGAAAATACTACGATTATTACAATACAGAATGTCCTTTCGAAAACAACAGCGATTTCAAAATGCAAATAAATTATTATTCACGTATATCTGAGTTAGTAAAAAGTTTTAAGCAGACATACTATTATTTGATTTTGAAAGATGATAATTTTAGCGCTATCGAAACGTTTACAAGAAGCAACGCTAATGACATCGAATTATTTGTCAACAAAATTAGTGATCCTTATTTTGATGAAAAAATTTCATCTGCAAAAATCAGAAGAGTTTTAACTCCAGAATTTTTTAACGATTTAGATTTACTAACATACAAAAACACTACTACAACAAAATATAGTTATTTGAACTGTGACGAAATCAAATCTTTCGCTGTTGAGCTTGATTTTGACGGTGATGAGTATTATCTCTTCGTTGATGTAGGTCTCTTTGATAATGTTTGGTATAATATCAGCATATCGTCCTCTTTAGGAATTAGTGTCGGTGCAGATGGTTCTTTCTCTATTATGTATCGGTAGATTTGAAAAAGTTTTCTTTAATTGCTATATACTTTACGAATACCATAACAGTTGTGTTAAGGAGAGACGGTGCAGGAATGCATCGCCTCTCTGATTTTATTTTTCCGCTGCCTGCTTCGCAGAGGCTTTTGATATTATAGGTTTTATGTAAAGAAAACCTGTAATGTCAAAAACAGCCATGCTATCTGGATAGACCACCAAATGCCAAAGACACCGATAAACCAGATCGGTGCAAACAGATATGCAAGCAGAACTCTCGTTCCTTAGGACAGGCAAACAACAGCATTGTTTTTGCAACATTACCCTGCGTTAGATCCTTTTCCTTATCCGTAGTTTTTTCCCGGAATAAGCCTATCAGGTGCATATTTACCTACGCACCTTTTTTCGTCCTAAATACCGGCACACCTTTTTCTTATACTCTATATACTCATCACCGAATGCCGATATCAAAAAGTCTTCCTCTACATTAACGATCTGCAAATGAAGCATAACTATGGCGAATACGGATGCAACGCAAAGGATAAGATTAAAAAACATCAGCAAAATACCGATATATAGAAGGTCAAACCCTAAAAAAGCGGGATTGCGGCTGATCTGATAGATGCCGCTTGTTATAAGCTCTGTTTTGTCAGTTTCAGACACGCCTGCTCGCCAGCTGTCCCGCATAGTCAAAACTGAGGTAATAAATACGGCTGTCCCAATTGCACTCACCGCCGCGCCTGTAATTCGAAGTAAGGCAGGGCCGCGGCTTATTCCGATAATAATACTAATCAGATCTGCGGCAAAGACAAGAACAGCTGAAACTTTCATCGTTATCTCAACAAACTTCTCAAAACCAACCTTTCCCTTACCTATCTGGTCGGTTTTAATTCCCTTTTTACGCTGTGAAAGCATTTTTACGAAATAGCATCCGTAAAAAAGCGCCAGTATTATAAATGCTATTATTTTATAAATCATTTTTATCTCCATTTTACCTCACTTGATCGCTTTGCGATTTAGTGCTCAGCTAAATGTGATATTCACGCTATAACCTCATATTCTTAAATGTCTCTGACATACCGCCGATAAAGCTCCACTGGCGTTTCATATAGCTGCGCAGAGCTTCTGTATTCTCAATATAGTTTTGCTGTACCGCATCGGGACAGCCGAAGTTCTCAGCAACTGCTTTAGCACACAGCCATCCGCTTTCTATCGCCGCAGAAATTCCTTCTCCCATTGGATTAAGAAACCCCGCAGCTTCACCGGCAAAAAACACCCTGCCGACACTGTGATCGATTTTGCACCCGGGCATTATCTGAGGCATAAGCCACTTATCTTCTTTCAACTGCTTATCAATTTGCAATTCGTAATAACGCTTCAAATACGAAACGAATTCAGAATAATAATGACTTATCATACCACGATTTTTAACTGATACGCCCAGTATAAGCTTGTCGTCCTTAACGTTAAACCAAGCATCATATTCTGACAATTCAGGCTGAAGATATGCGTAGAAAAAGCGAGCATCAAGTCCGATGTGTCCCATATTATATGTCTGATATGTTGTTATATACGGAGCATCGCATCCCAAAAGCTTTTTTTTCAGCGAACCTACAACGCCTTCACAATCGATTACATATGATGCACGCACATCATATGTACCATCGGCTCCACGCACAGTAAGTGTTACGCCGTCGCTGTCCTGCTTTGCAAAAACAGCAGAAGCCGCCTCACGTATTTCGGCACCTGCATCAGACGCTTTGCAGGCAAGCCAATAGTCAAAGGAATCACGCCAAACATTAAGCCCGCGCTGTTCAAATCGATATTCATGCTCAAAAGCATCGACAAGTATCATACCGCAAGTATCGGTCGGGGTGCACATAACATCGTATGGCACATCATCTCCGAAAACCTTATTTATAAGGTCTACGCTTTTTCTGATAAGCTGCCCTGAACAGGATTTATAGCGCGGCATTCTGAACTTTTCTATTATCAGTACTCTATATCCCTGATCTGCAAGCGTTTTTGCCGCAGCACTTCCCGCAGGCCCCGCCCCTACTACTATAACGTCAAACATTATTTCTCTCCTGATCCTAATACATGACACATTTTACCATACACACGTCAAAATTGCAAGAACAGCGCGAAAATGCACTACATATTGGGGCTGATAAGATATTCAGACGCATAAAAAGCAAAAATTTCTGAAAAAGTATTGCTTTTTCTAAAGTTTTATGCTAAAATACTACTTGCTGAATTTTTGTTAATAATTAACCACTATAAACGGAGGTGCTAAGAATGGCTAAGTGCGATATCTGCGGAAAAGGCGTTGTGTTCGGTCACAATGTTTCTCACTCAAACCGCAAGACCAACAGATGCTGGAAGCCTAATATCAGAAAGGTAAAGGCAGTAGTGAACGGTTCTCATACCACTGTTCACGTTTGTTCCCGTTGCCTGCGCTCAGGCAAGGTCGAGCGTGCATAATCATTAAACTGATTTATATGCAGCATAGCTCCCGCTTCGGCGGGAGTTTTTGTGTTACTCAAAGGAGCATAAATACAATGAAATATGTAGCACTTGCAGGAGAAGACTGCCCTGCTGAGGCGCTTGATGCACTGCGTCGGTGCGATGATATAGCCGACGTGTTCGTTTTGCCGCCTGACGGGTTTATAGACTCTCCCGTAGCAACTCATCCCGATACTATACTGTTTGTATATAAGTCAAAGCTTTACTGCCATCAAAGCTATGCAGAAAAGAACTCTGCCCTGCTCGCTCACATCTGCAGTCTCTGCGGTCTTTCACCTAAAACAGACAGCGGAGAGCGGAACGGAAAATATCCTTTTGACTGCGGCTATAATGCCCTTTATGTCCCTGCAGCAGACGCAGTGATAGGCAATAAAAAAGCCCTCGTACCTCCCCTGAGAGACATTTGCAGCATCGATACAAAGCAGGGTTATGCCGCCTGCTGCGCAGTAGCAATAGACAAATATATCGTCACAGCCGACCCCTCAATAAGAAAAGCCTCAGCTGCGGCAGAGCTTGACGTGTTCACAGTACCGGGCGGCGACATAGCACTGCGGGGATACAGCACAGGCTTTATCGGCGGCTGTACAGGCGTATCCGACAGAACGGTATTCACCGTAGGCGATCCGTACACGTGCGCCTCCGGTACTCAGCTCGCTGATTTTTGCCTCTCTCAAGGCTTTGATGTAGTTCCACTCTGCCGCACTCCGCTGACAGACGTTGGAGGCATAAAGCTGATTCCGTGCAACGACTGAAACATCTCAAAAACTAATAGTATCAAATTTGAAAAATTATTTACTTAAAGTTTAACCGAAGACAGTTTCGTTCCACTATATAAGTGAAATCACCGGTGATAAATCAAGAAAATGAGGTATGAAATTGGATAAGCAAGAACTGGATGCAAAGATTGAAGAGATAGCAAAGTCCCTTTTATCTTACTGCACTGCACGGACATCAAACCATTTTGAAGCCGAAGATCTGGCGCAGGATATTATTGTGGAGATATATAGATCTGCCGGTAATATCCGAAATCAAGCTGCATTTTACGGCTTTATGTGGGCAGTTGCAGGCAACGTATATAAGCAATGGTGCCGGAACAAATCCAAAGTCAAAGAATGCGAGATCACGGATAATATATTGGACGAAACAGATCTCCCCGATGAAGATAATTCCGAGTTATATCTGTTACGCCGTGAATTAACTTTACTTACCGAAAAGTACCGCAGGGCTGTTGTTCTGTATTATGTTGAAAATAGATCCTGTTCGGAAATATCCGATCACCTCTCTATCAGCGAAAGCATGGTCAAGTATCTGCTTTTCAAATCAAGACAAATACTGAAAGAAGGTATGAATATGGAACGAAATTACGGACAACAGAGTTATAATCCTAAAGAGCTGACCCTCCAATTTTGGGGCAATGAAGCAAATCGCTATTATCATTTATGTGACAGCAAAATATCTCAGAACATACTGTTTGCCTGCTATAACGATAAACTGACGGCAGAACAGATCAGCTTGGAGATCGGAGTATCTCTTCCGTATATGGAAGACAAGCTTACCGAACTTTGCGAGTATGAACTGCTGAAAAAAGACGGCAACCGTTATTATACAAATATTGTGATCTTCACAAAAGATCTCGGTAATGAGGTCAATATCAAGACAGCCGAGCTGAGAGAAAAAATTGCGGATATTCTGACAGATTCGATCGCCGAACACGAAGCAGAAGTTCGCAATATCGGTTTTATCGGCGCCGATATGAGAAACAATTTGTTTGCGTGGCAGATGGTGAGCTTTATTCTGTATAATGCTGTCATTGATATCTTTCAAAGCAAAATTCAGTTAGTATATCCTAAAGACAAGTATGGAACAGAATGCTTTATTTGGGGTTGTGAAAGCGGAGGACAAAACTCTTGGCTATCGTCGTTTGACTTTGGTATATCCAATGTGGTAAATAACGCAGGAGACTACGTCCAGTTTATGGATTTCCCGATCAACGGTGAAATGGTTCATCATTATTTCTTCAATCAACAGAATATCACCAACGTATTTTTGGATATAGCCAAGCGCAACACAGAGCACTTCAGCGAAAATGATAAAGCTATTGCTGCTGACATGGTACGCGAAGGATACATTGTATCAAATGAAGACGGACTTTTTGTGAACACACCCGTTCTCACAAAAGAGCAGCATCAGAAGCTAAAAGAAATCTTTTCAGATACCGCGACAAAAATCGCCGATGAAGCCGAAGCACTGATGAACACGGTAACAAAAATATTGAAAGATCATATTCCGGTGCAGTTGAAAAAGTCTGCAAAGGATATGGCGTATCTTCGTCTGTTTGATGATGCAATATCTGCGCCGGTTGCGATCTTGTATGACCGAAAATACTTGCTTCCGTACAATGGAGACGGTGTTCTCCCTACAACGTATGTTATTCTGAAATAAACATTAAACAGTACTAAGACCGCTGCAGATAAACCTGCGGCGGTCTTTTCTCTGTCATCAAATAAAGAAAAGTGCAGCCTGCTTCAAGGCTGCACCTGAGTGTGTCGAAAAAGTCCATAGAAATAGCAAAATGCACAAAAGGGGATTTCGGCGCCTGCGGGTGCTGCCCAGAGGTAGCCCTCTGGACTCCAAGAAGGCCGCATCTTACGCGTCGTGGAATTGCTGATTTCGACCTCCGCGGAGGTCGATTTAAGGCTCTGATCGACTTCCTGTCGATGACAGGAAGTCGGAAAATCACGCAAGCTCCCCAAAAGCTTGACCAAAACTTTTAGTCACTTGCTGCTGCCATTTAGTTTTTCGACAGTCTGAGCTTGAAGGAAAAACCTTTCGGTTTTTCCTTCAAGCTCTTTTTTTGCGTCATCGATCATTCATCCTCGGGCAAGTTTTTCAAAAACACGATCATACACGGCAGAGCTGCAACAGCAGCTGCAAAATACGCTATGGGCTGTGCTACCTCAATACCTGTGATGCCGAAAAATCTCGGCAGTATAATGCAAAGAGGTATAAATATAAGTCCGCTTTGCAAGCACGACAGTACCAGTGCGGGCAGGCTTTTACCTATGCTTTGGAACAGCATTGTAACTACTACTGACACAGGTAAGAACAGCAGAAATACGCACTGTATTCTTAAAGCCTCACTGCCGATAAGCAAAACCTCTGCTTCTTTCCTGAAAAGGGAAATTATCTGAGGAGCAAAGGCGAAGCAGCCTGCTGAAATGACACCTATAAACAAAGCTCCGAACAAAAGAGTAAACAGTGTTCCCTTTTTGACTCTTGAATATTTTTTAGCACCGTAATTAAAGCCGGACACAGGCTGAAAGCCCTGACCTATTCCCAATCCGACGCTGAATATAAGACTTGTCGTTCTGCCTACATAACCCATTGCAGCAATGGCAGCGTCGCCGAACAGCTTCGCCTGCGAATTCAAGACCATAGTAGACACGCTGTTAAGTCCCTGTCTTGCCAGGCTGGGCAGACCTGTAACAATAATGCCGCCGACTGTCCTGAACCCTTTTTCAACAAAGCGAAACGATATTCTGCTCTGTGTTTTTCCCGTAAGAAACATGGACAGAAGAATTCCGAATGAAATATACTGCGACAGCGCAGTCGCCAATCCTGCTCCGCTGATATCCATGCCAAGAACAAAAATAAACAAAGGGTCAAGCGCCATATTCAGAATACCGCCTGTTGTAAGACCTATCATTGCAAGGGCAGCCTTGCCCTCGTACCGCAGTATGTTATTAAGCACGCAGCTGCCTGTCATTGCAGGCGCGGAAAGAAGGATAAAGGTACAGTATTTTACCGCATATGGCAATATAGTGTCAGTGCTACCCAGCAGACGCATCAGCGGCTCTATAAAAACAAGTCCGCCCAGCATAATGAAAAATCCCGTAAGCAATGCCCAGAAAAAGCCCGTAGATGCATATTGGCTTGCCTTGTTTACCTGCTTTGCTCCAAGCATTCGGCTGATGTGACTTCCCGAACCGTGACCGAACATAAATCCAAATGCCTGAAGAATAGACATTACACCGAAAACAATGCTTGTGGCACCGCCTGCACTCAGTGACAGTCGGCTGACAAAATATGAGTCCGCCATATTATATATATTGGTGATAAGCATACTCACGGTCGTCGGTATTCCAAGCGATATTATCAGCCTCGCCACAGGCGTCTCAGTCATTTTGATGTACTGACTGTCTGCGTCAGCGCTTAAATTTCGGCTCATATTCTCTTACACCTCTGTTCTGAACGGTGAACTAAAACGGAATTGACCGGGTCTTTCAGCAAACGGCACCAAAGCTTGACTACTGCACCTGTAAGGAGCGCCGAAATAACCGTTCCCTCTCTTGTTCCTACAATTTTAAGATCAAAGAAAATGAGTGACAGGACGACCGCTATTACCACGCACATAACGTCAAAGCCGATCTTAATATTGCCGAAATTCTTTCTGAATGTATCGGAGATCGCTTTTACAAAAGCTTCTCCTGAATTCATAACAACATTAGCAATAACAGAAAGAGCTATGCCAAATGCAAGAATTACAATTCCGATGATCACCATAGCGAGACGAGCGGGATATGTATGCACTGGAATATGTAAAACTATCTTCATTCCGAGATCGGTAAACAGTCCAAACAGAAGCGACAGCGGAATTTGCAGCAGCTGCACAGGCTGAAACTTTCTGCGAAGCAGAATTATCTGTCCGGCGATAAGACAACAGTTCCATTTGATCAGCCATGTTCCGAGAGTCAAAGCGGAAAACTTGCAGCTCATTACATTTGCCACCGAAGAAATAGGCGATACTCCAAGCTCCGCGCATTTTGTAAATGCAACGCCCAATGCCGAAAAAAACAGACTTATAATAAATAATATATACCGTTTTGCAAGCTCACTTTTACTCATCTCTTATATCTCCTTTTCCGCTTACATTCTCATTCAGTCTTGTCAAAAGAGATATAAGCTGTTCGCTTTCATCTTTACTGAGCCCAGAAAGAGCCTTTGCCTCAATCATCTCAAATTTTGATCTCACCTGCTCCGCATGACATCTTCCCTTATCGGTAAGATATACGTACAGGCTGCGGCGATTGCCATTCATATTTTTGCGTTCAATCAAGCCGCACGCTTCCATTCCCGCCAGAACCGATGTTATTGTTGCAGGCTCAATATGACAAGCCTCTGCAATTTCTTTTTGAACTGCACCGTCGTGAGACAACAGATAATCAAGAACCTTGGGCTGACCTGAGGTCAAGCCGGTATCTTTAATATCTGTCAGAAGTGCCTTCTGAAAAAGCAAATGATCTGCCATAAGCAGATAATGGAGTGTTTGATCCATAAATTCAACCTCAGAATAATAATTAGATTTATAATAATTAGAAATCAAATAATATTATACTGCAAAAAAATATCCCTGTCAATACGACACGGATATTCTAAGTCAGATCATATTTTTCAGTAAATTCAAAATTCACGGCATCTGCTTCATACAGGCAAAGCAATGCGATTCCAATTTTTCCATATTGGCTCAGCACTTCTCAAATATGTAAAATCAGTATAATCAGGGCTGTAAACACGGAGGAAAATTGCTCATCTCCATATCTACAGCCTGTATTGCTCTTTTCCCTATTTATCTGTAATGCTCTTTTTACCGTTCTCAAAAACGCTATTGATCTCGTCACCGGTAAGATGGTTGTCGGAAAGAAGCCGCTCAACAAGTAAGTCAATTAACGCCCTGTTTTCTTCGATGATCCTAATAGCGTTTTTCATTTCATCATCAAGAATTTTATTGACCGCCTCACGCACTTCCGTTGAAAGCTCGCCGCTTTTTACCGACTGATTATCAATTACAGCAAGGCCGAACTTTTCATCCATACCGTATGTGCAAATAATCTGTCTTGCTAATCTTGTAGCAAATGCAAGATCTTCTCTTGCTCCGGTAGACACGCCGTCTTTTTCACCGTAATAAACGATTTCAGCTGCACGTCCGCCTAAAGAAGTCCGAATTTTCGAAAGAAGCTCATCTTTAGTATAGATCGCCTTACCCTCGTTGCCGTCATGCTGCATATATCCGCCGTGGGCACCTCTCGCAACAATAGTAACGTATGAGGGATTTTCACCGCTATGCCAGCATAAGAATGTATGACCTGCCTCGTGACGGGCGATGCGTTTGAGCTGTGATGCATCCCAAACCTTCTCCTCGCCGCCGATAAAGGTTTCAAATGCTTCGTCAAAGACCTGATCGGTAACTTTCTTATCGTTTTTTCTAATTGCAGTTCTGAGAGAAAGCTCCAGTATTGAGTCAAGATCAGCAAGGCTCATACCGGTCGACCTTAAAGCAATGTTTTCAACTTCCTCATTGCTGATCTCAAACGCCTTACTGCCGGACCTCTTCATATTGATAAAGCGGATCCTTTCCTCCTTGTTGGGAAGATCAACACATATCTTACTGTCAAATCTTCTCAGAACAGCCTGATCCAGCGACTTGCCGCTGCCGGGATCAACATCAAAATTAGTTGCAGCAAGCACAAAGACCGGTCTTGTAATGTCGGTATTGAAGCCGTCCATTTCTGTAAGAAGAGCAGTCAGTACGTCCTCGCCGTTTGCGGCAGCATGATCTCCGCCTTTCCGATCCTTTGCAATCGCTTCAAATTCGTCAATAAAAAGTATAGCAGGAGCATATTTGCGTGCAACAGAAAACAGATCGTGAAGTGCGTCTTTCCCCTCTCCTACGTACTTCTTTATAAACTGATTTCCCTCAGCAGAAATAAATGTCACACCCGCCTCAGAAGCTACAGCTTTGGCAAGCAATGTCTTACCTGTTCCGGGAGGGCCGTAAAGCAATACGCCGCGTGGAGTTTTCAGTCCGCTTTCGACAAACTTTTTCGGTTCCTTCAGATACTCAATGAAGAACTGCAGCTCATTCTTTGCATTCTCAGCACCGATAATACCGTCAAATTTCACATTCGGCTTTGAAACATTGCTCATAATATTTTGAGTATCTTCAGCCTCTACAGCTGTGGACAGTTCAAAATCAAAGAGAATGACCTCTGCTGTCTTTCCGTCATCACTGATACGCTGTCCGGATTCAAAGCTGACAAGACTGTTAGAGCTTGCGAGTCTTCTCATACTTGACTGCTGATACAGTTCCTCACATATCCGGTCTACGTCCCCTGCAAAACTATTGCTATCATCATCCAGCGTGATAAATCCTCTGACGCCTTCGCGCAAGTAGGACTTTTGTTCCTCTTTGCTCAGGGTCTTATCACCATGCTGAAGAATGTAGATAGGAAGATCGGAATATCTTTCGCGGATATACCAGAATACATCGCGCGCAGAAGATTCAACATCCTCTATATTGATAAATCTTTTTTCCTCTTTTGCTCCAAGCAGCAGATCTACAACTGCAAATCCCACATTTTTGACGCTCAATATTTGCTTTACAGCTTCAATATCATCGGCGCCGAACATATTTGCATTCAGGCAACAGCGCTCGCACTGTTCAAAGACATCTTTTGCTGAGAACAACAGGACGTTATGCTTTTCGCTGTTTCTGAACAAAGAAGCAATCTCTTTATCCTCAGGTAACTCTATATTAAAATTTATCGACTCCAGTGAAGAAATATCACCGCTATGTTCTTCAGACGCCAAAAAGCGGAACAGCTCAAATATTTCGTCGTCAAAAAATCTCTCAGCGCGTCCGCATAATGACCTGGCATCGACAGTACCACCTTCCGCAAACAACAGCGCTGTAAATACATCACGGTCTATGCTCGCTTTGATCCCATATTCATTTTCAAAGTTAGCTGCCTGTTTTCTTATCTCAGTCTCAGCAATTCTGCACAGACTGCTAGCAGACATATGATTAAACATCACAACATTTCCCGATGCAAATCTTGAGCAGATCGCTGCCGGAAAATACGGCTGATTAGTGAAAGGATTGACATCTTTCTGCAAAGCCTTCAAAATAACCTTTCTGGGTGTTCCGGAAAAGTCGTAAGCATCCGGTGCATTGTACAATTCTTTTCCCGCATTTGTTGTAAAGAATATCAACGCATTCTTAAACGACACGCGTTCCTGCGTTTTGTTGTCGGTCAAAAAACCTTCATCAAGGATCTGCAAAAACAGATGAATAGTAGTTATATTTGCTTTTTCGATCTCATCAAACAGAAGAACACACTTCGGATTCTGTTTTACGAAGCCAGTCAAAAGACCCTCTTTCGGTTTTTTATAATTATCGCCGAATCCGATAAGTTCCATATATGCCTGGTGATCGGCATACTCGCTCATATCAAAAGGCTTAAACTCATCCTGCATCCCAAGCATATTCACAATGCTTTTCACAAGAAAAGTTTTACCAACACCGGGAGGTCCTGCAAACAAAAAGGTACCTGCCGGACGTGTTCTTTTCTTATCCGTTGCGGAAATCAGCTCTGACTGAAAATATCCTGAGGTAAATACACTTATTGCATTTTCCTGGCCAAAAACGACCTCACTTAGCCGGTCACGGATAGTACGCACTTTTTTAGTGAGTTTTTCAATAACAAACCGTGGGTTCTCCGCAGGTTGATCAGAGCTATCAGACTCTGCACTGCCGTCTTCCGCTCCGTCTGCAATCATCTCATCTGACGTTTTGTCCAATTTATCCATCAGCTCAGATTCATCGCCTTCATCCGACATTTCGACCTTTTCGCTCTCGGATATATGATTTTTTGTAAAATCATTCGCCTCACTTAATATGCATTCAAGCAAGATATCCGGAGAAAGCTCTTCCAGCCCCCTTGACCTTGCTGTTTCCCTGGCCTTAGATAAACATTGTTGAAAATAAAGTTTTTCATTGTAAAATGCTTTGCTTTTATTTATATGCACCGATAATGCCTGCTTTAATTTCAAACCGTCAGATGAAAGCATTTTATTCAAAATATAAAAAAGTTTTCTCGCATCCTCTTCGCCGATCTCAATTGAAGTGATGCCTGATGCTACCGAAATAACAGACACCAGATAACGTCCGGCTGTTAATGTCGCTCTGCTTTCGTTGCCAAATGTTTCCGCATAGTCGATTATTTTTCCAAGAAGCAAACTGTTCTTAATGTCATTCATTTCTATAGTCTCCTTTCTGCAGCAATGCATTAATCGATTTCAATATAGTCAATAATTTCATCATATTGAGCTGTAAACCTTTTATTGAATACATCTATCTTCTTTTCGATTATTTCGCTGTTACTGTCAAGATAAGTGTCATTCTGCATAGAACGGAAAGTGACACATTCTATACTGACTGTTTGCGTCTCAATATACTTATTCCGCTACTTACTTGCTTTTATTGATTTTCTTATAGCATCTGACAAAGAAAAAAAGTAAAATCAAATCAAAAACTGCCGCTATCAAAAATCCCATATCGCTTGTGCAGTTTGCTGTTTATATAGGCTTTTTCGGCAATCCCATAGCACAGGGCAAAGCTCTGTGCTATTCACCGTTGCCATTTCACAATTAGTACTCCCAGGTTTTACAGGAAACACTAATGGTAGATACTTTTCCTGTTTCCTTATCAACATTGATAGACAGATTAAAATCGCGTTCCTTATACTCAGAGTAACTATACGAATGATTATAGGTTCCCTCGTAATAATTAAACTCATCGGAAACTAATGCGTCAACATCTGCCTTCTCAGTGCCAATCGTAATAGACTTGGATTCGGAGCCAATAGAAACACTTGTACCTCCACGATTGTCCACGTATACCTTGTACACAGCACAATTTTCAACTGTTGTCTGATACTCGGAATAATTCACAATATATAGATCAAGTTTCTTATCATCCTTTTCCACACGAATAGAGTCGGTTCCTCCTGCAACAACATCACCAGACTGCTGTGCAATCTTCCAACCATTATCAATGAACGCACTTACAGGGGCAGGAAGCTGATACAAATCTCCTTCAATTTTGACAACAGCAGATTTAAGATCATTACCCATATCAGTTGGATCTTTATACTCATTGAGGTAATCAGGCTTTTCCGTATTTGTTGTTGTCTTATCATTTTCTGTCTCAATAAAATTCTTCATTGATATAGACGAATACTTGCCATCATTAGTACAATAAAACTTTATCGAGTTATATGAGGAATCTTTTTGTGCATAGTATGTCATAGATTCATAATCACTACCACTGTTACTATATCCGGGAACTCCGAACGCTGTTTGGATTTCCTCTACACTTGATTTGACGGTAATCCCCTTAGCGATAATAAAATCAACATCATTATACGCCTCGCACTCAATACCACCGGTCATGCACTCTTTGATGGATTTCGCATTTCCACCACTATTGTAGGAATAGACCGTAATTTTCCGTCCATCCTTGGACATATAGAAGGAGTCATAGCTGTTGCCGGCAAGCTTCGTATCGCTATTATATCCTGTACTTGAGATAGTCCAGCCATTTTGTGTTAATGCTTCATATTTGCAAGGAAGCTGATATAACACACCTTCCAGTTCAAATGTAAAGTCAAATAAGTCATCAGACATTACGATGTTCTTGACATCTTCGGTAGTATCGCTGTCGGGTGCCTGAGTGCCTGCATTTGATATGCTATCATCCTTCGGTGCTTCAGCATCTCCACCTTTAGGAATAATCATAAAAATAATCAATACAATAATTGCCACAGCAGCAATTGCAATGGCGGAAATTATACCTACTTTAGATTTGCTTTTTGCTGGCTGTTTATTCCCTGTTTCAGATGCATTAGTGTCGGTTTTAGCCGAGTTTATAGTCCTGTTGTTGACTCCAGTTCGATTTTCAGTCGGAACAGATGTAGCAACATCATCGCCCATTACGGTTTTAACGCTGTCTTCAACTTGCTCATGAGTTCCTCTTCCCAATACTGCTTTTATTTCCTTAAGCATTTTTTCGGCAGCAGCAGACTTATTCTCATAAGCAGCATATCGCTGAACATTTGTAAGATAAAAATTGAAATCATCTTTTAACGCACAGTTTTCCAGCATAAAAGGCAATACGGTTTTTCCTTCATTAACTGCAATATCGACTTCTCGCGCAACCCATTGTGATGATTGTGCTTTAGAAGATAGAATAAGCACAAAAAACTTTGCATTTCTGATTGCCTTTGGAATCTCGATTGCATAGTTGGAGCCTCCCGGTATGCAATCAGGTGCCATCCAACATGAAATGCCATTACCTTCAAGCACGGACTTGACCCAAATTGCCTCCTCGATTTCTTCTGCTTTATAGCTAATAAATACATCTCTGTCAGCCATATTGATCTCCTTCATACACAAGCATAAAATTACACTTAAAATCTGAGTTGCAATGTTTATATTTACATAGATCCTTTTCGCAAAACGTGCATTGCTCCTATTTTAGAAAATTACAGATTAAAATAATTTCAGCAAAAACATAAAGCCGGTAAGTATGATCAGGAATGCAAAATTAAACAAAGAGAAAGTCCCGATATAATAGCCGGTTTTTCCGGGATTGTGCTTTACATATTCACGGAATGTGATCAAGCTTGCCAAAGAAGCAATAAGTGTACCTACTCCACCTATGTTTACGCCCACAAGCAGATCTGCATAGTTATCCGTGAACTGAGATAAAAGTATTGCCGACGGCACATTGCTGATACACTGACATGAAACCACACTGAACAGCAAAGTATTTTTTTCTAAAAGAGTAGAAAACAGATCTCTGACCACATCAATTCGCGCCATATTGCCTGCAAAAATAAAGAAGAATACAAATGTAAATAACAAGCCGTAATCAACCATTTTCAACGCTTTTCTATCAGCAAAAATAAGCACTATCGGGATAACGATCAATCCGATCCAGTAAGGAATGCCTCGAAAAACTATCAGGATCGATAACGCAAACAAAGCCAGATACAAAATCGTTCTTTTAGGGTTAAGCGCAATTTTTTCGTCAGACAAGCTCAACGGTTCAGACTTTATAAATATAATACAGCAAATGGTTATGAGCACTACCGCAAAAATAAACGGCGGCGCCATAATTTCTAAAAACTCTAAAGTGGGAATTTCGTATTTTGAATACAAATAAAGGTTTTGCGGGTTACCAAACGGAGTAAGCATTCCTCCCAAATTCGCAGCGATATTCTGCATTATAAAGGTAAAAGCCATATACTTTTGTTTACCTGTCGTTGTAAGAACAAAATATCCTAAAGGCAGGAAAGTAAGCAATGCCATGTCATTTGCTATGAGCATTGAACCAATAAAGGTTATATAAACCAATGCAAGCACGCTCATTCTGGCTGTCTTAAAAAGTTGAACAACTTTTCTGGCAAGCATATAGAAGAAATTGATACCCTTCAAAGCACAAACGACAGCAAGAACACAAAACAGGCAAGTCAAAGTCTTGTAGTCAAAATACCCTACATATTCCTTGTCAGGAGGGATAATTATACCGGTTACGATTGCCGCGACCAGCGCAATGCACATTACGGCATTTTTCTTAACAAATGCCAAGCATTTACCCAAAACGGAATATGCCTCATTAACATTATTCATCAGTCATTTTCCTTTTCAGACAACCTTGCCTCGCGAATTCCGTTTCTGCGGCAGTAATCCTGAACTGCAGATCCTTCTTCACAATAAACAGTTACAGTACCCTCGCAGCCGTCAAAAAGGCCCCAACCAAGCTCAGTTACGCTTTTGGGAATAATAACTTTCTCCAGACTTGTACAGCCTCTGAAAACGCAATCATCAATTGCGGTTACGCTATCCGGGATCTCAACTTCATCAAGAAGAGCACAATTGCAAAACGCACCTTCACCGATCTCATGAACACTATCCGGAATCGTAATTCTGTTAAGCTTTCTGCACTCGCTGAATGCCCAATCGCTTATAATGGTTACACTGTCTGGAATATCGTACTGAACTTCGCGGCTGCTGGCCGGATATGCAATAATGACGGATTTGTTCTTATTAAACAGAACGTGATCAGTGCCTTCTCTTTTGTTAGGTTCTGATTTGTAATTTTTATTCTTGCTTTCAACTTTAATTGACTTTAACGACACACAGCCACGGAAAGGAGCGTTACTGATACTCGACACCGTAGACGGCAAGTTAATCTTTGTTAAAGAGCGGCAGTTTTTGAATGCGCTCTTACCGATCTTTTTCAATCCCTCATGCAATTCGACATTGGTCATGCTGATACAACCATTGAAAGCCAGGTCATCAATCTTGGTAACAGTTTCCGGAATGTCAATACCTTCAAGTACAATACAATCCGAAAATGCGCTCTCGCCTAAAATCGTAAGCTTTTCGGGAAGCTTAATTTCCTTCAGACTCTTACAGCTGTTAAATACACCACCGTAGATCTCAGTAAGTCCCTGCGGAAGCTCAACATCTTCAAGAGCAGCGCAATTTTCAAAAGCTCTTTCACCGATTTTAATACAGTTATTCTTTATTTTGAGTTTCTTCATATCAGTACAATCTCTGAATGCACTTTCACCAATACGAAGTGTTCTCTCCGGAATTGCCATTTCTTTAAGATTAGTACAGCCTCTAAAGCTTTCAAAACCAATGGATTCAAGGCTCTCCGGCAATTTAATGCTATGTAAAGCTCTGCGCCCCTTGAAAGCCTCTGAGCTGATTTCGCGAATTCCTTCATCAACTTCAATACTTTTACCGTTGTCCTCACATTTTTTAAGCACTGCGCCATCCGTAGTCAAACGATCCATAGCTACCGCCGGCAAGTCACGAATCATAGACTTAATAAGCTTATCCATATTATCTGATGTGCTATGGTGAGTATTCGCAAGCAAGATCTGGAAAGCAGGAGGAACCACAGAATCGTCCAAATAGATCGGATACAAGCGTTTACCGTTCTCTCTGGAAACTATAATTTCCATTCCGCAGAACGGTGATGACATAGAAGCTTCAGACACAAACAACAGCACCGCCTCTGCACTTTCAATGCGATGACGAAGTTCGTCTCTGAAATCGTTGCCGGTCTCACAGGACTCATCATACCACAGTCTGTATTTACGATCATAGAGTGCATCCAAAATAGGATATACCTTAGCTATATCTCTGTGAGAATAACTTACAAAGAGATAAGGTTCATTACCGGTATAAGCTTCAAATTTAGTTTGGATATCAACATATCCCTCAACCTCAGCATTAGTGTTGTTCTTAGTAGTTTGATTTGCCATGATTATCTCTCCTTTATGTTAGTCGTCATCTTTTTCTTGTTCTTTTAAGGGCAGCTTTGCAAAAGGAACAAGGCAATTATGCATTTTTGCCAAATCATTTCTTCCTGATCTTTCAACAGTTCCCCCATATACATAACCTTCTGAGCGCATATATGCATTCCACCGGCAGTGTTCCAAAATTCTCAATGACCATAACTCCTCATCGGTGCGGTCTTCAGGCCTTTTCTCAATCCCGGGTACACCGCATAATATTTTCATTTTCCGATGAATCGCAGATGCAATAGAGGACTTATAGTTATAATCGTACTGCCAGAATTCATTTTCATTACCCCACTTCAAATGGCGTTTTAACGCTTCTTCCTCGACATCTGAATCAAGAATAACTTCTTCGGAATAAGAAGAACTCATATCCCCGATAAAATCAATTTCATACCTTTGCCCCTTAAAATTGGTTATGTCGGTAAGTGCTTCCTTTTTATCAGTATTGTACACAACAGCTTGTATCTGAGGATCAAAACCCAGCCTGGAGAATACAGAACGAAGCTTCACAGCCGCAGATATATTCTTTTCGTCATTTCCCAATGCCACAAATGCATATGTGGTTCTGGGCAAATTTAATATGATATCATCAAAGGCCTTAGTATCAACATCAATTTCCGAATGCACTGTGATCCTGTACTTTGCCTCTCCGTTGTTATCAAAATTGCCATTGAATTCAGGAGCCATCAGTTCAGGGCAAAGTGAAACAAATTTTTCATTGGCATTTTTATCAATGTCAAAAGAGTTGATCTCAACCTGATAACCATCCATTTGACAAAACCAAGACAATGCTTTTGTCATTTCGGTGCCGTGAAGTCCCATACCGATCACAACAGCGTTGATCTTTTTTATACCTGTTTCATCCTGATAAGCGCTCTTGAAAATTTTCTCATAACCGTTTTCATAAAGATTGCGCATTATCAAAGACTGAACTTCATTCACACGACGAACCTTGATTTTTGTGGGAATAATCACTCCATCTTTTTCATCAGAACTGTTAAATGCATTTGTTAACAGGATCTCAGCTTCAACCTGCGTTGAGAAAACATACAGATTTGTATTCTCTCTGTGCTTCAGATTCGCGATGATCTTAAGCGCTTGACTGATGTTTTCAGACTGATCTTCGCCGATAGCAAAAAAATTCAGATCACTCTTTTTGCTGTGGAATGAAAAATCGATAGTTACAATATCCTTTTTGAAACAGATAGCTCCAAGCTCTTTTGCTTTTTCAACAAGCTCATAGTTCTGTTCTTCCTCTTTTTCAAACACATCTGTGAAAACAAAGATCCGATCTTTCCCACCGTTTTCGTATAAGCTTTTCGCTAAAGCCAACGACTTTTCATTCAACTCTGAAAAAATAAAAGCATTTGATTTATAATGAGACGCATAGCGCTTGTATGCAGATATATTTTTGAAAAAGGATAAAACAAAGCCAAATGTAAGAACCGGTGCCAAAACAAAAAGTATTGCAAACAGTACGGTATATCCCTTATTGATCCATGTTGCTGCACCGGCTAGATTTGATGTTACAAATTCAAATTCCCCATCCACAATAAACAGCCTGATCACATTATGAAGAGAGATCATAACGGTTTCAAAAATTCCGCACTCACTGGTCTTAAAAGTGTTTAAGTATATCGGAATAAATAAAACCGCAGACGAAAGAATAACACCGACAAATAAAATTTTCGACGGATCTAACAGCCGTCCGCTTTTATATCGTGACTTTGCGCGAATAATTGCTAATACAGTTGAACACAACAAACATACAGCTGAAATAATCAAGAAGACTATCCACATCATAACATTCCTCCAAACGCCGTTATAAGCGTGCCAGAAAGCCAAGCCTGCTTATTTAACAAAAACTTCAAGCAAATTTTTAGATTATCTTTTCATATCTCGGCAAATGGCGATAAGTCTTGGATTTTAAGGCTTTTTCGCCATTTGTCATATTGGGAGATACTTGGCACATCTTTGTGCTTCTCGGTATAACTTTCAATTCAAAAGTAGTACGGCGGTAGTAAAAGCACCGATTTTGTTATGCCGCTAACCGTTCCATTTCAGCCTTTGCGGAATCATAGGTTGCATGGGCGTAATAGTTCAAGGTCATTGTGATATTGGCGTGTCCCATGATATACTGCAACGCCTTGGGGTTCATGCCTGCATTGGCTAACCGAGTGCAAAAGGTGTGTCTGAGGATATGGGGCGTGATGTTCGGAAGCTGCTCTTTGTTCTGCTTGTTGTACTTTTTCACAAGCCCTTTCAGCATACTTTCGTAGTTGGCTGATACCTTGGGCATCCCGTCATTTTTGAGGAACAGAAAATTCTTGTATCCCTCAACGCTGAACGGGGCTGCGTTGCTCCGATTCTTCAGCACACGCTTCAATGCTTGGTAGACTTCCTCACTCATGGGGATTTGCCGTATGCCGTTCTTGGTCTTTGGCGTTTCCACATAGTAGCCCATATCGGTATCCCGTAAAAGCTGATGGTCTACATTGATATGGCGGTTTTTGAAGTCCAGAGCCGTGGTCAGACCGCAGAACTCCGAAATCCTCAATCCCGTGCCAAGCAGAATGATTACCTCGTCACGGTATTTCTTATACACCGCATCCTGCTCCATAAAGGCTAACAGGCTTTCTTCCTGCTTCGGCGTTAGTGCCGCCTTTCGCTCCCTGTCATCCTCAATGACAGTATCAAGGGCGAAGTTAAAGGGATTCTTGCGGATGCAGTCATCCTCAATGGCGGTGTAGAAAGCCGCCTTTAAGGAACGCTTGAAATTGCTGATGGTCTGGAAAGCGAAGCCTTTCTCGCTCATCCGTATCGCCCATTCCTTTGCGTCCGACTGCTTCACGGCATCAATGCTTTTCATGCCAAAGGGGTCATCCTGCAACAAGCCCATAAGGTAGTCACGCCCTTTTTTCGTGCCGTGCTTTACATTCTTCCTCAGACCGTTCTGTTTTGCATAGAGCTGGCATACGGTCATTTTCTTGCCGATGGTGTCGATGCCGTCCTCCAAGTCCCTGCTGATTTCCTTTACCTTGTCCCGAAGTGCAGGGACATCACGCTTGCCCGCAGGGGTCTTGTCTGTGGCTACCAGTTTCCATGAGTAGACAAACTGCGGCTTGCCGAATGCGTCTACATATTTATATGCGTATCTCCCGTCTTTTCTCTGGCTCTCTCCAGTCCTTAATATTCTTCCTTTATTGTCCCGTCTTTTTTCTGACATAGTGTGAAGCTCCTTTCCGTTCTGGAACGAGCCTTGATACGACATACCTATATTATACCTATATTTCGGCTCGTTGCAACTATATGACTTCCATGGAATCAATCATTTTTTCAAACTGTTTCCGCTTAATCTGCACACGGTTTCCATTCATAATCAGCCAGTTGGCATTGGGGTGTTCATCCGCTAACTGGCGTAATTTCTTTTCACCGATGCGGAAATACTTTGCGGCTTCCTCGATGGTGAGGGTGTATTTTTCCCAGATGGGAACATCTGTGTAGTTCATAAAACCTCCTGTCAAAATAAAAGAGCCTGTGCGGAATAAGCACAAGCATCACTCAAAGTTACTGTTTCGTTGTTACTCCATCGCAGTCAAATCTATGCTGACGGCAAGGGAGTGGTTGAGTTTTGGCAAAATGCTTTCGGGCAGCCTGCCGATATAGTTTTCCAAACGCCGCTTATCTATGGTGCGGATTTGCTCGGCAAGGATTAAGGAATTTTTGTCAAGCCCCTCAAAGCTGTCTACCTTGGTATGCGTGGGCAGCTTCGCCTTTGTATGCACTCGGCTTGTGATTGGAACGATAATAACTGTCGGGCTGTGCGTATTACCCATATCATTGGAAATGATAAGTACGGGTCGCCTGCCGCCCTGTTCTGAGCCGACAACAGGATTTAAGTCTGCGTAGAAGATGTCCCCACGCTTGATAGTTCTTTCCATTATATGTTTGA
>CAZBAR010000033.1:0-22142 GCA_964490165.1 uncultured Lachnospiraceae bacterium | reverse complement strand
GTTTGTTGCCAAACCAAACGAAGTTTTTTTCCCTCGCCTGCAATGTCAACGCAGCAGAAATACCCGCCGGGCCGCTGCCTATAATTGCCACATCAAACATACTCCGCCTCCAAATAGAATCGTTTGATTCTATTATACTCTGAATTTGTAAAAAGTCAATACATATACAAAGAGAAACCGCCCATAATTTGATAATTACAAACAGTTTCTCTTAACGCTATATATTTTTATGAGACATCAATGCTTCGTGAATTGCACATAGATGATATTCTTTAGCAAAACGGACCCTTTCATCCATATATTTATCTGTTGACACCAAATGTTCATATAGCTTTGGGTAACTGATTTCGGATAACATACCCGTAACCGTTACGAAACTCAGCTCCCTTGCCCAAGGAGTATTTGGCGGAGACTTTGTATATGCCTCAAACAGCAATTCGTAGTTGTAGAAAAACATCAGAATCGGTTCTATTTGACGGAAAGATTGTTGGCGATCCTGTAATTCACGATTCAGGAGAAGCACTTCATATTGATATTCCTTTGATCTGATGATCCTAAGAAGTAGATCCGTCAGCTTTTCGATCATTTCCCATATTCGCCGGATATCGTCTGACTCCATTTGGCGAGAATCTATAATATCCTTAAAAATATAAATGTTCTGCCTGATGCACACATCCATAATGTGTTCCATTGCCGCTTCATACAGCTTTTCCTTTGTTCCGTAATAAAGGTTAAGCATTGAAATGCTGGAGCCTGCTTCTGCTGCAATTTGCCGTGTCGTTGTTCCTTCGTAACCTTTAAGAGCAAAGAGCTTTACAGCAGCCAATAAAAGTCGTTCCTTCGCTGTTTCCTGATTTTCCTTTAACTTTTTCCTGCCGGCCAATTCTGCGTCCCCCTTTTGATCAATGGTTTAAGTATATCAAAGATTCACCATTTTTTCAAGTGGAAGAAAACTTCTTTGATCTTACCTTATTTCACGGTGGTGCGCCGTCAACTTTGAGCGAAACACCATAACCATCAATCATACACTCGTTTTGTTCAAACTCAAAACGAGCCGGGCAGAGAACAAGCGACTTTTCGGAAGCGAGTACGAAGATAACGATTATATCTTCAAATGGAATAGCGGAAAACTGTTCAGTAGCGATTGAAACTTAGTAGAAGATTAGTAGATGAACAAAAAAAGAGCGGTTTTGCACCGCTCAAACATCACTATAATATTTACCTCGAAAAGATCCAAAAACCCTTATGGGAAAAGAAAAAACGGAGAACCTTTCGATTCTCCGTTTTGGTCTGAGTGACTGGACTTGAACCAGCGGCCTCTACCACCCCAAGGTAGCGCGCTCCCAACTGCGCCACACCCAGTTACCATTATTTTGTTTGCCTTTCCCTTAAGGCTTAATTATTATATCACAGCACATCGTCTTTGTCAACACTTTTATTAACAAATGCAACATCGAAAATCCGTCTTTTTTACAAAAGATTTGTGTGCATTTTGCATAATTTTCATGTTTCAACTTCCCTGTCGGCGGCAATACTAATATCGGAACAAATTATGTTCCGTGCAGTGACACCGATACTGAATGCTATCGTTCTCACTGTTCTATCTCAAAGATGCAAAAGGAGAAAACGATCATGGAAAAGAAGTGTAACTATTCTATCGCCTGCTCCGTTCAGCAGTGCGCAAACAACTCCGGCGAGGGCTACTGTGCTCTTGACAAGATCCGCGTAGGTACTCATGAGCAGAACCCCACAGTTATTCAGTGCACCGATTGCGAGTCCTTCGTTCTGGGCAACGAAAGCTGCAAGCACTGCCACTAAAACCTTACAAAGCCGCTTTTGCGGCTTTTACATATGAATAGCTATTGACAAAGCTTTCGTGGTCTGTTAATATCATTGTGATATAACTAACTGAGAAACTAACTGAGAAAGGATATTTTGCGCAATGGATACCATTGAAAAAATAAATGCACTATGCGCGAGCGGAATATACAGCAACACTCCGGACACCGCATATCCCCAGACTGTAGTTGCAGACATTATGCGAAGGCACTTGGAAAGCGACGGCGGCAAAAGAAAGAGGATACTTGTGTGGGGACTTGACGGCGTTCGCGCTGACTGTGTTCCCTGCACTCTTAACAACGGTGCTGTTTCCTACCTAAAAGACATCGGAGGTCTATACCTTACATACGCAGGCGGCGATCCGAAGCGTCCCGAAACCCTGCAAAAAACCTGCACGTGGCAAGGATGGGCAGCCATACAGACAGGCAAATGGGGAATTGAAAACGGAGTAGTGGAATTTACAACGCTTAACAGAAACTGCCCTACCGTTTTACTTGAAGCGTCACGAAAGGAATACAGCTGTCTGTTTTCTATAGGATGGATAGATCATCTTACCTGCACATATAAGGACGAAATAGAGATGGCAAAAATGAGGGACTTAACTTCAGGCACATCTATTCCGAAACCGACGCAAAGATCGCAGAAAGCGTAAGAGCAGCTATTGACGACGGTACCGATCTTATTTTCTGCATACTTGAAGGTGCGGATCACGCAGGACATACCACCGGATTTTCTGTAGAAAACCCAAATTATACAGGTGCTGTAAAAGAAGGCGACAGCTATGCGCTCGAAGCTATACGATACATTGAAAACCGTTCGGAATACAAAAACGAGGATTGGCTGATCATAGTTACAACCGACCACGGCGGACACGACCTGACTCACTTTGACCAAAGCGCCGATGATAAGATGACATTTATCGCCTTAAACAAACCTGAATTTATATAACGAAAAGAGCCGCGATACTCGCGGCTCTTTTCGTATAAAGCTTCAGCTTATGCTCTTGCAGCAAGCCAAGCTTCAACCTTGTCTTTTGCAAGGCGTGTTATATCCTCTTTTGCATGAACAGACTCAGCTCCGCCGTTTACATAAACGAAGAACTTACCCTCTGCAGTCTCGTAGAGAGACTCCTCATAGCCGGCGGGATCGCCGAGTTCACCAACGGTGTACTTTTTTACAAGTGTTGATGCGTCAGTGTCATAAACGCATTTACAAATTGTTTTAGTCATTATTGTATCTCTCCTAAATTTAATGTACTTTTTAATTATAACCGATGTCGCATAAAATTACAACAAGTTTTTTGATTTTCTCCATTTTATCCATTAAATGGTATATATATTTAGATTTTCATATGAATTATTACCTATTATATACGATTTATATACGATAAATATTCACAAGCTGACCTTTTTATATTGAAAATGCAGCCACAGAGCTCTCCTTGCGCGTTATTTCATACAGCTCACGAAGGTCAGTAACGGTATAGTCCGGAGCATCAGTGCAGGCAGTGACCTTTCTGTTTATAAAGCAGGTTTTCATACCTACCAGCTTAGGACCTGTTACATCATTATCAGGCGTATCGCCCACAAATAAGGCTTCTTCCGGCTTAATATCAAGGCTTTGCAATATGGTCAGATAAAACTCCGGCTTAGGTTTGTAAACGCGCATCATTTCCGAGGTAAAGATCCTGTCAACAGTTATCCCGCTTCTTTCCACATCGCGCATAAGCGGCTCCGTGTCTGTGGTTGAGCCGATGCATATCATATATTTTTCGTGAAGGCGCTCAAGCGCCTCTGCCGTATCATCAAAAGGAGGTCTCGTTCCGAGCGTATCAAGCATAATGTGAATATCCTCGTCTGCATCGCCGTCAATGCCGTATTCACCGTACAGCTTTTTCAGATCAAGATGATATATTTCTTCCTCGGTTAAAAAATCGCAGTCGGCATCCATATGCATTTTATGAATTTGCTTCCAACGTGCATAAAACTCCGCCTGCGAAACATCTTGCCGGTCTCTTTTTTCAAGAATTCTCCCCGCCGCATCAACGGAACCCGTGCCTGTGTTGAACAATGTTCCGTATGCATCAAATATTATAGCTTTCAGCATATATGCTCCTTGAAAAATTGTCATTATTACCCTTTCCATCAGTATACCATAAAACTCAAAAATGTCAACAGCTGTAAATAACAAGGCATCGGAGCTGCTGTTGCAGTCCGATGCCTTTCTTCCTTATTTTGACTCAATTATATTCAGTCTGTCAGGGTGGATTCCTGCCTGCTGCCAAACGATCTCGCTTATTTGCGCGACCTCGTTCTCCATAAGTCCGTCGCTTTTTATAACAATGCTCGCGCTGTCGCCGTTTACCACTGCCACGCACTGCTCATAACCCTTTGCCATAACAAGACTTTCTATATTTGCCTCGCTCTCAATATCCCTTGCTATCTGCTCAAGCTCCACCATTGCCTCTTCCTTCATAGAATCAATAGCCGTGCTGCTTGCCGCAACACTGTTGAGCACCTCAAGAGCCTCGTCTCTCGCCTGCTGACGTGAGAGTGACATCTCGGCAAAAGCGTCCTTCGCTTTATTATTATCCTTTTCTGTCTCGCTGTTCTGCGCCTCGAGATTAGCTATTGCCGCAGATACATCGGTAAGATCTGTTTTCGGCTCCAAAGTGCCTGTTTTGTCTGATGTAGCCTTCGGCACCATAAGGAAATTAAGCAGTACCGCAGCGCTGAGTATCAGCACGGCACACGCGGCTATGACCGCTTTTCGGTTGAGCTTTTTCAAAAGCTCCAAGCCCTTTGTAAGCGCTTTCTTCATTTTTTCTTTAATGTCTTTCATACAAATGCTGCCTTTCTTAGATTTATTGTAAATGACTTAATACATAATATTCACGTGGCTTTGCAGCTATTCCTGTCCGCAGACCTTTATTCGCGATGTAGATATACCGAGCGCCGCCGCCACAAGCTCTGTCACCTCCTTTCTGACCTCGGATGAAGAGCCTCCCCCGCATACGACAGCCACACCGCGGACACGCGGGCATATTTGACCAACTATCATTCCGCTCTCTCCCTCTCCGTCGTTAATAATGATATAATCCACGGCGCTTCCTGACTCTGAGGTCTTAGTATTTGCGGCATACACATATTCGCTGCCGCCGTCAAGAGTTATTACAACGCTGACCTCACCGACGCCCCCCACCTTTGATATAAGCTCAGTCAGCTCCTTTTCAAGATGCTCACTGTAATATTCGCACTCTTCCCTGCTTGAAAATTCCGTGCTGTCTTTATCCTTTTCACTAAACAGTGACGGAATTATCATAAGCACCAGCCCCACTGCCGCCGCTGCGATCAGCCATTTGTTCTTTGACAGCATATCCTTTGCCGCCATCACTTATCACCTCCGCTGATGATAGTTATTTTCACTCCCAGTATATCCCCCAGCGTCTCTTCAATGTCTTCAATGCTTCCCACTATGTATTCATCGCATTCGAGTGTTACATATGTAGTATTGTCACGGAACTCAACGGTTGCGTAAATGCTGTCAGTCTTTGCTCCGCTCATAGCCGAAAAAGACAGAACTGCATTTCGGGCCGTATATTCCGCTTCTGCACGGCTGTCAGAGGTCTCACTGACAAGCGGCTCATCAAACAGTCCGGGCAATGATATATCGCTGCCCGAAGCTATAGGAAAAAGCACGCACAGCGCAACAGCCAGCGCACCTGCGAAGGCTATATACTTTGACAGTCCTTCATTTTCAGGTGCAAGAGCATTGATCACCGAAACAGCCAGAGCGGCACACAGTATTGAGTATATATATGTACCCATATATCACCTACGCTATAGCAACAGGTGTGCGGCAGAATATTCCGATCGCCACAGTATACATAACTGCTCCGGCTGTGCACACCGCTATCATAAGAGTGCATACGCTTCCGCACTCCGACAAAAGGTTTTGCTCCCGCTGAGCTCCCAGCATCCCTGCTACAGCGGCGGCTGCTCCTAAAGAAAATCTGTTCAGCACCAGCATAAGCAGAGGCGGTATAAACGCGATAAGCAAAATTGCTATCCCACCTGCTCCGCTCATTTCTTTGATAACATTAAGGCTTGAGGATATTACAGAAAAGGACTCTGACACCGTACCGCCTACAATAGGCAGATAACTGCCTATTGCAAAGCGTATGGTACGCTGTGTAAAGCTATCCGCCGCTGCTGCCGCCGTAGTCTGAAGCGCAAGGACAAATGACATAAGCGTCATCATAGCTATAAGCACACCGCATATGATTCCCTTCAGAGTTTTTGACATAAAGGCGATACCGCCGTTGTTTGTTACCGAGGCGCAGGAGGCAAGAAAAAAGCATATAACTGCGCCGGGATACAAGACCTTTGCAAAAACGCTTTCGCCGAGAGATATCATCAGATTTACTCCCGTAGCGGAAACTGCGGCAGTGCTTATGTTTCCCGAAGTTATGTATACGGCTTCCATTACGGGAGTTATGGCAAGCATAGTAGAATTAAGAGTGTTCAAAAGACTTTGAACCACGTCAAATATTCCCTTTTGAACCTCCCACAGTGCGAGAGACGAGCACAGGCAGATGCACATTGAAAAAACCTTTTCAACACCTCCGCCGCCCACGGTCGCTGCAAACATATTGAAGGTGCAGGACAGTATCACTATCCCAAGCAGGACCGAAAATATCTTAAGAGACGGAGCGGCGGCATTCTTCAAAGCATCTTTTGCTATATTCTTAAAATATTCAAAGCTGTATGCAGAAACGCCCTCGCTCTCTACCTTTTCCCGGAGCTCTGAAGGCAGAGCATCCAGAACAGCCTCGTATTCATCCTCTGCCACAGATGAGAAAAGCTCGCCGCCGTCAAAGGTATATGATTCTGCCGAAGCCGTATATGTAAGCACTGCAAGCATTATGACTGCAGAAAGAATTATTAACGGGATCTTCAGATATTTCAACTTCATAGTTATCCGTCCTATATATTATCAAGCATTCCCGAAGCAATGCTCAGAAGCTTCGCTATCATAGGCAGGCAAAGTGCCAAAAGCTCTATTCTGCCGCAAAAGCCTACGGCACGCGCCAGCATTCCCTCTCCCGCAGCGGTGCACATCTCAGATGCGGCACTTGTTATATATGCTATGCCGAGTGCCTTTATAAGCACATCGGCGTATTCATCAAAATGTGTATCAGTATACATATCTCCGAGGGCATCTAATGCCATGGTGACCGCCCCGCCTACAGTGAAGCTGAGAAGTATTACAAAGGCTGCAATACTGCACAGCACCGCGGCGCTCCGATGCCTGTCCCCTATAATGAGAGAGGCACACACGGCGCATATACACACCCCCGCTATTTTGAGAGAAACGTCCATTGCTAAAGCCCGAATACGGAACGCACAGTCTCAAACAGCGTTCCTATCTCGCCTACAAGCATCATAAGTACTACCACTATACCGACTACAGTTACAAGCATTGCCTGCTCGTCCCGCCCTGTTTTTTGAAGTATCTGTGCCGCTACAGCAACTATGATACCTACACCGACAGTTTTAAGCAGCAATGATATATCCATTTTTACCACGCCCTTCTTTTGCTTTTATATGAGCAGTATTACAAGCGACAGCGCCGCAAGAGCCGGCAGAAGCCTGTACATTTTCGATTTCCCCGCAAGCTCCTCAAGCTGAGCATTGCTGCTTTTATCAAGCCCCTCGGCTACGTGAGCGCAAAGGACTGTCTGGGACGCCTCGTCGCCTCCGCCTATTTTTTCTGCAAATTCAGACAGCAGCGCCGCATCATTTGCGGAAAGCTTTGACAGTACGGTCTCGCACGCCGCCCTGCATCCGCAGCATCGCAGCTGTGCAATAAAGCCTGCGCTTTCAAGTACATCGTTTTCAAAGGCTGCAAAAATAACGCTGAGAGGATCGCGAAAGGCAGATATCCTATCCTTGCAAAACAGCACGAATACTGAAAGAGCCTTTGTTATTCTCTGCCTCTCATACAGCTCCGACGCCTTTTCGCGTCCCCAAAAAAGCATACAGACAACGATGACGGCACCGCCGCAAAGGCGTATCATACCCGAAGCGCCTCGCCCACTCCCTCACTTTTAAGGCGCGATATATCCATAAACCATTTTCCTTCTCTGCGGTGGATGCCTACCGCATATGTAAAAGCTCCGCTGTCCAGCAGCTCCTTCATATATTTTTTCATACACAGCTCTTCAAGACTTGATGCGTGTGCACTTATAACCACAGGAACCCCTGCGCCAAGGCTCTGGCTTACCGCCGCAGCATCCTCGGCACTTCCTATTTCGTCGCATATAATAAGCTGAGGAGACAGTGTACGCACTGCCGTCTCTATACCGTCCGCCCGCGGATAGCCCTCCAGTGCGTCAAAAGTCATTTCTCCGCCCAGTGCTCCGCATATTTCAAAGCGCGTATCTACCACGGATATGCGAATATTGTACGGCTTTGAAGAAAGCCTTGCACATATCTCGCGAAGAGCAGTTGTCTTACCCATTCCGGGCGGCGAATATATTATCATACCGCTAAAGCTTTTATCGCATATAAGACGGCAAAGCTCGTCTGCCGCGCCGGGTATGCGGTGCGGTATTCTGATAGAAACAGAGCTTATGTCCGTAACGGCGATTATCCTGCCTCCCTCGCACACGGCTCTGCCGCAGACACCTGCTCTTATGCCGCCGGACGTACAAATGTATCCCTCTTTTATAGTCTCGCTGTGGCAGTACAGTGAGTTTCCGCAAAGTGCCCTTACGCATTCCTCCATATCTGACGCGCTGCACACAGCGGGACAGGAAATATTTTTGTCGCCTACAGTGATAAATACGGGACAGCCTGTACGCAGCCGTATTTCACTTACGGTACCGTGATACAGCGCCGCCGACTTTTTTACCGCTTCACCAAGGTGATGCGGCAAAAAAGTCAGGGCGTATTCTTCTGAATAATTCTTGTTATTTGTCATACCCGTCTCCAAACATTTAATTGTCCATCGGACTTACACTAATATATACTCGGACAAGGCTGTTTGTAGACCCACATTTGAAATTAAATCTTCAAGTATGCAAGAAGTCTCGCGGATAGCTTTTCTGTCATAGCGTCGAGCGCCTTAAAATCCATAGCGCCTACATAGATCTTTTCAAGCTCCGAATGAAGAGTCCATGCGCATCTGAGATCTGCCAGTGCACCGTCAAGCATCGTGTCAAAGCATTTTGCTGCAAAGCGTCGCTTTTGCCGTGTTTTTTGCATCTCTTCTTTATTTATAAAACGACGGAGATTTATATTTTTGCAATACCCGGCGTCGTCACGTAAAGGCACAAGCGCCAACCCGCATTCAGGTACAAGCACCTCCCATATATCGCCGAAGGGTGACACGGAGACTGTCACATCGCAGCCGCGATACAAAAATTCATCTGCCGCTTTTTTCATAAATACAGGTGTAATGCCCGCGCAGTCCTCAATGCTGATAACATTTTCAACGCCCTCAAAAACGGAAAGTCTTGCAGCGCCCTTCATTGAGATCGCATATGTGCGTCGCTTTTTAAGCTTACCGGGTCTGCTTCCCTCACTGCAGAACTGCGCTGCAAGCCGTCTGACGCAGGCGCTCATCTTGTCGTGCATCAGCACTCTCAGGGAGAGGGAGTTCATCATCTTATAAACCTCTCCAGCAGCGGAAATATAACTGTACGCAGAATTGTAGCATTCCTTTTTGCGCTCCACTATCCCCGCGATCTCGCAGACATTTGCTTCAAGATGCTCTGTATTCCAGCAGTCGCCGCTGTTGACGATCTCTCCGCACGCCCCCGCCAGAACGGGATCAAGAGTGTGAGGCGCTGTTCCGTCAACAATAGCTATCTTCACATCGCTTTTTTCTATAATTACGCCGTCAAGCGAATCGGGATCAGAGCTGCACAGCAGATATGTAACAGATGCGCCGATATCCTCACAGGCTTTTGCCGCACGCCGCATCATTGTGCTTTTGCCGGTACCCGAGCCGCCTTTTATAATAAAAACCTTTTTACATTCCTTCTCGGATACAAGCGTGGGAAAATCCCCCTTAAATCCGTCGCACGTATTAGCGCCTACAAAATAAGCATTGTCTGAATCGATGCAGGAAAATTTATCAAAATAAACCATATAATATCTGCCCTTTCTTTTTTAGCAGTATATGCCGCTGCGGCAACTTTGCCACGGCAGTATATTACCTTTTTCTGCACCATACAGTGACAAAAATTACACCCCGTCTGCGATATAATCATATCCAGCAAAGCAGTTATAGGGAGGGACATAATGGAGGTCACTCTATATGCGGACGTGCTGTTTTTCGTAAATTTCAGCATGGATTTTATAAGTATCTGGGCAGCGGCGCTGCTTACCTCGGCGCCGCGCGGCGCACTGCGAATGTCACTCGCCGCAGCAGTCGGCGCTCTCTACGGTGTTGTATCAGTAGTTGTCGGGCTTGACGGCGTGTTAATGTATCTCAGTGCCGCAGCAGTAAGCGCGGTAATGTGTGTCATAGCTTTCGGCAAATGCGGCGGAGCTGCGGGAATAATAAAGAGCAGCGCACTTATATGGGGCTGCGGAGCGCTGCTCGGCGGCATAATGACTGCCGTTATGACAGCCTTCGGAACCACACATACCGCCGCCGGAAATAAGGTAGGAACACCGTATACTCTCGCCGCTCTCCTTGCGGCCGCGGCAGTGTATATAACAGTTCGTATCATGCGCTCAAAAAAACGCATAGACAGCACTGAGGTATCTGTAGAATTCAGGGGAAAAAGCATTAGCTTCACGGCGCTGATTGACAGCGGAAACCTGCTGTCCGATCCTCTTTCGGGCGATGCGGTAATGCCCGTATCAGCAGATATATTAAAGGACCTGACCGGTGAGACCCTTATCGGTGCTCTTTGCGAGTGCAAGACCGACATACTTGCATCACAAAACATACCTATACGTATAATACCCCACAAAAGCGCAGGCGGCACAGGGCTTTCCTGTGCCTTTGTACCGGACAAAGTACATATTCGCGGCAGAGACGTGCGTTGTCTTATCGCACCGATGAAGGTTCCGAAAAATTATTTCGGCGGTCTGGCAGCTACAGTTTCAAACGATATTATTACATAAGCTTTACATAAACTTAAGGAAAGGTGAGTTATTATGGATATTAAAAATACGATAGAAACAGTAAAAAACGTATGGTTGGAGCTAAAGCTTTTATGCGCGCGGCTTTCAGGCGGCGGTGACGGAGACTTTTACATAAACGGTCCCGACACGCTGCCCCCTCCGCTCTCACCTGAAGAGGAAGCAAAAGCGATAGCCGCTCTCGGCGAAGACAAAAACGCACGAAAAACGCTGATAGAGCACAATCTGCGGCTTGTCGTATATATTGCACGTAAATTTGAGAACACAGGCACCGGAATTGAGGATCTTATATCTATAGGCACAATAGGACTTATAAAGGCAATAAACACCTATAAGGCAGACAAAAACATCAAGCTTGCCACCTATGCTTCACGCTGCATTGACAATGAAATACTTATGTACATACGCAAAAATTCAAGCCACCGTACCGATGTTTCTATTGACGAGCCGTTGAACACAGACTGGGACGGCAACGAGCTGCTGCTGTCAGACGTTCTGGGCAGCGAGGCAGACAGCGTAAGCCAAAGTCTTGAAAAGGACGAGGACGAAAAAATACTGCACGCAGCTGTGGCTGAGCTTGATGAAAGAGAGCGCGTCATAATTGAAATGCGCTACGGGCTTGGCGGCAGAAAAGAAATGACACAAAAAGAAGTCGCAGATCAGCTGGGAATATCGCAATCCTATATTTCGCGCCTTGAAAAGAAAATCATCGCGAGGCTAAAAGACACTATCGGCACAAGAATTTAATAAAAAGCAGATTTTTTGCAAAATTCACTTGACTTATGAAATAATATGTGGTAAAATTCAAAGTACTGTAAATAACCATTTAAGGAGAAATATTATGAAGGCAGGAATTCATCCCGAATATAAGGAAGTAACTATCCGCTGCGCTTGCGGTGAGACTGTTACCACCCGTTCTACTAAGGGCGATGCAAACGGTGAGATACGCGTTGAAGTTTGCTCCAAGTGCCATCCTTTCTTCACCGGCAAGCAGAAGTTTGTCGATGCAGGCGGCCGTGTTGACAAGTTCAAGAAGCGTCTTGAGGCAGTTAAGTAATTTAAGCATCTAACCGATACCGGATGAGACGGGGCGACCCATCTTATCCGGTTTTTTCGTATGTAAATCACAAAGAATACCAAAATAAAACCATTTATTAAATTAAGTCGGAAAGGTGTTGAGTAAATAGTATGATAAAACAATGGAACAACGCTGCTTCAAAATTTGCGGAAGATCAGGAACATTCAGAATTTGCAGAAAGCAACAAAAGAGTAGTCAAAGCCAGATTTGAAAAATTTAACGGCGAGAAAATATTGGATCTCGGTTGCGGATATGGTTTTTACACTGATTATTTCAGAAGCATCGGAGCAAATGTAATTGGAGTTGACGGTTCTGAAAAAATGATTGAAATAGCCCGAGACCGATATCCTTTATCCGAATTTGCCATTATGGATATAACAAAACCTCTATCCTTTGAAAATGAACAATTTGATATGGTATTTTGTAATCAGGTGTTGATGGATATAGATAATATCGATATTGTTTTCTCGGAATGTAAAAGAACACTCAGAACCGGAGGAACTTTATATTATGCCATAGTTCATCCGGCGTTCTATGACAGTGTCTGGCTTGAAGATAATGATCAATATAAATATGCTAAAGCTATAGATAAATATATTACCCCATATCAGTTAACAAATAAATTTTGGGGCGAAACAGAGCACTTCCACCGCTCATTATCGTATTATCTGAACATTGCTGCAAAATATGGATTTGTATTAAAGCAGGCTCTTGAGCCGATTTCATATGACGGAAAGAACAAAAACAGTGATCTGCCCTTGTTCTTCTTTGCTGAATACGAAAAAGCGAACTACTGAAAATATTAAAATGATAACGGAGGATCCTATGGAAGAAAAAAACAAAGACCCATTTGAAGGGCTTCCCTTTTATATAGAAGTTATTGAAAAAGAAGCACCTGAAGCAGAAGACGAGCCGCAGCAGCGCGAAAAGCTTCACGAGGTGAGCCCCGACTCGTGCCGCAAGGCTGTAGCCGTGTCTGTATACAAGCAGGGGCACGAAGCAGAGTGTCTTGCAGGAATTGAGGAACTAGGAGAGCTTCTCGACACCGCGGGCGCTGAAATGGTGGCTATCGTCACTCAGATGCGCGCTGCCCCCGACAGCCGCTTTGGCGTGGGAACGGGAAAAATTGAAGAGGTATCGCGCATATGTCGCAATACGGGCGCTGAGCTTGTAGTTTTTGACTTTGAGCTTACTCCGTCCCAAATAAACGAAATAGAGGCTGCCATTGAAACAGAAGTGTCCGTCCTTGACCGCAGTATGCTTATACTTGATATTTTTGCGGGGCGCGCTCAAAGCGCGGAAGGTCGCTTGCAGGTAGAGCTGGCTCAGCTTAAATACACTGCCCCGCGCCTTATGGGCAAGGGACGGAATATGTCAAGGCTCGGCGGAGGTATCGGCACACGAGGCCCCGGAGAATCAAAGCTTGAAATTGACCGCCGCCGCTTGAAGACAAGAATAGCACAGCTTGAAGAGGAGCTGCGCATTGTTGAGAAGAACAGAAATACCATACGCCAAAAGCGCGAGCGCAGCGGCATTAAAAAATGTGCTATTGTTGGTTATACCAACGCGGGCAAGTCAACGCTGCTCAACCGTCTTACAGACGCAGGCATTCTTGCAGAGGACAAGCTTTTTGCGACACTTGATCCCACCACACGTCAATATTCCCTGCCCGACGGCACGGAAATATTGCTGACTGACACTGTCGGATTTATCAAGAATCTCCCGCACCACCTTATTAAAGCTTTTAAGAGCACCCTTGACGAAGCGGTGCTGTGCGATATTCTTATAATCGTTACAGATGCATCCGATAAGGACTTTGCCGACAGGCTGAGTGTGACTGAAGAACTGCTTCGTGAGCTTGGCGCAGAGGGAAAGCCTACGCTGTTTGTATTTAACAAGTGCGACGCTGTAGAGGATGCAGACTATCTTAACGAAATGCGCCGCATCGCATCAACCTCCGGCGGAAAGTACGCATTTATTTCTGCGAAAACCGGAGAGGGCACAGACGAAATGATAGCAGAGCTGTCAGCCCTTTGCCGCAGCGGCTGGCGCAGGGTCGCACTTCGTCTGCCGCAGAGCGCAGGCGGACTTATGAACATGATCTATAAAAACGGCAGCAACGTAGAATGCGACTACCGCGAAGACGGAATATACGTCACTCTTGAATGTGACGAAAAGCTTTTCGGAAAGGTATCGGAGTATATAATAAATGAGTGATGGGGATAAAAAAATAATCCTTGCAAAGTGCGCCGAAGCGGAGCTTGAGGAGAAAAAATCTGTTTTTATCGGCTACGTCGCACCGGTGTCAAGCGAGGATGAAGCAAAAAAAATAATAAACGAAAGAAAAAGCACCTACGGCGATGCGACCCATAATGTATGGGCATATTACATCGACAAAGGAGCAAGAGCGCGCTGCTCTGACGACGGAGAGCCGCAGGGCACGGCGGGAATGCCTGTTTTGAACGTTTTGAAAATGTCCGGCGGCACTGATATGTGCGTTGTGGTTACAAGATATTTCGGCGGCACTCTGCTTGGCGCAGGGGGACTTGTACGCGCATATTCTGCTGCGGCAAAGGCGGCTATCGACGCAGCAGGGCTTGCTGAATGCCGTATGTTCGATATTTACGAAATACCCGTCAGCTATTCCGATTATCAGCGCCTTACAGTGCAGCTTGCATCTGTAGGAGCTAAGGAAGAAAATGCTGACTTCGGCAGTGAGGTCACCGTAAAGGCATCTGTTGAAAGAGACAACGCTCCCCGCCTTATTTCTCTTGTAAGTGACCTGACAGGCGGCAAAAGCAGCGCCGTGCTTTTGGGCAGCGAGGAACGCGCCGCGGTGATACAGTAAATTTTCAATATTTCTATTGACAAATTTGCACAGATATGATACCATAATTATGCAATATAGCATCACCTTAAACAAAGGAGGCAATGTATTATGAAAAACTTATACTTTTCGGATGTACATTTGCCTTTTGTCAAAGGCTGAGATATAAAGAATTTTTCAGCACATCCGATATTCGGGTGTGCTTTTTTATACCCGAAAGCATTTTTCATCATACATTTCCCGGAAAGGAGTTATTTTAACAGATAATCTGAACAAAGAAAGAAGGAATGTATATGAAACGCTTAAAGTATTATTTGCTCCAGATGGAAAACAACACAAGCACATATAGGGAAATTTATGCAGGTGAGGTAACAGTCGCCTCGCATCCACCCTATGTAGACAGAGATCCTACTTATTGGTACGATAATAAATTTTCTGTTGAAATTGAGCCGACGCACAAGCTGGCGCAAGATAAACCTACCCTAACATGGTATATCCCTTTAGATAAGCTGGGAATTCAAAATCAATCAACAGCCGCTGCTGACTACTGTCTGCGTGCCTTAAAACCGTATATTGACGATCTTAATAAGGACCTATACAACCGCAGCCGACCGGACAATGAAAATGGAAAATACTATCTATGCTCGCCCAGCGGAGAAGTTACAGTGCGAAATACTGCGTATTTTGAAATGCAAACTCAAAAGTATTACGAAAACGGTTCGGAAGATGTAATTTTTCCGCTGCCATACGACAAGCTGCAACCACCGAAAATGTGCCTTTGCATAAAAATGCAGGTACAGCTTCCCAAAAGAAAGCTGAGAAAGACCATACAAATGCTTTGCCGTGATCTGCCCGAGGCAGTTGACAAATTCATTACGGAATTTGATCCGTTTGCCCTTGAAAAAGCTCTTGAACTGTCAGAAAAGCAGACCTCGATACGGAGCTGGCTTAAAGGCAGCGATTACTGCGCATTCATAGCCAACGGCAGCATACTTCCCCGTCTGAAAGGCACTGATCTGCCCATGACTGATGCTGTTCCCTTCCGATCAACACCCGATGACGAGATAGAGATATGCGGTGTTCGCGGAATGGGTATCAAAAAAGGCGTTACCGTCATAACGGGAGGCGGATATTCGGGAAAGTCTACCTTGCTTGACGCCATATCTGCAGGTATCAACGACCACGTTCTCGGTGACGGGCGCGAACTCTGCATAACTGATGAAAGCGCCGTCACCGTATCGGCTGAGGACGGCAGAAGCGTGAAGCACGTGAACATATCTCCGTTTATTAAATGGCTTCCCGGAGGAGATACACAAGATTTTTCCACAGACCACGCATCAGGCTCTACATCTCAGGCTGCAAATATCATGGAAGCAGTTGACAGCGGCGCACATCTTTTGCTGATCGACGAAGACAGAAGCGCCACAAACTTTATGATCCGCGACAAAATGATGAAGGAGCTTATAGCAAAAGAGCCTATCACTCCTTTTACTGACAGGGTATGCGAGCTGCACCGCGATCTCGGAGTATCAACTATCCTTGTCATCGGCGGCAGCGGCGAATATCTTGCAGTTGCAGACAAGGTCTATATGATGGAGGACTACTTGATTCATGATGTTACAGAGCTGTCAAAGGATATTTGCCGATCAAACGGGATCATAACCGAGCCGCCGATGCCGGCAGTTTGGGAGCAAAGCCGCACCCTACATTACGAAGGCTTTTCATCATATCCCGCAGGAAGCGGAAGCGAACGTCTTGAAGTATCGGACATGGGATTTATTATTATCGGAGACGAGCGTATCGATGTCCGCGGACTGCACGACATCGTCAATCCACGCCAGCTTGATGCCCTCGGCTTCATGCTGCGATATCTTGAAGTGTCAAACAGCGACAGGATAGTAGACATAACTCGCAAGGTCAATGAGCTTTACGCAAGAATTTCGTCAGAGGGTATCGATTTTCTTTATTCCGGCTACTTCACCACCTGCGAACGTTTTCTTGATCTTCCAAGACGGCAGGAGCTTATGGCTCTTATTAACAGAATGCGGCACGTGAAGTTTTTATGTAAATAGTCAGAAAAGCTCTCCGAATTTCATCAAATTCGGAGAGCTTTCAGTCTGTAGAAAAACTAAATTGCTGTAGCAAAATATCCAAAAGTTTTGGTCAAGCTTTTTCAAAAGCTTGTGGGTTTTTTGGGCAAAGCCCTAAATCGCGCTCCGCAGAGCGCGAAATCCTAAGACTGACCGGAGTCCAGAGGGCTACCTCTGATCGCGGCTCGCAAGCCGCGAAATCCCCTTTTTGTGTATTTTGCTATTTCTGCGGACTTTTTCGACAACCTCAAAGCTCTCCGAATTTGATGAATTTCGGAGAGCTTTTTCTTATGCCTTTGCCAATTCCACAATTACCTGCGTCATTTTTTCAAGCGCGGAAACGGGGATAAACTCATATATACTGTGAAAATTCACGCCGCCTGTTGAAAGGTTGGGACACGGCAGGCCCTCCCACGAAAGTCTTGCACCGTCCGTGCCGCCGCGTATAGGTATCACTATCGGCTCTGCACCCACTGCACGCATTGCGCGCTCGGCATTTTCAATAAGCGCCATATGCGGCTCGATCTTCTCTTTCATATTATAATAGCTGTCGGATATCTCGCATTCAAAGCTGCCGTTGCCCCACACGCTGTTAAGGTACTCGCAAAGACGTTTTATAAATGATTTGCGCGCCTCAAAGGCTTTCCTGTCGAAATCGCGGATTATCATATTCAAAACACACAGCGTTTCGTCTCCACTCATATCGCAGATATGATAAAATCCCTCGTACCCCTCAGTATGAGCGGGAGTCTCAGCGGCGGGAAGTCCGTTTATAAACTCGTTTGCCATAAGAACAGCGTTTTTCATCTTATTCTTCGCGCTGCCGGGATGAATATTTACACCGTGAACACGCACTCGGCATGCGGCGGCGTTAAAATTCTCATATTCTATCTCGCCAAGCTCGCCGCCGTCTACAGTATACGCCTTTTTCGCCTTAAAAGACGCGAAATTGAAATGATCCGCTCCCCTGCCGATCTCCTCATCGGGAGTAAAGCAGACCGATATTTCGCGGTGAGCGATTTCAGGGTGAGATGCAAGGTATTCCAGTGCGCAGGCTATCTCTGCTATACCCGCCTTATCGTCAGCGCCGAGCAAGGTCGTGCCGTCTGTAACGATAAGCTCCTCTCCGACATATTTTTCAACAAAAGGAAATTCTTCAGCACGGAGAACTGCTCCGCCGAGATCAATATCGCCTCCGCTGTATTTTATGCAACGTGCCTTTATGTTCTCACCGCTGACAGATGACGATGTGTCCATATGGGCGATAAATCCCAGTGGGTCAGCTGTGCATCCATCTGTGGCGGATAAAGAAGCGTAGACATAGCCTTTATCATCCATATGCGCATCAGCCCCGATGCTTTTAAGCTCATTTACTAAATACTTGCCTAAAACGCGCTGACACGCGGTAGACGGCACCGCTTCGCTGTTCTCGTCAGACGCAGTAGGAAAAGAAACATACTTCAAAAATCTCTCACAAACATTCATTGTTATATATCCTTTCTGTATATTAGATCCGCAAAGTTCTCGCCATTTCCGCCGCCGTTAAAAAATTCACGGTACCGGGAGCAGCCCCGCACCCATACTGTCAGCAACTATTAAAAAAACTCTGTCTGTCATAAAACACCATTTGAAATATTATAAAAACAGTATATCACCGCGCCAACCGTATGTCAAGAACTGTCAGCACTTACATAAATTGATGGTACCATTCGGAGGGGGATATGATTATAATATATAGTAGGACTGAAAAAAACGCGCACGCGGGAAAGCAGTATTGAAAAATGGACGTAATAAAAATATCCGATACGAGACTGGTTGTCTCAATGACAGAAAAAGACATGACAAAATACAGCATAAGCACAGAGGAAATGGAGTCCTTCGGCGCCTACGCCAAAGGCGCCCTGCGCAGGATACTGAGAGATGCGGCAGGCGCAGAATTTGACTGGCGCGGCGGCGTGCTTGTGCAGGTATTTTCTTCAAAAGAAGGAGGCTGTGAAATGTTTGTAACAAGCATATCCCCCCAAATACCGTTTGGTGAGACAGATCACTATTTACATACAGTGTCAAAATATATTTACCGTTTTCAGGCGCTTGAAGCTCTGCTGGCAGCGTGCAGAGCGCTCAGCGCCGTATCTGTTACTGACGGCGGAACCGCTTACGCCGATAAAGAAAAGAGCGGGTGTTATTTTTTAGAGTTGAGTGACGAGGCTCCGTCGCTGTGTGAGTTCGGAGCGGCAAAGCTCAGCGAGCGCGACGGAGCGTCCTGTTATCTGAGCGAGCACTGCCGCAAAATATGTACTGATGCCGTGGCCGTACTGGGGAGGCTGGCGTAAAAACTGTGAGGACTGTTTTATCAGTCCTCATTTTATTTTAGTTTATTTTCGTTTGAAATTATCGTGCCTTTTCTATTGATTTGCAGCGGGATTTTTGATATACTGTTAAAAAGCGACTTGAATTACATATTTCGGAGGATATATGACTAAAGAAAAAATTTTATCACTGCTTGATGAGATCAAAAAAGCAGTAAATGACCCTGAGGGTGTAAAGCTGCCCCGCGGCACATATTATCTTGACTATGACAGAGTGCTCTGCACTCCCGGCGGACGCGGCGACAGCCGTTTCCCATACGATGCTGACGGCCTTGTAGTCTGGCTGCACTCTACCGGATTTATTGACGCGTGCGAGTCTACCTTTACTATTTTCCGCGGCGCAAATTTCGGCGAAGAATCTCCCGTAAGCTTTTTCGGCGGTCTTCTTAAAGAGGACGGCGAATACTTCCCCGTTTCCGTTACAGGCGCATCTCATCAGCTGTTTGAAGACAGCGTTGACCGCTACACCGTATACTCACTGAAGCACGCTGTAAGCATTGCAGACACTGAGAACGTTGTATTTGCGCTGAGAACTCATGTTGACAAAAAGAAACACATCCACTTCTCTCTCTCTGCTGTAAACAAGTCTGAGAGCGAGCAAAAAATATATCTTGCATCCTTTATGGAAGCCATGCTGCGCTACGGTCAGTCTGAAACATTCTGGCAGAGAATGTCAAAGTTCGGCTACTACAAGGGCGAGGGCAACTTTGTGCTTGAAAGCCGCAACAATGATTCCGATATGCTTGTCATCAATTCAGGCATTACCGAGGGAAAGTGCGACAATGCGTATAATTCCACTGCAAGAGGCGATTTTCTCGGTGCAAAGGGACTGAGCATTTCAAACGCGCTCAGCCTTAAGTCAGGCGCGCTCACAGGAGAGAGCACCTGCACTTCCACTACCGATCTTCCCTGTGCAGCTCAGATCAGACACATCACACTGGGCGCAGGCGAGTGTGCAAATATTGAATATGAGCTTGTTGTCTGCCACGGCGAGGGCAGCGAAAAAGCTTATGTCGGCGCGCCTATCGACAAGGCGGCTGTTGACGCAGAGCTTGACGCTATTGAAACAAAGGAAAAAACAGATTTTGATAATATAAAGATACGCTTTGAGGACTGGAAGGACGGCAAGGTATCTGCGGAGGCTATGAGCAAATTTTTGCGCAGCATACAAAAGCAGACCACCTTCTGCGCCCACGGCAAAAACTACGCCGGTGCATATCTCGGAATACGCGATGTTTTCCAGCAGCTTGAAGGCGCGCTTATATGGCAGCGTGAGATAAGCCGCGAAAAAATACTTTACGCGCTGAACAACATTCTTGACACAGGCAGAGCGCCCAGAATGTTCTCTGTTCCCGCCGATCCCACAGATGTTAAAGCACCCGTACCCGTATGCCTTGAAAAGTACATCGACCAGGGTGTCTGGATCATCTCTACCGTGTATACCTACCTTTCTTATACAGGCGACTGGTCAATTCTTGACGAGAAGTGCCATTATATTGACGCTCCCGACGAGGACTGGTGCGACGCACATAAGACCGGTGAAATGACGACTGCCCTTGAGCATCTCATTCGCATCATGGCATATCTTGAGTCTAATATCGATCACGAGTACGGCACGGAATGTATGCGCGTTCTGTTCGGCGACTGGAACGATGCCGTTGACGGACTGGGACGCACAAAGGATCCCGACAAGGAATTCGGCAGCGGCGTAACAGTTATGGCAACTCTGCAATTCTACCGCAACTGCCACGAAATGTGCGAAATTCTCGCGCACATCGGCGGCTATGACGAGATCATCGAAAGATATACGCTTGAAGCAGCTAACATTGAGAAGGGTCTGGATAAGTACGCTATCGATACCGACGAAAACGGCAAGCGCCGCATTATCCACGGCTGGGGCGACAAGATAAGCTACAAGGTCGGCTCCTACTGTGATCCCGACGGCGAGTCACGTTTCAGCCTTACTCCTAACGCTATTTGGGCAAATACAGGCTTTATAAGACGCGATCCTACGCTTAAAGAAAGCATTATGGAATGCTTCGACGCTGTAAGCTCCAAGTACGGCCTTAAAACCTTTGACAAGCCCTTCCCCAAGGGCTGCGAGGGAGTCGGAAGAATTAACAACATCGTGCCCGGCACATATGAAAACTGCTGTGCTTACGCGCACGGAAGCCTTTTCGGCACTATGGCGATGTTCGAGGTAGGCGAGAGCCGCAGAGCATGGGAGGAAATTGAAAAGACAGCAGTTATCACCCACGACAACTGCACTATGACCACCTTTGTTATGCCTAACTCCTACTGTGAGAACCCCGACTACAACATGGACGGCGAATCTTTGGGCGACTGGCATACAGGCAGCGGCACCGTTCTTATAAAAGAAGTCATCCGCTACGGCTTCGGTATCGCACCTGATCTCAGCGGTCTCAGAATTCAGTTCCCCGAATATTTCCCCGCAAAGCGCGGCGAGATCACAGTACCTGTCAAGGACGCTGTAGTTACCGTGCGCTACGAGGATAAGGGCGTCGGCAGCCGCAGCATTACGATAGACGGCGCAGACTATACCGAAGAATTTGACAGCCTTATGAATATCCCCGTAATCAAGATACCCGCAGAAACGCTGAAGGGCAACATAACCGTTACCGTTCAGGACTGAGTATATGAAACAAGAATGGCGCTTACGCGCCATTCTTGTTTGACAGCAAAAAACTAAATGTCCGTAGCATAATAACTAAAAGTTTTGGTCAAGCTTTTTCAAAAGCTTGCGGATTTTTAAGGCAG
>CAZBAR010000032.1:0-22701 GCA_964490165.1 uncultured Lachnospiraceae bacterium | reverse complement strand
AAAACGCAAAGAAAGATATAGGAGAATATAAATGAAACCACAAGAAAAGACGATGGAAAAAATCGTTGCCTTATGTAAAACAAGAGGATATGTCTATCCCGGCTCTGAAATATACGGAGGTCTCGCAAACTCATGGGACTACGGTCCGCTCGGCGTAGAATTCAAAAATAACGTAAAGCGCGCATGGTGGAAGAAATTCGTACAGGAGAATCCGTATAACGTCGGTCTCGACTCCGCTATACTTATGAATCCGCAGGTTTGGGTAGCGTCAGGACATGTTACAACATTCAACGACCCGCTGATAGACTGTAAGGCGTGCAAGATGCGTCACCGTGCAGATAAGCTTATCGAGGATTGGTGCAAGGAACAAAATGACACCGAGACAAATGTCGAGGCTATGACAAACGACGATATGGTCTCATTTATCCGTGATAAAGCTATTCCCTGCCCCGGCTGCGGAAAAAGCGATTTCACAGACATCCGCAAATTCAATCTCATGTTCAAAACACATCAGGGTGTAACCGAGGATAATTCCACAGAGGTTTATCTGCGACTCGAAACGGCACAGGGTATTTTCGTTAATTTCAAAAATATACAGCGCACTACACGCCGCAAAGTTCCCTTCGGCGTATGCCAGGTCGGTAAGAGCTTCCGCAACGAGATAACACCCGGTAACTTTATTTTCCGTATCCGTGAGTTTGAGCAGATGGAGCTTGAGTTCTTCTGCAAGCCCGGAACCGACCTTGAATGGTTCTCTTACTGGAGAAGCTTCTGCCGCGACTGGCTGCTGGGACTTGGCATGACAGAGGAAAACCTCAGACTGCGAGACCACGATCCTGAGGAGCTTTGCTTCTACTCTAAGGCAACAACCGACTTTGAATTCCTGTTCCCCTTCGGCTGGGGCGAGCTTTGGGGCGTTGCCGACCGCACAGACTATGACCTGACACAGCATCAGAATGTCTCCGGTAAGGATCTTTCCTACTTCGATCAGGAAGCCGGCGAGCACTACATCCCCTACGTTATCGAGCCTTCTCTCGGTGTTGAGCGTTCTTTCCTCGCATTCCTTTGCGACGCATACGACGAGGAGATAGTTGACGCAGAAAAGAACGACGTTCGCGTTGTTCTGCACCTGCACCCTGCTCTTGCGCCTGTTAAGGCTGCTATTCTGCCCCTGTCAAAGAAGCTTTCCGAAAAGGCAGGCGAGGTATACGACGAGCTTTGCAAGCACTTCAAGGTGGATTTTGACGAGGCAGGCTCTATAGGTAAGCGTTACCGCAGACAGGACGAAATAGGTACTCCCTTCTGCATCACATACGACTTTGACTCTGAGACAGACGGCTGCGTTACTGTAAGAGACCGCGACACAATGGGGCAGGTCCGCCTTCCCATAAGCGAGCTCAGAGCTTATCTTGAAGAAAAGATCGATTTCTGATCTGATTTAACTTTTACGAAAGGTACGGCAATAATTATGGAATTTGTAATTTCAAAAGGCAATACCACTGCAAAATGCACTACTCTGGGCGGCGAGCTTATATCCTTTGTTAAGGACGGCACAGAGTACGTCTGGTACGGCAAGGAGGAGCACTGGAGCGGTCAGGCACCCTGCCTGTTCCCTGTTGTTTGCCGTCCGAAGGAGGACCGCGTTATTATTGACGGAGTCTCCTATCCTATGAAGAAGCACGGCTTTGCCCGCAAGGTGGAGTTTACACCTGTAGAGGTTCGCCCCGACAGCGTGACCTTCCGTCTTACGGAAAATGAAGAGACCCTTGCTTCCTACCCCTATAGCTTTCAGCTTGATATTACCCACAGTATTACTGAGGACGGCTTCAAAACAGAATACAAGGTAACAAATACAAACGATAGCAATATGATATTTACTATCGGCGGTCACCCCGGCTTTAACTGCCCCCTGCACGAGGGCGAGAAATTTGAGGACTACAGCCTTGTATTTGACAACGCCGAAGGCGCCATTGCTCACAACACCGAGCAGGAGGGCGGATATATGGACTCCTCTATGCCACTTCTCGACTACATAAAGGACAATGAAATGCCCCTTCGCTACGGTGACTTTGACCTTGACGCGGTAGTCGTTGAGAATTTGCCCGTTAAAAAGGTAAACCTTGTAAACCGCGCCACCGGTCACGGTGTACGCTTTGAATTCGACTCCTTTGACGCTATAGGCTTCTGGACGCCTATAAAAATGTCCTCTCCCTTTATTTGCCTTGAGCCCTGGAACGGTCTGCCCGGTGCGGTAGAGGAAACTCCCGACTTCAAGAGCAAAAAGTACGCAAAGGAAATAGCTGCCGGCGAAAGCTTTACAACAGCCTACGTTGCTACAGTTATCTGACGCGCAAATGAATTTATGTAATCTTTCCACAGTCCGCGAGCTGCTGGATAAATATTCCCTTGCACCGCGCAAGGGCTTCGGTCAGAACTTTCTCATAAACCCCGACGTGCCTGCCCGCATTGCGGGCAGCGCCGCTGTCGGCGGCGACTGCGGCTGGGGCGGAGCCGACAGGAAAGCGCCCGAGGGCGTGTGCGCTCTTGAGATAGGTCCAGGTATCGGCGCCATGACAAGAGAGCTGTCTGAGCTTTTTGATAAAGTAGTTGCCGTAGAGATAGACAACGGACTTATACCTCTTCTCGGCGAGACTTTGGCAGACTGTCAGAACACCACTGTCGTAAACAGCGACTTTCTGAAGCTTGATCTGAAAGAACTGCTCTCTGAGAACTTCGGTACGGCGCCCGTCCGCATATGTGCAAATCTGCCGTACTATATTACGTCCCCTATAATTATGTCAATACTGGAATCGTTCAGACCCTCTGAAGCGCCTGCCGTTCAATCCGTGACCGTACTCGTACAGTCGGAGGTAGCGGACAGGCTTTGCGCTGAAGCAGGAAGCGACGAATACGGCTCTATAACAGCGTCTGTTGCCCTTGCGGGAGTGGCGCGAAAGCTTTTCACCGTGCCCGCAGGAAACTTTTATCCTGCCCCCAAGGTGACCAGCGCAGTTGTTCAGATAACGCTTTATAAAAACGGAGTGCGTGACGCTGTCAGCGGACTGCCTGAGAATGATAATGAGCTTGACACATTTATTGCAAAGGTGAAAAAAATGATCGCGCTTGCATTTGCCAAGCGCCGCAAGACTCTGACCAACGCGCTTTCGGAAATGTATCCGAAGGACAGAGTATCGGCAGCAATTGAAGCATTGGGGATGCGAAGCGATATAAGAGGCGAAAAGCTGTCTGCGGCTGATTTCGTAGCGCTGGCAGGCAAGCTTGAAGAAAAAAAGGATAGTGCATATGAGAACTGAAGAAGAAAAGGCTGCGGACATTCTTTATTACGAAAAAAAGGCCGCTGCGCGCGACTTCGTCGCAGACTTTGAAAAAAAACTTTCCCGCTCACGCATCATATGCGCCGTATGCACGGTTATAGCCGTTGCGGCATCTATAAGCAGTATACTTAACGCCTATGACAGCGAAAATACGGCACTGGTCATTATTATCATTTTAGCCCTTGCTGTCTTTTCAGCCGTGTGCTTTACGGTATCAGGCTCCGTTATGTGCCGCTCTCTGCCCGCTTTTTTCAAGTGGCGTTCTCTAAGGGCAAAATTCCGCTCTGCCGAAGAAATTATGAGCAAGGTGGAAGAAAAATTTTTAGACAGCACCGCCTTTGAGCCTGAGGCAAAGAATGCAGAAGAAACACTTATATCTATTTCGGAAGCAGTGATAGAATTTGCCGACAAGCAAAAGAAATAATGAGCAGTTTCTGCACCCGACCTTATATTTAATTCCTTCTGTCGCCGCAGGCGGCCGGAGGAGTTTTTTTATTCTGCTGAAATTCACAATTTTGTATTTTTTATAAAAAATTCATTGCGGCTTTTCTTTTTTTATGTTAAAATATATGATATGAAATTGTACTGTGTTCTTATACACAGAAAGGAACGAATATGAAAAAACTTATTACACTGCTGATGTGCGCGATAATGCTTGCATCTGCCGTTATACCGGTCGGCGCTTTTATAAGTGAAGCTGAGACAGCGCCGTCTGTGGGAGACGCCAACGGTGACGGCAAGGTAGACTTAAAGGACTCATCCATTATCAAGTCTGCCCTTCTCGGAAGAGACACATCTTATTTTATAGCCGGAGCAGATACAACAGGTGACGGCGTTGTAAACTCAAAGGACGCCTTTATGCTCAAGCAGTATCTCGCCGATGACTCTGTTCAGCTTGCGCCCGGCGATGGCTATACCGTAGAGCGCATCGTTCTCGGAAATACCGAGATCGCAGATTTTGAGATATCTTTGCCTGCCGACGCCACGGAAAATATGGAATTTGCCGCAAGCGAGCTGCAGGAGTACATAATGCGCGCCCGCGGAGCAAAGCTTGATATCGTTTATGACTCCACCGCAGAGCACCGCATCGTTATTGCCCTTGACACCACGGGTGAGCTTGGCAATGAGGGCGTTGATATTCTTTGCAAGGACGGAAACCTTTACATAACCGGCGGACAGCTGCGCGGCTGTATGTACGCGGTCTACGATTTTCTTGAAAGATATATCGGCTGGGTATTTATTAACGACGAAAATGTGTGTCTGAACAAAAACGGCAGTATCATAGTTAAAGACGGCTCTCACTATCACCATGTGCCTGCAATGGAGTTTCGAGACAGCATGACCCACAGCTACGAGGGCAGTCACCTCCCCGCCGTTACCAAGCTGAAAATATCCAGCTGGCGCGGCAGAGGTGCTTTGGAAAAGAGCGCCAAGTACGGCTATTCTATCGGCTTTGTCGGCACCGCCCACACCATGGCTGACTACTGCAGCGATATTGACAATGATCATCAGATATGCTACAACACCGCAAGCAGATTTAATGAGGTACTGAAGGGCGTGCTTGCAAAAATAGAAGACGTTCTCAGCCGTGGCTATCCCTGTCCCTCTATATCAGTTTCTCCTATGGACAATACAAACTACTGCTCCTGCACAAAATGCAGAGCAGGCTACTCTCAGGCGCAGAGCTATATGGGACCTCAGCTTGACTTCGTAAACAGAATTGCAGCTGAAGTTGAAAAAGTATATCCGGAGGTACATGTGCTTACTCTTGCTTACTGGCTTGCAAGAATTCCTCCCAAAAACGGTCTTGTTCCTGCCGATAATGTAGATATACTTTTCTGCTGGTGTGGCTGTAATAATCACCCCTACACCGCTGAGCTGTGCTCTGAGGACGGAGACCGCTGGTGGTACACCAACGTATATGACAGACAGTATTTTGAAACATGGCGCAGCATTACAAAGGGCAAGCTGTATGCATGGCACTACTCAACATCCTACCAATTCTATCTCGGGCAGCCCGATATTATTGACAATATTCTTGCCGACATTAAGTATATGTCAGACGTTGGTGTCGACGGTATTTACTGTGAAGGCTACTACGGCTCGCACGAGGACCACAAGGACGGCAACACCTTTGACCTTTTGACAATGTACCTTCTGGCACGCTGCATATGGGATCCCGATATGAGCAAGGACGAGTATAACGCTTATCTTGAAGAATATATGTACTGGTATTACGGCGATGGTTGGAAGGAACTGGTAGAATACCGCAAAATGTGCGGCGAAGCTACCGAAGCTCTCGGCAAGTGCTGGGTAAACAACGGCGATATGGTATTTGACTGCATAAGCGAGCAATACTACGCCGACAACAACGACAAGGTTTTTGAGCTTATTGACACCGCTCTGGAAAAGACCCTGGCAGGCGGCTCTGATGAGCAGTACGACCGCCTTGTGCACCTTGCAGCAGGTGCATACTGGCTCTGCCTTGCCTCTACATACGAGTCAAAGTATACCAACGGCACGGAGGCAGAACGCACACTGTACGAGGAACGCTACACCCGCCTGTTCAACTGGATGCTTGATTACAGCATAGTTGACCTTGACGGAAAAAGAGAAGGCTTTGACAACGCAACGTATGTAACTGAAACTGATGAAAACGGCGCTGCCGTAAGAGTTCACAGACTTGACTTCAACACCGATCCCTATTTATGGACAGGTCTGACAATTAAGAACGACACAAAGAAGGATAAGCCCAAGTACAGATAAGCTATACTTATAAAATTGAGGAACTACTATGAGACCCGAAGAAATTATTGCACACATAAGATCAAATACTGTAAAAAATCTTATCGTTGACTGCGACGCGGGAGCGGACGGAGACGATCAGTTCGCCCTCGCATATGCACTTACCTCCCCGGACAAGGTCAACGTTATAGCCGCGTGCTCGGCTCCCTATAACGACCCCGCAGAGGCTGTTGCGGCAGGAAAAAAGGAATGCGCGGACATAATTGCCGCCGCAGGACTTAACGTGCCGGCTTACGAGGGCAGCCCGGATTTTATCGACCGTACCGCAAAGCCTGTTGAAAGCGAGGCAGCCCAAAAGCTTCGGGACGCCGTGCTTTCAACAGATGAGCCTGTGTATGTCATTATAACAGGCTGCTGCACCAATGTGGCAAGCGCGCTTGCGCTGTACCCCGAAATACGCTCGCGGCTTGTTGTGGTTTGGCTGGCGCTTGACAACCTTGACGGGGATCACAACACAGGCGAATATAACTATCACAACGATATTGCCGCAGGCAAGCTTCTGTTTTCTCTGGCGGAGAATATGGTGCTTGTATGTGCGGGACGTGTGGTAGGTCCCTACCGCCGCGAAAACGACGAGATCGATGAGCTGTTTTCAGCAGATACGCCCCTCCCCACATGGCTGAGGAAACGTTTCAGGGAGATCCCCTGGGCGTGCGGACTGTGGGATCTTTGCGCGGAAAGCCTGCTTATTATTCCGGAAGCCTGCAAGACTGAGGTGTCACCGCGCCCCGTATTCGGAGACGACGGAGAGATAACGGGATTTGACACCTCCCGCCCTATGGTAGTTGTCAACGAAAACGATCCGGCAGCTATCATCGCAGACGCCGCCGACAGAATAAACGGTAAAAAATAATGAGCGCCCTGTGAAGCGAGAGCTTCACAGGGCGTTTGAACTTGTCGAAAAACCATACCTGCCCGCCGTCCTATTTTAAGACGGCGGGCAGCTTCGTTGTTATTACTCATTAACAGGAGTATCCTCTTCTCTTACACATATAAGCTCCTTTGCATAAGGCAGCTCCTCTATCCAGCGGCACAGGCTGTGCCATTCGGGCAGCTTGTGGTTTCTCCGTGCATAGTATATGTTCATAAGGGTCTCATAATTCAGGGTGCAGGTGCGCTTCTGATTAAACGACGAGGGAAGCAGCTGTATCATATCGTCCCAGTACGCCCTCTCCTTTGTTTCAATAAATTTAAGGCGCGCGGCTTCAAGGCATTCGATGACCTTGTCAAGACATTCAAGCGCAGTGTCGCTCATTCTGTCGCAGCTGAAATCATCGCGCTCGAAGGACTTTGAATGGATCTTGTGCATGGTAGAGCAGGAATTTGCAACTGTGCCTACCTTGTATGTATCGTATTCCTTCCACCAGTACAGCGGGGCTGTAATGTCAACAGCAACAAATATCATTCTCAGATATTTTCTGTGATCGCTTCCCGCCACGGAAAGACTATGAGCACGCTTAATATCGGCGTCGCCCAGAACATAACTTCCGTCGTCATCATAGTAGCTGTCAATTCTGTCCCACGCGTTAAGAGGATTTCTCATGCCGCGGATAGCGGCCTCCATATTCATGACCTGAGTTTTTTCAATTATGATCATATTTATAAGCATACCTTTCTTTGGATCTGTGCTTTTTTGTACAGTGATACAAAAAGCACAGATCTGGTCTGAAAACAGTGTTCGGTCGCCTAAAGCGCATTTTGTTTTCAGACTTTTATCCCTGAATATCGTCTGTCAGATCTACTATAGCATTTCCGCCCGTGACCTGAGGAAGTGAGCCGTTCCATTTTTCGATCTTGTTATAATTGATAAGCTCGTTTGTAATAGACGCACTGATTATTGCGTTTGCCTCAGCCTCTGCTTCAGCCTTGATCTTAAGCGCCTCTGCCTCTGCCTGAGCATTTGTTATTGCCGTCTGCTTATCGGTCTCTGCCTTAAGCAGCTGCTGCTGTGCTACCTGCTTTTCCTCAATAGCGGTCACATACGCCTCGGAAAAGTCAAAGTTTATAATATTAACGTCGGTAACATAAAGGCCGATATCGTTAAGCTTCTCGTTAAGACCGGTTACAAGACCCTCGGATATAAGAGTTCTGTTTGTTACACTTTCCTCTGCGGTGTACTGCGCTGTAATAGCCTTAAGTACCTCGTTTACGGCAGGGGTTACAAGCACAGTCTCGTAGCCTGTGCCGATATTCTTATATATGCTGTAGGACTTTGCAGTGTCAATACGGTAGTTTACCGCAAGAGTAGTCTGAACAGACTGCAGGTCTTTTGAAAACGCCTCTGTATCGACTTCAAGCTTTGTAATACGATTGTCGATCTTCTCCACGGTCTGCACAAAGGGTATCTTGAAGTGAAGACCCTCGGACAGAACGCTTTCATCTACGCTTCCCAGCGTAACTACAACGCCTGTGTGTCCCGCTTCTACGATGCTTATGCTGTTAGCTGCAACAATAACCACCGCAAAAACAATAACTGCCGCAATAATCAGTTTTTTTACATAACTTTTCATTCTTCGTACCGTTCCTTTCTTCGCATTTGCATTTTTGCAGCAAATGTGTTCCAATCACTGAATAATATTATGCTATTTGAGTATAACATATTTTTGCAGTAATTTCCACAGTTATGCACTGTTTTTTACAAGTACGAAACAATTATTTTTTACAATTTAGTTATTGAATTCCTACTATTTTAGTAGTATAATAGGTTTAATAAAAAATATGTCAAATCGTTGACAGTGCAACTAATAAATGATATACTGTTTTTTAATAGGGTATTTAACCAAAAGGAAGGACTTATATAGATGAAGGTTTACGCAGACAACGCCGCCACAACGCATATTTCAGATCATGCGCTTGCGGAGATGATCAAGTATTACGGCGGAGAGTATGAAAACCCCTCCAGTCTTCACGAATACGGTCAGGCTGCGGCTGACGCGCTTACAGACGCGCGCGAGCGTATAGCTGCCTGCCTCGGCTGCGATGCAAAGGGTATAATTTTCACCTCCGGCGGCAGCGAGGCTGACAATCAGGCTATAATCACTGCAGCTCATCTGGGCGCTAAAAAGGGCAAGAAGCACCTTATATCAACAGCTATCGAGCACCATGCAGTGCTGCACACCCTGGATAAACTGAAAAAAGAGGGCTTTGAGGTCGAGCTTTTGCCGGTTGACAAGTACGGACGCGTTACCCCTGAGCAGGTAGAGGCAGCCATCCGCCCCGACACGGCTCTTGTAAGCGTTATGTTTGCAAACAACGAAATAGGAACTGTTGAACCTGTTGCCCAGATCGGCGCAGTGTGCCGCGAAAAAAAGGTTCTTTTCCACACCGACGCCGTACAGGCGGCAGGTCACCTTGCAATAAACGTTGAGGAAATGAATATAGATATGCTTTCCGTTTCAGCGCACAAGTTCCACGGTCCCAAGGGCATCGGACTTTTGTACGCAAAGCGCGGCATCGCACTGGAAAGCCTTATTTCAGGCGGCGCACAGGAAAGAGGCAAGCGCGCAGGCACGGAAAATCTGCCCGCTATTATGGGTATGGCTGCTGCTCTTGAGGACGCAGTTAAAAATCTTGACGAATATACAAGCAGAGTTTCCGTTTACCGCGATAAGATAATAAACGCGCTTAAGGATATCCCCCACAGCTTCGTAAACGGTGACACCGTAAACCGTCTGCCCAATAACGTGAATATGTGCTTTGAGGGCATTGAGGGCGAGAGCCTTCTGCTTATGCTGGATATGTTCGGCATAGCCGCTTCATCAGGCAGCGCGTGCACATCAGGCAGCCTTGACCCCAGCCATGTTCTGCTGGCAATAGGACTTCCCCACGAGGTAGCACACGGAAGTCTGCGCCTCACTTTTTCCGAATATACTACAGAAGAAGAGATAGACTATATTATAGAAAAAGTGCCCGGCATAGTATCAAAGCTTCGCGATATGTCCCCTGTATGGGAAAGAATGATGAAAGAGGAAAATGCCGCAAAGTAAGCGGCGGAATGGAGTTTATTATGGCAATGAATTACAGCGAAAAGGTTATGGATCATTTCCAGAACCCCCGCAACGTAGGAAAAATAGAAAATGCTGACGGTGTCGGCGAGGTAGGCAACGCAAAATGCGGAGATATTATGAAGATCTATCTTAAGATAGACGACGGCATTATCACTGATGTAAAGTTCAACACCTTCGGCTGCGCTTCTGCAATTGCTACCAGCTCTATGGCAACCGAGCTTATTAAGGGTAAACCCGTAAGCGAGGCTCTGGAGCTTACAAACAGCGCCGTTGTTGAAGCACTTGACGGACTTCCCGCAGTGAAGATCCACTGCTCTGTACTGGCTGAGGAGGCTGTAAAGGCTGCCGTTAAGGATTACTATGACAAAAACGGCATCGCTTACGACCCCGACACCTTTAAGGAGAGCGGCTGCGACCACTGCTGCCACTGCGACTGAGCTACACAATCTATAGATTTGGATTTGAAAATATGGTAAGAAAAATACAGGACGAAATACTCCGCCTGAAAAAGGAAAATGACGTGTGCATTCTGGCGCACAGCTACCTGAATGAAGCTATTACCGAAATAGCCGACTTTACCGGCGACTCCTACGCTTTGGCGGTAAAGGCTTCCAAGACAGAAAACAAGACCGTTGTTATGTGCGGCGTTCGCTTTATGGCTGAGGGCGTAAAGCTGCTTTGCCCCGACAAAAAGGTAATACTGTCTCACCCTGAGGCAGGCTGCCCGATGGCGGAGCAGTTCACCGCCGACGAGGTGCGTATGTTTAAGGAAGCGCACCCCGAATACATAGTAGTTTCGTACATCAACACCACCGCCGAGCTGAAAACGGTAAGTGATATCTGCGTTACATCGTCCTCTGCCGTAAAGATAATATCAAAGCTTCCCGAGAAAGATATACTCTTTATTCCCGACTGCAACCTCGGCGCATATGTAGCTGAAAAGTGTCCCGATAAGAATATCAAGCTGTGGCACGGCGGATGTCCTATTCACGCTGCCATTAACGACTACGAGGTTAAGGCGGCAAAGGAAGCGCACCCCGATGCACTTGTGCTGGTGCATCCCGAATGTACACCTGACGTCGTAGCATATGCGGACTTTGTGGGCTCTACCGCCGAGATAATGACCTTTGCGCAAAACAGCGGGCATAAGGAGTTTATTATAGGCACAGAGCTTTCTATTCTGGAGCACTTGCAGTTTGCCTGCCCCGATAAAAAGTTCTATCCCATGTCAAAGAACCTTGTTTGCCGTAATATGAAGCTTACCACTCTTGTGGACGTGCTTAACTGCGTCAAGGGCGAGGGCGGCGAAATTATCGAGATAGACGACCAGATCGCAGCCGACGCGACCCGCTGCATCAAAAGAATGATCGAGCTTGGATAAAATATATGTAAAACAGCTGCACCGAAAGGTGCAGCTGTTTCTCTTATTTATCCCTTACTTTTCCGAGCAATATAAACCGTGCGTCATCATATGCGTAGGAACAGGTTACAAATGTAACTATGGTGTCGTCCTCTTCTACCTCTACATTTGTTTCAAATGCAGACTTCGCCACTGCGCTGTCTATAAGCTTCGCTCTCTCGCCCGGAGCAAAATTTATCTTAAAGAAATCTGTATTTGTATCTGTTACATAGCCCGCAAAAACATCTATGACGTAATCCTTATCGGGAGTAAAATAGGTAAAGGTGGGGTGCGCGTCGTAGTATTCCTGCGTGACGTATTTTTCCAGCGATCCAAATATAGTGCCGTTTCTCATATGGTGACCGTAGATTATATAATTCTGGTCTTCACCGACATTTCCGCATCTGTAATCAACAAAAATAGTGCCTGTTATCAGATATTCTCTGTCAAGGCTTCGGCGCACGTAATAGTCGTTGTCAGCCGCCTGTGCCACGGGGTAGCTTATGGGCGTATTTTCACTGTACAGCCAACCTACTATGTCCGAATTATATTCCTTAAGCGCCTTAAAATCTACGCCGAACGAATCTGAGCCGTCGCCGACGGAATATATGGGTTCTCCGCTTGGAGTAGTGCCGATAGGTGTGGCTATCAGAAAATTTCTCTGAATATCGTCGTACATATTATTAGCCTTTTGATATTTCTGCAAAATCAGCACTATATTTACGGCGCACACGACTATAACAATAACAAGCACCGATGTCAGAACTATATCAAATATGCGTCTTCTTTTCTTCTGAGCAGCTTCTGCTCTCTCGCTTGCCGAGACCGGAAGCGCCTTTTTTTCTTTCTTATTCTTTTTCATAACAAATAATACGCGTCTTGCGCCGCCTTTAATGATTTTTCATAGAAAAGCTTTAATGCTTTTGACATATACTCTGGGTCCGCCGCTCCCGCCGTCTCCATTGCGGAATGCATGGCAAGCTGCGCCAGGCCGATATCAACGGCATTCAGCGACACCTGAGTGTTTGAAATATTGCCGAGCGTTGAGCCGCCGGGCATATCCGCACGGTTGGCATAAAGCTGAACGGGCACGCCCGCCTCCTCGCATACAAGACGGAACAGCCCGTACGACACACCGTCGGACGTATATTTCTGATTGGCGTTAAACTTAATTACAACACCGCCGTTCATATATACCGAATGGTTTTTGTCGGACAGCTCAGGGTGCGCGGGGTGCACTGCGTGGGCGTTATCGCAGGAGACCATAAAGCTGTCGGCAAGAGCAGCGATATAATCCTCGCGCCCCTTACCGAATGAGCAAAAGATCCTGAAAAGCACATCGTCAAGGAAAGTAGACGCAGCGCCCTGCTTTGTAGTGCTGCCCACCTCCTCGTTGTTGAAAAGGCTGAAGACAGGCACAGACGCGCCCTCGCCGCTTTGAACAAACGCTTCCAGCGCCGCGAAGGCGCATTGCAGGTCATCAAGCCGCGGCGACATTATAAGCCCGCCCGATTCAACTCCGCACTGAGGATTATACAAAAACAGATCGGTCGACAGTATATCGTCAGCCTTACAATTTACAGCTTCAGCGACATTTTTCTTAAACTCACCGTTTGACGCACCGCTGCAAAAAACGGGAAGCATATCCTGCGCCGCATTGTATACTGCGCCGTTATTGGCGTTTCTGTTCATATGAATTGCAACGGAAGGTATGATCACCGGGGCATCAACAGCCGCAAGCCGCACTTCCATTCCACGCTTCGTTCTTACGCACACTCTGCCGGCGACGGATAATGGACGGTCAAACCACGAGGCGCACAGCATCTCGCCGTATTTCTCGCATGAAAGACGGGTAACGCCGCTGCCTTCAAGCTCTGCATTTTCCTTGATCTTAAAGGACGGACTGTCGCAGTGGGAGGCGGTTATCATAAAAGCTGCTGCGCCGCCATTAGGAATTCTGAACGCTATAAGAGATGAGCCGCCGCGGCGAACAAAGTATTTGCCGCCCTCGCGAAGCTTCCATACTTCATTTTCATACAGCTCTGTATAGCAGTCAGACACAAGTCGCAGCGCAGTCTCATTCACGGCATGAAACGCGGTAGGACTGTTTTTTATAAATTCAAATAGCTTTTTGTTCATAACGATATCCTTTATCGTTTTAATATGTTTTTATTGTACTCGCATATAATTAACATTATTATAACAGAAAGCAGTATATTTGTAAATATCAACATCAAAAAACGGATACCGCAAAACGGTATCCGTGAGGGTGTTGAAAAAGTCCATAGAAATAGCAAAATACACAAAAAGGGAATTTCGCGGCTTGCGAGCCGCTGCCCAAGTACATTCCCGCCACGGCGGGAAGTACGACCCTCTGGACTCCGGTCAGTCTTAGGATTTCGATCGCTGCGGCGATCGATTTAGGGCGTTGCCCTAAAAACCCACAAGCTTTTGAAAAAGCTTGACCAAAACTTTTGGATATTTTGCTACAGCAATCTAGTTTTTCGACAACCTGTAACGGATACCGCAAAGCGGTATCCGTTAGTGTCATATATTTTCACAGAACTATTTTTTCTTATCCGCTCCGTGGCACTTATCCTTCATGGCACAGCCGCCGCAACCGCAGCCGCAGGCTGATCTCCCTTTCTTCTTATCACGCCGAAGCTTTATAATTATGCATATTACTACAGCCGCCAGCACGGCGCATATTGCAATCGTTGCAAGATTTGAGACTATCCATGAAAGCATATTACTTTACCTCTTTATTATTTACTCTTCACTTTTTTGCCGGGTCTTACAAGCAGGTATATCAGTAGAGCAAGCACAAGAACTGCAAATACAGTACCCACAACGCTTCCGTTACCTGCAGCAAGTCCGCCGAACTGGTTTATCATAAGGGCTATAGCGTAAGCAAAGCCGCACTGCCAGCCGATTGCAAACCATGTCCATTTTGCGCTGTTCATCTCACGTCTGATAGCTCCGATAGCCGCAAAGCAGGGTGCGCACAGCAAATTGAACACAAGGAAAGAATACGCGCTGATTCCTGTGAACACATCTGCAAGGGTTGCATAAACATTACCCGACGCACCGTACAGAACACCCATTGTTCCGACGATATTTTCCTTAGCGACAAGACCTGTAATAGATGCAACAGCCGCTTCCCATGTGCCCCAGCCGAGAGGCTTAAATATCCATGCGATGGCAGAACCGATAGCAGCAAGAATAGATGAGTTAAGCTCCTCCTCGCCGAGCATACGGAACGTACCGTCCACTACACCGAAATATGAGGTGAACCATACAAGTATGGTGGAAAGCAGGATGATAGTGCCTGCCTTTTTGATAAACGACCAGCCGCGCTCCCACATTGAGCGGAGAACGTTGCCGACAGTAGGCAGACGGTATGCAGGCAGCTCCATTACAAAGGGCGCAGGATCGCCGGAGAACATACGTGTCTTTTTAAGAATAATACCTGATACTATTATAGCTGCCATACCGATAAAGTATGCACTTGTTGCTACCCACGCAGAGCCGCCGAATATAGCGCCTGCGACCATTCCTATAAACGGAACTTTCGCGCCGCAGGGGATAAACGTTGTTGTCATAACGGTCATACGACGGTCTTTTTCGTTTTCAATAGTACGTGACGCCATAATTCCGGGGATACCGCAGCCTGTGCCGATAAGCATAGGTATAAAGGATTTACCGGAAAGTCCGAACTTACGGAAAATTCTGTCAAGGACAAAAGCGATACGTGACATATATCCGCACGCCTCCAAAAATGCAAGCAGCAGAAACAGCACAAGCATCTGAGGAACAAAGCCGAGCACCGCGCCGACGCCGGCTACGATGCCGTCATTTATAAGGCCTGTAAGCCAGTCAGCAGCGCCGACAGCTTCAAGTCCGTTTTCTACAAGAACAGGAATGCCGGGAACCCAAACGCCGTATGCGGAGGTATCAGGTGCGCCGTATGCTTCTTTATACTCTGTATTAAGGTATGCATCAACTGCGCTCTCAAGGTCAGCCTTGCCTGTATTCGGAACCTCAGTTATCTCCAGAGTCTCCTCGTCCTCAAGCTCATATGTAACATCAGCGTCAGCGGGTGTAAGTGCAATAAGCTCTTCAAGCGCCGCTGCCGCATCCGCCTCGCTGTAATCCTCGGCTTCAATGTCGATCGCCTCAACCATCTCATCGCTGCCGAATTCTGAAATAAACGCATCGATTATCTGATCTGCATCACCGTATTCCTCAGCCGCTTCCTCATAAGCGGAAGAACCGATGCCGAGAAGATGCCATCCGTCACCGAAAAGTCCGTCGTTTGTCCAGTCTGTAGCGACCTGACCTACGGCTACCATAGACAAATAGTAAACCAGGAACATAATAACGGCAAATATGGGCAGACCCAGCCAACGGTTGGTTACTACACGGTCAATTTCATCAGAGGTAGACATACCTGTCTTATTTTTTTTATTATAGCACGCTTTTATTACAGAGGCAATATAAATATATCTCTCGCCTGTGATAATAGCCTCTGCGTCATCGTCCATCTCTTCTTCGACTGCTTTTATGTCGGCTTCGATATGGCTGAGAACATCCGCGTCAAGCTTCAATTCTTCAAGCACCTTTTCGTCGCGCTCGAAAAGCTTGACAGCATACCATCTCTGCTTTTCCTCAGGCATACTGTGCAGCGCGGCCTCCTCAATATGTGCCAGCGCGTGCTCTACAGAACCGCTGAAGGTGTGCATAGGAACCGTAGTTGCGGCTGCCGCTTCAACAGCAGCATCTGCCGCCTCTGCAATGCCTATACCCTTCAGTGCAGATATTTCAACTACCTTGCAGCCAAGCTGACGCGACAGCTCTGCCGTATTTATCTTGTCTCCGCTCTTTTTTACCGCGTCCATCATATTTACGGCGACGACAACAGGTATTCCGAGCTCGGTAAGCTGTGTTGTAAGATACAGGTTTCTTTCAAGGTTTGTACCGTCGATAATGTTAAGTATAACATCAGGGCGCTCGCCTAAAAGATAATTTCTTGCAACTACCTCTTCAAGTGTGTATGGAGAAAGCGAATATATACCGGGCAGGTCGGTAACGATCACGTCGTTTTTACGCTTCAGCTTTCCTTCTTTTTTCTCAACGGTAACACCCGGCCAGTTGCCCACAAACTGATTAGAGCCTGTAAGCGCATTAAACAGAGTTGTTTTACCGCTGTTGGGGTTGCCCGCAAGGGCAATTCTTATACTCATAGCTATTTGTCCTTTCATATTACAGTTAGCCCCGGCTAATCTTGCTGCAAAAAAATTATTCGACCTCGATCATATCCGCATCAGCTTTGCGGAGCGAAAGCTCATATCCGCGAACGGTTATCTCAATGGGATCGCCCAGCGGCGCAACCTTGCGAATGTATATTTCAACGCCCTTGGTTATACCCATATCCATAACACGCCGGCGCAGAGCGCCCTCTCCGTGAAGACGGACTACACGCACCGTCTCACCTATTTTTGCCTGTCTGAGAGTTTTCATCTTGCTCTATTCCTTTCTGCATTTATTAAATTATTCAAACAAGTATTTTCATAGCGGCTTCCTTGCTTATCGCCACTCTTGAATTCTTGATGCTTACGATAATATTTCCACCCAGAGTATTTACAACAAAAGCGCTGCCCCCGACAACAAAGCCGAGATCTGCAAGGTGCTTTTTCACCTCAGGGCTGCCGCCTATTCTTTTAATAATAACTTCTTTTCCGACGTCTGCAAAATTCAACGGCATCATTCAGTACCTCCACCAGATTAGCCTTGGCTAACCTCAAACCGCATATATTGGTTAGCTCTCGCTAACCAATATATATATTACATCGGTACTCCGGATTTGTCAATATACTTTTTACATTTTCGGCAGGTTATACTATTATAGTTAGCTTTTGCTAACTAATTATTGTGCAATTCTGCAATACACATATGCAAAAGAAAAGCCGCAGCTCACGCTGCGGCGGATGAAAGCTGCTATTTAGTTTGTCTTCCTTCTCTGCCTCTGCGATTCAGATACTCCTTTATCATTGCAAAGGTAATAAAATACACAGCAGCAAGGCACAGTCCGCCTATGCCCCCTCCGGTGTGAAAATTAAAGCTCAGGTGTCCGTCCTGCAATTTCATCCCGAACATATTAAATACAGCCGGCAGAGCCGCGATCACACCGCACACTATCATACGAACAGAAGCGCCCTCGTGGTCAAGAGAGGCAAGCTCCCGCTCTCCCTGCTCTGCCGCGCGGGATATACCGCCGAAATACTTTACAAGGTGGTACGTTATAAGCTTATTATACACGCACATTACGGCGGCGCAGAAAACGGTGAAGACCAAAACAGCCAAGGAGGCGAAAAGCGACATGGGAATGCTCGTTACAGCTTTTGCAAACAGGGCGACCAGGTCGGAGAAAACGCCCGAAAGATCGGCGCTGTAATCCACCGCGCTGCCAAGCATTGCAACAGACCACTGTCGGGATACAAAGAGCAAGATCGCGCCTACAACGCCTGATACTGCAACGATACCTGCAGCGACCCAGACAACAACATATTTTATCTTAAAGACCGTGTGAAGAAATTTATATCCGTCGGGGCTTAAGCGCGCAGCGGCAGACTTTGCGCCGGAATATATCATCCAAGCTGCAACGGCAAACAAGGTATTAAAATTAAATATGCCGTTAAGCACCGCAGATATTGTCAGCAAAATACATATTGACAAAAAGTATGATGAGGAAAAAGCAGCGCGAAGCTCTGACGTCACATCCGAAGCTGTGGCAAATTGATCCTTTTGAGCCTTTGAGCCGCATGAAGGGCAGAAAGACGAGCCTCTTGCAAGCTCTCTGCCGCAATTTTGACATTTCACAGACTATACCTCCTATCTCATCTATCGCAAGGCAAAACTATTTTCCCTTTTTATCGGGGGGCTTTTTGAAATTTTTCTTCTTTTTCTTTTTTCTTACGGAAAATCCGAAGGTACCCACAGACCTGCCCAGCTCAAAATATTCGGCGTGGGCAAAGGCGCACAGTCCTGCGCGCTCTATGTGCAGCTTTCCGTCCTTATCAAGCAGCTCCTCGTCAACATCCACCGCAACGATATCGGCAAGAAACATATTATGACTTCCGAGCTCTATTTCATCAAACACACGGCACTCCAGCGCCATAGGGCACCGGGCGATAAGCGGAGCGCTTACCTCAGAGGCAGTCTCCTTTTCAAGGCGGCAGCGCTCAAACTTATTGACCTTTCTGCCCGTATGAATGCCGCACCAATCGCACTCACGTACCAAAGATGCAGGAGTCAGATTTATAACAAACTCTCCCGTTCGCTTGATAAAATCATAGGAATATCGCGAGGGTCTTACGGAAATATATGTTTTCGGCGGCACGGTGTTTATAAGTCCCGTCCATGCCACAGTAAAAACATTGTCTTTTTCACCGTCGCCGACAGTTACCATAACAGGGGGCACAGGTGCCAGCAACGCCCCGCCCTTCCATTTTAACTTTGCCATAACAATTCCTATCTGCTTGTTTTTATGCGTATACACCGCTTTGCGGCGAGCGTTTTCTACTATTTTACAATAAAATTATGATAATATCAAGAGTTGTTACAAAAAAGCCTTGTTTTAATACAATTTTTCAATTATAATATTATGGTAAGAGAATATCGAAAAGAGGCATAGATTATAATGACTACGGACAAGCTGATGACATTTGCCATACCCTGCTACAACTCGGCAAAATTTATGCACAACTGCATAGACTCCATTCTCGGCACGGGTGATGACGATATAGAAATTATTATAGTAAACGACGGCTCTGCCGATAACACCGGCGAGGTGGCAGACGCATACGAGGCAAAGTATCCAGATATAATACGCGCCGTAAACAAGGAAAACGGCGGTCACGGCTCGGGAGTAAACTGCGGCATTCAAAACGCCCGCGGAAAGTATTATAAGGTAGTTGACTCTGATGACAGAGTTGACACTGAGGCGCTGAAGAAGCTGCTGGCAAGCATCCGCGAAAACGAGAAAAACGGCGTTGAGATAGATATGTATGTTTGCAACTATGTATATGTTCGTGTGGATACTGATGAACACATACCTATGAGCTACAAAAATATCTTTCCCGAAAATACCGTATGCACATGGGACGATACAAAGCCTTTCGGCCCCAGCAAATATCTTATGATGCATTCAGTGGTATACCGCACCGCACTGCTTCGTGATGCGAAGATCGAGCTGCCTCACCATACATTCTATGTTGACAACCTGTATATGTATGCCCCCTTCCCCTATGTTAAAAGCATTTATTACATGGATCTTGACCTGTATCTTTACTACGTCGGCAGCGACGAGCAGTCTGTAAACGAAAAGAATATGGTTCGCCGTATAGATCAGCAGATACTTGTTACAAAGCTTATTATTGACAGCCACGATCTTAACGAGATAGAAAAGCAAAGCAAGCGGCTGTACCGCTATATGCTTCACGAGCTTTCTATGATGATGAGCATATCCACGATATTTCTGAATATCGGAGGCGGCGACGGCAGCCATGAAAAGGCGCGCGAGCTTTGGGCTTATCTCAAATCAAAGGACGAAAGAACATACCGCAAGATCAGATACAGATCTCTCGCGTCGTTTACCGATCTTCCGGGCAGAGCAGGCAGAAAAACTTCTGTTGCACTGTATAGAGTGGTTCACAAAATATACAAATTCAACTAAGCAATTATCCCGTGCACAGATAATTTATAGTTTTTGTACGAAATTTTATTACAAAACATTTGTAAAAATTCTGTTATCTGCTTGCATTTCGTCATTATTATGATATACTAATATTAAGAAAGTTATTTCTGATCATTTGAATTATTTTTCATACGGAGGTTTACCATGAAAGAGGAAAAGCGCGTAAGCATAGGCAAGATCATTCTTGTCACTGTAGGAGTTACTGTTGTAGTTGTTGCTACACTTTCTGCTATGTATAAGCTGTTCAAGAAATATTTTAAGGTCACATTTGACTGCGGCGAGTGCGATGCCTGCACTACCGGCTGCTTCGATGAAGACTTTGATCCCCTGTGCGATGAGGACTTTGAGCCCAAGTGTGCACTTGACGACGAAGAGGACGAAGCTGTCGAGGACGAAGAGTAATTATAGCTTATTCATACAAAAAGCGGAGTCTGCGACTCCGCTTTCAGACTGTCGAAAAAGCAACAAGTATTATAAAAAGAATACGCAAACAATTATAAATAAAAATTCGTGGGCAAGGCGGGCGTGTACCGCCGCCAGCCCACACCTTTCAGTTCCGCGAGTGTCGAGAAGCGTAGCTTCGAGGCGCGACGGCGTGAGCGTACGGAACTTTCTGTCGGAAAAACCGTTAGGTTTTTCGACAAGCTCAAGCGGAGTCTGCGACTCCGCTTTTTAACAAATCTTAATTTAAGAGGTAATACATATGAAAAAGGGGTTAGCAATAGCATCATTTATCCTTGCCTCGCTCATGCTTTTTTCATGCTCGTCAGGCTCCGGAAAAGAGGATGAAACCACTGCACCGAGAGAAAAGGACTGGCACAATTCTATTGAGTACGAAGGCTCTTTTTATGTAAACGAAACAACAAAGATGCTGTACGCCCTTGACCGCGGAACTGTCACCCTTTGGAACGACAAGGGGTCGGGCAATGTGCTGCAAACGCTGAAATACGACTCTACCGCTGACGATGCCATGGAAAGAGTGGAATTTTTTGACGCGAATTTTGACGGTAACACCGACATCAGGATCATATACGATGAAACAAACGGAAATCGGTATAATTTGTGGCTGTGGAACGAAAACAAATTTCAGTTTGATATGTGCACAAAGTACAAAGACATTATCGATCCTGAGCCGGACGCAGACGAAGGTGTTATTATCAGTCTGACCAACAACGGAATTTTCGGAGTTCTTGACAAGCGCTACAGCTTTGACGAGCACATGAACCTTACAGAGGTATCTGCCGTTGTTCTCAACGACTCCGAGATCGCCTACAAAATAGCGGGATTGCTTTCTCTCGGCAGCATAACCTATGCCGAAAATAATATATCAATAGACAAGCTTGACTGCGTGACCTTTACCGCAAAAGACAACAGCGGAAATATCACCGGATACCTTGCCTACAATCCTGACGGCGTATGGTACGCCGATATGGGCGGTCTGGGCTTTTACAGAGTGCTGACGGACCAGGGCGGCGACATAGGCTTTGCCGAGTATGCAGGAGAGGGCGGGCAGGTGCAGGCACTTGCCGAGGCAAATTTTGACGGTGACATTACACTTGTATACAAGGAAAAAGGCAGTATGTGCGGGAACGAAGCTTACCGCTACACTGTCAACGCTGACGGCGAGGTATGCTGTTATATAGTTACCACAGGCTCCGGCTATTGGTACATCAGCACTGACAAAGAGAGCTACAAGAAGCTTAACAAAAACACTATGAAGATAGAGGACTCCGTTTCTGACGTATTTACTGAATCTTAATAATACGATCAGTAACACGATAACAATGATAACAACAAGGAAGAATTATGTTTTCAAAAAAAATATCATCTGCAAAAAAGGCGGAGGCATTAGAAAAAGCCGCAGCTCTTATACCCGGCATTAAAGCTGCGGAAGAGGATATTCGCGAAGTAAAGCTTCGCTGGCTGTCCGCTTTTGCGCCGGATATGACGCTGCGGGATGCAAAGGACTACTGTCTGCCCCGAATGCGTTTCAAAAATCATCTGTGGCACGCCTTCAGCTTCAGGCTTACCGACTGCCCAGTCGGAGAGGAAGCCGCCGAAAAGTACAACGGCTTCAGCGGCGAATGTTTTGTTCTTGATGAAGAGACGAATTCTCTGTACACTGTAGGCGACGGCTCCCCGCTTTCCGCATCACTTCTGAGCAAGCTGGGAAATGTGACTGTATTTACAAAATCCTTTACCGAGACTTTTTCGGTAACGGGAATGCCCGAAGTCGGCCCGTTTTACAAAAAAGCTGTCATCTGACAGCTTTTTTTATGTATGAAATATCAGGGCGCTGCCCTGAAACCCGCTTAGGGGAATTTTTGAAAAAATTTCCCTAAGAATGAAGTGCCCCCCAAAGTTTAGACAAAAAGAAATATTAAATTAGTTTAGAATGAG
>CAZBAR010000031.1:12731-22790 GCA_964490165.1 uncultured Lachnospiraceae bacterium | reverse complement strand
TTTCCGCTCGCGCCGTAGTTTGAAAGAACGCGGGCGGAGGGGTCGTTTACGTCGCAGCCCTCCCACTCCTTGTTGGGCATCCAGAAATCAACTATCATCTGAGACTGAACGGGGTAATATTTCTCAAATATCTCGCGGTAGAGAAGCGATTCTTTAGTAAAGGGAGCGGCGTGTGTATATTTTTTCGATTTCTCGCTGAATTCTTCATCGGTATAAAAGTCTTCGGCATATGCTTTGAGATGATCTACCATAGAGTGACCTACCGCATCTGAGAACGCGGCTTTTTCTCTGTAAAGAATATCGTAGGGTAGGTAGTCTCCCTCAAATGCATGACGGAGCAGATATTTCCCCTTGCCGTAGGTGTTCAGTTTCTTTGCAGGGTCAACTGACATAACATACTTTACAAAATCAAGATCGCCGAAGGGAACGCGCGCTTCAAGAGAGTTTACGGAAATGCAGCGGTCTGCACGCAGTACGTCGTACATATGCAGTTCTCTGATCCTCTTCTGAGACTCAGTCTGAAAAGCCTCTGCCGAGGGGGCAAAGTCGGTGTATTTATATCCGAAAAGCTCGTCTGATATCTCACCTGTCAGCAGCACGCGGATATCGGTGTTTTCATGTATCCACTTGCAAAGAAGATACATACCCATACTTGCGCGTATGGTAGTAATGTCAAATGTGCCCAGCAGATGTATAACATCCTCAAGACTTGCCAGCACCTGCTCACGTGTCATGATGACCTCTGTGTGATCACTGCCGATATAGTCAGCCACTTGCTTTGCATATTTAAGGTCGATAGCGTCCTCGCTCATACCTATAGCAAAGGTGCGGATAGGTTTATCTGACTGACGCTGTGCAATGGCGCAGACAAGGGAAGAATCAAGTCCGCCGGAAAGAAGAAAGCCTACCTTAGCGTCCGCTACAAGGCGCTTTTCAATTCCGGAGACAAGCTTATCATGAATGTTTTTGCATATTTCCTCAACGCTGTCATAGCATACTGTGTCTACAGCCGCTATGTCGCAGTAGGAAATGAACTCTCCGTCCTTGTAATAGTGTCCGGGCGGGAAGGGGAGGATCTTATCGCACAGAGGGGTAAGGTTTTTTGCCTCGCTGGCAAGTACCATAGCGCCGCTTTTGTCATATCCGTAGTAAAGCGGACGTATACCTATGGGGTCGCGCGCGGCTATATAGCTGCGGCTCTCAGCGTCATAGATTATCAGCGCAAATTCCGCGTCAAGCATTCTGAACATTTCAGTGCCGTATTCACGGTACATGGGAAGCAGTATCTCGCAGTCAGAACCGCTTTTGAAGCTGTATTTTACGCTTAGACGCTCTTTAAGCTTTTCATAGCCGTATATTTCGCCGTTGCATACAACATAGCTGCCGTCAAGCTCAAATGGCTGCATTCCCTCGTCGGTAAGCCCCATAATTGCAAGACGGTGGAATCCCAGAAGGCCGCGCCCAGTATCAATTATTCTGCTGTCGTCGGGACCGCGGCTGACAGTTGCCCGAAATCCCTTTTCAAATTCTTCAAGAGCAGCGCACTGCTCTGTGTAGCCCATTATCGAACACATATTAAACTCCAATTCTCCGCGAATTGCGGCAATATACAAGGATATTCACCGACGACGTGACCGTCGCCGGTGAATTCACAAATCAAATAATTTATGTTAAGCATTCAACAGGGCAAGTGCTTGCTCGCGGTGCCACCTGTTTTTTTACTTTATAGACTCATAATAAAGTCCTGCCGCTGTAACGGTCGGCATCCGGCTTGCCTACTTGATTTGAGATCTTTCAGCTTGCGGCTCATCGGGTGTTATTCAGGCGGGCGCTGCCGCACGGCTCTTACCTTCCCGTGCTCGCTTTGCGCGCTTTCCCGTCCTACTTCTCCCGACTCGGTCGCCTTTATGTATTTTTCTGTTTATTCAACGTCCTGCAATGCGTCAAAGCCTTCCTCGCCGGTACGTACCTTGACAACATTCTCAACGTCGTATACGAATATCTTACCGTCTCCTATATGACCTGTGTAAAGTACCTTTTTAGCAGTCTCAATAACACTGCGTACAGGCACGTTGCTTACGACGATGTCTACCTGAATCTTAGGCAACAGATTTGTTTCCATCTGAACGCCTCTGTAGTATTCAGGTCTGCCGCCCTGCGTGCCGCAGCCAAGTACATGGGAGACTGTCATACCTGTAATTCCCAAAGCGCTCATTGCTGCCTTAAGTGCGTCAAAGCGGGATTCTTTGCATATTATTTCTACTTTGGTAAGCTTAGCTGCACCGCTCGCATCATCAAATGAGGGAACCTTCTTAACAGGTACTGCCTCGGCAACGGGAACGTCTGCGGCAGATACTGTAATACCTCCCTCGGGTGCATAAGAGGAATACTTGTTAACAGCAGGTGCAAAATCGGGGTATGCGCTGGGCAGACCGTGCTCTGTAATGTCAAGACCAGCGATCTCATCCTCAGCTTCTGCACGGAGACCGTGTACCTTTTTAATTACTGCAAATACGGCTATCATCATAACAGCAGCATATGCGGCGACTGATACCAGACCTAATACCTGCAATCCGAGAAGCTTGAAGGATCCGGTGTAGAACAATCCGGAAAGTCCTGCGGGGGCATCGGGATTTGCAAGAAGACCTACAGCGAGAGTTCCCCACATACCGTTTGCCATATGTACGCCTACAGCGCCTACGGGGTCGTCAATATGAAGCTTCAGGTCAAGCACTTCAACAACAACCACTACGAGTATGCCGGATACAACACCGACTACAGCAGCGCCGATAGCATCAAGCGCGTCGCAGCCTGCGGTTATACCTACAAGACCTGCAAGAGAAGCGTTGAGACACATAGATACATCGGGCTTTCCGTTTCTTACCCATGTGAATATCATCGTAGTTACCGTAGCGATAGAGGGGGCAATAGTAGTTGTAAGGAATACGGATGCAAGCTCGGAAGCACTTGTTGCGGCAGCTCCGTTAAAGCCGTACCAGCCGAGCCACAGAATAAATACGCCGAGAGCGCCGATAGTAATCGAGTGACCGGGAATAGCGTTTACCTTTGTTACCTTGCCGTCCTTGTCTCTTACATATTTTCCGATACGGGGACCGAGCACTGCAGCGCCTATAAGTGCTGCTATACCGCCTACCATGTGTATCGCACATGATCCTGCGTAGTCATGGAATCCGATCTGAGAGAGCCAGCCGCCGCCCCAGATCCAGTGTGCTTCGATCGGGTATACAAACAGCGAGATAACGCCGGAGTAAATGCAGTAAGCGGAGAACTTTGTGCGCTCTGCCATAGCACCTGATACGATAGTAGCAGTAGTGGCACAGAACACAAGGTTAAATACGAAGGTGGAAGCAGCGGTAAAGCTGCCGTCTGAGGGGCTCGTGATAAATGCTTTGAAGTTTGAGAACAGATCCATATTTGGAATTCCGATAAGACCGAACAGCGTGTCCTCACCCATCATGATCGTGTAGCCCAAAAGGGAGAATACAACAGTGCCGATACAGAAGTCCATAAGGTTCTTCATTATAATGTTGCCGGCGTTTTTTGCTCTGGTAAAGCCTGTTTCTACCATAGCGAAGCCCGCCTGCATCCAGAACACCAAAGCGGTGCCTATCAGAAACCAAAATTCAATAGTCATTTGAGATAAATCCTTTCTCTGTGTTTGTGCCTTTACGCTTTTAAGGGTAAAGGCACAAAACATGAGTGTTGTTTATAGAAATTTTAGGAGGTCGTTATCTTACACCGAAAAGAAGCTTTTCGTATGTGGGGAAGGGCCAGTAGCTCTCAGCGGTAAGGGTCTCAGCCTCATCGCAGGGAACTCTCAGCTCTGCCATTTTTGAAAGTATTTCATCGCGGATGAAGTTTGCTGCTTCTGTGATGTCTTCAATAGTCTTGAACTTGATCAGTGCAGCGTCAAGTGCTTCTGCGGCAGCGTCTATCTCGTCTGTCAGTACAGAGAGCTTTTCAATAAGGCTCTTTTCATACTTACCTGCAATTGCGGGAACAGCAGCTGTCTTTGCAGCGAATGCGTCTGCAAGGGACTTAGTATATGCAACGACTGCGGGGATGATCTGCTTTCTTGCCATATCAACCATGGTAAGACCCTCAATGTTTACGGTCTTGCAGTAGTTTTCAAGGGTGATCTCGTAGCGTGAGGTGATCTCTGCAGGCAGGAATACCTTGTGAGAGGTCAGCATATCAACGTTCTTCTTGTCAAGGAGAGTGGGAAGTGCGTCGGGAGTAGTTCTCAGGTTCAGAAGTCCTCTCTTTTCGGTAGCCTCGGCGATCCATGCATCGTCATAGCCGTTGCCGTTGAAGATGATGCGCTTGTGATCCTTGATAGTCTTCTTGATCATATCGTGCAGGGCAGTCTCAAAGTCATCGGCAGTCTCAAGTCTGTCCGCATATATCTTAAGAGACTCAGCTACAGCTGCGTTCAGCATAATGTTTGTGCAAGCGATGCTGTTTGCAGAGCCGAGCATACGGAACTCGAACTTATTGCCGGTGAATGCAAAGGGAGATGTTCTGTTTCTGTCTGTGGTGTCGCGTGTGAACTTGGGAAGAACATGAACGCCGAGCTTCATAACGGTCTTTTCAGCGCCGCTGTAAGGTGTATCGTTCTCGATAGCTTCAAGCACTGCTGTCAGCTCATCGCCGAGGAACATAGATACTACTGCGGGAGGAGCCTCGTTCGCACCGAGTCTGTGGTCGTTTCCGGCAGATGCTGCGGAAAGACGGAGCAGATCCTGATAATCGTCAACAGCCTTGATAACAGCGCAGAGGAACAAAAGGAACTGCGCGTTTTCGTAAGGAGTTTCGCCGGGAGTAAGAAGGTTTACACCTGCGTCGGTGGCCATTGACCAGTTGTTGTGCTTACCGCTTCCGTTTACGCCTGCAAAGGGTTTTTCGTGAAGCAGGCAAACAAGTCCGTGACGGCCAGCCACCTTCTGCATGATCTCCATTGTAAGCTGGTTGTGGTCGGTAGCGATGTTTGTTGTTGCATAAATAGGTGCAAGCTCGTGCTGTGCGGGTGCAACTTCGTTGTGCTCAGTCTTTGCAAGAATGCCGAGCTTCCACAGTTCCTCGTTAAGATCTGCCATAAAGGCCTGAACGCGGGGCTTGATAACGCCGAAGTAGTGGTCGTCCATTTCCTGACCCTTAGGAGGCTTTGCACCGAACAGTGTGCGTCCGCAGAATATCAGGTCCTTGCGCTCGTCAAACATTTTCTTATCTACAAGGAAGTATTCCTGCTCAGGTCCTACAGATGTGCGCACGCACTTTACATCGTCGTTGCCGAAAAGCTTCAGTATTCTGAGTGCCTGCTTGTTAAGCGCCTCCATAGAACGAAGCAGAGGAGTCTTTTTGTCAAGTGCCTCTCCGCTGTAGGAGCAGAACGCGGTAGGAATGCAAAGAGTCTTATCCTTGATAAATGCATATGATGTGGGGTCCCATGCGGTGTAGCCTCTTGCCTCGAAGGTGGCACGCAGACCGCCGGAAGGGAAGGAGGAAGCATCAGGCTCGCCTTTCAGCAGCTCCTTGCCGGAGAACTCCATAATAACTCTGCCGTCGGGAGAGGGAGTAATAAAGCTGTCGTGCTTTTCTGCGGTGATGCCTGTCAGAGGCTGGAACCAGTGCGTGAAATGTGTTGCACCTTTTTCAATTGCCCAGTCCTTCATAGCCGCGGCAACTGCCTCTGCTACGTTGCTCTTAAGGCTCTTGCCCTCATCGATGGTTCTCTTGAGAGAACGGTAGATGTCAGCAGAAAGCTTTGCCTTCATTACTCTGTCGTCAAAAACGAGACTTCCGAAAAAATCTGATACTGTACTCATGATCCTTCTCCTTAAAATTTCAAAAAGCGAGACAGATGCCCTGACGATGTCAAGACCCCATTGCCTCGCTCTTTTTATTAAATTAAAATAGAAAAGGCGTCAAAGAGATTGCTCTCTGAGACGCCATTGCCTTTACGAGTGACATTATACTCTGCTAATCGAAAAATGTCAATACCTTTTTTGCAATTTTTTCAAAAAAACTTTCATTTTTGCTTTTTAATGTGTATTATACGTTGGGAAGTTCGGCTAGACTTTTTGCAATTTCCTCGTCGGAGGGGATGTAGTCAGTCATTATGCCGTTGTTAAACTTCTCGTAAGCTACCATATCAAAGTAGCCTGTGCCGGTCAGACCGAACACGATAGTCTTTTCCTCGCCGCTCTCCTTGCACTTCAGTGCTTCGTCAATAGCTGCTTTTATGGCATGGCTGCTTTCGGGAGCGGGAAGAATTCCTTCAATGCGTGCAAACTGTTCTGCGGCTTCGAATACATCTGTCTGTGTAACGGATACGGCTTCCATGAGTCCGTCATCGTAAAGCTGCGACAGTGTGGAGCTCATTCCGTGATATCTGAGGCCGCCTGCGTGATTGGGGGCGGGAATGAAGCCTGAACCGAGAGTATACATCTTTGCAAGGGGGCATACCATACCAGTGTCGCAGAAGTCATATGCATATTTGCCTCTGGTAAGGCTGGGGCAGGACGCAGGCTCTACTGCTATTATGCGGTAGTCTGCTTCTCCGCGTATTTTTTCTCCCATAAACGGAGAAATAAGTCCGCCGAGGTTAGAACCGCCGCCTGCGCAGCCGATTATAATGTCAGCCTTAATGCCGTATTTGTCAAGAGCGGTCTTTGTTTCAAGACCGATTACAGATTGGTGCAGAAGAACCTGATTGAGCACGCTGCCGAGTACATAGCGGTATCCCTCTGTTGAAGTGGCGACCTCTACTGCTTCTGATATAGCGCAGCCCAGACTTCCCGTGGTTCCGGGGTGATCTGCAAGTATCTTTCTGCCGATGGCGGTATCCATGGATGGAGAGGGGGTAACGGATGCACCGTAGGTGCGCATTACCTCGCGGCGGAAGGGCTTCTGCTCATATGAGACCTTTACCATATAGACCTTGCAGTCAAGATCGAAGTATGAGCACGCCATGGAAAGCGCGGTGCCCCATTGACCGGCTCCTGTTTCGGTGGTAACTCCGCGCAGTCCCTGCTTCTTCGCGTAGTATGCCTGAGCGATGGCGGAATTAAGCTTATGGCTTCCACTGGTGTTATTTCCCTCAAACTTATAGTATATTTTTGCGGGTGTTCCCAGCTTTTCTTCGAGTCTGTATGCTCTTGTCAGGGGAGAGGGGCGGTACATCTTATAAAATTCGCGAATTTCATCGGGAATTGGGAAGTACGCCGTAGTATCGTTGAGCTCCTGCTCTATAAGCTCATCGCAGAATACAGGCGCAAGCTCTGCTGCGGTCATAGGCTCATGCGTTGCGGGATTGAGAAGCGGAGCAGGCTTGTTTTTCATATCCGCTCTCAGGTTATACCATGCCTTGGGCATTTCGTCTTCGGTAAGATAGATCTTGTAGGGGATGTTTTCGTTCTTCATTGCTTTATTCTTCCTTTCTTTGCTTTGCCGCGTGGCGGAAGGGATAAAAAAAGCCCCGTCCCACGCAAACTTAATTTGCCGGGACAGGAGCAAGTCCTGCGGTGCCACCCTGCTTGGCGCGATGCGCCCACTTAACGCGTACTTTATTGTATACGCCGACTTTTAGTCACGGAGGGTCATACTCCGTCGCACATACTCAAAGACATACTGCCTTCTTTCCGATTGCCCTTGAAAGTCCATTCAAGCCTGTACTTAACTGCCGCGCTTTCACCATCCGCAGCTCTCTGAAAGTCAGTTTCAGACCCTACTCACTCTTCCTCAACGGTTTGACTTATTTTAACACATTGACGACGCAGTGTCAAGAGTAAGTGGAAAAATTTATGCTTTTTACAAAAATGCAATTTTTATATTCAAATCCTGCATTTTTCTTGAAAATATGATTGACAAGCAATTAAATATATGGTATACTGTTTGCAGATTAGGGAATTGGCAAGGCTGCAACGGCACAGATTTGTCACTTCTTTAATAATTTAATACTTAAATGGGCAAAGGCGTTCATTCATGCAGAGGAGAGCTATCCTCTTTTTGAATGATTGCCTTTGTTTTTTAGTTGATTAGTTGAAAGGAAGAGAGCTAATGAAATTAGAAGGTCAGGTACGTATCCCCTCGGGCTGCGCAATATCGGCGGTAATATCCAGAGACGGCTCACTTATGACCGGAGAGAGCATTATTGAAAGTATGAAGCCTATGCACGACCGTTCAAACGGTCTGGGAGGCGGATTTGCGGCATACGGTATTTATCCGGAGTTCCGTGATTTCTACGCGTTTCATATTTTTTATAATGACAGATCGTCAATGGAAGAATGCGAGAAGTTCTTAAAGGAAAGCTTTGAGATCGTAAAGGCAGAGATAATTCCGGTGAAAAAGATACCTGAGATCACTGATGTGCCTCTTATCTGGAGATATTTTCTGGCTCCTCTTTCATCGGTGCTGTCAAGACTTCAGCTTGACGAAAAAGAGTATGTTGCCAGATGCGTAATGCATATCAACACAAAGCTTGAAGGCTCATACGTTTTCTCAAGCGGCAAAAATATGGGCGCCTTTAAGGCGGTAGGCTTTCCCGAAGACGTCGGCAGATTTTACCGGTTGGACGAATATGAGGGATATTCGTGGACGGCTCACGGACGCTATCCTACAAATACTCCCGGCTGGTGGGGAGGCGCGCATCCCTTCGGACTTCTTGATTATACGATCGTCCACAACGGCGAAATATCGTCCTACGACGCAAACCGCAGATACATAGAAATGTTCGGCTACAAATGTACGCTTCAGACGGACACTGAGGTAATCACATACATTGCAGATTATCTTCTCCGCCGTCAGGGTCTTACCCTTGAAGAGCTTGCATCGGTCGTTGCTGCTCCTTTCTGGAGCACTATTGATGCGAAGGACGAAAAGACGGCTGAGCAGCTGGCTTATCTCAGAAAGGTATATCCCAGCCTGCTGATTACAGGTCCGTTCTCCATTATTCTCGGATTTAACGGCGGACTTATGGCGCTTAACGACCGTTTGAAGCTTCGTTCAATGGTTACGGCGGAAAAGGGCGATAAGGTATTTATCGCGTCGGAGGAAGCAGCTATCCGTGTTATGGAGCCTGATGCAGAAAACTTCTATGCTCCCGCCGGCGGAGAGCCTGTTATAGTTAAAGTCAAGGAAGGTGCGTACTAATGTCAATATCATATATAACCCCCGAATTTGAAGTGCTTCGCAATCATGACAGATGTATAACGTGCCGTGTTTGCGAAAGGCAGTGTGCCAACGAGGTGCATACATACGACGAGGACGGAAAAATAATGCTCAGCGACGAGTCAAAGTGTGTTGACTGTCAGCGCTGCGTTGCTCTTTGTCCCACACATGCGCTCAAGATCGTAAAAAATGAATGCACATTCAGAGAGAATGCCAACTGGCAGGGCGATACGATCAAGGAGATATACAAGCAGGCGTCAAGCGGCGCGGTGTTGCTGTCCTCCATGGGCAACCCCAAGCCTCTGCCTGTTTACTGGGATAAAATACTTATAAACGCGTCACAGGTTACCAACCCTCCTATCGACCCGCTCCGCGAGCCTATGGAGACTAAAGTGTTCCTCGGCAAAAAGCCCTCTGATATAAAGAGAAATGAGGACGGAAGCCTGAAGACAGAGCTTACTCCCCAGCTTACACTTTCAATGCCGGTCATGTTCTCGGCAATGAGCTACGGCTCTATAAGCTACAACGCACACGAAAGCCTTGCAAGAGCCGCAAGGGAGCTCGGTATTTACTACAATACCGGAGAGGGCGGTCTTCATGAGGATTTCGTTTGCTACGGTGATAACACCATAGTTCAGGTAGCATCAGGACGTTTCGGTGTACATGGTCAGCGCCTCCTTACCTGGTACGGAATTTCTGCGTTCTTGCGCGGCGGCAGTATCTGTGTTATGGTCATGCCATTAAGAGGGAGGGATCTCTATGAGCCTTTATCCGCAGGGGCTGGCCATTGGCCTTGCCTACGTGGCCCCCATCGGAATGCAGAACCTGTTTGTCATCAACGCCGCCCTGACCCAGCCCAGGCGGAGGCTG
>CAZBAR010000031.1:0-12721 GCA_964490165.1 uncultured Lachnospiraceae bacterium | reverse complement strand
GGCGGCCATCTGCCCGGTACGAAGATCGTAGGCGACGTTTCACGCACACGCATGATACCCGAAGGCTCTGATGCTATATCTCCTGCGCCGCACCACGATATATATTCAATAGAAGACCTGCGCCAGCTTGTTTATTCGCTTAAGGAGGCTTCGCAGTACAAAAAGCCCGTTATTGTAAAGGTTGCGGCAGTGCATAATATTGCGGCGATCGCCAGCGGTATTGCGCGAAGCGGCGCAGATATCATCGCTATCGACGGCTTCCGCGGAGGTACGGGTGCTGCTCCTACAAGAATCCGTGATAATGTTGGTATACCGATCGAGCTTGCATTGGCGTCTGTTGACCAGAGACTGCGCGACGAGGGCATCAGAAATCAGGTGTCCCTTGTAGTAGGAGGCAGCATACGCTCTGCTTCCGATGTAGTCAAGGCAATTGCACTGGGCGCTGACGCGTGCTATGTTGCAACGGCCGCGCTGCTTGCCCTCGGCTGCCACCTTTGCCGTACCTGTCAAAGCGGCAAGTGCAACTGGGGTATCGCAACTCAGCGTCCCGAGCTTGTACGCCGTCTTAATCCCGATATCGGCAGTGAGAGACTTGTAAATCTCATGCGTGCATGGCAGCACGAGATCAAGGAGTTGCTGGGCGGCATGGGTATAAACTCTATTGAGGCTCTGCGCGGCAACAGACTTATGCTGCGCGGTGTCAGCATGACAGAAAAGGAGCTTGAGATACTCGGTATCTCACACGCAGGCGAATGAAAAGAGTATTTGTAAACGAAGAATGGTGTCTCGGCTGTCATCTGTGCGAGTATAACTGCGCATATGCCAATTCAGGCATAGACAGCATGGTAAAGGCACTGAAGGGTAAGGATATTTTTCCTAGAATTCACGTTGAGGGCGACGATAAGGTAACATACGCCGTTTCCTGCCGCCACTGCTCTGATCCCCTTTGTCAGAAAAGCTGCATTTCAGGCGCGCTCACTGTAGAAAACGGCGCTGTATGTATCGATCACAACAAATGCGTCGGCTGTCTCACCTGTGTGCTTGTATGTCCGTTCGGCGCTGTTGCCACAGACGGCAACGGAGCCGTACAGAAATGCGAGCTTTGCCTTAAGAATTCGGCAGGCTCTCCGGCTTGTGTGTCGGGCTGCCCCAATAACGCGATAGTATACGAGGAGAGGTGAGCAGAGTGAAGCACTATGTAATTATAGGTAACGGAACGGCGGCTGTCGGATGTATAGAAGGCATTCGCAGGGTAGATACCGAGGGAAAGATCACCGTGATCTCAAGAGAAGATCATCACGTATACTGCCGCCCTCTTATTTCCTACTATCTTGAAAACAAAACGGATCTTGAACGCATCAAATACCGTCCTGACGATTTTTATGAAAAGAACGGCTGCACCGTACTTTACGGCAGAGAGGCTGTAAAAATAGACGCGGATAAAAAGACAGTCGCTCTTGATGACGGAACGTCACTGAAATATGATGCTCTGTGCAACGCCACGGGCAGTGTGCCCTTTGTTCCCCCTATGGCGGGACTGGAAAGCGTGCCTGAAAAGTTCAGCTTTATGACTCTTGACGATACTCTCGCTCTTGAAAAGGCGATAAAGGCTGACAGCAGAGTGCTTATAATCGGTGCGGGTCTTATAGGTCTTAAATGTGCCGAGGGACTCAGCGGCAGAGTAGGAAGCATAACTGTGTGCGACCTTGCCGACAGGGTGCTTTCAAGCATTCTTGACGAGGACAGTGCGTCACTTATGCAGTCGCATCTGGAGGAAAACGGAATTTTCTTTATGCTCGGTGACTCCGTAGCGCAGTTTGAGTCTACCCATGCGGTGATGAAAAGCGGTAAAAGCCTGGATTTTGACGTACTTGTGCTGGCTGTCGGCGTAAGAGCCGAGATAGGTCTTGCAAAGGACGCAGGCGCTGCCTGCGGCAGAGCGATAACTGTCGATACAAAGATGCAGACAACAGTTCCCGATATTTACGCGGCCGGCGACTGCACGGAAAGCACAGACATTTCAGACGGGGCTGTAAAGGTTATGGCGCTGCTTCCCAACGCTTATATGCAGGGCAGATGTGCCGGCGAGAATATGGCGGGTGCCGACACTTCTTTTGAAAACGCTATCCCAATGAACTCCATAGGCTTTTTCGGTCTGCACGCTATGACAGCAGGCAGCCGCGACACCGAAAACGGTGAGGTATACACTGAGGTTGGAGATAAGAAAATCAAAAAGCTGTACGTTAAGGACGGAAAGCTTACGGGCTTCATTCTTATCGGCGATACGGACAGAGCCGGCATATATACAAATATGATACGAAATGCCATTCCGCTTGACACAGTGGATTTTGAACAGCTTAAAAAAATCCCGAATTTGTACGCATTTGGTGAAGAATACCGTAGAAAAAAGCTGAGAGGTGTGGTATAATACTATGATGATAGAAGCAAAAGAGCTTGGCTTCGCCGAGCTGAATGAAAAAATACGTGCGGTTGACGGTGACGTCACCATATCAGGCTGTATAGGTCAGCGCTTTATCGCTGCCGGACTTAACGGAGAAAAAAAGCTTACAATAAACGGCATTCCCGGCAATGCGCTGGGCGCGTATCTTGCAGGTGCCGATATCGAAGTTATGGGCAACGCGCAGGACGCTGTCGGCGATACTATGAACGACGGCGAGATCGTTGTACACGGCAGCATCGGCGACGCTGCCGGCTACGCTATGCGCGGCGGTGAAATATATGTACGCGGCAATGCGGGCTATCGCGCAGGCATACATATGAAGGAATATAAAGAGAAAAAACCTGTTATCGTTATCGGCGGCAGGGCGGGCAGCTTTCTCGGCGAATATCAGGCAGGCGGTCTGATAATCGTCCTCGGAATGGGCGAGAGCTCAAAGCCCATAGTGGGCAATTTCCCCTGTGCCGGTATGCACGGCGGAAAAATGATACTCAGGGGAGGAGCAGCCGACATAAAGTTTCCAGCACAGGTAAACGTATCGGCGGCATCAGAAGAAGATCTCGCCGAGATCAGGCCGTATGTTGAAAAGTTTTGCAAATATTTCGGTCTCAGCGCCGACGATGTGCTTGACGGTGAATATACGGTAGTAACACCGGACACAAAAAATCCATATAAACAAATGTACGTGGCGAACTGAATTTTCGCTGTGGAAAAAGAGCAATAAGAAGCAAAAAGAAAGGAAGGCTCATAACTATGCAGTATTCAAATGATGAGATCATGCAGTATGTGGCAGAGGAGGACGTAAAGTTTATCCGACTTGCTTTTTGCGATATTTTCGGCACGCAAAAGAATATTTCCATAATGCCGGGAGAACTTAAAAGAGCTTTTGAATACGGCATTGCGATTGACGCGTCTGCTATTGCAGGCTTCGGCGGCGAGGTGCATTCTGACCTGTTTTTGCATCCCGATCCGTCTACGCTGTCGGTGCTGCCCTGGAGACCTGAGCACGGCAAGGTCGTTCGTATGTTCTGCTATGTTACCTATCCAAACGGTAAGCCTTTTGAGTGCGATACGAGAAAGATACTTAAGGATGCGGTCGATAAAGCCGCTGCCGCAGGTGTAAGCTTCAAATTCGGTTCCGAAATGGAGTTTTATCTCTTCAAAACCGACGAAAACGGCGATGCTACGAGAATTCCGTATGACAATGCAGGATACATGGATATCGCTCCTGATGATAAATGTGAAAATATCCGCCGCGAGGTCTGCCTTATCCTTGAGAGAATGGGAATTCGCCCCGAAAGCTCTCACCATGAGGAGGGACCCGGACAGAACGAGATAGATTTTCGTTATTCCGATCCTATTGCGGCGGCCGATAATGCCGTGACCTTTCGCTCCGTAGTAAACACGGTGGCTGCAAGAAGCGGGCTTTGTGCAGATTTTTCTCCGAAGCCCCTTGAGGACAAGGCAGGAAACGGTATGCACATAAATATCTCTGCTTCCTGCGGAGGCGGCGCTGTAATGCCCGCAGTTATAGCAGGACTTCTTGATCATATATATGATATGACGCTGTTTCTGAACAGAACAGAGGCATCATACAGACGCTTCGGTCAGAGTAAAGCACCTAAATATATTTCGTGGTCAGGCGAAAATCGCTCGCAGCTTATAAGGATTCCCGCAGCAGAGGGAGAATATAAGAGAGCAGAGCTTCGTTCACCTGATCCGTTGTGTAACCCCTATATTGCCTTTGCACTTATAATCCATGCGTGTCTTGACGGTATTTCGAGAGGCGCAGAGCTACCTATGGTGGCTGATGTGAATATGTACTTGCAGCCTACCGATCATTCTTCATATAAGTCATTACCTATGACGATAGCTGAGGCGACAGAGGCTGCGAAGAGCAGCGAGTTTATAGCAGGCGTCCTGCCAAGGTCAATTATCAGCGACTATACTAAATAAGCAGAGATACCGAAAAGGAGGCGGCAAAATGGAGCTACGCGAATACTGCTACAGTATGCTTGTTGTATCGGCGTCTGAAAAATTCAGGCGTTCGCTTACAGCGCTGCTTCCGGAAAATAAATATACCCCTTTAGTTGAGGTCTGCGACGCCGGCAGTGCAAAGAGAATGCTGCTCGAAGCTTCTTTTGATATCGTAGTGATCAATACTCCGCTTCCGGATGAATTCGGAATACGGCTGGCACTTGACGTCTGCGAGAACAGTGCGGCAGGAGTAATGCTGTTTGTAAAGAGCGAGCATTATTCTGATATAAATATGCGTGTTTGCGGCAACGGAATCATGACGGTGTCAAAGCCTACGTCATCGCAGATCATAATGCAGTCTCTCACTCTTCTTGCCGCGACCCGCGAAAGGCTCCGCCGTATGGAGCAGAAGACGGCTTCCGTTGAGGAAAAAATGGAAGAGATAAGAATAGTAAACCGTGCAAAATGGGTTCTTATCGAACAGCTTAAAATGACAGAGTCTGAGGCTCACAGATATATCGAAAAGCAGGCGATGGACAGATGTGTTACCCGCCGTAAAATTGCTGAAAATATTATATCGACCTATAAATAAGTACGTGAATATAATGAAAAACAAGAAAAACAAGAAAAACAAGGAGGAAGAAAAATGACCAAGTACATTTTTGTAACAGGCGGCGTTGTATCGGGACTGGGCAAGGGAATTACAGCTGCGTCACTGGGCAGACTTCTGAAGTCCCGCGGGCTTCGTGTTGCCGCGCAAAAGCTTGATCCTTACATAAATGTAGATCCTGGTACTATGAGTCCGTATCAGCACGGTGAGGTATACGTTACCGAAGACGGCGCTGAGACTGATCTTGATCTGGGACATTACGAACGCTTTATAGACGAGGACCTTAATAAGTATTCAAACCTTACAACAGGTAAGGTCTACTGGAATGTTCTTAACAAAGAGCGCCGCGGCGAATACCTCGGCTCGACCGTTCAGGTCATTCCTCATATTACGAATGAAATAAAAGACTTTGTATACCGCGTGGGCAAGCAGACTGATGCTGATGTGGTAATTACAGAGATCGGCGGTACCATAGGTGACATTGAATCGCAGCCGTTTTTGGAGGCAGTTCGTCAAATCTCTCTTGAGGTCGGACGTGAGAACAGTCTCTTTATCCATGTCACGCTGGTACCGTTTTTGCGTGGCTCGGACGAGCATAAATCGAAGCCTACACAGCATTCCGTAAAGGAATTGCAGGGAATGGGCATCAATCCCAACATTATAGTGCTCAGATGCGACGAGCCTCTTGAAGAGTCTATTTTTAAGAAAATATCTATGTTTTGCAATGTAAAGCCCGACTGTGTTATTGAAAATCTTACACTGCCTTGCCTTTACGAAGCTCCACTTATGCTGGAAAGTGCAAATTTCTCTTCTATCGTGTGCCGCGAGCTCGGCATTGATGCTCCCTCTCCTGACCTTGATGACTGGCAGGCAATGGTTGAGCGTATCAAGGGAAGAGAAAAGAAAGTTCGTATAGGTCTTGTAGGCAAATACGTACAGCTTCACGATGCATATCTTTCCGTAGCCGAGGCAATGCGTCACGCAGGATATGCGCTTAATACCCATATTATGATAGAATGGATAGACTCTGAAACACTTACGGAGAACAACGCAGCAGAGAAGCTTTCTTCGCTTGACGGCATCATAGTGCCGGGAGGTTTCGGAGGACGCGGCATTGAGGGAATGATCACTGCGGCAAAATATGCCAGAGAAAATGACATTCCTTACTTCGGTATATGCCTTGGAATGCAGATAGCCGTTATTGAGTATGCAAGAAACGTTGCAGGCATTCCTGACGCTTGCTCAGGCGAGTTTGATGAGCTGGGACAAAACAAGGTCATTGATTTCATGCCCGGTCAGAGCAGCGATATAGATAAGGGCGGCACGCTCCGTCTTGGTGCTTATCCCTGTAATATCAAGCAGGGAACTACTATGGAGCGCTGCTACGGCACCGATAAAATATCAGAGCGCCACCGTCACCGCTATGAATTCAATAACGATTACCGCGACGCTCTTACAAAAAGCGGCTTGACGCTTTCCGGCCTGTCCCCCGACGAGAGACTTGTTGAAACGGTGGAGCTTACGGACCGCGACTTCTATGTAGGTGTGCAGTATCATCCCGAATTTAAGTCCAGACCAAACAGGGCGCATCCTCTGTTTTACGGATTTATAGAAGCTGCATTGAAAAAGACAGAAAAATGACAGGCGCAGTGCGTCAAAAGGATTATAATTATGAGCGAAAATCTGCATGAAGAATGCGGCGTGTTCGGTATTTATTCACCGGACCCTTGCAACACGGCAAGCTATGCGTATTACGGTCTGTACTCCTTACAGCACCGCGGTCAGGAAAGCTGCGGTATAGTTGTAAATGACGACGGATTGTTTGTGTCGCATAAGGATATCGGGCTTGTAAACGATGTTTTTTCAAAAAATATACTGTCATCGTTCCCTCAGGGAAAAATGGCTGTAGGTCATGTGCGCTACGGTACTACGGGCGGCACGAACCGCGCTAATTGCCAGCCTATAGAGGTCAATCACCAAAAAGGAAAGCTGGCGCTGGCGCACAACGGAAATCTCAGCAACGCATATGAGCTGAGATGCGAGTTGGAGCTTGGGGGAGCTATTTTCCATACAACAAGCGACACGGAGATAATAGCGTACATAGTGACCCAGCAAAGGTTGAAAACTCCTTCTATAGAGGACGCGCTGTCCGCTGCTATGGAAAAGCTTGACGGTGCGTATTCACTGGTGCTGATGTCATCAACAAAGCTTATAGCAGCAAGAGATCCTCACGGCTTCCGTCCGCTGTGCTACGGAAAGACATCGGATGGAGCATATGTGGTAGCCTCCGAGAGCTGCGCTCTCAGCTCTGTTGGAGCGCATTTTGAGCGCGATGTGCTGCCCGGCGAGATAATCACATTTGACGAGCGCGGCGTGCATTCAAACAAGAAGTTCTGTGAAACGGCTCCCAGGTGCGAGTGTATTTTTGAATACATATATTTTGCCCGCCCCGATTCTGTTATCGACGGTGTTTCCGTACATTCGGCAAGAGTCAATGCGGGACGGGTGCTTGCACAGTGCTATCCTGTCGATGCGGATATTGTTATAGGAGTGCCTGATTCCGGTCTTGACGCCGCCATAGGATATTCAAAGGAATCCGGAATTCCGTATGAAATGGGATTTATTAAAAATAAATATATAGGCAGAACCTTTATTTCTCCCGGTCAGAGCGAGCGGCTTGACAAGGTAAGAATAAAGCTCAGCCCCATTGCTGATATTATACGGGGCAAGCGCGTAGTTCTTATTGACGACTCCATAGTGCGCGGCACTACCAGCGGTCAGATAGTCGGTCTTCTCAGAGAGGCGGGCGCGTCGGAGATACATATGCGTATTTCATCTCCGCCTTTTACAAACCCGTGCTATTACGGAACCGATATAGACTCAAAGGAAAACCTTATAGCTTGCAGCTGTACGGTTGATGAGATAGCAGAAAAGATCGGTGCAGACTCCCTTGGATATCTCCCCATTGAGCGCCTTAGCTGTCTTGTGGGCGACATAGGCTACTGCCACGCCTGCTTCAGCGGAGAATATCCTACCGACATACCGAAAAACACAAACAAGAGCCGATTTGAACAAAAGCTGTCAGAAAAAACGAAAAGTTAATTATAGATGATCGGGTCACACAGAAAGGTACAGTGATTATATGAGAAAAACAGACAGAAAGCTTATACTTGAGGACGGCAGTGAATACTGCGGATATGGCTTCGGCAGCAATGAGTCCGCAGTTTGCGAAATAGTATTCAATACGTCTATGGCCGGATATCAGGAGATCGTATCCGATCCCTCTTATACGGATCAGGCGGTCGTAATGACATATCCGCTTATCGGTAACTACGGTATTACCGACGACGATTTTGAGTGCAAGAATCCGAGCATAGGCGCGCTTATCGTTCACGATTATAACGATATGCCGTCTAACTTTCGCTATACCAAAACACTGTCAGAGCTGCTTTCGGAAAACGGTATTCCCGGTATATCGGGTGTAGATACACGCCGTCTTACCAGAAGCATCCGTGATCTCGGCAGCAGACGCGTTCTTATCTGCGATGCGGATGTGTCTGTGGAAGAGGGGCTGGAGATCATAAAGAATACTCCTGTTCCTCACGATGCTGTATCCAGAGTAAGCTGCCAAAAACGCTGGTACAGCAGAACTTCAAATCCGCGTTATAATGTTGTTGCCATCGACTGCGGTATAAAGCTCAATATAATACGCTGCCTTAACCGTTTCGGCTGCAACGTCACGGTAGTCCCGTATAATACCACTGCCGAGGAGATAGAATTTATGCGCCCCGACGGCGTCTTTCTGTCAAACGGCCCCGGTGACCCGCAGGACGTTTTGCCTGTTATTGAGACTGTTAAGAAGCTGCGCGGCAAATATCCAATATTCGGTATATGCCTCGGTCATCAGATAATATCCATTGCTTACGGTGCAGATACATATAAGCTTAAATTCGGTCATCGCGGCGGAAATCACCCCGTAAAAAATCTGGGAACAGGAAAGATCGAGATAACCTCGCAAAACCACAGCTATGCCGTAAATTCCGACACTGTGGCTGACACAGATCTTGAAGTTACACATATAAATCTGCTCGACGGAACTGTTGAGGGCGTTGAGTGCAAAGCCGATAAGGTTTTCAGTGTTCAGTATCATCCTGAAAGCGCACCCGGCCCTGAGGACAGCACATACCTGTTCTCAAAGTTTGTAAATATTATGAAAGGGGAGAGAGAAGATGCCTAAGAGAGAAGATATTAAAAAGGTACTGGTCATAGGCTCAGGTCCTATAGTTATAGGTCAGGCTGCTGAGTTTGACTATGCGGGTACACAGGCGTGCCTTGCTCTGCGCGAGGAGGGCTACGAGGTCATTCTGGCAAACTCAAACCCCGCTACTATAATGACAGATACGACTATTGCAGATAAGGTATATATGGAGCCGCTTACTCTTGAGTATCTGGCACGTATATGCCGTTATGAGCGTCCCGACGCTATAGTACCCGGTATCGGCGGTCAGACAGGTCTTAACCTTGCTATGCAGCTTGATAAAAAAGGTGTTCTCAAGGAATGTGAAATAGAGCTTCTCGGTACGGACGCGAAAAGCATTGAGTGTGCAGAGGACAGAGAACTGTTTAAGGAGCTGTGCGAGAAGATCGGTGAGCCTGTAGTTCCGTCTCAGATAACCTACAGCATTGAAGAAGCACTGGAGGCTGCCGACAAAATAGGCTATCCCGTAATTCTCCGTCCCGCATTTACTCTCGGCGGTACAGGCGGCGGCTTTGCCGATGATCCTGCTGAGCTCCGTGATATGATGAAAAACGCTCTTGCCATGTCTCCTGTTCATCAGGTGCTTGTAGAGAAGAGCATTAAGGGCTATAAGGAAATAGAATACGAGGTCATAAGAGATGCCAACGATACGGCTATAACCGTATGTAATATGGAAAACCTTGACCCCGTAGGTATTCATACGGGTGACTCTATTGTTGTAGCTCCCAGCCAGACCCTTACAAATAAAGAGTATCATATGCTGAGAAACAGCGCGCTTAAGATTATCCGTGCGCTTGATGTTAAGGGCGGCTGCAATGTGCAGTTTGCGCTTGATCCCCAGTCTTTCAGCTATTATGTAATAGAGGTCAATCCCCGTGTTTCACGTTCGTCGGCGCTGGCATCAAAGGCAAGCGGATACCCAATTGCAAGAGTTTCCGCTAAGATCGCCGTAGGTATGAACCTTGATGAAATACAGCTTGCAAATACCCCTGCGTGCTTTGAGCCAACGCTTGACTATGTAGTAACAAAAATGCCGCGTTTCCCATTTGATAAGTTTCCTGCGGCGCAAAACACCCTGTCAACGCAGATGAAGGCGACAGGCGAGGTAATGAGCGTGGGCAGAACCTTTGAGGAAAGTCTGCTTAAAGCTATCCGCTCTCTTGAGGAGGGCAAGAACCATATCCATATGGATAAATTCGATACAGCGCATATGTCTACCGACGATCTGTTGGATTATATAAAGAACGGTACTGACGACAGACTTTACGCTATATCACAGCTTATGTGGATGGGCGTTGACCACTCACGTATCTGCAATATCACGCAGATAGATATGTTTTTCCTTGATAAGATTAAGAAGATAGTCGATTTTGAAAAGGAAATGGAGGCAAACCCCAACAGCGAGGAATACCTTGTAGCAGCCAAGAAAATGGGATTTTCAGATTCCTATGTTGCAGAGCTTTGGAATACAACAGAGGACGAAATATACTCCCGCCGTCTGAGAGAGGGACTTTTCCCCGTATACAAAATGATAGATACCTGTGCGAGCGAGTTTGACAGCTATGTTCCGTATTTCTACTCCACCTATGCAGAGGAAAACGAGTCCGTTGTTTCAGACAGAAAAAAAGTCATCGTTCTCGGTTCAGGTCCTATCCGCATAGGTCAGGGCGTTGAGTTTGACTATTCCACTGTTCATGCTGTGCGCACTATACGTGAAATGGGCTACGAGGCTATCGTTATCAATAACAACCCCGAAACAGTGTCAACGGACTACACTACGGCTGATAAGCTGTATTTTGAGCCGCTTACGGTTGAGGATGTTATGAATATCGTCAATCTTGAAAAGCCTGAGGGTGTTATAGCAACTCTCGGCGGTCAGACTGCCGTCAATCTTGCAGAGCCGCTGGCGCGCCGCGGCGTCAGGATAATCGGTACTGACTGCGAGGCAATTGAGAGGGCGGAAAACAGAGATGCTTTTGACGCGGTTATAAAATCCCTTGAAATACCTAACCCTACCGGTGAGGCTGTAACAGGAATCGAAGCAGGCGTTGCGGCGGCTGAGCGCATAGGCTATCCTGTGCTGGTGCGCCCCAGCTTCGTTCTCGGCGGACGTGCAATGGAGATCGTCGCAAACGAGACAATGCTGAGAAAATATCTTAAAAACGCCGTAGAGGTAGACGAGGATAAGCCTGTGCTTATCGACAAATACCTTGTTGGTAAGGAAGTTGAGATAGACGCTATCTGCGACGGAAAGGATGTATTCATTCCCGGTATTATGGAGCTGGTAGAGCGCACAGGCGTGCACTCAGGCGACAGCACCAGCGTATATCCGCCGTTCTCTATATCCGAAAAAGTCAAGGAGACTATTATTGATTATACTACAAGACTCGGTCTTGGTATCGGCATTGTGGGTCTGTTTAATATTCAGTTTATTGTTGACAAAGATGACAACGTGTTTGTAATCGAGGTCAATCCCAGAGCGTCAAGAAGCGTTCCGTTTTTGTCAAAATCTACTGATTGCAGCCTTGTAAGCATTGCGACAAAAGTAATGCTCGGCAAGAGTCTTAAGGAACAGGGATATACAGAGCCTATATTACCTGAAAGTGCCCGTTGGTACGTAAAGGCACCTGCTTTCTCTTTTGAAAAGCTGTCCGGTATGGACGCATATCTGTCGCCTGAGATGAAGTCTACGGGCGAGGCTATAGGCTATGATGTAAAGCTTAACCGTGCGCTGTATAAGGCGCTTCAGGCGTCAGGCGTAAAGATGAAGGATTACGGTACGGTCATAGTCACTCTTGCGGATGAAGACAAACCGGAAGCACTTGAGCTGGTAAGAAGATTTTATAAGCTCGGATTTAATATTGAAGCAACCGTGGGAACTGCGCTGTTCTTAAAGGAGCACGGTATTCGTACCCGTGTACGCGGCAAGCTCAGCGATGGCAGCGATGAGATTTTGAAATCTATCCGGGCAGGCTATGTCAGCTACATAATCAATACGCGCGCTATACTTTCAGGCGTCCATTATGAGGACGGCGCCGCAATACGCAGCTGTGCTGTGCAAAACGGCGTGACAATGTTCACCTCTCTCGATACTGTTCGTATCGTGCTTGACGTTTTGGAAGATTCCATTCCGGATATATCGACAATAAACGGATAAAAATAATGATATAAAAAGCAGAACCCGCGCTCCGGCATCGTCGGAACACGGGTTCTGCTTTTTTAACATTTTTTTCGCTTTTTCATAAACTGAATATATATATCTGCGCTACATAAGATCTATAAAACATATTATTTCAGGTGTACTTTATTTATTTGTGAGAATACTATAGTTGTGCTGTTTCTGTTCATTTTTGATCGTTGTTGCGATAATGTGCATATGACACAAAACAATTAAAAGCATTTCTGCTAAAATGGCAAA
>CAZBAR010000030.1:0-22893 GCA_964490165.1 uncultured Lachnospiraceae bacterium | reverse complement strand
AGCTCAGTGGATAGAGTGCCCGGCTACGAACCGGTAGGTCGTGGGTTCGAATCCCCCCGGGCGCGCCAAAAAAGAAGAAGACGCTATAGCGTCTTCTTCTTTTTTATAGCAAGCCGCCAAGCGGGGGGATTCGAAAGCCCGGCCCGTGCGATATAGTCGCACCTTGGCAAAGCCGTAAACGGCTTTGCGCCAGTAGCGCAAGCATATTACAATTATGCACTTTCATCGGCGCTGCTGTGCGTAGCGGTCGTAAAAACATCGCAGTGCGATGTTTTTAGAGCGTAGAGTTGAACTTGAAAACTTTGGCAAAGCCGTTTTATGGCTTTGCTGAGCAGCGCAGCTCTGCTTCAAAACTTACAGTTACTTCGGCGCTGCGGATGACCGAGAAGAGCCGAAATGCATTTCAGCAAACAATCGGCCCAACACAACATATAGTTAAACACATAAACTTTATATTTCTGTTAAAACACCAATATCTTACGTATAATCAAATTGTATGTTAAACACATTAACATACAAATCTATTATACGGTGATTTATATGGAAAAGAAAAAGATCGGTTCTCGTATTAAAGAATATCGTGAAAGGTCTGCTATCAGTCAGGAGCTTCTTGCAGAAAAGCTTGGTATAAGTACAACAAGTGTTTCAAATATTGAGAGAGGCCGCAACTTCCCGTCGTTTGAAAACTTCATTAAAATATGTAATATTATCAATGCGGATCCCGATCTTATACTTGCAGATGTAGTAGGTGCGGCAGGTGTGGCTAAGGAGTCTGAACTTTCAAAAATGCTTTCGTCCCTGAGGCCCGACGACCGTAAAAAGGTCACGGCGATATTTGAGTGTATAATAAAAACATATACTGAAAACTATTGAGAAATAAAAAATCGTGCCGATAAAGCACGATTTTTTGTTTATTGACAAAATGTGACATATTTTTCAAAAAACGATGATATAATTAACTCGCAGCTATTATATAGCTATAAGTTAATTATATTGTTGAAAGGAAAAACAAGATGATTGGTTATTACAGAAAGGTTGACAATTTAGGTCGTGTAGTTGTTCCAAAAGAAATACGCTTTAAGCTTAACATAAAATATAATGATTTGCTTGAATTTGCACTCGGTTCTAACGGTAATATTATGATAAAAAAAGCAAAACCATTTTGCGCGCTGTGCCACAGTGAAGACAAACTTAAGTCGGTGGGAGATAATTATATTTGTGACAGGTGTACAGATGTTTTAATAAGTGGTGTGTGCTAAATAATTTATATTATTTTCACTTCCCCAGCGCTGCTTTTTCGTTTTTATCAAGCTTATATGTCTTAAAATTCTGACCGGGCTTATGAACTGCAAAGCCTGCGTTGTCGCTGTCGGGATAGGCGCACTCATCGCTTATGAGGTAAAGATATATCTGCGTGTTCTCGCCGATCTTCACGCCGTCAAAGGCAATGCGCACATAGTTGTACCGGTATTTTTCTGCTGTGTCCAGAATGCGCCCCTTTGATACGGTCGCGCCGTTTTCATCCCGCAGCTCCCACCGGAATGTGTCGGGATCGCTGCCGATGAGATATCTCTCGCTGAGGCTGTCGTTGTAGCGTGCGGTTATCTGCATCTCCCCGCTGCTCTCGCTGTAGCACATTGCGTATGCGCCGAAATATCCGTCGCTGCTTATTTCGTCTGACGTTTTGTGCGTCAAAAACGCGCCGCTGCCCTCTGCGGCGTAAGCAGCAACAGCGTTGTCCGTGGGGTAAACGTCAGACAGGGTGCGGGTGTCAGTCAGCATAAAAATGCGGATTATCAGCGCTGCAAAGAATATCACGAACATCGCCGTGAATATTTTTTTTATTATCTTACCTATTTTCATATCAGTAACCGTTCCTCAAATTGCCGCTTTGCGGTCTTTTCTACCTTGATTATATCAAAAAAGCCCTGTAACTGCAATAGCAACAGCAAAAGTATCAATTTTTTTCTTTTTTATTATTGACAAGCATTGTCGGCATATGTATAATATTAAATTGCAGACGTTATTTTTTGGGAGGAGTGTATATCGATGAAAATAGATCTGACTGCCCTTCTTAATAAAAGAACGCCTGAAATAGACTTTGACTTTCTTATTGATCCCGCAGAGGTGGACGGCGGAGCGGAGCTTCCCTGTGATATAAGCATTGAGGGAAAGATCCACGTTGCCGGAAAGGTTATCGACAATGACGGTTATATGACTCTTGACGCTGTCATCAGCGCAGAATACAATACCGTTTGTGACAGATGCCTTGCACCGCTGAAAGACAGTATCGAGCTTCCTTTTAAGCGCATCGCCGTAGTCTCAAGGGCTGACGACGTAGGCACCGACGAGGATGATATGCTGTATATATCGGAGGGCGGGATCGAGTTTGACCGCGATGTAATCGAGGAGCTGTCTCTCGAGCTTCCGATCTACCATTTGTGCGAGGAGGACTGTCCCGGTCTTTGTTCCGTCTGCGGAAAGCGTCTTGACGGCTCATGCAGCTGTAAAAAAGAAAAAGAAATCGATCCCAGAATGGAAACTTTCAAAAAACTACTTGATAAAATGCAAGAGTAGTTGTATAATAGGTTGTAAAGAATTATTTTCCCTTAATGTTTCAAGGAGGTGTGTTCCATGGCAGTACCGAAGAGAAAAGTATCCAAGGCACGCAGAGATAAAAGACGCTCCAATGTTGAGAAGCTGTCTATGCCCGGTATGGTAAAGTGCCCTAACTGCGGTGAGTATAATCTTTCTCACAGAGTTTGCAGTGCTTGCGGTTTTTATGATGGCAAGCAGGTAATCGCGAAAGAAGAAGCGTAAACCGAAAAACAGACATAAGACCGCCGTTGTGCGGTCTTGTTTTTCATTATCTGAAAATTATGAAAGGCAGAAGTAGCTATGAGCTTTGAGCCGAGACAAAAAAACAAGGCGCCGGACGTGTTTATGCTGGCGATGTTCGTATGTGCCGCAGTTGCCGCGGGCTTTTCGTCCGTTGAGGGACTGAAAGGGCGGGGATTTTTGCAGACGCTGGTGCTGGTGCTGTTTTCAGCACTGATATTTGTGCTGGTACGGTACAAAATGACGCGCATCCGCTATACAGTTCGCATAAAGACGGTGAAAAAAGGCTACGGCAGCGAGGACGATGACGATGCAGAGACAGAGACCGTGCGCGAGGGCGGCGAGCCTTCTGTAACCTCCATAGCGCCGGAACGCCTTGAGTTTATTGCAGAAAAGGCGCAAAGCAGAAATACCTTTGTTACCGAATGCCTTGTGGAGCTTACGGACATAATATCATGTCAGCCCTACGCAGCTGCGGATAAGGCGAGGCGGCGCGAGATCAAAAAGGAAGCCGGCAAAGGGCCTGTATATAAATATGTAAAAAATATGGTCGGCGCAGACACGTGGCTTATGTGTGTCAAAACCACGCAGGGCAAGGCGAAGATCATATTTGAGCCGAGCGCAAAAATGGGCGAATATCTGTCCGCCGTGGCAGGGTATAACGATCAAAAGAAGAAGTAGAGTTATTTATTATGCAAGGGGGCTTTTCCTTAAAAAGCCCCCCTTGACCCCAAAACCTTTTTGAAAAAGAGGATAATAAAACTTTTTTTGAGATTTTTCGAGTTCTCAGAATCTTTTTCTCCAAAAAGGATCTGAGCGGGGCAGCGCCGGGGCTGAGCCCCGCTTAATATTTCATCTGCACTTTACAAGGACGCTGCGCGTCCTTTTTTTGACTCTCCCTACAGGATTGAAAGCCCTGTCCTCAGCGGGAAGTCTCTGTGCGATCTGCTGCATAGTCTTTGAAGCATATATAATAATTTTATAAAATCGCGTTTTTATGTGACGGTTTGGCATCCTGAATTGTTTATATATACGAAAGGGGGAGAGAAATGAATATTTCAGAAATAGATTTTGATGAGAAATACGGACTGTACAGCGATCTCATATTCAAAATCAGCATCGTATATTTAAGAAACAGGGAGGACGCGGAAGATGTAATGCAGAATGTATTTATGAAACTATTTTATAATGCCCCGATTTTTACCGGGCAGGCAGCGGAAAAAGCGTGGGTCATAAGAGTCACCGTAAACTGCTGTAAAAATGAGCTTCGCAGCTTTTGGAGACGGAATGTAGATATTTCAGATGCCTTTGAAGTCATTGAGGATATTACAGATGATGACCGTGAGGTGCTTGATGAGCTTGCGGAGATGCCGCCGAAATACCGCGCTGTCATATATCTGCATTACATTGAGGGCTATAACGTGGGCGAAATATCGCAGATATTAAAGCTAAGTGAATCATGTGTAAAAATGCGCCTGTCAAGGGGGCGTGAAATGCTGAAAAAGAGTCTTGAGGAGGTGCGTTAAAATGAATAGATTACAAAACACCGTAAACAGAATTCAAACAAATGAAAATTTAAGAGAGAGTGTGAGAAAAAATATAATCGATAATAATATGGATCGTCTTCATGAAAAAAAGAATATTACTAAAAAGCTTCTTGCAGCAGCCGGATGTATAGTGTTGATGGCAGGAGTGATCACAGGAAGCTTGCTGTTTCTCAATAGAGATACAAGCAGATATAATGAAAATCCCGATCTTTCTCAAAAGATCGTAGGTTCAAAAGTTTTTAATAATTCCGGTGACAGTCTTCCGAATGAGACAATAGAAGATATATTCGATTTTACGGAATATATTATTGTTGGTGAAGTTGTCAGTGACGGGGTTGCAGATCAGTTTAATATGTTCGGTGACAATGAAGTTTCAAAAGCGGATTTGGAGGCAGGCATAGATCCGTATATACCTTGCACTATTACAAAAATAAGAGTGGAGGAATCGATACTGGGTGATATTCCGGAAGGCAGCGAGATAAGCTTTTTCCAGCTTGGCGTTCCGGAGTCTGACGGCGGACAGACCAAAGTAAAAAAGGGTGAGCGGCTGGTAATGGGACTTCAAGGACCTAATGAGGCTGGACAATATCTTTCCGGAGATGTTGAAAATACTATCTTTTATTTAGATGAGAACAATAAAGTTACCTCAATGTCTGATGAATTGCTCTGCGCCAGATATGACGGAACATCAAAAGACTTTCTTGTAAAAGACCTGCTTGTGGCAATGGAGAATATAGAAAAAATGAAAAGCACTGAAGGTGTACAGTAAGTTTTATATGCTGAATCCTGCTGAGCATCAGCAAGCTGAGGTCTACACACGCGTTTGCGTGTGTAGACCTCAGTCTGTCAAAAAAGGCAGTCACAGCCTATTACTGTGACTGCCTTTTTCGACAGTCTAAAAGGGAGCCGTTAAGGCCCCCTTTTAATTTTATGTTTTTACGCTTTGCCGTCTGAGCCGCAAAGCTTGATCTTATGAATGCAAAGCTCTTTTACTGCTGCTCTGCCGGGGCCCATAAACTTTTTGGGGTCGATGATGCCCTCGTCGGTGAGCGCCTCGCGAACCGCCTTAGTCATAGCAGCTCTCAGCTCTGTTGCAAAGTTCACCTTGCAGATGCCCAGCTCCACAGTGCGGCGGATCATCTCATCGGGGATGCCGCTGCCGCCGTGAAGTACCAGAGGAGCTTCGATAATTCCCGCCAGCTTTTGAAGCAGGTCAAAGTCAAGTTTGGGCTCGCCCTTATAGAAGCCGTGCGCGGTGCCGATAGCTACAGCGAAAATGTCAACGCCGGTGCGCTTGAAGAAGTCCAGCGCCTCGTCGGGATCGGTGTAAGCGATAGATGCGCTGTGGCCGTCCTCTTTACCGCCGACAGTGCCCAGCTCCGCCTCAACGGTAACGCCCTTTGCGTGTGCGGTATCAACAGTTTTCTTTGTAACTGCGATATTATCTTCAAAATCCAGCTTTGAAGCGTCGATCATAACGGAAGAATAACCTGCCTCAAGTGCATCGCAAACGCCCTCATAGCTCTCGCAGTGGTCAAGATGCAGTGCAACGGGAACGCTAGCAGCGTCTGCTTCTGCCTTTACCATAGCATATGCCTGTCTCAGTGTGAGATACTTCACGGTAGAGGGGGTTGTCTGGAGCATAACAGGGCTCTTCATTTCCTCAGCAGCGGCGATTATTGCCTGAACCATTTCAAGGTTCTCAAAGTTGAATGCGGGAACAGCGTATCCGCCGCGCTTAGCGGCGTTTATCATTTCTTTGCTTGTTGTGTACATTGTTTATATGTTACCTTTACTGTATTTACTTTATTTTATTCGAGAATGTTGTCGTCGATCAGCTTCTGTACATTTTCGCGGCTGATCTTGCCTTCCATGGGACCGAAAGCGCCGGTGTTGAGAGAAGCGGCAGCGGTTGCAAACTTTGCACAGTCAAGAAGGCTCTTGCCCTCGAGCAGTGCACAGAGGAATGCGCCGTCAAAGCTGTCGCCCGCGCCGGTTGCGTCAACAGGGGGAACTGCGTAAACGCCGAAGGTGATGCGCTCTTCCCTTGTATAGATGATGCAGCCTTTTTTGCCGTTCTTCAGAGCAATGATCTCCATATCGGGATGAGTGGCGAACATTTCAACAACCGCTTCCTCAATGTCCTCCTTGCCGGAGAGAGTGCGCAGCTCGCTTTTTCCGGGCATGAAAACACTGGTGTTTTCGAGAACCTCGTCAATAAGCTTGCCTGCTTCGGGATCCTTCATCAGCTCAGGACGGACGTTGGGGTCAAAGGAGACCTTTGCGCCCGCAGCCTTTGCAGCCTTCATTGTGTCAACGATGCGTCTGCCGAAGGCAGTCTCAGCCATCATGGAGCAGCCCATAATGTGGAAGAACTTAAGTCCCTCAAGTGCTTCGGGAGCAGGTGCGGGAGCAAGTACCGCAGGGGTGTTGCCTATGTGGAAAATAAACTTGCGCTCTCCGTCTGAGCGGTACATTACAAATGCACAGCCTGTGGAAATGCGGTCATTTCTGATAATATTCGAGCAATCTACTCCGTCGCCGGAAAGACGTTCGATCAGGCAGTCGCCGAAATCGTCGTCGCCGACGCCGCCGACGATAGCAGCCTTGTGACCCAGTCTTGCAACAGTGTCAATAAATATAGCAGGTGCGCCGGAGGGGTAAGGACCCTTAAATATTCCTGCTTTGTTAAGGGGCTGGTCAACATCGCCGCGCATGATCTCGACGATGATCTCGCCCATTGTCATAATTTCATTCATATTAAAAGCACCTTTCTTATGCGCCGACAAAATTCTTTTTCAGGAATACAACGCTGTCTGCGATGTACTTGTCCATCTGAGCCGCATCAGCATTGTTTGAAAGATCGCGCCATACCTTGATATCAGAGCCGATGTTGCCGCCTGCTTTAAGGAACGGCTCCATAACGACCATGCCGTTATAGCCGATATCGCGCAGAGCCTCGCCTATCTCAGCCCAGGGCAGACTTCCCATACCGGGCAGCTTGCGGTTGCCCTCGCCAACGTGAACGTGAGCCAGCAGGTCGCCTGCACGGCGGAATGCATCGGGAATATTGTCCTCTTCAATGTTCATATGGAAGGTGTCGAGCAGCAGACGTACAGCCTTGCAGTCAACATCCTTGCAGAAGCGGATACCTTCTTCGCAGTCGGTAATAAGCAGTGTTTCAAAGCGGTTGAGTATTTCAAGCGCAAGGGTTATTCCCAAACGCTCTGCCTCAGCGCCGACGATCTTCATATTCTTAACAGCTCTCTCCCACAGACCTGCCTTGTCAAGGTTGACAAAGTCATAGGGCCAGCAGTTGTAAAGCGCGCCGATAAGGATCTTACAGTCGATCTTTACCATCTGGTGCATAATGTCGCAAAGGAATTTAACGCCTGCCGCCTGAATATCGGGGTCTTCGTTTGAAATATCCTTGTCGCGGGGAGGGCCGAGGTTTGCGGAGATCTCAAGTCCCAGCTCCTTTGCGGTGTCGCGAAGCTTGGACAGCTCGGTATCACTCATGGTGATAAGATCAGCGGCGCCGACCTCCAAAACGTCAAAGCCTGCCTCTTTTGCCTTGTAGCAGAGAGCGCTGTAGTCACCGCCCCAGTTACCGTCCTTGGACCAGTAGGAATAAAGTGTTCCGAATTTCATATTTGTATATCCTTTCTGAATAGAAAATTAACTTGGATCAGTCATCAAAGCCGTATACCAGCTGCATAGGAGATACGTCCGTTGTAAACTCAGCAGAAATACCGGTTTTGTTGTAAGAAATGCGAATGCGGTTTGCGTTTATGTAGTCGTAAACAGCCTTGAAGCCCTCGGTCCACGCCGCGCGGGACGCGCCGTCGCCGTTTACATATGCGCTGTCGTATGTGGCGCTGTAGCCGAGGAATTTCATATGTACCGAAAGACGCTCGATATTTTTTCGCTCCCTGTCGTTGTCGGCAGCAGCGGCGGCTTTATCGAAAAGCTCAAGCATTTCGTCAAAATGAAGTGCGAAATATTCCTTTGAATATACGCTGAAGGGATGGTCCGCGTCGTTGAGCACACAGCCCATTTCGTATCCGCATTCCTCCAGCATTTCCATATACTCGTAAATATATGTCCAGCCGTAGCCGTAGTAATATTTCAGGTATTCGCAAATAGAGTTCAGATACTCGTCCTTTGTCATATCCGTATCCCACATAAGGTTGTTGATAAGATATGCGTCAAGATCCTCAAAGGATGAGCCTGATGTGCCTACAACGTAGAAGCCCTCTATACCGTGAGAGGTAAACCACTGAAAATTCTCGTAAAGCTTAAAGAAGTTCGGCTGCGGGCAAAGCAGGTAGTATATGTTGGTGGGATAGTACCAGATATATATATGCTTGCACTTCTCGCTCCAGCCCTCAAGGTAGGATTTCTCAATTTTGCAGGAGCCCTTGTCGTCGTATCTTCCTGTCTCCTGGCATTTGTCGCTGCTTATTTCGTGGTTTGAGCAGGCGTTCCAGCAGTACAGCAGCACAACGTCATCGTTAAGCGCCGTTACCTTCGGCGGCTTTCTGATGCCGGAGTATGCGTTTGTAATAACAGTGATATCGGGGTATACCTCATGTATCGCGTCGTCAATTCTGTTTACAAAACGAACAAGAGAGCCTGAATGACTTCCTTCCAGTGCATATATAGGTCTGCACTTTGTGCAGGAGCAATACTCGTCGTCCGCCGCAAAGGAGCAGGATATTTCAGTAATGCTGTCTCCGATAACGCCGCCTGCCGCAACGCGGCTTTCTATAAGATCAAGCATATGCTTAAGGCATACTTCAAACGCCATATTGCTGGCGGAATTGAGGCAGCGTGTGTTGGGCTTTGCGTTTTTCATTTCGTTCCAGGGCATAAACACGTCAAACGAATGCGCGTTGCAAAGCAGTCTCTCAATGCCGAAGCCGTACTTCGCGTTGTGCATCGACGGCTGACCTGTGCAACCGCTCAGGCGGTTCTTTATTACAGAGTCATATGTATATGCGTCATGGAAGGGATCAATGCAGTTGCAGCGGTATCTGACAGAGGGACGCGCTGTATCGTTTGTTCCCTCGGGTATATCGCTTTCCTTATCGCGCAGCAGCTCGCTGTCACTGTATCCGTAAAAGCGCCAGCCCCAGTAGTCCTGCAAAAGGGTGTATACCGCGTACATATTTCCGCGCTTGGGCGCTGCGGTGATAATAAGGTCTCCGTTTTCAACGGTAAGGTCAAAGCCGTCAGTTCCCATTTCCCCCGTGGTATCGGAGAGAAGCAGGATCCGGCGCGCTCCTGTCGGCTCGGTGACTACCCCAAGCTCGCTGCCGTCGCCTTCCCTCACATATTTTTGCAGCTCCTCAGCGGCAAAAACCATATTGGGGTTGTCAGTGTCGCTTACGATTATTTCGTATTCGCTTACGGGATTGCCGGCGATCTTAAAGCCGCCCCACAGAGAGCCGTCGTCAAGCGACGCACCTCCGACAAGGGAGAGCTTGAGGTAATACGAGTCCTTCGAGTTCACGGTGCCGTTTGAGTCTACATCGGCAGAGACGAAATCATAGGCGTCCGTGTCACCCAGAATTGCGTGCTTCAGCGCAGCGCTGTCCATCATATTGACAACACCGTCTTTATTAACGTCACCCTTGCGGTACAGTGACGCCTCTGTGCTTTTTGCAAACAAAAAAGAAAAAGAAGTAAGGCACACTGCGGCACACAGCACCGCGGAAACAGTCTTTTTCATGGTTATGACCATACCTTTCGGAAATTTAAGCAGTTACACAGTTTTCGAAATATTTAATTATACTACCTCTATTATATAACAAACCCGCTCTGTTTTCAATAGATTTTCAATAAGCGCTGATTTTTTTGGATTTTTTCTACATTTTGCAAAAAATGTTCAAAAAAATTTAATGATTATATTTGACATATATTGACAGAGCATATGTAATAGTGTATAATATTACTATATTTTCCGCAGAAAGGGTGCATATCTATGTCAGAAAAACCAAATTGTCGCATATTTAGGTGTGCGCCTGTATGCTTTTGCACTCCTCATCAGGCAAGCCTTTTGCTCAGTGAGGGTAAGGGGCGCACACTGATATTGCTCATACGTCACGGAGCGACCGACTGGAATATGGAGGTCAGGCTTCAGGGACGGCATAATATTCCGCTTAACAGCACCGGAATGGAGCAGGCGAGGATCACGGCGGAGGTCGTGACTGCCGCTCTCGGCGAAAAGGCCGCGGAAGTCAGGGTGTATACCTCACCGCTGGCACGGGCAAAAGATACCGCCGCATATATTTCAGGGGAAATGAACGGGATGCCCCCTGTAGAGCTTGACAGTCTTATTGAGCGGGACTACGGTTCCCTAGAGGGGCTGACATATTCGCAGCGCCAGCGAAAATATAAGTGCGGTGCAAAGTATCCTGATGATATGGAGCCGACGGACGATGCTACCGTACGGATGATGCGTGCCATCGGCGAGGTGCGCCGATTGGCTGTCAGCGATACGGCGGTCGTAGTGTCTCACGGAGGCGTGCTGAATCTGCTTTTTGCCCACATAACGCGCGGCAGAGCAGGCGTCAGCAGCAATATTACGGCAAACTGTACGGTGTCGCTTGTGGCGGCAGGTGACAGAGATATTATTCCCCTCGCATATAATCTGGGCGGCGAAGAGCTGACGCAGTATCTGAAAAATATATGAATTCCGTGTTAGATATAAACGAGAAAAACAGGCGGGTCTGCATTGCAGACCCGCCTTGGATTGCTGAAAAAGTTCATAGAAACAGCAAAATACACAAAAAAGGATTTCGACCGCTGCGGCGGTCGACCAGAGGTTCCCTCTGGACTCCGGGAAGTCTTAGGTGTTTCGACCTCTGCGGAGGTCGATTTAAGGCTCTGATCGACTTCCTGTCATTGACAGGAAGTCGGAAAATCACGCAAGCTCCCCAAAAAGCTTGACCAAAACTTTTAGTTATTTTGCTACTGCCATTTAGTTTTTCGACAGTCTGAGGCGGGTCTGCATTGCAGACCCGCCTTCAGCCAGCTTACTCCGTCATCTATTCCTCCTGCTGCTTTGCCTTTTTGTCCCTGAATACGAAAAATTTGCTGAAAAAGTAATTCAGTATAACCACAATAACAGAAAGAAGTATTTTTGCGACCATAACGCCGTTTATTATCCAGAAATGATACTTGGCAAGACCCAGCACGCTGTCGCTTACAAACAGACCTGCCTCCTCAATGGCAAAGGAGAAGATCCTCGCGCCGACAAAGGACAGCGCCTCTGCAGCAAGCACCGATATCTTCCACGACTTGCTTTCAAACACAAACAGCTTGTTGGTGATGTAGGCAAATACTGTTGCAATAACAAAGGCTATCAGATTTGTAAGCAGTACCAGCTTATCGTTGAACAGGGCGTTAAAGCACCAGAAAACAATATAGTTCACCGCAGTGGTGAGCACACCGAAGAACAGGTACGAAAGCTGCTCGCGGTATTTTGTAATCAGCTCTTTTATTTTTTTCATATTTATTTATTCCTTATAAAACATAAAATATAAAATATAAAACGAAAATGTAAACGCGTGGTTATTATTTTAACACCTCGCAGCAGGAAAATCAATGGAGTTGGGATAAATTCCGGTAATCATTATCCGCAATTGACAAATATGAAAATATTGGTTATAATATTTATGTACGGTTCAGAAGTACGGATAAACGCAGGAGGTTTACTCACAGATTAAGCATAACAAAGAAAGATGGAACAAAAAATAAGAAATGATTTGAATATGGGTGCGAATCTTCGTGCGCTGAGAGACAAAGCGGGACTGTCGCAGGAAAAGCTTTGCGTCGAGCTTCAGCGCAGAGGCTGCGATATAGGCAGAACGACATACGAAAAATATGAGCTCGGTGAATCGAATATAAGGGTAAGTGTTATCGTTGCCCTGAAAAAGCTTTACAATTGCACATATGATGATTTCTTTGCAGGTCTGGAATAAGAATCAGCCTGCATGGTTTTAATGTCAGATCGAAAAAAGGGGGTGCAGTGTGAAAAATAAATTGCATACAGATATTAAATGCAGAGAAGCTGCGCTTCGCCCTCTGGCGATATTTTGTTTTAGTTATTACATACTTACCTGCGCCGTCAGATATGTCGGCGGTACAGCTAAAATATCCATTGCCGCGGCATTTGCCGCGGCTTTTGTTGTTTTGACGGCTGTTCGTGCCGCAAGGGGAAGGCTTTCGCCGTCCCGACGCCTGTATATAAGAGCTTTTTGCGCACTGTGCCTCGGCGCTGCTCTGGCGTCTGCGGTATCCTTTGCAGCCTTTGAGGTGTACCTTGCCGGGCTTGAGGAAAAATACTGCGGTGAAGAGGCGGAGGTGGTAGCGCTGGTGGAAGAGGTCAGCTATTCCGGTTCCTATTACGGCTCATATATCGTGAAGACTTCCGGCATAAACGGCGAGAATGTGTCAGTAAGACTGTACCTTGACGCGGAACCAGGACTTGAGGCGGGCAATGTTATAATGACCGCGGCGGATATCGCTGCCGTTGACAAAAGCGGCGGCATTTCGGGAGAGGGCGAGATCCTTTTCAGCGACGGTATACGCCTTGTTGCCGAGGGCAGCGGCACGAAAATAATTGAATACTCCCGTATCACGCCGCGGATATTTATGTCACGTCTGAACAGGCATCTTGCAAATGTGCTTTGCGACCCTCGGGCGGGAGAGAACAGCGGCATTGCCGCCGCTCTCTTTCTCGGCAATAAAAGCCGCCTTCAACCCTCAGTTACAAGAGATTTCAGACGGCTGGGCATATCCCACGTTCTGGCACTGTCGGGTATGCATCTTGCCGTTATCTGCGGCGCGGTCACTTCCCTTGCAAAACGTCTCGGAGCGCGGCACCGGCGCATTGTATGTGCAGCCGTCACAGTGTGCTATGTGGTCCTCACTGGTGCGTCTCCTTCTGTGTGCCGTGCGGGAATAATGCTGCTTGTTATGTTCTCTGCAAACCTTGCCGGACGCGGCGCAGACAGCTTTACAGATCTCGGCATCGCAGTGCTTTTGCTGTCTGCAACAGATCCGTTTTCCGCCGGCGGCATAAGCCTTCAGCTTTCAGCTGCGGCGGTATTTGCCATACTTCTTCAGACAAGACGCGTTCACAAGCCTGATGAAGAAGAGAAGCAGCGCGGTTGGGTGTCGAAGCTGCTTTGGAATTTTCGGGAAGCTGTAAAAATAACAGTGTCGGTGGTGATGTTCACACTGCCGCTTACATGGCTGTATTTCGGATATGTTGCGGTCGTGTCTCCCGTCACAAGCTTCATATTCTCCGCTCTTGCCACCGTTGTTTTGTATCTGTCGCCCATAGCGCTTGCTGCCGCGCCCCTTGCCCATTTGTCAGGCGCGGTCTTTCGCCTTTTGGGTGCGCTTTGCAGCTTCATTGCTTCGCTTGCCGCCGAAATATCATCGCTGCACGGTATCGTCATTCCGCTGTCGGGCACTCTTATGCTTGTGATGTGCATACTTTGCTCTGCCGCATTTGTGCTGTTTTGCATCACAAATGGCAAGAGGCGAAAGTTTTTCGCCGCAGCGGCAGCCGCCGTTCTTGTGATAACTCTTTCCGTCGGCGCCCTGACAAACAGCCGCGGCGGTGCGGTGGTCGTCAATGCGGTGAACAACAAATCAAGCGACGAGCTTGTTGTATCGTCTGAGGGCAAAGTGATGGTGATCGATATCGGCAACGGCTATAAAACTTCAATAAGCAAAGCGCTCTGCAGTACGGAAACGGAAGTCATAATGCTGACCCATTCGCATAACGGATATCCGTCGTCCCTTGCGGATATATTTGACCGTAATATTGTCCGCTGTCTCCTGGTTCCCGATGACTTTGACGAAAATATGCTTTCGCGCCTTGCTGACGTATGCCGGCAGAAGAACGTAATATTTGAACTATATCATCCGGGAGGCACAGTATATTTCGGAGATGCGGAAATAAAAACATATGAAAAACTTTATTTGAAACGGTCGTCCCAGCCTGTAGTGCGCATAGATGTTTCGGCGTTCGGTGAAAGCTTTACGTATCTGGGAGCCGCGTATACGGAAGCGTGCGAAAATATCGATATCGACCCGGCATCGACCGTGTGGTTCGGCTGCCACGGTCCGAAATATAAAAATGACAGCGCCTTACCCGCTGATTTTTCAGGAGAGGTATTGGCTGCGGGCACAGCCGCGGATTTCGCGCCGTCGGGCGCAGCGGAGCTGCATTCTGTTGTGCTTCGCAGCTCCGGCAAAAAAACCGGCGCGCAGAATACACAAAATGTGTACGGCAAGCCGGCATTACGTAGGTTCTTTTGACAGCGGCGCAGGTCGGTGCGTCGAAATATTTATTATTTTTTGTAATATCGTCTTGCAAAATCCCGCATATGAGTTTATAATTAAAGTGTTGAAATTTTTTAATTACAAAGGAGATAAACATGAGCATCGCATATTCCGCAGAAGTAGAACAGATGTGTTGCGTTGCCAAGGGTCCTAACCACGGTCCCGCTCCCCTGCCCGAAGAAGGCAAGTGGGTTCAGGCAAAGCAGATTTCCGATATTTCCGGTTTCACCCACGGTATCGGTTGGTGCGCACCCCAGCAGGGCGCGTGCAAGCTTTCCCTCAACGTTAAAGAGGGCGTTATTCAGGAGGCTCTCGTTGAGACTATCGGCTGCTCCGGTATGACTCACTCCGCTGCTATGGCAGCAGAGATCCTGCCCGGCAAAACTATTCTTGAGGCGCTCAATACCGACCTTGTATGTGACGCTATCAATACCGCTATGCGCGAGCTGTTTTTGCAGATCGTATACGGCAGAACTCAGTCCGCATTCTCCGAGAACGGTCTTACCGTCGGCGCAGGTCTTGAGGACCTGGGCAAGGGCTCACGCTCTCAGGTAGGTACTATGTACGGCACTCTGGCAAAGGGCGTTCGTTACCTTGAGATGGCTGAGGGCTACGTTACACGTATGGCTCTCGATGAAAACGATCAGGTTATCGGCTACGAGTTCGTATCTCTGGGCAAGATGACCGACTTCATCAAAAAGGGCGATGACCCCAAGACCGCATACGACAAGTCCATGGGTACATACGGCCGCTTCGCAGAAGCTGCTAAGTATATCGACCCCCGCAAGCAGTAATTAAGGAGGACGAGAAATAATGGCACTTTTTGAAAATTATGAAAGACGCGCCGATAAAATTCTGGGCGTTCTGAAGGAATACGGCATTAACTCTATTGAGGAATGCAAGGACATTACTCTTGCCGCAGGCATTGACTGCGATAAGATCGTTCGCGAAACTCAGCCTATCTGCTTCGAAAATGCAGTTTGGGCTTACACAGTAGGCGCAGCTATCGCGCTGAAGAAGGGCTGCACCAAGGCAAGCGACGCTGCTGCTGCTATCGGCATCGGCCTTCAGGCTTTCTGCATCCCCGGCAGCGTTGCCGAGAACCGTAAGGTGGGTCTCGGTCACGGTAACCTGGGCGCAATGCTTCTGTCTGAAGAGACTGACTGTTTCTGCTTCCTGGCAGGTCACGAGTCCTTTGCTGCTGCTGAGGGCGCTATTAAGATCGCTCTTAACGCAAATAAGGTAAGAACTAACCCCCTGCGCGTTATCCTTAACGGTCTCGGTAAGGACGCAGCGTTCATCATCTCCCGCATCAACGGCTTCACCTACGTAAAGACCGAGTTCGATCCTTACGCTGAGGAAGTTAAGATCGTTGAGGAGACCGCTTACTCCAACGGTCCCCGCGCAAACGTAAGATGCTACGGCGCTGATAACGTTCCCGAAGGCGTTGCTATAATGAAGCTTGAGAAGGTCGGCGTTTCCATCACCGGTAACTCCACTAACCCCACTCGCTTCCAGCATCCCGTTGCAGGTACATATAAGAAGTGGTGCAACGAGACCGGCTTCAAGTACTTCTCCGTTGCTTCCGGCGGCGGTACAGGCCGTACTCTGCATCCCGATAACATGGCTGCAGGCCCCTCCAGCTACGGTATGACCGATACTATGGGCCGTATGCACTCCGACGCACAGTTCGCAGGCTCCTCCTCCGTTCCCGCTCACGTTGAGATGATGGGACTTATCGGTATGGGTAACAACCCGATGGTAGGCGCAACCGTTGCAGTAGCTGTTGCTGTTGAAGAGAGTGCGAAGTAAGGCTTAAAGCCCCTGTAAATACTGGATTTTTTCTAAAAGAGCTGCCCTCGTTGGTGGCTCTTTTTTTGCCGGCAAATCTATTTTGTCAGCACCTTGTATTCTTAGAATTTTTCGGGTATATTACGATACTCATTATGCTCAGCTCAATATATAAAGAAAAGCCGGGGCAATAAATTGCCCCGGAAACAGATCGCCCACAGTATTGCGCTATATATAAGCTCGTGGGAGCTGTTGTTTATAGTATATGCATATTATTACAGAACATTCTCCCAGTCGTTGCGAAAACCGTAGTAACGCATATTTACGAAAGGATACTTTTGCGTTAGCTTAACGATTTCATTTTTCATTGCTTCAAACTCAATCGGTTGTAAAAGCCTTTTCATTATAATAACGAATCCATATAAGTGAGCGTTGTCGAGAGTGCCGTCTGTGTCCTTTCTCAATAAACGTAGCTCTGCCTTGCTTAACCACGGTTTCTGCTCAAACAGACGATTATACAATCGGCTTCCGTGTGCACACAAATTACGGATTATCGTTATGTGATGCATAAAGCGCTCCAGCAGCTCATCACCGCGCTTTTTTAATCCCATTGCATCTGCGACGGCAAGTTTTATAGCGGCTGGCGATATTTTGTACATAAATGAAATATTTGAAATTGTGAGAAGATCAACAAATGCCCACAAGGGAATATCTTGTTGTAAATCATTAACAAAATGTTTAAGGTATGCTTCGTGAGGAAGGCGAGAGATTTTTTGTGTTTCAGCCTTTTGCATGATATCGTCATATATGTCCCGATTGGTGAAGTTGTCTGCGTTAAGATAACCTGCAGCTCCATATATTTTCGTAAATTCATATGAATATACGGATTTTAAGGTAACCTCAATGATTTCTATATATTTAAGTAGAATGTGGCGGAGTTCGTGATCAAATTCGTAAATATCAATTATGTTTTGAAATTTTGCGTTTTTTGAAAAGACATTATTTGTTCTCAAAGTAAGTGAATATCCACTGACACGGTAATAATTATTTCGGAGAAGAAAAGAATGAGCGAGTTCTTTGTCCGAAACATCTAGACCTCTGGACTCTAAAATGGCGATTTGCTCATCAATTGTTTTGAATTCTTTGTCAGACATAAAATTCTCCCTAATAAACAGAACGCCCCCAAGTGTGCATGCTACACAATAAAGTGTCAACAGAGGCCTGGGGGAGATGTTATATATATTATATACCATATCGAATTTTTTGTCAAGTCTATTATTTGAGAAAAATGTTGCAGAGAATCCATAAAATCTATTTTGATGTCTTGAATTTGTTTTATTAACTGATGAATTGATTTTTTCAAAAGAAGCGAGTACAATAAAATAAGATTAATATTTGAATTATATTATTTGCAGGTCGGAACACTTTTTCTAAAGGAGTAAGGACTTATATGATCACTATCAGAAAAATGGTTATAGAAGATTATGATGCAGTCTATGAGCTGTGGTCAAACATTCCGGGCATGGGGCTTAATGATGTGGACGATTCCTTTGACGGTATCAGCAGATATATTAAAAGAAATCCCGATACAAGCTTTATCGCCGTTTGTGATGACAAATTTGTCGGCGCGCTTTTATCCGGACATGATGGCAGACGTGGGTTCATTTATCATTGCTCTGTATTGCCGGAGCATAGAAAACAGGGAATCGGAAGAATGTTAGTGGAAAAAGCTTTGGAAGCATTAAAAGAACAAGGTATCAGCAAAGTTGGACTGTTGGCATTCAGCGCAAATGAAACGGGAAATCAATTTTGGGAGAGTGTGGGATTCGGCAGCAGAGACGATTGCACATACCGCGATAAAAAACTGGTTGAAATGGTTTATAATGCGAACCCGTATTTGTAAAAGACAGATAACTCGGCAGAGACGGAAAAACGGACACATCATTTCGGGATCTTACCCGATGATGTGTCCGTTTTGATGTGTGGTTATTTGTGAAAAATGGATTTTTGTAACCAAAGCTTGTTTTTTTCGCCGCATTATGTTACAACTCTATAGGTATGCAAAAAGGATCACAATCCGCTTCTTTTTATTAACTCATATCAATCGGCATCCGCAATGCTGATAGTATTCAGTGTTGTTTGAATTCAATTTATCACATTTAGAACAAATGCGCTTTGCTTTTTGCCTCTAGATGCTTTCTACTGTGCATCGCATTCATATTAGTTAGCATTTTCATCAACGCTGTTATCAATCGTTTCAGAATTCATGCTGTCTTTTATCTGTCGCACATCATCTACAAGCTGACCAAATGCATACATGGGAAAAGTTGATATATACAGAAGCAAACCGATTATAAGGCAACGACATCCTAAAATCACATCAAAATACTCACTATTTGATATTAGAATTAGAATTGCTCCGGTTAACATTATAAAAAGTCCTATCATTCCAATTACTTTCGCCACGGTTCTAAGCTTATGACCGATGTTTGAATACATAATAATTCCTCCATAAGTTTTACAATTATCTATGCGTTATAAGTTCAATCAATTTATTTGATATATCATTAAATATTTAACACTCTATCCAAATGATAACAAATATTTTTGGATATGTCAATGCTTTAGACAAATAATATTTGAGCAAAATGTCACTTACGACTATTATAATTAGTTTAGGAGGGACAGCGAAAATGTACGAAGAATTTGTAAAAGACAGGATAACTCAGCTAAGGCTGAAAAAAGGCGTTTCTGAATATCAGATGAGCTATGATCTCGGGCACAGCAGGGGATATGTTTACAATATTTCCTCCGGCAAGGCTCTGCCGCCCCTGAAGGAGTTTTTTGCCATATGCGAGTATTTTGACATAACGCCCCATCAGTTTTTTGACGAGGGGACGCAAAACCCCGAGCTTATACAGAAAGCGGTAGAGGGCATGAAGCAGCTGAGCGAAAGCGACATACTTATGCTGCTGGGACTTATAAACAGACTTTTGAATACAGATAAATAAAACCCGCAGTTTCGTTTGAACTGCGGGTTTTCAGCGCGTCGGCAAGATTAAGGAGGACTTTGCTGCCGGCGGCTTTATATAAGCATTTTGATCTGTCGCCTCTTTCGATCTTCCTCAGTCGCTCAGACCTTTTTTCAGCAGTGCGATCTCTCTATTGCGTACGGTGAAGTAAAAATAAAGTGAAACTGCTGTGAAGATCAGCATATGCGCCACGGTCAGAGCAAACAGCCATACCGCGCGGTTTTCGTCCGTTATCATATCGGGAGAGTATCGGTTTATCACATCGCACATAAAATCAGGAGAAAAATACAGCATTTTACTGTAGCCGCTTGAAAAGCCTACAGCTATGTAAACGATCGCTGCTGCCGCCTGATTTATAATAACATACCCAAGCGGAATGGGTATACCTCCGGAATTTTGCTTCGAGCTTACGCTGTCCGATACCAGTGCCAACACAACTCCGCAGAGCAGCATTCCGATGACCCATATCAAAAGGTAAAAATGAGCGGTAAGCGGAGGGAAATTCCAGCCTTCATACCATGAGAGAGGGCTTGTGACCGCAAGATTGTTGAATATTGACACGCCGAAAACTACAGCCAGCCATAAGCCGAAATATGATACACGCTTTAACATATTTTACCTCCTTCCGGTACTGCCTTTAATACGGATGTCTGTCGAGCAGCCGCAGTGACGGCATATTTTATTTTTATCGACGCTTTTGTGTCCGCAAAACGCGCACACATTAGGTTTGACCTTATCAAGCTCTGTTCTGATCGGCACAAGATATTCCGTTCCGTATACGTGGGCGACTGTGTCGCCTACATGATATACTTCACCGCTGTTGTCGTGAAACAGAACGCCTTCGTCATAGATCGTGTGTTTGTAAAGCTTGCCTGACGGTGTTCTGATAAGCGCCGTTTGGGTGATCTCCATTTTGCTGTGAGTGTCTATTTCTTCCGGCTTTGCGGTAACGGTATCAAAGTCCAGTATCTCTCCGTACCAGCTTTTGTCTATAAGCTTCAGGGGAATACCGCTGAGAATAAAAGGAACTGCCATTATTAAAACAAGAGAAAGGATGGTATTGAGGCTTCCCTGTTCTGCGTCGGAGGGAGTTATTTTTAATACATAGTCCGCTATTACATACGCTACGGTTGAGTAGACCAACAGCATCAAAAACCTTTTAAGTATCTGTATGCGAACTTTTTTCTTAACAGACGGTGGTGCGATGACTTTTTTCATACAAGCATACCATTCCTTTCGCGGTCCGCAGCTTTATCTGTGGGCTTTTTTCGATCTTCTCACTTTTTCTACATCTTCACGGTTTATCCATTCTTCTGTAAATCCGCAATTGCAGCATATATAGCGGTCTACATCTATTACAGAGAGAAAAGTGGCTCCCAGTGCTATACCGTTTCCCATACCATTGGGGTCGAAGCATCCGTCAATAATATAAATATCATTGCTGCCGCACTTGGGGCAGCGACGTGTGTTTTTCATTGTGTACTCCTGTGTTTTTATTATCAATCTTTTAATCCCTCGAACACTTCTCTGCGTCAATTGCTAGCACTACCATAAGCGCGCACAGCGCGTCGGCGGGATTTGCAACGTCGATAACGTATGTGTCTGTCCAGTGGAAAAGCTCCTTTGACACCGTGGCAACTCCTACGCCTACCGCATCTGTTACGGTGTAGTCCCACTCGAACCAGTTGCCGTCTATCTGCCAGCCGTTGCAGTCAATATTGTAGCGCGGTCTGAAGAACGTAAACTCCTTGGATATGCAGCCGACGTACCTCTCGCCCAGATACAGTTCAAACTTCGGCAGGAATGTAAAGATTCGCTCCTTTACGGTGCCGGCCTCATTGCCGTATGCGTCGAAAATTTTAAGGCAGTGCCCCCATGAAAGCTGACCGCGCACGGTGTACACCGTATTTCCGGCTTCGTCGTATATATCATAGGAGTCAAACCATGAGAAAAAACGCTGCTTGAATAATAGCTTCATAGTACTTCTCCGTTCCGCCGTTTTGCGGCGTTAAATATCGTTCAGTCCGCAATCAGACATATGTTTGAGCTGTGCACAAGGTATGTTACGCCGTCGATCCTTACCTGAATCTGATCTCCGTCCTCATAGTCTGTCCAACGCTCTACCTTGCCGTCAATTACAGTTCCGTCGGGCAGGCTGATTATGGCTCTGTTAAAGGTGTATGTAGTGTCAAATATCTGCTTGTTTCCGCAGCCGGAGAGGGCAAAAATACTGCCTGCCGCCAGCGCAAGCACTAAAATAATTGCAGCAGTTCTTTTCATATAAAATGCATCCTTTCTGAAAAGGTTTTGGGGTGTGGGGGCTTTTCCTTAAAAAGCCCCCACAAGACATCCTGTTCCTGTTATTCCTCTGTTATGATCTCTGCCGCTGCGGTGTCTCTTGCAGCAGTTTCCGCGTCGTCTATCTGCTTGCCGAGAAACTCGGGAAGCTGAATACCTGCCATCTTCATTGTTTCGCTGAGAGGGGGAATAGACTTCATCATACCGGAAAGAAAGTTCGCGGTCGTAGGTGTGCCGCCCTGTCCGCCCATGGAATCCCAAACGGTGATCTTGTCGATCTGGAGATTCTTGATAGCCTCGACCTGGATCTTTGTAAGCTCCTCGATCTTGTCTACAAGCATCATCTGAATTGCGGCAGCGGTGTCGCCGCCTGCGGCGTTGACGATCTTCGCATAACCTTCTGCCTGCTTTGCAAGCACTTCCTGAATACCGCGCGCCTGCGCTTCCATTGTTGCGTATATAGCGTCCGCTTCACCCTTAGCTCTGCGGCGGCGCTGCTCAGCTTCAGCCTCGGCCTCCAGCTCCTTGCGCTCTTTTTCAACTCTTGCAGCGGTGATGATATCTGCCTGCTTTGTTGCAAATTCACGGTCTGCACGGGCTTTTTCTGCCTGCTGCTCAGCGGCATACGCCTCTTCCAGAGCCTTTGCAGCGGCGATCTTTTCTGCCGCGGTCGCACGGCGAAGAGCTTCCGCTTCCTTTTCGCGGCGGTCTGCGTCTGACATTGCCACCTGCGCCTTTGAGCGGTTCTCACCTTCAATAGCGTTAGCGTTTGACTCAGCTACGCTGATACGCTGATCCTTCAGCGCTACAGCCTCACCGATAGAACCGTCTCGGTTCTTCTCAGCAACGGACTTCTTCGCGTCGTTGATAGCCTTTGCGGCAGCTTCCTTACCGAGAGCCTCTATGTAGCCGGATTCGTCTGTAATGTCGGTAACGTTTACGTTGATAAGTCTCAGACCTATTTTTTTAAGCGCTGTTTCCTCGTTGTGTGAAACTGCTTCAAGGAACTTGTCGCGGTCGGT
>CAZBAR010000029.1:0-26805 GCA_964490165.1 uncultured Lachnospiraceae bacterium | reverse complement strand
TTTTGGTGGAGCCGGTGGGAATTGAACCCACGTCCGAAAACCTATCCTTATAACTTTCTCCGGGTGCAGTCAGCCATTTGAATTTCCCGACCTCACCTCCGGCAGACGGGATGCGGCGGTCGGTATCTTTTTTATCAGTGACGGTTATAAAAGAAAACTCGCCGTTCACTTTTGCCGCTGATGTTATGCCCGGGCAGAGTCGCGGCAGCTCTCTGCGCGGACAGGCCGCTTATAGCGGCGGCAGCTTATGCAGCTGCGAGTTCGCTGTTGTTAGCGTTTAAGTTTAGTCGGAGCTTATTTAAGTGTTTCTCCAAACACTACCCGCTTATCATATCTCAAAGTCCCCGTCGAAACCTTTGCGGCCCCATAGGGTCAGCCGTCACGGCGGCTGTTCTTCATATAGCGTTCGATCTCTCGCCCTGCCTGTCTCTTTGCGTCGCTTTCGCGTTTGTCGTACAGCTTTTTACCCCTGCAAAGACCGACCTCCATTTTTACTCTGGAGCCGGAGAAGTACAGCGACAGCGGTACAAGCGTATAGCTGTCGCGGGTGACAGTGCCGAAAAGCTTATTTATTTCCTTTTTATGCATAAGCAGACGGCGCACGCGAAGAGGGTCTTTATTGTAAATATTACCCTTTTCATAGGGGCTGATGTGAACGCCCATTGCAAAAATCTCACCGTTTATTATACGGCAATAGGAGTCCTTAAGGTTGACAGTGCCCGCACGCAGACTTTTTACTTCGGTACCGAAAAGCTCAATGCCTGCTTCGTATGTTTCATCTACAAAATAATCGTGACGCGCTTTTCTGTTCAGCGCGATGATCTTTTTTGCGTCCGATTTTGTCTGTGCCATGCACTCACCTCCCTAAAGCATATCCTAAATCAGTATACCACATACTTTTGTCAAAATCAAGAGAAGTATGAAGATTATCGGGCACGGCGTATTTTTGCTTATTATATAATTGAAATAAATTTTTACGGTTCAGCTTCTATGGATAAGTTTTGAAGTAACCGATAATTTTGCAATTCATACAGAGTCGTTATCGGCGCAAATTAACTATGAATTCAAAAATTCAAAAAAACAAAAAGGCATGGGGATAAATATGAAAAAAATTAAAAGGAGCGCCGCACTCATAATATGCCTTGTATTTATACAAATTATGTGCATTTCTATGTCTGCGGCGAAAAGTGATACCGTTTACCTCGGCGGTATGCCCTTTGGCGTAAGGTTCTACACTGGCAAGCTTTGCGTAAACGGGTTCGGTGAGGTAGACGGCGCCGGAGGCGCGGTTTCTCCCGCAAAGGAAGCGGGCATATGTGAAAATGATATAATATTGAAGGTTGACGATAAAAAAGTCGAAAATGCTGAAGATGTCACGGGCGCTGTCACAAAAAGCGGCGGCAAGGAGCTGAAATTTACCGTACAGCGCGGCGGAAAAGAGCTTGTGATACCTATAAAACCCGTTTTATCTGAAAGCTCAGGCGAATTCAGAATAGGACTCTGGCTGAAGGACGGTACTGCGGGTATCGGCACTGTGACATATATAAAACCTAAAACAGGCGCATTCGGCGGACTGGGGCACGGTATATGCGACAGCACTGACGGCAGCCTTTGCGATATATCCAAGGGCGTTGTATCCGAGGTCACAATAAACGGTGTAAAGCTCGGTAAATCGGGCGATCCGGGTGAATTAAAGGGAATATTTACTACTGAAAAATCGGGGTCTGTATCATCGAATACCGAGCACGGAGTGTTCGGCGTGCTGAGCGATCCTGAGGAATACTGCGGTACGCTAAAAGAAATAAAGATAGGAAAACGTGAGGATCTGCACGACGGCGATGCAGTTATTTACTGCACGGTAGATGAAATCGGCATATGCGAATACGATGTAAAGATCAGCACCGATGCGGGAAGCGACAGCCCGAATTCAAGCTTTCTTGTTGAGGTATGCGACAAGGAGCTTATAGAAAAAACAGGAGGAATCGTTCAGGGAATGAGCGGAAGTCCTATTGTACAGGACGGCGTTTTGGTGGGTGCTGTGACCCATGTGCTTATAAGTGATCCGACACGCGGTTACGGTATTTATATTGACGCAATGCTTGACGATATGCCTGAGCTGCTGCGATAGCGGAAAAATGAGGAAGGTGCATATGTGTATAAGCCACTTTTGTATGGTAATAATTGATATATAGATCGGCATACAAAGAAAGGCTTATTTGATATATGTACTATAACAAGGTTGAAATATGCGGTGTAAACACAGCGAAGCTGAAAACACTGACAAATGATGAAAAAACAGCTTTGCTGAAAGCTGCAAAGGACGGAGATGAGGACGCGCGCCGCCGGCTTATCGACGGAAATCTGCGTCTTGTTCTCAGCATAATTCAACGTTTTACCAACAGGCGGGAAAATCTTGACGATCTGTTTCAGGTTGGCTGTATCGGACTTATAAAGGCAATAGATAACTTTAATATAGAGCTTGATGTAAAATTTTCCACCTACGCTGTTCCTATGATAATCGGCGAGGTTCGGCGCTATCTGCGCGACAACAATTCCATAAGAGTCAGCCGTTCAGTTCGCGATCTTGCTTACCGTGCATTGCAGGCGAGAGAAAAGCTGCAGGGAGAGGGCGGCGAGGAGCCGACTATGGCGCAGGTGGCGAAGGCGCTGGGCGAGCCGGAAGCTGCCGTGTGCGCTGCTATTGATGCAATAGTAGAGCCAATGTCGCTGTACGATCCCGTGTACAGCGACAGCGGTGACAGCATATATGTTATGGATCAGATAAGCGACAACGACAATACGGATGAAAGCTGGCTGGAGGAAATAGCGCTTAAAGATGCATTGAAGACACTGTCAAAAAGGGAAAGGGATATAATAAATCTGCGTTTTTTCAGAGGGAAAACACAGATGGAGATAGCGTCTGAGATAGGTATATCTCAGGCGCAGGTGTCAAGGCTTGAAAAAGGTGCGCTGGAGAGTATAAGACGGCAGATGTAAAAACCGTTTCGGCGGTTTTTCAGTCAGCCATAAAGTCCGATAAAAATCGGGCTTTTTCTTTATGAGAACATATTGTCTGATAGTGCGGTTACTGATAGCATTCATTGGTATTGACATAATAATGTATATTGTGATATGATTTGTATAATAGAATACAGATTATTTGGAGGATTGTTATGAATGCTAAAGTAGATATCAGCAATGTGGTTCTTGAAACAGAAAGATTGATACTCAGGGCATGGAGACAGTCAGACCTTGAGGACTTTTTTGAATATGCGTCGGTAGACGGTGTAGGAGAGAATGCAGGCTGGAGGCATCATACGGATATAGAACATACGCAGTCAATTCTAAGCAGTTTTATCAGTAATAAAAGAACTTTTGCAATTGTATACAAAGAAAACGGTAAGGTTATAGGCTCTATCGGGCTCGAATCCTATGATAGAAGGGATATTGGCGAAGAATTTGAAGAGCTTGTCGGCAGGGAGATCGGATATGTTCTAAGTAAGGAATACTGGGGACGCGGACTTATGACGGAGGCTGTGAAAAGAGTCATACAGTACGTTTTTGAAGATGAAAACTACGATTTTCTTCTTTGCGGACATTTTTCTTACAATGACCGCTCGCGCCGCGTTATTGAAAAAAGCGGATTTGAGTTTTACAGCGACGGTATGGGAGTAGGAGCAGACGGTGCCCCTGTTCCGGGAAAGCAGTATGTGTTAAAAAATCCAGCAAGGCTATAGTTCCTCAAACCCCGACACAATATCGCACGTAAAGTCGGGATACGGTATATGCTTTCTGATAAAATATAGGCAGGACAGGAGGGAAGAACATGGACTGGATAAGCGGAATGCAAAAAGCTATCGATTATGTCGAGGAGCATCTTACGGAGACTATCGACTATGAAGCGGTGGCGGCGCAAAGCTTTTCATCAAGCTACCATTTTCAGCGCGTTTTCAGTATCCTTTGCGGCTTTACACTTGGCGAATATATAAGACGCCGCAGACTTTCTCTTGCCGGAGCGGAGCTGGCTTCCGGTAAGATCAAGGTTATAGACGCTGCCCTGAAATACGGCTATGAAAGTCCGGACAGCTTTGCAAAAGCATTTCAGAGGTTCCACGGCGTGCTGCCTTCACAGGTGCGTAGCGGAACAGCTATCAGGTCATACTCCCGTCTTGTCTTGAAATTTTATTTAGAAGGCGGTAAGACTATGGATTACAGAATCGAAAACAAGCCGGAAATGATACTTACCGGGTACAAAAAGAGGTTTACAGGTGTGCCCGATGAGCGAGAGGAGCAGGAGCAAGACTTTTATGTTCATACACGTCCGCAGCAATATATGTTGGACGGTATGTCAGCGCACCCTGATACAGAGCATAATGTCATTATGAATATTGCCGACGACGGGTTTGATTTTTACATTACGCAGGAATTGACAGAATACATACGAAAAAGGATGCACGAGGACTGCGTTTTAGGCGAGCCGTATGCAAGTATGTTTGAAAATATTGTTATTCCCGCGCATACATATGCTGTTTTTGAAACAGAGCGTTGCAAGTTTCCGACTACAGTTTTTCTTGATTTGAAGAGAAGAATTGTATCGGAGTGGCTGCCGTCGTCGGGATACCAGTTTGCTGATGCACCCGAGCTTGTGGTAACACATTGGTTCAGGGGTGATAAGAGTAATCAGCGTTACAGAGAGCTTTGGATACCCGTGGAGAAAATCAGATAGACAGCCTTGCCGCCCGCATACGCGGGCGGCATTTTAAGTGCAGTATTACTTTACTTATCAATGCTATAATTTTTTACATAAAGCGTTGACAAACAACACAAAAAAAGTTATACTGATTGTAGTTCTATTGGGGGGATATACAATGACTTATATTTTAAGTGTCATTAAATTGAATCGAACTGCTTGCTCCGCAAAATTGGATAACGGCGAGACGTTGTGCGGAGCTTAATCAGGAAGTTATTCTTCTGAGGTTCGTCGGTAATATGGCGGTTAGCATAGTAAGACTTTAGCTATGCCTTGTTCTTTGTTGCCATTTACCGATTTTATGATTGAGTATACGGTCACGGACGAGCTCGTCCGTGACCCTTTTGATTTATACAGATCAATCTGTGAGGTCGGCAGGGTTTGAGAAAACCCTGCCGTAATTTTTTAGAACAGGAGATTAAAAAATGTGTAATTTTAATATGAGCTATCTCGGTGTAATGGTAGATATGGCAGGATGTCCGAACCGATGCCGTCATTGTTGGCTGGGAAATAAGAAAAACGGACATATGAGCATTGAGGATTTTAAGAGTATTGCAGCGCAGTTTAAGGAATGGCGAGATGAAAACGGACAAGGTATTGGTGAGATGAGTTTTTACTCATGGTGGCGCGAGCCGGATTATCGGGATGATTACCGTGAACTTTGGGAGATTGAGCAGACACTGTCTTCGCCGGGACGGGCAAAACGGTTTGAACTGCTATCCACATGGCGGCTTTCGCGAGATGAAGAATATGCAAAATGGGCGGCGACATTAAGACCTAAAGTATGTCAGATAACGTTTTTCGGCATGGAGGATAATACTGATTGGGGAATGAGGCGGCGCGGAGCTTTTAGAGATCAGCTTGCAGCTACCAAACGCTGTCTCGATGTAGGGATAACGCCTCGCTGGCAGTTGTTTCTGACCAAACGGTGTCTCGGTGAACTTCATGAGTTTTTAAGACTGATGAAGGAATATAACATAACAAATTTTTTTGTCGGCGGTATCTCGCCTGAAGGATGCGGTTATGAAATAGAAGATGAACGGCTTGAAGCTGTGGATCTGCAGCTGATCCCGAAAGAAATATCCGTTATCAGCAGCAGCGCTTTGAATTATCTCGGTCAACCGGAATGCGATTTAATTACAGAAATGCGCACTGATAATACCATACCTAATATGAGTGCAAATTTTCCGTGTGTGTCGGTGGACGTTGATTACAATGTCTATCCGAATATTGCGGAACCTGCCGAATGGTGGCGCTTGGGAAATCTTAAAAACGATGGAGTTGACATAATTATGAAAGCATACCGTGACGGTACAACACCGGGAATGACAGCCAACAGAACAATATCGGTGTCAGAGCTTGCCTGTCGGTTCGGAGATAAAAACAGCACAAAGCTCTATACCAAAGATGATCTTATATGTCGCTTTATGCATCAATGGGGAGAGAACTATATAAAAAATGGGAGCTACAGATAGATCTGAAGAAAAGAACAGGCCTTGCCGCCCGCATATGCGGGCGGCAAGAAGCTTTTCGAGACTGATATTTATAGAGAGCTTGTACTTGTCTTTACCCCAAAACCGCTTCGGCGGTTTTTTTGCTGTAGTTATAGCTGTGAAATGCAGCAAAATCAACCAACAGTAGAGAGACTTTCAACCAATGTTCAATTGTTTCTCCTTCTGCCAAACTGTATAATGATGTCAAATAAATGCATTTCATTCACCGAACGGCGCATTTCGTTCACCCAATGCACTTATTAGAAACTTTTATGATAGCATATGAACATAGCTTGTGATTACCGGAGGTAGCTGTTATGAGAAAAGAGAAAGAGCGAAAACTGCCGAAGCTTTTGAAAGGGATCGGGCATATATTCAAAAACATCGGCTGGTTTACGAGAGAGTCGGCAAAATTTGCACCGCTGTCATTTGTGCTGGCGGCAATTAACGCCTTATGGCAAACTGTTTCTCCGTTTGTGGACATTCTATTTCCTAAATGGATACTTGACGAGCTGACAGGAGAGAGACGGTGGGAAACTGTACTGCTTTACATATCTCTTTGGTGCTTAATAAATGCTGCTATGCTGTTTCTGGAAGTACTCCGGTACATTTTATCGGGACCCTACAGTGAAAGATTGAATGTCCGTATGGGTATGCTGTACGGAAAAATGGGATCTCATATGGATTACGGACGCTTTGAAATGGGGTCCGTGCATGATGAGCAGAACAGGATATCAAGAACTCTCAGTCAATCCTGGTTTGCATACACAATGTTTAATTATCTATCATCGTTCATACGCCTTGCGGGTTTTACATATATCATCGCCACTTTGCACCCGCTGATGATAATCTTCCTGCTTTTAATAATTCTGGCAAACTCGCTGCTGTCAAAGCGCCGTCAGAATATACAGTATAAATATCAGAAAGAGACGGCACATTTTCAGCGCAGATTTGAATATCTTTTCAAGGCTATGATAAGCTATCCCTTTGCAAAAGAGGTGCGCATAAACAAAGCAGCGGAGTGGATAGCAGAGAAATACGGTGCTGAAACCAAGTCGTATATCAACGTCTATGCGAAAAATCAGCGGGCGAACTTCGGCGCTGATATTGTGAGCGATACTATAACCTTTGCTCAGACTGTCGCCATGTATGCCTACAGCGCTTACCGTGTGGTCAAGAGTGCTATAACGCTGGGAAGCTTCAGTATGTACGTAAACACTGTCAGCTCGTTTACAGGCACTTTTTCAGAGACAGTAAGCTTGATACACCAGTTAAAGTTTTTGTCCGAATATATTGACTCTTATAAGGATTTTGTTGAAAAGGCTGTACCGACGCATACGAAGAAAGGTGTTTTGGATATTGTGCCGTCAGGGCGTCATGAAATAGAATTTGAAAATGTTTCCTTCAAATATCCCGGATGCGACAATTACGTGCTTAAAAACGTATCGGTAAAGATAAAAAGCGGAGAGAGGCTTTCTGTTGTAGGATACAACGGTGCGGGTAAAACGACATTTATAAAGCTGCTGTGCCGTCTCTACGAGCCTACAGAGGGAAGAATTTTATATAACGGCGTTGACGTGTCAACTCTGAAATACGACCAGTATGTAAAGCTTTTATCCGTAGTTTTTCAGGACTACAATATCTACTCGCTGTCTGTGAGAGAAAATGTTTGTCTTGCAGAAAATGCTGACGATGAAGCTGTACTGCGCGCACTTGAGCAGAGCGGACTGTCGGAAAAGATAGGAAGGCTGCCCCATGGACTTAACACTCAGGTGGGCAGAGAATTTGACAGCGAGGGCATAGAGTTTTCGGGCGGTGAGGGACAGAAGCTTGCGTGCGCAAGGGCGTACCTGAAAAATGCGCCTATCGTGATTCTTGACGAGCCTACAGCGTCTCTCGACCCTATATCCGAAAGTCAGCTTTATGAGCGATTTAATAATATTATCGGGGAAAAGACTGCCATTTATATTTCCCATCGACTTGCCAGCGTTAAGTTCTGCGACAGTATCATTGTTTTTGAAAACGGACAGATTGTAGAGTCGGGTACTCACGATGAGCTTATGGCAGCCGGCGGCGTATATCACGAAATGTTCTCAAAACAGGCGGAATACTATGTAGAGGAGGCGGCAAAGGCATGAAAAAGAACAAAAAAGAAAAGCGCGAAAAGCTTTCAACAAAAGAAACGCTTAGTAATGTTGGCTTTGTTTGGAAATATCTTTACAAGGCAAATAAATCACTGTTTTACGTGCGAATTCCACTGATGCTGCTTGATACTGTGACGACGGTCGTCTCAATATTCTTCTTGAGAGTTATCCTGAATGAGCTTGAGAAGCGCGGTGATATGAAGACGGTCATAGCCTATGCGGTGGCAATGGCTGCGGCTAATTTCGCGGTTTCTTTTGTAAAGCGCGTTTTCAGCGTGTACGACAGACGTCAGCTTGAAAGGACGGGCTACAGCATCAAGCTTATGCTTGCAAAAGCAGTATCGAGAATGCCGTTTTCCGATATTGAAGAGCCGAGAATGAAGGATTTCATTTCCCTTGCCGAAGGCTCTAATTCGTTCTCTGGCATTATCGACTTTACCACAGGTCTTGTGGGGGCGCTTATCAACGTTATAACATACGCGTCTATAGTCCTGTATATCCAGCCGCTCATACTTGTGCTCATTGCAGCGGTGGTCGTAATTCAGACAGTTATATATAAGATAAAGCGCTCGAACGAGTACAAATGGCGTGTGCTTCAGGCGCCTATTGTAAGACGGATGGTGTATTTTATAAACATACTTACCGATATCCGCTGCGGCAAGGAAATGCGTGTGTATGAATTGCAGGACTATTTTACTGAAAAATCAGACAGATACCTTGAAGATGAATGTATGCCCGTTGTGAAAAAGGCTATTGCTCAGGACTCAGGACTATATTACATAACGGAAACAGCAAAAGTGCTGCAAAAATTCTTTATATATCTTATTCTTGCTGTCAAGGTAGTTTTTCAGGGTATGCTAATCGGTGACTTTTCCATGTACCTTTCAAGTGCAAATCAGCTTGCCAACTGTCTCGGCGGTGTTGTGGGATGCTTTTCAAATCTTATGACCTGCGGCAACTTCGCAAAGGAGTTCAGATATTGCATCGAGCTTTCCGACGAAAAGCGTAATGCCTTCGGAAAAGCAGTGGTGCCGGACGGTGCAGAGCTGTCTATTGAGTTCAAAAACGTAAGCTTCAAATATCCCAATACCGATAACTACGTACTTAAAAACGTAAGCTTTAAGCTTAACGCGGGCGAGCGTCTCTCGCTTGTAGGAGTAAACGGATCGGGAAAATCTACGCTCGTGAAGCTGATATGCCGCTTTTACGAGCCGACAGAGGGCGATATTTATATCGGCGGTGTAAACTCTAAGACCCTGTCGGCAGACGAATATGCCAGACTTCTCGGCGTTGTATTTCAAGATTTCAAGCTGTTTTCGTTCTCCATTAAAGAGAATATCTCTATGAATATGGGAGATGACATTGAAAAGATACGTCACAGTATTGAAAACAGCGGACTTGAAAAGAAAATAGCTTGCCTTGAAAACGGCTTGGAAACATCTATATATAAGGATTTTGACGAAAACGGAATAGAGTTTTCGGGCGGTGAGGGGCAGAAGCTTGCCATTGCAAGGGCGGTGTATAAGGACGCGCCGATCATCATTCTCGATGAACCTACGGCAGCTCTTGATCCCATTGCAGAGTACGAGGTGTACAGCCACTTTAACGATCTCTCCCGCGGAAAGACTGCGATCTATATATCCCACAGACTCTCCTCAACAAGATTTACCGATAAGATAGCTGTGTTATCCGACGGTGTGCTGAGGGAATATGGCAGTCACAATGAGCTTATGGAGCTTGACGACGGACTTTACCGCGAGATGTTCAATATGCAGGCGCAGTATTACGTTTAATATAAGACTTAGTTTATCTGAATCCCCTGCGAATTTTCGCAGGGTATTTTCAGCTCAGTTGCAGTATTATAAGATGTTGCATCTTCTGATATCTTGTGTTATACTTATAAAAAAGGGGGGATTGTATGAAGGTCAAAATTGCTGTTTGCGATGACGAGGAATTTCAGACAACGTATATAAGCGAAAGAGTTCGGTTATGGGCGTCGGATCGTTCTCATATTGCAGAGATTCATACTTTTCCCTCGGCAGAGTCTTTTCTTTTTTCCTTTTCCGAGGAGAAGGACTTTGATATTTTGCTTCTTGATATAGAAATGAAGAAGATGAACGGCGTTGACCTTGCCCGCAGTGTGCGGAGCGAGAGCGACCGGATCCAGATCGTGTTTATAACAGGATTTCCCGATTTTATAGCGGAGGGTTATGAGGTGGCGGCGCTTCATTATCTTATGAAGCCTCTTGATACAGACAAGCTTTACGGCGTGCTTGACCGAGCCGCAAAAAATCTCGGCAGGGAGGAAAAGCGCCTGGCGATAACCTTTATGCGAGAGACTAGCTACATACCCTTTGACAAAATAAGCTATATAGAGGCGCAGCTTCAATATGTAACAGTGCATACGGACAGCGGCGAGGCGCGCGCAAAAATATCCCTTTCCGAAATAGAGACACAGCTTGACGATAGATTTTTTCGGTGTCAGCGTTCGTTTATAATCAACCTTTCGTATGTGAAAAAGATCAAGACCGCGGCAGTTGTCCTGAAAAGCGGTGAAGAGATACCTATCGGCCGCGGAATGGGAGAAAAGATAGGTAAGGCTATTATAAAGCATTTTTGAGGTAATATTATGTTATTCGAGAAGCTTATAAACAGAAAGATCGAAGAATATCAAAACGACCTTATGAAGAAGTATTGCGATGAGGTCGAAGAAATGTATACAAAAATGCGCGGCTGGCGGCACGATTACCACAATCATATACAGGCGCTTAAGGCTGGCATGGAGAGCGGGGAATATGCACGTGTTTCCGAATACCTTGATGAGCTGAACAATGACCTTACAAGCGTTGATACCGTGGTAAAAACGGGCAGAGTTATGGTAGACGCTATACTTAACGGAAAGCTGAGCATTGCTAAAAAGAACGGTATCAATACAAATGTAAAGGTTCGTATTCCCGAAGGACTGTCGGTCAGCGATGTTGATATGTGCGCACTTATCGGAAATCTTCTCGACAACGCTATTGAAGAAAATCTGAAGCTTTCAGACGGTGAAAGGTTTATACGAATTTATACGGGGCAAAAGAGCACACATTTCTATATGTCACTTACCAATGCCGCTGCAAAAAAGAAAGAGAGGCGCGGTGGTTTGTTTCCTACGTCAAAGGGTGAAGGCCACGGCTTCGGTATGTCAAGAGTGCGCGCAATAGTTGAAAAATATGACGGCATTATATCCCTTGACAGCGAGGACGGCGGCTTTACCGCTGAGCTTCTTATACCTATGTCGCAGTAAAAAACAGTGAAAAAGTGCATTTGGTTCACCGAACAGCGCATTTGGTTCACCCGATGCGCTTTTTTTGCTTCTTTGTGATACCATAAGACCGTAACAGATCCAAGGAAAGGAATGGTCACAGTCATGAAAAGAGAAAAAGACGAAAGACGAAAGCCGAAGTACGGTCTTTTTTCCTGCATTGCTTACATATACGGCTTTATGTGGAAGTATGAGAAAAGATTGGCGCTGGCAGCTTTTATGCTGATTCCGCTGTCTGTCGCTATGTCAGCCGTAGGCCTTTGGGCGCCGCCTACGATAATCAGCGCGCTTGAAGGTGGCGGTGCGTTTTCAGGCGTTGCACTTGTTATTATAGGTGTGACTTTGGCTGAATTGATGATCTCGCTTATAAACAACATTGTCAGTATTAAAACTGCAAACTCCGAGCATTATGTGCTGCTGCGGCTTAGGTATAAAAGAGAGGAATACTGGCTCAGCCGCGACCGCTATCTTGAATATGAGAAGGCAACACAGGAGGCAGATCAGCGGGCGGATGCAGGCATAAGTAATAACCATACCCGAGGTGTGCATTTTCCCGTTGATACAGCGGTGATGATCTCCAATATTCTTAACTTTCTGCTTTTCGGCGCGGTAGTATCACAGCTTAATGTGTACATATTTCTGCTGATCGCGGCAGGCTGCGCCGTTAACTATTTTGCCGCAGGGTATGAGCGACGGCAGAACTATAAAACAAGAGATGAGAGAAACATACTTGAAAAGAAAGTGATGTATACTGCATGGGCTGTTCCGAACAATGTAAAATACGGCAAAGATGTACGCCTTTATAATTTGGTTGACTATCTGAAAGAGCTGGGAAACAAGCTGTGCGCCAGGCACGCCGATTCCACAAGGGTACTTGAAAGACGCGGCACTCTTACGTCAGTTATAAGCTTTCTTACAGTCCTTGTGCGTGACGGCGCGGCTTACGCCTTTCTTATATTAAAAGCAATAAGGGGAGATATGGACGCGGCGTCCTTCGTGTTGTACTTCTCCGCAGTAACCTCACTTTCCGGCTTTATGTCCTCTGTTTTAGATTCGGTCGGTGGTTTCAGAGACGGAGCCATGCAGATATCCGATTACAGAGAGGGACTTGATATTAAGGGCAGGCTGAACACGGGCGAGGGAATTCCGCTGCCCGAAGAGAGCCTCACAATAGAATTCAAAAATGTGAGCTATAAATACCCGATGGGTGAGAAAAACGTTATTGAGAACGTAAGCTTTAAGATTGCGGCAGGAGAAAAAATAGCGCTTGTTGGTCTTAACGGCGCGGGCAAGACTACGCTTACAAAGCTTATGTGCGGGCTCCTCTTGCCTGACGAGGGTGAGGTGCTTATATGCGGTCACACACCCTTTGAATATAACAGAGACGAGCTGTACTCCCTGTTCGGTCTTGTGCCGCAGGATGCAAGCCTATTGCCTGTGTCTATTGCGCAGAATATCACCTGTGCCGCGGATTGTGAGGCTATATCGGCGGAAAAGCTGCGCCGCTGTATTGAGACAGCGGGGTTGTCTGAGAAGATCGCGTCTTTGCCGAAGGGTATAGATACGCCCCTTAACCGTCAGGTAAACTATGACGGTATAGATATGTCGGGCGGAGAGGTGCAAAAGCTGCTTTTGGCGAGAGCTGTGTACCGCGAGGCGAAATGTCTTATTCTTGACGAGCCTACAGCTGCTCTTGACCCAATAGCGGAGGACAGAATGTATAGACGCTATAATGTGATAACAGAAAATGCTACATCTGTGTTTATATCCCACCGCCTTGCGTCTACACGCTTTTGCGACAGGATATTTTTGCTTGACGGTGCGCACATTACAGAGGTTGGCACGCATGACGAGCTGATGGCGGCGGGCGGTAAATACAAAGAGCTTTTCGATATTCAGAGCAGATATTACAGAGAGGAGGATGGCGGCAGTGAAGAGTAAACGCGGCTTTGTTCAGGACTTTCGTATTATTTTGCGCGGTGCAAAGCTCATATGGCAGCTGAGCCCCGCAAGAGCGGTGTGGCAGGCTGTAAATGCGCTGACCTCGACTGTATTTCCGTATTTCGGAGTGTATATGTCGGCTATGATAGTAAACGAACTAGCGGGTGAGAGACGCATTGACAAACTTATTTTTCTTTGCGCTGTATGTGTCGGAGGTGCGTTTGTACTCAGTCTTGTAAGCCGTTTTGTAAGCGGCAGGTACAATGTTCTCAACAGTGTGTGGAGAGATAAAAGGTACTATATGATGTCCGACGTTCAAAACAGAATGAAATACGCACACCTTGAGGATCCTGACGTGGTGCTTTTGAGGGAGCGTATCATTGCGGGTGATAATGCAACAGGAGCTGGTCTCGGTTTGCTTATGCATGAGCTCTACCTTTTACTGATCAATATTTTCGGTATGATAACAGCGGTGTCACTGACCGTATCGATGCTTACTGCTGTGCCGGCAGTGGGAGAGCTTCGTGGATTTCTGTATTTTGCAAATTCTCCTTTTTCAGTGGCTGCCCTTATTGCCGTACTTGCCGTAGAGACTTTTCTCAGAAAAAAGCTATATAAAAAGGGTACAGAGCAGTATATGAAGGCGTGGGACAGTCTTGCAGCTGCCAACACAAAGGTTATTGCATATAACGCAATAAACGGCGTGGATATAAATGTCTTTAATTTGAAGCGCATAATCCTGGACGAGCTTGCAAAGGTTATGTTGGATCCGCCATATGTTAAAAAATCAGAAAAAGTGCGGATGAAATATGATCCTGTAAATACGGTCGTTTGCTACGCAAGAAAAATATTTATACTCGCACTTGTAGCCGCAAGAGTGGCGGCAGGCGCGTTGAGTATAGGTGATTATATTCTTTATAATACAACCGTAGGCAAGTTTATGTATCATATTACCGATCTTGCGGCAGGATTAGGCAGACTGCGCTTTAACAACCAGTATTTGCTTCAATTGTACGAATATCTCGATCTTCCCGACGATATGTATCACGGCACTCTGGCGGTTGAAAAGCGTGACGATATTGACTATGAGATAGAATTCAGAAATGTAAGCTTCAAGTATCCAAGAACAGACGTGTATGCACTGAAAAATGTGAATTTGAAATTCCGCATCGGCGAAAAGCTGGCGATAGTAGGAGAGAACGGCAGCGGAAAAACTACGTTTATAAAGCTGCTGTGCCGACTGTACGACCCTACTGAGGGCGTTATACTTCTGAACGGTATAGATATAAGCCGCTATCGCTACAATGAATATATGAAGCTATTCTCCGTAGTCTTTCAGGACTATAAGCTGTTTGATTTCTCCCTTGCCGCTAACGTTTCGGCAGAGCATGACTATGACGCTGAGAGAGTAAAAGACTGCCTTGTTCGCGCGGGGCTAGGCGAAAAGCTTCAGGGACTGGAGAGAGGAATAGAGACGCCCGTGCACCGCGGCTATGAAAACAACGGTGTTGATTTTTCGGGAGGAGAGGAACAGAAGATAGCGCTTGCAAGAGCGCTGTATAAGGACGCGCCTTTTGTAATACTTGACGAGCCGACCGCATCTCTCGACCCAATAGCCGAAGCGGAGGTGTATGCAAACTTTAATACTCTCGTTGAGAATAAGACGTCGGTGTTTATAAGTCACCGCCTGTCCTCTTGCCGTTTCTGCGACAGTATAGCGGTGTTTGACGGCGGCAGCATAGTCCAGCGCGGCAGCCATGAAGAGCTTTTTGCGAAAGAGGACGGAAAGTATCATCAGCTGTGGTGCGCGCAGGCGCAGTATTATGTATAAGTTTATACTGAACAAAATAAAAATGAGCTTTTCAAAAGCTCATTTTTATTACACTTCTTTATACTTTTTTCGCCGCAGAATGATTACCCCACGCACTGCACAAACAGCAAGTATCAAAATGCTTATAAACTGTGAGGTGGAAAAAATGCCCACAAAGCCGCGTATGCTGTCTCCTCGGAGCATCTCCGTGCATAAACGGATCACCGCATAACAGGGAAGATAGACGAAAATAAGCCTGCCCCTTTGCCTGTCTTTCTTAAACATATTATAGACCAGAATAAACAGTGCAAAATTCAATGCAGCTTCAAGCAGCTGGACCGGGAAGCGCGGAACGCCGTTTATCCCCGGGGAAAGTGTGTTGTTATAGACGGTAAATCCCCACTCACATTCAATTCCGTAGCAGCAGCCGCCGAAAAAGCATCCTATTCGTCCGAAGGTATGGAAAAGCGGAGCGGCAACAGCCAAAATGTCAAAAGCCATACTGCGTTCAATAGTTTTTGAAAAATGCGTATGAACGGCAATTCCTGCCATACTGCCGAGCAGACCGCCGTAAAACACCATTCCACCGAAAATAATGCCAAGTCTCATCAGCGTTTCCTTAAACTGTCTGTTTGCTAAGCTTGAGAACGTGTCAAGCATTTCAGGAAGATGCGTAAGTCCGTATAGCAAATGTCCGCCTACGAGCAGACCCGCACCGGCAGACAGAAAAAGCAAAATTATATCTTCATACTGAATCTTTCTTGCTTTTGAAGCACGGCTGACAACAAAGCCTGCAATCAAAAAACCGACGACCGATGCTATTCCGTAAGTACCGACAGTTCTGCCGAATATAGTTATAAAAGGATACATGATATTATTCCTTGAAAAATTCAGATAGTAGAAAGCAGTCAGTTGTGAAGAACTGACTGCTTTCACATAAAAGGCAGGACTGATTACATCAGACCCTCAAGGCCCTCAAGACCGCCTGCAGATGCAAGGCTGCCTGCTGCGCAAATAACGCAAACTGTGCAGGTTAAGAAGCCGATAACTGCAAATACCAGACCGATAATGGAAAGTACAAGACCTGCGGTAGCAAGACCTGTAGGAGCCTGAGCAGCTGCAGCTTTCTTCTTACCCATAATAGACAGAATCAAGCCTACAATACCGGTAACAAGAGCAATGGTATTCCAAACAGGAACCCAGAACAATATGATAGATACTATACCAAGTACCAGTCCGGCAATAGAAAGACCTTTTCCGTTGTTCGCCATTTTTTAATCCTCCCTAAAATATGTAAAATATTAAGCCGCATCAGAGGTCAAACAAATTGTTTTACTCCCTGAGCAACTTTCTTTAATATCATACCATTTTTGATATGCGATGTCAATAAATAAAAGCAAAAATATTAATAAATTCTTACTTTTTTGTCGATAATATGTGTAGGTTATGAGAACAAAGCTTGAAGAGCGGAACAGGACATCCGGCAAAGCCGGATGTCCTGTAAGTGTACTTATTTATACTGACTGAGCAATTCGTCGCGCAGGGCAATAATAGCTTCTGCAGCTGTGTCTATAGCTATATCCTCTTTGCGGCTCTTGTCGCGTGTGGCAAGCTCGACTACGCCGCGTGCACAGGTCTTGGGGCTTACGACAACTCTGATCGGCACGCCGAACAAGTCTGAGTCTGCGAACATAACGCCCGGACGGATGTCACGGTCATCATAAAGCACCTCTACACCGGCTTTTGTAAGCGTGTCGTAAAGCTCGGTGGCGGTGGTGTTTACCTGTTCGTCGTCTGCGCGCAGATTGCATATTTCAACCTGCCACGGAGCGATCGACATAGGCCATATGGGACCGTAGTCATCGTGGCTCTCCTGACAGATAGATGCTGCCAATCTGCCTACGCCTATTCCGTAGCAGCCCATGATCGGGTTCTTGGACGAGCCGTCTTTGTCGGAATATGTCATATCCATGCTCTTCGTATATTTAGTACCGAGCTGGAATATGTTTCCTATCTCAATACCTTTTTTGATAGAGATCACAGGCTTCCTGCAGCACGGGCAGATCGCACCTTCATAAATCTTAGCGACGTCAACATAAGTAACATTTCCAACATCACGCGCAAGATTTATGTTCTGATAGTGATAATCGACTTCATTTGCGCCGCATACCATCGCTTCAATACCTTCAAGAGAACGGTCTACTATAACGTCAGCGTTCTCGGTCAGTCCTACAGGACCGATAAAGCCTGCAACAATGCCTGACTCCTCGGTAATGATCGCGGGGTGGATCTCCTCGCCTACGAGATTGCGCAGCTTTGTCTCGTTGACATCGAGATCTCCGCGTATAAACACTACGATATATGAATCGTCCTTATTACGCTGATATACAACAGCTTTGCCGAGCTTTTTCTCGTCTGTCTTTATGTATTTTGCAAGATCTTCAATAGTTTTGCAGTCAGGGGTATATATCTTTTCCAGAGGGAGCGCTTCGCCTGCATCATTTTCAACAATACATTCGGCTGCTTCCATATTTGCGCGGTATCCGCATTCGGGGCAGATAGCAAGAGTATCTTCACCGATCTCAGACAGCAGCATAAATTCGTGGGAGACACTTCCGCCCATCATTCCGGAATCGCTTTTGACATCGACGAAGCTTTTGCATCCCGCACGTCTGAATATGCGCTGATAAGCTTCGAACGCACGCTGATAGTATTCTTCAAGATCCTCCTGCGAGGTGTGGAAGGAGTATGCGTCCTTCATGGTAAACTCACGAACGCGGATCAGTCCTCCGCGCGCTCTGGGCTCATCACGGAATTTGGTCTGGATCTGATATATCATAAACGGATAGTCAGCATACGAGATAGCCGTGTCCTTTGCAAGATGAACGGCAGCTTCCTCGTGGGTCATGCCGAGTACCATTTTATTTCCGCTGCGGTCAGTCCAGCGTGCCATTTCGCTTCCGATGGAATTGTATCTTCCCGATTCTTCCCAAATAGATGCAGGCATTGCAACGGGGAACATTACTTCCTGTCCGTCAATTGCATCCATTTCCTCGCGGATGATATTTTCAATTTTTCTCATAATACGCTTGCCGGGCATATAAAGTGAGTAGATGCCGTTTGCCATATATTTCATATAGCCGCCCCGCGTCATGAGCGCGTGACTTTCGATCACACAGTCGGAGGGAGCTTCCTTGAAGCGCTGTCCGAGCAGAGAGGAAACCTTCATTTGTTTCTTTCCTTTCAATAGTTCCTTTGTTTTGTTAATTACTTTGTATTATACACCGAGTTTATATTGAATGTCAACGGCACTTGAAGATTTTAGCGTTAATTTTATTTTTTTCGTCTTTTATAGATGCATAATAAGAATTGTGTTTGAGTCCCATAAACGTCCCTCAAGGCACTTTGTTTATCTTGACACTGATATCTGTCAATGATAAAATTATATTATAGAAAAACAAGGAGGCAGAAATATGTGCGATGTTTTGGAAGGACTTAACGATGCTCAGCGCGAGGCAGTAACAAGCACTGAGGGGTATGTCCGCGTTATAGCGGGCGCGGGCAGCGGCAAAACACGTGCGCTGTCACACCGCTTTGCTTATCTTGTTAATGAAATGGGAATTATGCCGTCAAATATTCTTTGCGTGACCTTTACAAACAAGGCTGCGGCCGAAATGCGTCGGCGCATAAACCGGCTCACGGGAGACAATGATGCAGGCTACATCTGCACCTTTCACAGCTTTTGCGTGTCGGTATTGCAGGAGGACAGCTATGCTGTTCAGTATCCCAAAAGCTTTTTAGTGCTTGACAATTCAGATATAAACTCTATGCTTGACATTATCTATGCCGAGCGCGGTCTTACTCTCAGGGATATGCCTTACAACAAGGCGCGGGATATGATCGAAATAAAAAAGCTGTTTGAAATTCCCGAATACTATCTTGATATGATAGAAATGTCGCCTGAGGTGCTGCACGAAAAGTATCTCAGCGCGTCGTCTGTGCATGACATAATATTCTGGGGGTATCTGTATCAGGAAAAGAAGTGCTTCGGGCTTGATTATAACGATCTTATAAAATTCACTTTGTATATATTTTCCCAAAACGCTGATATCCGCCTCAAATGGCAGCGTCGGCTTGAATACATAATGATAGACGAATTTCAGGATATAGACAGCATACAGTATGAGCTTATGCAGGTGCTGCAGGACTATCACAAAAACCTGTTTGTTGTGGGAGATCCTGACCAGACAATATATACGTGGCGCGGCGCAAATGTGGCATATCTTTTGGATTTTGACAAGTATTTTGAGGGAACGAAGACCGTAATGATGATGGAAAACTACCGTTCCACTCCCGAAATACTTGCAGCTGCAAACTCCCTGATATCAAAAAACAAGCTTCGTATGAAAAAGGAGCTTGTTCCGACTCTTGACGGCGGGGAATCGGTGCACTGGCATCATTCGCCTACCATGGACAGAGAAGCGCAGTGGATAGCCGGCGAAATATCGCGTCTTATGAAAAGCGGCGTGCAAGCCGGTGAGATAGCTGTGCTCTACAGGGCGCACTTTGTGTCCCGCGCGGTGGAAGAAGCGTTTCTCAGCGAGAAGATACCGTATACTCTGTACAGCGGAACTCAATTTTTTGACAGAATGGAAATTAAAGATGCGCTGTCGTACCTCAGAATGATAGTTTCAGGTGACGATCTGGCGTTTTCACGCATCGTTAATAAGCCGCGCAGGAATATGGGCGAGCGGCGGATGAGATTCCTCAGAGAGGCGGCAGAGCGCGACGGCTGCACTCTGTACACTGCACTCTGTAATAACATTGACGACCCTGTGTTTAAGGGTACAAAGGCGGAGAAGTTCATTTCGTTTATTGAATACTACAAAGACTTTTACAGTGGACGTCCTATCTCCGAGGTGCTGACCGCAGTGCTTCACGAAAGCGGATATGAAGAAATGCTGAGAACTGAGGGAGATCAGGTAAGGCTTGACAATTTGGCTGAGCTTAAGCAGTCGGTGTACGAATATGAGACCGGATGCGGCGAGGAAACGACGCTTGAAAGCTATCTTGCACATATTGCGTTGTTTACAAATTCCGATTCGGCAGAGAGCGGCGACAAAGTAAGACTTATGACGGTTCATACTGCGAAGGGTCTTGAATTTCCGTATGTTTTCATTTCTTCTGTGAATGAGGGCGTGTTTCCGTCTAAAAAGACAAAGACTCTCGAGGGTATGGAGGAGGAGCGTCGACTTGCCTTTGTTGCCGTTACCCGTGCTATGAAGCGGCTGTATCTCAGCGATGCTGAAGGGTGGAACCACGACGGTTCGCCGAGATATCCGTCAAGATTTATTTTCGATATAGACGAAAACCTGCTGGAGGTCAGCGGGGAAGTGCGCGAGGACTTAAAGGTCGGTGCTAAAAAGTTTGCTGAGGCAAAAAACGAACAGCTTGAGGGCGCGAAAAATGTGCTTGAAGTCGGCACGCGCGTGCGTCATAAAGTGTTTGGTGAGGGTGTAGTTGTCGGCGTTGACAGCGATGCGGGGGCAAATGAAATACAGTTTGACAGCATGAGCACCCCGAGAAGTATATCATTTAAGATAAAAATGGAATTGCTGTAAAAAAGCCTCGCTGATGCGAGGCTTCAGACTGAAGATAAACTAAAGGCGTTAGCAAGTGATTCATTTTTTCAAAAATGCGTAAAAGGTCTTTACCTGAATTTTTTCAGAATCTTTTTTAGTCCAAAAGTGAAAAAGAAAGAGAGGTCTCGAAAATCCGCTTAAAGACTTATTTGTAAACCAAAACACCACTCAGTCAAAACCATATGGGTCAGATTGCGATGGTGTTTTCATTTATGGTACAACACAATAATTGCTGCAAGGACAACTGCCATATCTATATGCTAAAATGTAGCTACAGAAAGGAGATGACTTTATGGAATACAAAAATTTAATTGACAAAGCCATCGGATTTATTCAAAAGAATCCCAAAGACAATCTGTCGCTACAGAGTATTGCGGATAATGCAGGATTTTCTCTCACCTACTTTGATGCGATCTTCAGGCAGCATACGGGATACAGCCCTGTGGAATACTCCCGTATCTACAAACTCACAAGAAGCGCGCTTGAACTCCGCAGAACTTCAAAGACCATCCTTGACATTGCGCTTGATTTCGGCTATGCAAGTCCCGAGAGTTTTACCCGAGCTTTCAAAAACTTTTATAGCATTACCCCGAGCGAATACAGAGAAAAGTATTCGGGTGAGGCGGTCACTTGGCACGATATGTCTGGTAAGATCGCTATCAGCCACTTTAGACGCAGTTTCCCCGAATTAAAATCTTCAGATATTGAGCTGGCACTTGACTTTTGCTTTACACACCATCCATTGAAATATGCTGAGGATATCGTTGGAATTACCGTTGCTGAAACGGAAATTTTCACGCTCGGAAATCCCGAAGAACTTGAACATTTTGTCTATGTCTCCGATTACGATTCGATCGAGCCGGCCATTATGCTTATATGCGAAAACGAGGAAGTCGCTTTGTCATACTTGAAGCTTTTTGCAAGGTTCCCAAATCCGAAATTTTCTATTCGCAGATCGGTTGATGCAGAATGGGAAATGTTCGATTCAGAAGTTGCAAAACTCGGCTTAACCTGTAGCTGTGGATACGATATGATCTATGCAAACGATACGGTTGTAGTTCCCGAATACGAGGAGATGACTGTTCGTCTGCTATGCGCAGATGATATGCCGATGATTAAGGCTTTCAAGCAGGGGGGCGGTTGTGCTGAATGTCACGTCAGAGCAATTCAAATTCACTTTGACGGGAAGGGAAACACCGGAATGAAGCCGATGGGTGTTTTTGAAAACAGCGAGCTCGTTTGTCTTGCAATGCCTACACTTGAAAAAATCCGAGAACTTAAAAAGTACGATATCGGTGCTATCCTTACCGTTGACACGGCGAGCAAAGAAAAAGCCGTTGATCTGATATGGAAATATGCTATTGATACGTGTTTGAAAGATAACGCTACTGTTGGAAACTCCAATGCTAAAGAGGATGACTCTCCGCTTGGCGTGGCAGTGTGCGAACGTATTGGACTTGTAAAGGTAGCTAAAAACAACTGTTATCGCAAATAAATCTATCTTCCAATGCCCCGTTTTGCAGTGCTATAGGAAGATGAGATATCAGAAAATGCTCCTAAAACTCATAAAATCAGGACCTTCGGCTAAGCCGAAGGTCCTGATTTTATATGTTATTGAGTTTTACAGAATATTAACTAAACTCAGTCAACAAGTGAAACTTCCTTGCCGGTCTTTGCAGACTCGTAGATAGCTTCAAGGATCTTGATCATATTTACGCCCTGCTGAGGTACGAAGTCAGGCTTTGCGCCGTTCAGTACAACGTCAACAAAGTGACGGAGGTTGCCCTCATGACCGATTATCTGATTCTGTGGGTGCATATCGATATCTACAAGCTGACCGAAGCTCTCGGTGAAGATCTTGGACTCAGTGCCGGAGTTCTTCCACTTCAGACCTGCCTTTGTTCCGCGAAGCTCAACAAAGTTGCAGTCGCCCTCTTCAATATTAGAAGCCCATGAGAACTCGATCTGCAGGCAAGCGCCGTTATCGAACTTAATAAAGCCCATAGCAAGGTCTTCAACGTCGAAAGTGCCGTCAGCGGTAGCCTCACCGAATGCGGAATGCTCAGAGGAGGACTCAGCCTCATCATCAGAGAACTTGCTGTAAATAGAGCCGGAAACAGCAACAGGAGTGGGGTTGCCCATAAGATAGATAGCAAGGTCGATCATATGAACGCCGAGGTCTATCAGAGGACCGCCGCCGGACTGCGCCTTGGTGGTAAACCAGCCGCCCTTGCCGGGAATACCGCGGCGGCGTATCCAACCGCAGCGTCCGCAGTACAGCTCGCCGAACTCGCCGCGATCAACCATTTTCTTAAGCTTCTTAGCAGCTTCGGTGTGACGGTTGTTTCTCATTACCATGAGAACCTTACCGGACTCCTCGCTTGCTTTCTGCATCTTCTTAACTTCCTCAACGCTTACTGCATCGGGTTTTTCGCAGAATACGTGCTTGCCCATTTCCAGAGCCTTGCAGGCAAAGGGACTGTGCAGGTAGTTGGGTGTGCAGATGTCTACTGCTTCGATCGCAGGATCAAGAATGAATTCATCAAAATCGGTGTAGCAGTTAGCGTTGTCAAGACAATCGCTGTTGTACTGAGAATGAGCAAATTCCTTCATGCTCTCAGCTCTGCCGGGAACGATGTCGCAAAGTGCAACTACCTCAACGCTGTCAACGTGTGCATATGAGAGCAGATGCATCCATTTCATTATACCGCCGCAGCCGACGATACCTATGCGAAGCTTTTTATCAGCCATAATTAAATACCTTACCTTTCGGTTAAATAATTGAGTACATTTTAACTGCTGAGATGTTAAAAGTCAAGCATTTTTGAAAAAATATCCAACTTTTTATTCAGACAGCTCTCCGAATATTTTATTATTAAGATCTTTGCAGTATTCCAGCGAAAAAGCAGGGTCAGATGCCTTTATCAAATTGCTTTCGGCAAGCTCTGCGGTGTAGTCTGAAAGCTTGTAGGTGGTGATGTTTCCGTAGCCCTCTGACAGGTGTGTGACCGTTGGTATGACGCCGTAGTTCTCAATGTAAACATTTCCGTCATCGCCGAGGGTAAGAGTAACGTCGGCAATGGCGCCTACCATTCTGTCGGCGATCCCCGCGCCTGTCTGAGCTGTAGAGTTTACAAAGTTTCCTATTGAATAAAAGACGGGCATACTGCCTATAACCTCAACAGGCTCTGTCACATGGGGATGCGTTCCGATAACAAGATCTGCACCGTACTGCGCAAACAGCTCTGCCCAGTAGCGCTGGTTGCTGTCAGGCTCGTGGACATATTCAGTGCCCCAGTGGGGAAGAACCACGGTAAAGTCAGCGTTTTCCTCTGCATAGGTGATGTCGCTGAATATAGTGTCACTGTCAAGATATGTGACCGCATGGGGATATCCTTCTGGCAGTTGGATTCCGTTTGTTCCGTAGGTATAGTTTATAAAGGCAATTCGTATGCCGTTTACTTCTTTTATACATATGTTGTTTGCATCGTCTGTGCTGTCGGATATACCGATAAAGCTGATGTCCGGGTGCTTTGTCCGCCAGAAGACGCAGCAGTTTACAACCGCGCGCGCTCCCTTGTCAAGGGCGTGATTTGTTCCGTGCAGAACAAGGTCAAAGCCAGCCGAAGCAATTGCGTCTCCCACTTCAAACGGACCGTTAAACGAGGGATATCCGGTAAGTCCAAGCTCGCTGCCGCCGAGAATTACCTCCTGGTTGACAATGGCGATATCGGCGCCCTCTATTTCATCCTTTACATTGGCGAACAGGTGGTCAAAATTATATTTGCCGTCAGGTGTAAGGCCGCTTTCTACCACCTTCTCATGCAAAAGCACATCGCCGATCATTTTTATATTCACCGATATCTTTTCAGGCTCAGGTGCAGTAGTCTCTGCGGCTGTTGTAATTACGGGAGCCGATGTATCGTCTGCAGGTTCAGATTCTGTAATTTTCCGGCAAGATGCCAGACATAATACAAGCAGGAGGAAAGCAATAAGCTGTGATGATTTTCTGACCGTCATATTTACCAGCCGAGCTTTGCAAGATACTGACGGCTGAGCGCAGCACATTCAAGATCGCTGAGACCGAGGGCTGGGGTATCCTGCTCAACAACAACCCACTCAGCGCCTATTTCCTCACTTGCCAGAAGTATTCCGGGCATATCCTGTCTGCCGTAGCCAACAGGGCGTATTTCAAAGCCATATGCGCTTTTATCGCTGACTTCGGGTCCGAAGCGTTCCTTAAACCAAAAATCCTTAAGGTGTATAACAGGGCAGCGTCCTGCATACTTCTTCAAAAAAGCCTCGGGATTCTCTCCGCCGATGTTTACCCAACAAGTATCAAGCTCAGGCATCAAAAGGTCATGTCCCACTGAGTCTAGTATGTAATCCAGAATGTACTTTCCGTCAAGCTTCAAAAACTCATACTCGTGATTGTGGTAAAGCACCTGAAGTCCGGCAGCCTTTGCTTTCTTGCAGGCGTCGGTCATTCGCTCAACAAATGCTTCAAAACCGTCTGTTCCCGGTCGTTTGTCAGGGTCAAGATAGGCGAGAGCCATGTATTCAGAGCCGACTGCTTTCATTTTTTCAATAGTTTCATCGATCTGATCGCAGATATATCCCGATCCGCCGTGTGATGACATGACTTTAAGTCCCACTTCGTCGCAGACTGATCTGAATTCGGAAGGCTCAAGGCCTGCAAAGCTGTATATCTCGACTCCGCTGTAGCCCATTTCGGCAACCTTTTTAAGGGTGCCCTTGGGGTCTTTTTCCATAGTGTCGCGAACACTGAAAAGCTGTAATGCTACGGGTAATGCCATAAAAAATCCTTTCACTACACAATTGAATATTTGCTTGTGTATCTATCATATTTTCACAGATATTATAAGCATACAAACTATCAAAATCAAGTATATCAAGAATAAATTTCCAAAAAAATTTCAATTGTTTCTTAATACATACCTTGACACGTTTTTACTAATAGGCTATAATATAAATAATTAACTACACGGAGGCACAAAATATGGATGCAAATTTTGACAAAATTTTGTATGAGGGTATAACCTTTGATGACGTTTTGCTCATTCCTCAGAAGAGCGAAGTTCTTCCTTATCAGATAGATCTTCATACAAAGCTTACAAACAAGATAACTCTGAACATTCCGCTCCTCAGCGCGGCCATGGACACTGTTACGGAAAGTGAGCTTGCTATTGCTATGGCAAGAGAAGGCGGCGCGGGCACTATCCACAAGAATATGTCTATTGAAGAACAGGCTGATCAGGTGGAACGCGTAAAGAGAAGTGAAAACGGAGTTATTACCAATCCTTTCTTCCTGCATCCCGATAACTATGTCTACGAAGCGGACGAGCTTATGGGCAAGTTCAAGATCTCAGGTGTGCCGATCTGTGATAACGACGGCAAGCTGGTAGGTATCATTACAAACCGCGACCTTAGATTTCTTCCTACTTATGACATTCGTATAAGCGAGGTCATGACAAAAGAAAATCTTCTTACAACAAAAGAGGGAACCACTCTTGAAGAGGCAAAGGCTATTCTTTGCAAGGCTAAGGTTGAAAAGCTGCCTATAGTTGATGACGAAAACAGACTTAAGGGTCTTATTACAATTAAAGATATCGAAAAAGCTTCCAGATATCCTAACTCTGCGAAGGATTCGCAGGGCAGACTTATCTGCGGCGCTGCTATAGGCGTAACAGCGGATAT
>CAZBAR010000028.1:0-28694 GCA_964490165.1 uncultured Lachnospiraceae bacterium | reverse complement strand
AATAGGACAGTCCCTCCGCTACCCTTACACAGGGGAGGCTACTTAGTCGTTTCTCTTACTTTTCAGACATATTATTTATATGTTTTTTTATTGCTGCGAATGTTGCGTCACTTATAACGTGCTCAATTCTGCACGCATCATCGGCAGCTGTTTGTTCGTCAACTCCCAGCATTACAAGGCATTTGGAAAGAACGGTGTGCCGCTCATATATTTTTTCTGCCAATTCTTTGCCGGTAGGGGTAAGAAACAGAAATCCGCTGTCGTCACTGACAACATAACCGCCGTTCTTCAAAAGCCCGATAGCGCGGCTTACGCTGGGCTTGGAATATCCCATATATTCGCCCACATCGACAGATCTTACTTCATTAGAGCTTTTTGACAGTATCAGAATCGTTTCAAGATACATTTCGCCGGATTCCTGTATATGCATAACATCCTCCAAATTTATGATTATTTAATTTTATCATATTTGTCGACTTACTTCAAGGGTTTTGATCAAAAAACGTATTAAACACCCGCATACGCCGAAAAGCTGCATATAAAAAAGACGGGACAAGCCCGTCTTTTTTGCGTTTAATTCACTTAAATTACTTTGCAAGTCTTGCTTCGAGAGCAGCAAGCTCTTCGTACATCTCAGCAGGAACGTGATCGCCTACGAGCTTGTAGAATTCCTTGATGTTCTCAACATCAGCAAGCCAAGAATCGTGGTCAACTGTGAGAAGGTCTGCAATGGTCTCTCTTGAAATGTCAAGACCCTCGATGCAGATATCATCAGCGTTAGGAACATAACCGATAGCAGTCTCAACAGCGTCTACCTTATCTTCGCAGCGAGCAAGGATCCAGAGAAGAACTCTCATATTGTCGCCGAATCCGGGCCAAATGAAGTTGCCGTTGTCATCGGTACGGAACCAGTTTACGTGGAAGATCTTGGGTGCGTTGGGGATAACCTTACCCATCTCAAGCCAGTGCTTCCAGTAGTCGCCCATGTTGTAGCCTACGAAGGGACGCATAGCCATGGGGTCGCGGCGAACTACGCCGACAGCGCCGGAAGCTGCTGCTGTTGTCTCGGAAGCCATGATAGAACCAACGAAGGTACCATGCTGCCAGTTGAATGACTGGTATACCAGGGGAGCAGTCTTTGCACGTCTGCCGCCGAATACGATAGCGGAGATCGGAACGCCTGCCATGCTGTTGAACTCAGAAGAAACGCAGGGGCAGTTGATTGCCTTTGCAGTAAATCTGGAGTTAGGATGAGCACCGCTGGTGCCGACCTTATCAGCCTTGTCATACTTAGTGTAATCCCACTTTTCGCCTCTCCAGTTAAGAGCGTTCGTAGGAGGATTGTCGTTAAGACCTTCCCACCAAACGGTGTTGTCATCAAGGTTGTGGCAAACGTTGGTGAAGATAGTGTCACGCATAGTTGTAGCGAGAGCGTTGGGGTTGGAGTGGTCGTTTGTACCGGGAGCAACGCCGAAGAAGCCGTTCTCGGGGTTGACAGCCCACAGTCTGCCGTCCTTGCCGACACGCAGCCAAGCGATATCGTCGCCTACGCACCAAACCTTGTAGCCCTGCTTCTTGAAGAATTCCGGAGGAATAAGCATTGCGAGGTTGGTCTTACCGCAAGCAGAGGGGAATGCAGCACTGATGTACTTGATCTCGCCTTCGGGATTTTCAAGACCGAGAATAAGCATATGCTCAGCCATCCAGCCTTCTTTGCGGCCGAGGTAGGATGCGATACGCAGAGCGAAGCACTTCTTACCGAGAAGAACGTTTCCGCCGTAGCCGGAGTTAACGGACATGATTGTGTTGTCCTGAGGGAAGTGAACGATGTAGCGGTTCTCCTCATCAAGGTCAGCCTTAGCGTGCAGGCCCTTGATGTAGTCAGCGCTGTCGCCGAGAGCCTCAAGAACGTTGGTGCCTACGCGGGTCATGATGAGCATGTTAAGAACAACGTAGATAGAGTCGGTAAGCTCGATGCCGTACTTGGCAAAGTCGCTTCCTACAACGCCCATGGAGTAGGGGATAACGTACATTGTTCTGCCCTTCATAGCGCCGGTGTACAGCTTGTTAAGACGGGCATACATTTCGCCGGGCTCTACCCAGTTGTTGATGTTGCCTGCTTCTTCCTTAGTAGGGGTGCAGATAAAGGTACGGCCCTCAACACGTGCAACGTCGTTTACAGCGGTGCGATGCAGATAGCAGCCGGGAAGCTTTTCCTGATTAAGCTTAATGATCTCACCGGTAGAGCATGCCTCTGCGCGAAGCGCCTCAGCCTGTTCCTCGGTTCCGTCGATCCATACGATCTTGTCAGGCTGAGTCATAGCAGCCATTTCATCGATCCATGAAAGAACATACTTGTTGTTAGTCATTCTAAATATCTCCTTTGCAATTTACAGTTTTGAATTAACCAAACTTTGCTGTTTATATAATAACACCAAACCATAGATTTTTCAAGTGATTTTCTGAAGATTTTTTCAGAAAAACCTTTTTTTACAATGTGTTAATATAAAAAATCTGTACAAACGGTTAGAATTGTCTTTTTTTATTAAAACTTGTATTCAGTCGGTAAAAATGAATAATTTCAGTTGTATTCTTGCAAAAAATATAAAAAATATTTTGAACATTTGTTTGCAATTCTCCTGTTTTTGTGATATAATAATACAGAGTAACACAGTTGGAGGTATACATATGGCTGTACTGACAGAAAAAGAAAAAATGGTTCTTGACTATATTGCCGCCTGTTTTGCCGATACAGGATATTCTCCCAGTGTACGCGATATACAAGCGGCTGTGGGATTCGGAAGCACTGCTACGGTGTATTCTTATATTGAAAGACTTATAGAAAAAGGGTGTCTTATAAAGGACGCTAACAAAAGCAGATCCCTGAGGCCTAAATCCGCTGCACCTGTGTACAATGTGCCGATTTTGGGCAAGGTAACTGCCGGCGCGCCTATATTTGCTTATGAAGAGGATATGGGAAGCATTACATTTTGCTCTGACGGACGGAGATACAGTCCCGACAGCCTGTTTGCTTTGAAGGTTCGCGGTACTTCTATGATCGAGGCGGGAATATTGGACGGTGATACTGTGGTAGTCGAGCGTGCAAGCACGGCTTCAGACGGCGAGATCGTTGTGGCGCTTATTGATGATGAAGCTACTGTTAAAACATTTTACCGCGATGGCGGAAAATTCCGTCTTCAGCCGGAAAATCCTGAGTATGAGCCTATTTATACAGATCACGTTATGATACTCGGCAAGGTGATCGCTTCCGTAAGATATTATTGATGAGAATGAGTAAGACAATAGGGAAGAAAGCTGCCTTTCCTCTCAGCGGTGCAAGAGTTCTGGCGCTGGGTTTTGTTGCGCTTATACTTGCAGGTTCGCTGCTACTCACGCTGCCCGTGTCAAGCAGTACGGGAGAGCGCACGGATTTTCTGACCTGCCTATTTACGTCAACAAGCGCGTCATGCGTTACAGGTCTGATACTGTGCGACACCGCGACCTCCTGGTCAGCCTTTGGGCAGGCAGTCATATTGTTTATGATACAAATAGGCGGCGTCGGCTTTATGACAGTTGCTCTTATGCTGTCAATTATGGTGCGCCGTTCCATTTCCCCGCGTGAGCGGCTTATTGCAGCGCAGTCCTTTAATCTTCCTACCTTCGGCGGGGTCGTTCGTCTTGTGAAGAAAATAGCTGCAGGCACGGCTTTTATAGAGCTTTTGGGCGCGGCGATGCTGTCAATAAGATTTATCCCTCTTTTCGGTGTAAAGGGAATATGGTATTCTGTATTTACCTCCGTTTCGGCTTTTTGCAACGCCGGATTTGATCTTATGGGAGGATATTCCGGTCAGTACACAAGTCTGAGCGCATTTTGCTGTGATCCTCTCGTAAATATTACTGTGGTGTCGCTTATAGTTGTCGGAGGCATAGGCTTTATCGTATGGGATGAGCTTTTGAAGTTTTTCAAAGACAAAAAGCATCTCAGCGCATATACAAAACTTATGCTGTCTGCAAGCGCGATCCTTATCTTCGGCGGTGCTGCTGTAATTGCCGCGCTTGAATGGAACAACGCCGGAACGCTCGGCGGAATGACCACACAGGGAAAGCTGCTTGCGGCACTGTTTCAGTCAGTGACTGCGAGAACAGCGGGCTTCAACACCATAGATCTCGCAGCTATGCAGCCTATAACGAAGCTTGCTTTTCTCGGTCTTATGTTTATAGGCGGATGCTCAGGCTCAACAGCAGGCGGCGTAAAGGTGGGAACTGCCGCTGTTGCTATGTTCAGCGTACTGTCAATTTTGCGCGGCAGAAAGGCTGTAATTATTTTTAAGCGTCGTGTCGCGCCGAACGCTGTACTTCGCGCGTATGGAATTATCGCTCTGCAATTTGCCGTTACGGTTATCGGAGGTATTATTATCTCAACCTGCGGCGCGTCAATGATGAGCTCTATGTTTGAAGCCTTTTCGGCTTCTGCCACAGTGGGAGTAACTCTTTCTCTGACGGGAAGTATGAATATAGCGGGAAAGCTTTGTGTGATCTTAATGATGTATTTCGGCAGAGTCGGAATACTTACTGTGTCTTACGCCATAATGTCAAAAATGTCCGATTCAGAGCCTGCATACAGCTGTGCCGACGCACGTATACCAATCGGCTGATATAATTTAGATTGTAGAGGAAAGTTGAAATGAAAAGCTTTTGTATTATAGGTCTCGGCAGCTTCGGCAGCACTCTTGCCGAGGAGCTGGTAAAGCTCGGCAGGCAAGTAATGGTGCTTGACTCCGATGCGCACAAGGTAAATATGCTTGCCGATAAGGTTATTGACGCAGTGATCGGTGACCCCACTGATGAGACCGTTTTAACTAATTCGGGCGTCCGCAATTACGACTGCGCCGTAAACTGCATAAATGAGAATTTGAACGACAGCATTCTTGTGACGGTAATTCTCAAGGAATTAGGTGTAAAAACTGTTATCGCGAGGGCCGGAAGCGTCCGTCATCAAAGCGTTTTGAAAAAATTGGGCGCTGATGTGGTGGTGTATCCGGAACACGATATGGCGGAGAGACTTGCCGATGTTCTGGTCAGAAAAAATGTTCTTGATTTTATGGATATAGACGAAGGCTACTCCATGGCAGAGGTAGTAGTTCCCGAAAAATGGATAGGCAAAGCGCTGAATAAGCTTGATATACGCCGCAGACACCGGCTGTCTGTTGTATATGTGAGAAATGCAGACGGTAAGGTCATAGTTCCTCCTGATCCTCTTCGCGCATTTTGCGAGGGCGACCGTGTAAGCATAATCGGCGATACAAAGAGTGTCGACAGACTTATTGGGAAAGAATAATAAAAATCCGCTGCGGCGTTAAGCCACAGCGGATTTTTGCTATGAATGTATTTATTTGAATATTTCTGCAAATAATATCTCTGACAATAATTGCGCTGCTGCAGCAGCAGATTGGAGAAAGTGTTGGAAGAAGTATTTAAGGAAAAGCTTACCGACAGCTTTGATGATAACATAGCATTGATGGACAAAATGCTTCGCTACGGCGAAAGCTTTGACCTGATAAAGCGCACTATGACTATGAACAACTGCCGCACGGTAATGTATTACATTGACGGCTTTGTAAAAGCAGAGATGATGCAAAAGCTGATGCTGTATTTGGTAACAGTCAAGGACTTCGGAAGCGGAAAGCCGGGAGATGCCAAGCGTTTTGCTGATACATCGGTGCCCAGTGTTGAAGTTGATGTTACTAACAGCGTTGACAGTATAATCACAATGGTGCTGGCAGGTTGTACGGCGTTTTTTGCTGAGGGATTTGGTTCTGAATGTATTATTATTGATGCAAGAACATATCCCGCGCGTGAAACAAGCGAGCCGGAAAACGACAAGGTAATGCGCGGAAGCCGCGACGGCTTTGTTGAAACTATGATATTTAACACCGCAATGATTCGGCGCCGCATTCGCGATCCCCGTTTCACGGTCAAATATCTCAGTGCAGGGAAGTCCACAAGAACCGATATGGCACTTTGCTATATGGAGGGGATAGCCGACGCAAAATATGTAAAAGAGCTGACAGACAGAATAAACAAGCTTGATACGAATTCAATCGTTCTCGGGCACAGAAGTGTTGCGGAATCGCTTATAAAGACCAGATGGTATAATCCGTTTCCTAAAATACGAGCGACAGAGCGCCCTGATGCAGTTGCCGCTTCAATTCTTGAAGGCTCAGTCGTACTGATATGCGACAACAGCCCGGAGGCAATGATCTTTCCTACGACGATCTTCGACTTTTTACAGGAGGCAGACGATTACTACTTTCCGCCGCTTACGGGAACGTACCTCAGACTTGTACGTCACTTTGTGTTCTGGCTTACAATGATAGTAACGCCTCTTTGGTATCTTCTGCTTATGTATTCAGATATCCTTCCGCAGTGGCTGGCATTTATAGTGCCTGCTGATTACGGCAGTCTGCCGATCATCATCCAGCTGTTTCTGACGGAATTTGTGCTTGACGGCTTAAAGCTTGCATCACTGAACACACCGAACTCGCTGTCGAATTCTTTGTCCGTGGTCGGAGGCCTTTTGCTGGGAGACTTTGCAATACAGGTCGGCTGGCTGTGTCCCGACGTAATTCTGTATATGTCGTTTGTTGCCATAGCCAATTTCACTCAGTCGTCATATGAGCTTGGATATGCCTTTAAGTATATGCGAATGCTGACATTGCTTTTAACGGCGCTGTTCGGAGCCTGGGGCTTTGCAGCCGGACTTATAATAGCTGTAATTCTTATTGCAACAAATAAGACAGTAAACGGACGCCGCAACTATCTCTATCCGCTCATTCCCTTTAACGGCAGCGCGCTGGCAAGACTGTTTTTTAGATTGAAGAAGCATGATTAAGCATCGGTAAATAAATTTATTAACGCAAAAAAGGACTGCTGAAGCAGTCCTTTTTGCGTTATACATTATACGGGATGAACCTGAAGCTCTTTGTCGCCGTTGTCAGCGTCGATACCGTATTTCTTAGCCTTACGGTACTCGAAGAACTTTGTGGCTACCTGCTCAAACAGGGCATAGGACAGAACATCCTCGTCCTGCTCAAGATACTGCGCGCACTTTTCGCGAAGTGAGTCAAGCTCAGGAGCAAGCTTGTCAGCAGGACGGCAGGTAATAGGCTCTTCATCGCCGATGATCTTCTTTCTGAACTCATCGGAAATGGGGGCAGGGCACTTACCGTACTCGCCGCGAACAAGTCCCTTGAATTCCTTGGATACCATCTTGTATCTCTCGCCGCCGATAACGTTAAGCACAGCCTGTGTGCCGACGATCTGTGAAGAGGGAGTTACAAGAGGCGGGAAGCCTGCGTCCTCGCGTACTCTCGGTACTTCTGCAAGAACCTCGTCAAGCTTATCAGACTGACCAGCCTGCTTAAGCTGAGAGACAAGGTTTGAAAGCATACCGCCGGGAACCTGATAGAGAAGCGCGTTAACGTCAACCTTCAGCACCTTGGGGTCAAGTGTGCCTGCTGCAAGATACTTTTCACGGATGGGTGTGAAGTATTTGCATATCTTATCAAGTTGCTTAAGATCTATTCCGGTATCATACTCAGTGCCTTCAAGAGTAGCTACAAGGGGCTCCGTAGGAGGCTGAGAAGTACCCATAGCCAGAGGAGAAATAGCAGTGTCAACTACGTCAACGCCGGCCTCAATCGCCTTTATAAGGGTCATGGAAGCAAGACCGGAGGTGTAGTGGGTGTGAAGCTGTATCGGAATTGAAACAGTTTCCTTAAGAGTCTTTACAAGCTCGTATGCGCTGTAGGGCTTCAAAAGACCTGCCATATCCTTAATACAGATGGAGTCAGCTCCCATTTCTTCAAGCTGCTTTGCGTATGCTGCAAAGGACTCGTTGGTGTGATAAGGGCTGGTAGTATAGCTGATAGCAGCCTGAACGTGACCGCCCTCCTTTTTTGTAGCGTCGATTGCAGTCTTAAGGTTTCTTGCATCATTGAGCGCGTCGAAAATACGCAGAATGTCGATACCGTTGGCTATAGACTTCTGAACAAAATATTCAACAACGTCGTCAGAGTAATGACGGTAGCCGAGAATGTTCTGTCCGCGGAACAGCATCTGAAGCTTTGTATTTTTTACCTCTGCACGGATCTTGCGGAGTCTCTCCCAAGGATCCTCGTTCAGAAAGCGAAGGCAGGAGTCAAAAGTAGCGCCGCCCCACGCTTCAAGGGAATGATAACCGACCTTATCCATCTCACCGAGGATAGGCAGCATTTCTTCTGTAGTCATACGTGTTGCGAAAAGAGACTGGTGAGAGTCACGCAGCACGGTTTCTGTAATTTTTACTTTAGCCATATATAATCCTCATACTTTACTTTTTTGGTTTATTACCAGTTCCATGAAAGGAACACACCCGCAGCAATTGCAGAGCCTATAACGCCTGCAACGTTAGGTCCCATAGCGTGCATAAGCAGGAAGTTGGAGGGGTCATATTCCTGACCGACCTTCTGAGAAACGCGAGCAGCCATAGGTACCGCGGAAACTCCGGCAGAACCGATAAGGGGATTGATCTTACCGCCGGTGATCCAGTTCATGACCTTTGCAGTGATAAGGCCGCCGCAGGTGGATACGCAGAATGCTGCAAGACCGCACAGTATGATCAGGATAGTCTCAATTTTAAGGAAGTTATCAGCGCTAGCAGTAGCACCGACAGTGATACCGAGGAATATGGTAACGATGTTTATAAGCTCGTTCTGAGCTGTCTTTGAAAGTCTGTCGGTTACACCGCATACATTCAAGAGGTTACCGAACATAAGGCAACCGATAAGGGGAACAGCGTCGGGAACGATAAGACCGACAACGGCAGTTACCATAACGGGGAATACGATCTTCTCAGTCTTTGAAACAGGACGGAGAGCTGTCATTCTGATGCGGCGCTCCTTGTCGTTGGTGAACAGCTTCATAAAAGGAGGCTGGATCATAGGAATAAGCGCCATGTAGCTGTACGCAGCTATGGCTATAGCTCCCAGCAGATGAGGTGCTAAGGTCTTTGTTACCAGAATTGCCGTTGGTCCGTCAGCACCGCCGATGATACCGATAGAGGCAGCCTCCATAGGAGTGAAGAAACCGGAAGCAAGTGCAAGGAAGAATGCAACAAATACGCCGAGCTGTGCGCCCGCACCTATAAGAAGGCTCTTGGGGTTTGATATCAGGGGAGTAAAGTCGGTCATAGCGCCTATACCGATAAATATAAGCGAGGGATATATACCCAGCTTAACGCCGAGATAAAGAATATCAAGAAATCCGCCGTCGTGAAGGACTTCGCCGAAATTGACGCCCTCAGGTCTTATAAAAAATTCAAGGTGGAACATTGTAGCGCCGGGCAGATTCGTAAGAATCATACCTATCGCTATGGGGAGGAGCAGCAGCGGCTCAAACTGTTTTCCGATAGCGAGGTAAACCAGCACGCCCGCTATTACAAACATTGCAATAGTTTTAACTCCATCAAGCCAGTTGTCGGAAAACAGTTGCGAAAACAGCTGTGCAATACCCGTGCTCTGCAAGAAATTCAGAATACTTTCAAGCATTAGTTTTGTATCCTTTCAGTAAATTCAAAACGGGTGCGTCAGGCAAGAGTAACGATGACGTCGCCGGACTGTACTGCTTCGCCTACGGGAGCGTTGATAGATACGACCTTACCGCCCTGCTCGCAGAATATCTCGTTTTCCATTTTCATAGCCTCAAGGATGCATACAAGTCCGTTGGGAGCAACGGTATCGCCTACCTTGACATTCATTTTAAGTATGGTTCCGGGCATAGGTGCTACGACTTTAACAGCGCCCTGTGCACCTGCGGGAGCAGCTGCTTTGGGTGCAGCCTTAGGTGCAGCGGCAACAGGAGCTGCGGGAGCGCTTGCCACGGGAGCAGCTGCGCCGTCAGCCTCTTCTACAACTACCTCATAGGTAGTACCGTTTACTGTAACATTATACTTTTTCATATTTGTAAACCTTTCCTTCTCAAAAATCTCAAAAATATTCAAATTTATATGCTTATATGCTTTCGTTTTCGTCAGCACCGCTCCAGCCGTTAGCACCGCGTACTCTCTTATATGAAACAACGCGGAAGGGAAGAGCATTGCCGTTGCCGGAGGTGTAGGCAGATATTGCAGCAGTGATCACTGCGATAAGCTGGGTATCATCGCTCTCATCGGCAGCAGGGGCGCTTTCAGCGACGGGAACTGCTGTTTCAGGTGCAGCAACCGCTTTGAGAGCCTCTTCGGCTTTCTTTTTAGCTCTTTTCTGAGGCATATCGTACATAAAGATCTTAAAGATCGCGATAACGCCCCAAAGTATTGCAAGGGAAGCAAATACGGTCACCATTCCTATAACAAGAACCTGTGCTGCGTATCCCAAGCGCTCGCCGAGAGCCATATCGGCAGCGAGCAGAACATTACTTATAACAGAGTTCATATTTCAAACCTCCGTCACAGGGGCATATTTGTATGACGTCTTGCAGGGGCGCACTTGCTCTTTGCGGAAAGCATCATTACAGCACCGCAAATTCTCTGTCGAAGCTCTGCATCGTCAATGATGTCGTCTACTTGACCGGCAGCAGCCGCTGCAACGGGAGTAGCCACAGTCTCGTTCCACTTTTCTTCAAGCTCTTCACGGCTGACCTCAGCTGAGATCTGATCGTTCCACAGGAAAGCAACAGCCTTTGAAGCGCTGAGTGCACCGATCTTTGCATTCTCAAGTGCAAGAACAACGTCCGCGCCCAGAGCCTTGGATCCCATAAGTGAGAACAGAGCGCCGTAAGCCTCGCCGGCAATAACAGTGATCATAGCTGTCTTTGCGCCTGCATAAGCAAATGCAAGCTTTGCAAGCTCTGCTGCATAGGGAGAAGCTTCAGCTTCAAGAGAAACATCGGGTCCCTCGGAGTCAAGAACGGTAATAACGGGGATATCGAAGCTGTCGCAGAAGGTTATCATTCTTGCAGCCTTTCTTGCAGCGCCTGCTGTAAGAGTGCCGCCGTTTGCGTTCTTTCTGTTTGCAACAACGCCGCATACAGTACCGCCCAGTGAAATAAAGCCGCAGCTCATTTCAGCAGCATAAGCGGAATACAGCTCAAGATATTTTCCCTCGTCGGCAATAGCACCAATAAGAGCGCCAGTGTCCCCGCTGTTCTTATAGTCGGAAATGTCAACAAGACGGTTAGCATCGTCGCGGCTTGCATCATCAATAGTGCCTTCCATATTGTTCATGGGCAGGTAAGAAAGCAAAAGCTTTGCCTTTGCAACGCATTCTGCATCGCTCGCCGCTGTCAGAGCAGCAAGACCGCTATTTGCAGCAAAGTCAGATTTACCGGCATTTTCTCCGATAACAAAGGGAGCGTTAAAGCTTACAGAGCCTTTTTTGTCGGAAATGATAATGAAGTCGAACATACCTGCAACAACAGCCGCGCTGCCTGCACAGGTGCCGGGGATAACCGCGATCTGAGGTATCACACCGGAAGCCTTTGATACGCAGTTCATAATGGTGCCGTAGCCTGCCAGTGCACGAACACCTTCAGGCAGATAAGCTCCGGCAGAGTCAAAAATACCGATAACGGGCGCGCCGTTTTCAATAGCAAGACGGTAGATTTCTGCTATCTTTTCAGCCTGAGCCTCACTGAGTGCGCCTTTTGTTCTGGAATAATCCTGACTGAATGCAAATACAAGACGGCCTGCAACGCTGCCCCAGCCGCAGATTACACCTTCAAAAGCGTCGCTGTCGGTGCAAAGCTCACTGGCGCGGCGGCGAACAAAAGCACCGCTTTCCATAAAAGTACCTTCATCAAAAAGTGCTTCTATTCTTCCTCTGGCGCTGAGAGCTTCAGCAGAGACAGCGGCAGAGCCGTCTGCTTCGTCAAGAAGCTTGCGGAGAGCAGAGGCAGTTTTGATACCCGCGCTTTTAAGAGCGTCGCGTATCGCGTCAAAATGTTTCTTCTCCATTAGTATCCTCCCGTATTATTGAAGTAAAGATTTTGATTTTTCTAAATGAAAATGAGTAATTTACCATTCTACCCCATTTTATTTTATTATAGGACGTAAGTGGATCTTTTTCAAGTGCTTTTTGATAAAAAAACAATATTTATTCATATTATTTCCCGTAGGACGGAAAAATGGAGAGCACAACCTGCTCTCCATTGAACATCAGTCTTTATTCAGTATGTCTTCACGGCGCTTTGCCGTTTCATAAGCCTCTTTGTACTGGCCGGTCTCATAGTAGCAGAGCTCTGCGTCTTTCATAGCAGGTACGGTTACAAGTGCGCTCGCATTTTCAGAGAGGATAGAGCAAAGACCAGTCAGTGCCTCACTGTAGTTTTTAACATCTATAAGCTTCTTGATCTCCAGATATTTTCGCATATGACTGTTTTTTTTCAGAAGCGAAGCAAGGCAAAGTCCCGCACCGCATTCACTGTACATTGCAAGCGCGAGCAAATAAGTGTGAGTCTCCGCTCCGATTATTGCAGCGCTCGCTTGGGCAACTGCACTTGCCTGAGGCAATCCCCCATCACGGATATTTATGATAAGCGTTTTAATAAACGCAATTTCGGATAAAATCGTCCCCTTCGTATAAACAGTTTCGCCTGCAGCTCTTTCGGCAGCCTTAATATGCTTTTGAGCGGTTGAAAAATTAAACTTCTCAAGCTCCGAGAAAGCGCAGTGCGCTTCACTTACGGCTTTAGCAAACAAAACCTCATCGTCACTGCTGTCAAAAGCAACGGAAGCTGCGCGATCATACCGTTCGTCGTCTATAAAACCGCGAAGCTCTGCGCAAAGCACAGCTTTATCGTACTGAGATTCCTCGTCAATGCTTCTGCAAAGAAAATATGAAGCAGGCGTTTTTAATTTATCGGCAAGATACAAAAGCGTATCAAGGGAAGGGTGAGCGTCACCCGTTTCAATACGGCTCAGCATATTGCGCGTTATTCTGTCACCGCACAAGGCTGCCTGTGTAAGTCCCGCCTCTGTGCGTTTCTTTTTTATACGTCTTCCTATATCCGAATAAATATCGTTTTTCATAGGTAAATCAGGCTCAGTCGCCGTCTACAAATGTAACATCCGGCTTTGTATCGCTGCCGGCTTTCGGAGTATATGCTCTGGCTGTTTCGTTTATCTTTTCAATACAATTGTTAATTGCACTCCTGATATAATTATTGAGATCGGCTGTAAAGCCGTCCGTAGTCTCGGAAATGCTTTTGAAAACAGTTTTTTTTGCGCTGTGAGCTTCGCCGACGATCTTTTGCGCCTCGTTGTCGGCACGCCTCAGAATTTCCTCAGCCGTGCTTCCTGCAAGGGCAAATATCTGCCCGGCACTGCGGCAAATACTGTCATATTCGGCAGCGGAAGCTTCAGCCTGGCTCTCTGCGCTTTGCAGACGTTCTGTCAATTCGCTGTTGGCGCTTTGCGCGGCTGAAAGCTCAGCGGTGCAGCTTTCGAGACGTGATGTTAGCTCCTCTATAGCGCTCAGATGCTCAGGTATTTTTGCATTTTCATAGTTCAGCTTTTCAAGACGTGTGATAAGCTCCGCATTTTGCGCCGAAAGCATCTCAAATCCATGCTCCGCTTCTCTCAGACGATTGCTCAGCATGATTATATATGCGTTTACATCTTCCTTGTTGTAACCGCTCATTGACTTTCTGAATACAGGCGCAGGTGTGTTATTCATAGACAGCTCCGTCTCCTTTGTTGTTTCTTTGCATATTATTATATATTATATCACAAATAACTTGCAAATGCAACAAAAATATGCCCCCGCAAGCGGATTTTGTGTCGGCTCGCGGGGGGCTGTGTATTTTATTGGATCGAAAGCTTTACTTTCATATCTGCAAGGCTTTCTGCAATTTTAGCCTCAGCGTCAGCTCTGCTGTTTCCGTTTGCCATGAAGTAAATTTTCAGCTTAGGTTCTGTGCCGGAGGGACGAACTACGGTTATGCAGCCGTCGCAAACATAGTAAAGAATATCAGAGGAGGGAAGTCCTGTCTCACTCTTTTCGCCGGTAACAAGGTCGATTATTTCGCCGCTCTTATAGTCGCGGATAACGGTAACCTTTCTTCCTGCGATCTCGGTGGGAGCGCACTCTCTCAGCTTTGCTGTCATTGCTGCCATCAGTTCCTTACCGTCGGGTGTATCGAAATAGAAGCTCTCCGTTTTTTCAACGTAATAGCCGTACTTCTCAAACAGTGCGTCAACAGCCTCGCAAAGAGTCATATTCTTTGTGCGATAGTAAGCAGCAGTCTCACAAATAAGCAATGTTGAAACAACAGCGTCCTTATCTCTTGCATATGTACCCTTAAGGTATCCGTAGCTTTCCTCGAAGCCGAGAATAAACGTGCCGTGACCCTCAGCCTCATGGTTCTTAATTACCTCGCCGATATACTTAAAGCCGGTAAGCACGTCATACATCTTAACGCCTGCTCTGCGGCAGATCTCCTCTGCAAGGGCAGTAGAAACTATGGATTTAACTGCATAAGGTTCATCGGGCATACCGTTTTTCTCGTATGCGGTGATTATGTAATCCAGCAGCAGCGCGCCCATCTGATTTCCGGTAATGCAGCGGAATTCGCCGTTTTTGTCTTTTGCCATAGCACCCACACGGTCGGAGTCAGGGTCAGTGGCAATTATAAGATTTGCACCTGTATCATCTGCGATCTCTCTGCCGAGAGCAAACGCCTCAGGGAATTCGGGGTTGGGGAAGCGAACAGTGGGGAAGTTTCCGTCAGGTACAGCCTGAGCGTCAACAACAGAAAGATGCTTTATTCCGGCAGCCTTCAGAATATCCGGAACCATAGTTATTCCCGCACCGTGCAGGGGAGTGTAGACAATTTTCAGATCATCTGCTACGGAAGCTATAATATCGGGGTCGACCAGCTCGCCCAGAACATTTGCACGGTACTTCTCGTCAATGTCAGCAGGCATAGGATGAATAAATTCCTCTTTTGCCTCTGAGGATGCAGGAACACCGTTTATAATGTCGATCTCGGAGATAGCGGCGCTGATGGCGTTTGCCTGCTCAGGTCCTATCTGTGCGCCGTCTTCCCAGTATACCTTATAGCCGTTGTACTCAGCGGGGTTATGAGATGCAGTAACATTGATACCCGCAATGCAGCCCAGCTCACGCAGTGCAAAGGAGAGAACAGGCGTGGGACGGAGCTCATCGTAAAGGTAAACGTTGATGCCGTATACAGAAAGTACCTCTGCGCTGCGGCGTGAAAATTCAGCCGAGTTGTTTCTGCTGTCATAGGCTATAGCCACACCGCGGCGCATAGCTTCCTCTCCGCAGGAGACGATAAGCTTTGCAAGTCCGGCTGTTGCGTGTGCAACTGTATAGACGTTCATCAGTGCGGTTCCTGCGCCCATTTTTGCGCGAAGACCTGCCGTTCCGAAATCCATATAGCCGTTCATTGCCGCATAAAGCTCGTCCTCACTAAGGGCACTAAGCTCCGACTTTGTCGCTGCGTCAACGCGCTCGCTTGATAAGAAGCGCTCAAGCTCCTTTTTGCAATGGTCGTACTTACTCATAATTTACTCCAATCTAAAATTTATTTAATAGATACCTAAAATTGTGTGTCCCGGAAGAGCCGCTTCTAAAAAGAATAGGAGCACTGAAGCATCCAGCTCATTACACCTGACCCAGACAGTGCATTCGATCTTATCGATGCTGAATTCGGTAGGCAGACTGTTAATTTCCTCGATAGTGCAGCCTGCACCGTGCAGCGCCGCAATGAGGGAGGATAGCTGATCTTCGTCGGGAAGAAAGGAAAATACAATGTTTCTTGATGTTTGAGTGTGCTCAAGCCGCCGTCCCAGCAGTGAAAAACGCATTTCTGCCTCTCTGTCGGAGCAGGTCACCGTGCATACCCTGCATATTTTTAAGTCGAACGCCTTTAACAGCTTATGAAAAGAGGGGAAAACTCCGTCATCGGTGCTTGACATAGGAAGAACACAGTAATCTGCCGTGCCGCGCACAACGCTCTCGCAGCAGCTTCTGAAATCACGCTCTGTGACCGATCTGACATCAGTCGAGTTACACAATATACTGAGCGCTGAAAAACTGTTTGCATTTTGCATATGCGATACTGTAGGAACAGCGGACGGAAGTGCGGTATATACAGGCTTCAGAAACCCAAATTGTTTTATGCATTTGCAAAATTCAAGAAAAAGCGGTGAAATTACATCTTTGCCGAAATTGCAGGCGAATGCCGCAGAAGTCTCGGTGGCAGTAAGAGTTTTGTGCTCTTTTGCCAGTTGACGAACACATTCTTCCAGCTGCGCTGCAAGAATGACATTTCCGAGGTGCTTATATTCATCGGCAAATGCCGCGTTTTTCGCTATAGCGTCGTTCATATCATTCCGAGAATGCTGTAGCTGTCTTTAAGGAAGGACTTCAGCATATCGGAGCTCATTCTGTTCTGCGTCAGCAGGCAAAGATCATATATCTGCTTAGCAATTATCTTAGCTTTATCGCTGCTCATATCTGCAAGATTTTTAACAGTCGGGCAGGAGGTGTTCAGAATAAGCGTAGCCTCAGTGGGGAATGACATAGGTGCGTCCTTGCCCATAGAGCTGTACATTTTCATCATATCCTCCATGCGTCGGCTGTCCTCGCTTACATTGAGCACAGCAGGAAGCGCCTCATCCTTAAGCGCTTCAACCACTATTTTAGTGCTTTCGGGAATTATTTCCCTGAAAATACTTTCAACACCGTCTACAGCGTCTGTCGCCTCGCCTTTCATTGAATCTGCAAGCTCAGAGTCTACACGGCTGAACTTAACACCCTCGCGCTTTGACTCTACGAGCTGTGCATACTGTGTGTCAATAATGTGGGGAAGCATAAGAATTTCAATTTCCTCAGCCTCAAACATCTGAATATAGCCTGCCTGTGCGACCTTGTCAGAGGCGTAGTATATCTTGTTTTCATGCTTTTCCTTTGCAGTTTCAAGATATTCGTCAACAGTTACGAATCCTCCGCTGCATTTTTCAAAAAGAATACTGCCGTTTACTTTGTCATAGAACTTCTGATCTCTCAGAGCGCCGTATTCAACAAAGGTCTTTATGTCGTTCCACTTTTCGCTGTAAGCATCTCTGTCAGTGTTAAACATGGAATTAAGCTTATCGGCAACCTTCTTGGTGATATGATTGGCTATCTTTGTAACATAGCCGCTGTTTTGCAGATAGCTTCTGGAAACGTTAAGCGGCAGCTCAGGGCAGTCAAGCACACCCTTCAGCATAAGAAGATACTCGGGAATAACTTCTTTAATATTGTCTGCAACAAATACCTGATTGTAGTACAGCTTTACCTGACCCTCAAGGCTTTCAAACTCGGAGTTAATTTTGGGGAAGTAGAGAATTCCTCTGAAATTCAAGGGATAGTCAGCTTTAAGGTGGATCCAGAAAAGCGGCTCCTTGTAGTCGTGAAAGACCTTTCTGTAAAACTCTTTGTATTCCTCATCAGTGCATTCCGAGGGATTTTTCAGCCACAAGGGAGTAACGTCGTTTACAGGCTTGTCCTCGGTAGCATCCTCAGCCTTTTCACTGCCGTCGTTAAAATATATCTCAACGGGCATAAACGCACAGTACTTGTCCAGCACTTCCTTAAGACGTGTCGGGTTCAGATATTCCTCGCCCTCGTCATTTATGTGCATAACAATAGCTGTTCCGCGCAGAGGCACGTCCTCATCGCCGTCTGTTATAGTGTATTCGCCGTTTTCCGAGCAGCTCATTTTTACCGCGGGTGCTCCTGTATATGAACGGGTAAGCACGTCAACCGTGCTGCTTACCATAAACGAAGAATAGAAGCCAAGACCGAAATGACCGATGATTCCGTCGTCACCGCCACTCTCTCCCTCGTATTTCTGTATAAATTCAAGCGCGCCCGAAAGAGCTATCTGGCAGATATACTTCTGCACCTCTTCCAAAGTCATACCGATACCGTTGTCGGTAACAGTAATGGTTCGCGCAGCACTGTCAAGCTCAACGATAACCTTAAATCCCTCATCGGGAATATCGCGGGCAGCCTCCTTGCCGAGAGAAATAAGTCTTCTCAGCTTTGTGACTGCGTCACACGCATTTGAAACTATTTCGCGCAGAAATATTTCGTTTTCAGAATAAAGCCATTTTTTAATAACGGGAAAAATATGCTCGACCTCTACGCCGATTCCGCCTTTAATCTCTTGCATTTTTGTAAATCCTTTGCATATGTTTTACTACAATAATTTTTTATTTATTTGCTGTTATAATCATAAAATAGGGCATATTTAATTGATTTTTATACTTTGGGTTCTTTTTTACATTCTCCTCGCTTGCGACCGGTTCAATAATTCTGCATATTTTATAATTATTATCAATAAGACCGTTTAATAAACAGCTTAAATTGCGATGATATTTAGTATAAGTACCACCGAGCCAATTGACTACTCTTGGTCCGTTTACGTTATAATCTGACAACAATTTATATTCTTTACCGCCCAGCTTTAATTTGCTGGATGAATTGCACGCGTCATTTAAGATAGTACCGGTCGATAAAGGGTGCTCCTGAGAAAATATCAATTGTCCGTTCTCATTTAACAATTCATAAATATCTTTGAGCAGTTTATCATAATCTTCTACATAATGAAATGCCAGAGAGCTGATAACAACGTCAAATTTTTCATTGAGAGAGGAAATATTCTCCATTGCTATATTTTCATATCTGATTTTTTCATCACTATTGGTTTTTTGTGCCAAATCGATCATATTGGCAGAAACATCTATACCGACAGCATAAGCTGCGCCTAATTCAACCGCTTTAACACAATTATTTCCACTGCCGCATCCTAAGTCTAATACCCGTTTTCCTGTTAAGTCAGGCAACGCACTGTATATAGCCGGCATTTCGACTATTTCATTGGCAGCAATATTATTGGGGTCATTTCTTAAGCTGATATAATTATCAAAAAAATCTTTATTATCGTATATGTTTTCGCTCACCTTTTATCATCCCTCTCTTATAATTTTTTTGACGTTTTATAATAAAATTTTAACTCAATTCGGGGCATTTGTCAACTATAATTGCCCCGAATTGGAAAATTTAACTATCTTTTCCGTCTGTTTCTTCTTTTCGGCTTTGAAGATCTGTTTCTTTTTATCAAAAGTACGATAGCTCCGCCTGCAAATGAAACCACAGGTACTAAACAGTAGAGCAGCGCGGTTATCGCAATATTTCCGATTTCCGTACCTTCAGGCTTAAAGGATGCTGCAAGCAGCACTATAGCTGCAATTGTCAAAGATGTAAAAATCACAGATGTTATCCTGCCGCTCACGGCAGCAGAGCATATTCCCGCCGAAAAAACGGAAACATAAAGGGCGACAAGTGCAAGCGTGCCGATCATACTGTCGGGATCGTCGCCCGAAAATGCTATAAGGGAAGCAGAGAGAATAAGCAGTGCAGCGGTAACGATCCATACGCCCATACTTACGGCATAGCCTGTCAGATGCCCGCGTATATCGCTTTTGTTCGGGTATGTCATAAAAAAACCTCCGAAATATTCGTTAGTACAGAATATTCCGGAGGTTTTGAAAATATTACTTATTTCTCGCTTGCTTTAACGTCAACGCGGCTGATAGCGCTCTTAAGAATGCGTATCTTTGTTCTTTCCTTGCTGGTCTCGATAACGCAGGTCTCTTCCTTGATAGATACGATCTCTCCGATGATGCCGCCTATAGTTGTGACTTCGTCGCCTACCTCAAGGCTGTTTTTCATATCTGCAGCAGCTTTTTCCTGCTTCTTCTGAGGTCTGTAAAGGAAAAAGTAGAAGATAACTACCATAGCAACGATGAGAATAAGAGTTCCGCCGTATGTGGTAAGGAAATTGCCTTCGCTTGCCGGTGCCGCGGTATCCATAAGTACATTCAGTAAATTCATAAGTCGCTCCGTTCTGCCGCATAGCGGCAATAAATACATATTTTGGGTAACATGATTATTATATAGCATATACACCGATTTATCAAGAGCAATTTTGAATTTTTAACAAATACGCAAAAAATCGGCAACCCGTATAAAATACAGGCTGCCGATTTTTCTCTTAGCTGTTGTACTGTGTCTCGCGGCTTCTGAAAAGAAGAGATATACACCAAAGACCGGCAAGTGCCACTACAGTGTAGATGATCCTTGCTACGATGGCGTCCTGACCTCCGCAGATCCAAGCAACTATGTCAAAGCGGAAAAGTCCGATACTACCCCAGTTCAGAGCGCCTATGATAACAAGTATCATACTTATTCTGTCCATTAACATTTCGCTACCAACCTTTCGATATTACTTTACATGATCGGGGAAAGTCCCTTTGTTATGTTGCCCGCTTTTCTGAAAAATATTATTTTATGAAAGAACTATATCTGTGATATCGCTGACAGAGTCAATAACAGGCACTCCCAACGGCTCAAGACGCTCGCGGGACATAAAGCCGCCGCTGTACAAAACGCAGTCGCAGCCTATTGCTTCGGCACACTTACAGTCGTGGTCGGTGTCGCCGACGAACAGGATCTTTTTGCGGTCAATGCCGACATTTTCTTCTATCCAACGGTTTGCAAGCTCCGTTTTGCCGGCAGCATAAAAATCACCGGCGCCGATGACCTCGTCAAAATACTTTAATATTCCGTGAAAGCTGAGCTGATCGATCAACAGCTGCTTTTCAGAGGCTGACAGTATGATCTGACGAACGCCTGCACGGTGCAGTGCGTCAAGTGTTGATTCTATGCCGTCTGAAAGGGGAGAATTGAATTTTTCTTTGCCGTATAAAGATACCCACTCATCAGCAGGAATTTCGAAAGGCTCTTTTGAAAAATCAAAACCAAGCGCCCTGTAATATTCTTTGGCAGGAAAGCAAAAAATATTTTGCAGCTCGGATTTTGACATAAGCTGCCTCATATTCCTTTTTTTCATTACTTCATTGATAGCAGCGATGCTGACTCCGGTATCGTCGAGAACCGTTCCGTTAAAATCCCAAATAACAAGCCGGTATTTCATTAGCTTTCCCCTCAAGATCTGATTTTAATTTATTTTATCAAAAAAATGTGCCTTTGGTCAAGCCGTGACGCATATATTTATAAAAATACGCAAGTTATGCGGTGTGAAAAATACGAGCTCTTTTACCGTAAATACACTTTTTCACGCCTGTTTTGTGCCTTCACAAAACGAAAGAAAGTATGAGGAACATTATGGAGATTTTTCTATTGATAGCGGCGGCGCTTTCCTTTGCCGTGCTGAATGCAGATACAGCCCAGAATTTCCCGCCGCCGCTGCCAAAGGATCGGGAGGCGGAGCTGTTTGAAAAGCTGCGAAAAAGCAATGATGAAAGTGCAAGGGAAGAGCTGATAGTTCACAATTTAAGACTTGTGGCTCATATCGTCAGAAAATATTATTCCGCGGCTGATAATCAGGACGACCTTATTTCTATCGGAACGATCGGTCTTATAAAGGCCGTTGACTCCTTCAAAACAGGGAACGGTACAAAATTTGCTACATATGGCGCTAAATGTATTCAGAACGAGATATTTATGCATTTCCGCTCAAAGAAGAAAACTCAGAGCGATGTATCCATTTACGAAACTATCGATACTGACAGAGACGGAAATCCGCTTACGTATATGGATATAATCCGCGTTGAGGATACTATTGCAGAAGATCTGCACACAAAGCTCAGAACCACCGCTGTCATAGATTACATAAATAATAATCTCGGCGAGCGTGAGAGACGGATCATGGTAATGCGGTACGGGCTTTCGGGAGGCGATCCGCTCACTCAACGCGAAACTGCCGAAAAGCTGGGAATATCTCGATCTTATGTGTCCAGAATTGAAAATAATACGCTGTCACAAATTGCAAAATTCATTGATACATCAGCAAAATAGATGAGTGCGGCACCTGTCTCAACGCAGTTAAGCGGGGCAGGTGCTTTTGCTTCGCCTATAAACCTTATTTTGCGCTAAAAATATTGATTTTTACCCACATATGTGATATGATAATATGTAATTTACAATAGGAGGTTTGTGCCTTGAAAATAAGAATAACGGCATTATTATTGCTCACTCTTACAGTGCTTTCTTCCTGCTCGCTTCGTCCGGCAAATTCTTCGCCGCGCGACACCTCGTCCGTGATAGATACAGTGCCTGCCGACCGTGACAGCTCTGCTGAAACGGATCCTGCAGCCACCGTTCCTGCGCCGGAGGATGAAGCGGAGAGCCGTGCATCATTTATCGGATGCGGTGATAATATTATATATTTCGGAACATACAGAGATGCTGCGTCAAAAGCTTACAGCGGCGGCAGGCAGTATAATTTCAGACCTATATATAAGAACGTTGAAAATATAATATCTGCTGCTGATATTGCTTTTATAAATCAGGAGACCTGTACGGCGCAAAGCTTTGCCGTTCAGTCTTATCCTACATTTAACAGCCCTGTTGACCTTACATACGATGTGACCGAGGTCGGATTTGATATAGTAAACCTAGCAAACAACCATATGCTCGACCAGGGTGCAAAGGGACTCAGAGAATCGTATGACAACTGGACTGCCCGCGGCGTCAGTGTTATCGGCTGCTACGAGGAAAATGACAGCGGCAGATATATTACATACTACGAAAAAAACGGTATAAAAATAGGATTTGTATCATATACTTACGGAACCAACCTCAGCGAGGATCCTGCTAAAGAAGGTCTTTTTGCTCCGTATCTGAAGCATTCAGATGTTGAGGGCGATGTCAGGGAAGCAAAGAACAATGCTGATTTTGTAATTGTCAGCGTCCACTGGGGTACGGAAAACTCAATGAGCGTAAACGATGAGCAGAGAAGCTACGCTGAAAAAATGGCAAAGTCAGGCGCCGATGTTATAATAGGACATCATCCGCACGCTCTTCAGCCTATAGAATGGCTTGAGGGCGTTGACGGAGAGAAATGCCTCTGCGTGTATTCGCTCGGTAATTTTGTCCATGAGCAGGATCATGAATACCAGGTGCCCGGCGGTATGATATCATTTGATATCATCAAAAAAGGCTCAAGCTGCACTCTTGAGAACCCTCAGCTTATACCTACAGTCTGCCATTATCCCAAAAGCTTTTATGACAATACTGTGTATCTGTTCAAGGATTATACGTCTGAGCTTGCCGCTCAGCACGCCGTAGGAACATATTACGGAAATTCCATATCGTATGACACCTTAAAAAAATGCATAACTGATACCATATCGGCAGAGTTTTTGCCCGATTATATGAAATAACAAGGAACTGAAAATTATCTATGAAAGACATATCGGTAATTCTACCCTCATACAGACCCGATGAAAAGCTGCTGTCAACAGTTGCGTCCCTGGAGGATGCAGGCTTTGAGGACATTATTGTTGTTGATGACGGCGGCGGAGATGAATATAATACATACTTTGAAAAGCTGAGAGAGCGCCCCTCCTGTACGGTACTGGTTCACGGGCAGAACCGCGGAAAGGGAGCTGCACTGAAGACCGCCTTTGAGTGGTACACCAGGAACAGAAGCGGTCTGGGCGTTGTTACAGCGGACGGCGACGGACAGCACAGAGCCGAAGACGTCACTGCCGTATGCGACGAAATGCGCCGCACGGGCAGTGTTGTTCTCGGTGTAAGAGATTTTTCGGAGCCGGATGTCCCTGCAAGAAGCCGTTTCGGCAATCGCTGCACCTCTGCTGTTTTTCATATACTTGTCGGTCTTCGCATAAGCGATACACAGACAGGACTGCGCGCTATACCCTCATCCATTATTCCCACAATGATCTCCGTTTCGGGAGAAAGGTATGAATATGAGACAAACGCGCTTCTGCAGCTGAAAAAAAGCAATATTGAGTATTCTGAGATCAGGATAAGCACCGTATACATAGATGAGAACGAGTCATCTCATTTCAGACCCTTCAGGGACTCGGCTAAAATATATGCACTTATTTTCAAGTATCTTTTGACTTCTTCGTTTATAAGATTTATGGGAAGCTCAATGATATGCTATTCTCTTGACTGGGTGCTGTTTACCGGATTGCATTACTGGCTTATAGGGTATTTCGGTGAGACAAGCATACTGTCAACGGCAGTACCTATGATAAGTGCAAGAATAGTTTCGTCATTTTTGAATTTCTGTATTAACCGCAGAATATTCGATCAGGGGGACGGAAACGTCGGCTGGATAATGATCAAATACTATATTTTGGCGACAGGTATTTTGCTTACAAGCACTTTGTCTGTTCATTTCCTGTCCGCTGCAGCTATGAATATGTCAAGAATAACTGAAAATATCGATGCTGAATGGATACAGCCTATAATCAAGCTGCCTGTAGATCTTATACTCTATCTTGTCAGCTATAATATACAGAAAAAATTTGTGTTCAGAAATAAAAAAGTTGGAGAAGATTGATGGAACAGAATTTCAAGGAAGATTATATAAGGGAGCAGCGCCGAAAGGAAGCCGAGAGAAGAGCTCGCCTGGCTAAGATCGGAATTGCCGTAGAGGATGCAAAGCCGACCTCGCGTCAGACTGCCGGCAGGCCTGACGCGCCTGCAGAAAGCAGACAGCCGGCGCGTCAGGCTCAAAGTGGCGCAGCTTCAGCTCCCCGACGTACCGCAGCTACGCAGGGTGTTCAGAGAACAGCGACACCGTCAAGACCTGCAACGCGTCAGAATATCGGTTCGCGGCCCACTGCTGCAAGACAGACGAGACCTGCGCAGACACAGACCCGTCCTCAGACGAGAAAAGAAGAGCTGGATATCACAGAGTCTGATATATTCAAAAAAAGCATCTCCGAGGACGAGAGCCGCGCTATGATGTTTGCCCTTACGGGCAAAGCCGAGGCACCTGACGAGGGCGGAGATGTTGATGTTATTGATATGGGCTTTAAGCGCCGCCCGTCAACACTTGGGAGAACGGTCACAACAGCAAAAAAGAAGAGAAACTCTGCACTGACGTACATAGGCAGATTCTTCGTTTGCGTAGGCACCGCGCTTGCAATGGTCATTGTTACTGTTTACGCCGCACTGCTGCTTATAGCATACGGTCCCAGCGAGACAGTACGCGATCTTGCCGTAAACTCTGCAATGCAGGCGAGCGCCACAAAATGGGTACCTTATCTCGTGCTCTCAAAAGGAAGTGTGGAAGCTATCCTGTCTAAAAGTGAAGAAGTGGTGCACGACGTAGTTTCGATAGACGACTACACGGAGCCTGCCGCTACAGATACGGACGAGTGGGAAAACGCTGTTGACGGTATGCTTTTCGATACCATACGCGCGTCTACCTTTAAGGCGTATGTGCTTCTTGTAAAAGATCCTACAAGAGTGTTTGTGGGCACATCTACAGATGATTTTTCGAATTCAACAGCCGGTGTCAATGTCTTCCAGGCTGCCGATCGTTACAACGCTGTTGCTTGTATAAACGGCGGTGAATTTCTGGATAACGGGGGTCACGGCTCAGGATATGCACCTCTCGGTCTTACATATTCAAAAGGCAAGTGCGTCTATGATGACAGGTCTACAAAAACCTTTATAGGCTTTACCAATGACAACAAGCTTGTTGTCAGAGAGTCAATGACGCAAAAAGAGGCAGAAGAGCTTGGAATTCGCGATGCTGTTTCTTTCCAGAACGGCAACACACTTATCGAGCGTGAAGGCGACAATATAAAGTTCTACTACGCAGACGGCAATACAGGCACATCTCAGCGTACCGCAGTAGGTCAGAGAGCTGACGGTACTGTAATACTTATCGTAACAGACGGCAGAACTGCGTCAAGTCTCGGTGCTACTCATAACGATATGATAGATCTTATGGTGTCCTACGGTGCCGTTTCGGCGGGTATGCTGGACGGCGGATCATCCGCAATGATGTTCTACCGTGATTATTATAACAAGTATAATGTTGATACCTCTACGTTGGATCAGTATCAGCAGCAAGGACTTGTAAATAATTACAAAGCGTTTACCGCACCCAGAAGAATCCCCACATTCTTTATGGTAACTCCTGAAAGCTGAGGAAATATAAATGGTGAAAAACAAATCGATCTTTTGGACAATATACCGCATAGTCCTTGTTGTATTTGCCGTTTTTCTCATTGCAGCCGCTGTAGTTTTGGGACGTTGGCTTAAAAATTACGAGGCGTCACAGCCTAAATACGCGGCAGAGGCAGTGTTTGAAAAATATTTTAAGAACTTTGACGCATCAGCATACGTTGACATATGTGAGGCATCCTCTGTCTTTGAGGAAAAGGAGACGCTTGTAAGCTATCTGAATGATATTACAAAGGGTCAGGAAATTCAATATATGAAGGTATCCAGCACTGACAAGGACACTATAAAATATATTGTAAAGGCCGGTGACACAAAATTTGCTTCCTTTAATCTGGTTGAAGATACTTCGAAAGACGGTAAGTTTACCGAGTATACTGCATCCGGCTTTGAACTGTATACAAGCTCAGATACAAGGATCACAATAGAAGCACCAGAGGATTATACGGTACTTGTGAATAATACCGAGCTTTCAGAGGACTATATTAAGGAAAAAGACATAAAAAGCGAGTCCTGCGATCATATGCCTGACGGCGTGCGCGGAACATATTATACCAAGTATTCCGTAAGCGGTCTTATTGCAGAGCCTGAAGTAACAGCTAAGACGCCGGTCGGCACTGCTGCTGAAGTCACGCTTGAAAACGGCACGTACCGCGTTTCTCTTGTAAATGATACAGAGCTGCAAAATGCGCATAAGGATCGCATACTTGAAGCGTGTGAGAAGTACGCGGTATATATGCAGTACGACTCTACGGTTGCAGTAATGGGATTTAATCAGATAAAAGGGTATTTTGATCCGCAATCAGAGCTTTATGAGGATATCAGAACTGTTGAAAATATGTTCGTAATCGAGTATTCAAGCTATGAGTTCGCAGATGAGAAGACATCTGATTTCATTAAGTACGATGATAACACATTTTCGTGCAGAGTAAGCTTTACTCATATTCTTCACCGCAGAGGTGCAGAGGATTACAGAGATTATCTTGATCTTACATTGTATCTGAGAAATGTTGACGGAGAATATCTGATCTACGACATGAGCCAAAACTAAGACAGGAGAAATACAAAATGGTACCTTACTTTCCCGACTTTTTGCAAAACTGGGATGTTTCAGTTTTGAATTTTATTCAGAATAATATTGTCAATCCCGTGCTTGACGTTTTCTTTTCACTTGTTACTCATTTGGGTGACGGTGGAATATTCTGGATAGCCGTTGCACTGATTATGCTTTGCTTTAAGAAGACCCGTAAAACAGGACTTATGATGGGCGCTGCTCTTATTCTCGGTCTTATTATAGGAAACGGAATTCTCAAAAATGTGTTCGGCAGAGTACGTCCGTATGCTTTGGACGATGCTATGAGAACTATTGATCAGCTGCTTGTAAAAGCTCCGTCAGATGCGTCATTCCCGTCGGGACATACACTTGCTTCCTTCGAGGCAAGCGTTGTTCTTATGATACGGGACAAGCGTTTCGGCATTCCTGCGCTTATAATTGCCGTGTGCGTCGCGCTGTCAAGACTTTATCTGTATATTCATTTCCCCACGGATGTTATAGCAGGCGCTATACTCGGAATTATAAACGCATTTCTCGGTGTTCTTATTGTCAACACTATATGGAAAGCTGTGGAGAATAAAAAGAAAAACGCATAAAAATAAACATCAGCTGTCTGTGGCACGATTTGATAAGGATGTATTGGGATATAATCTGACTGACTGGTTATATCCAGAACAATTCTCGTTATGCGAATAAATCGCGGTGAACAAAGTGCATCCGTAATCAAGGAAGGAATTTTTATGTTAACGGTCACAAAAGAAGATATTGCACTGATACTAAATGATTTCGGTATTTTTTCGGATGTCATAACATTTTCAGAGTTGCAAAGATATGATTACGAGGAAAATAATCCGGCATTAAAAGAAGTACGCCTGATTATTAAGGTGAATCTTAACAACGGACAATCTGTTGTCGTTCGCTTCAAAAATGAAACCGATGTCACTTTAGAACTCATCAACGCTCAGAGCCGATTTGCAAAGTTCCTAGCGGATAACGGTATTAAAACGCCTACACTCTTTATGACAAATCAAGAATACGCCCAGTGGTATACAATAAACAGATATGATGTAATCGTAACCGTAGAAGAGTTTGTAACCGAAGAAATCTCTGCGGTCAGTGAGGAAATTGCCGAGAAAACCGGCAGACTGTTGGCACAGATGCACAACATTGCAGAAGCAGGTGCGTTTCATGTTCAGAATAACGTCATGTTTGATCCGATGAGTGAAAACATTCTTTTTAGCTTTCAAGACTTTCAAAAGCAAAAAGATTTTATGATATCTGTGGATGAACCGCTTTACAAAGATATTGTGAATGAATATCACCATCTTTTTCAAAAGATTAGTGTCTTTAAGAATGAACCGAGATATGCTGTTCAGGGAGATATCAGCGTCTGTAATCTGTATCAAACCGCCGACGGCGAGGTCGGCGTATTTGATTTCAATCGATGCGGTGATAATGTTCTCTACTACGATGCAATTATGCAGGCAATTTTTGAAGCGAGCTTAGATTGTCAAGCCAAGTGCAACAAATTAGAAAGAAATTCATTAGGGGACAGA
>CAZBAR010000027.1:0-29212 GCA_964490165.1 uncultured Lachnospiraceae bacterium | reverse complement strand
ATTATTCTACCTGTCCTTTTTATATTTTGCGATAATACCGCAAGTTTAATATAATCGTACCATATAAACTGACGTTTTGCAATATGTTTTGAGTATAATTACATAGAAATTTGTTAGTAATGTTTATAGGCGCTTTTGAAGACGCGACAAATTTTTTCTTTTACTTGAAATAACACTGCAAGTGATGTATAATACAGGATATCTGCTGAAAATATGCGGCAGATAAACTACAATAATTATTTATGAATTATTTATGGGAGGACGGCAATATGGCAAGGCTTTTCGGGCGGGATGACTATACCTTGGGAATACGCTGTCCCCGTATTTTATGGAAGTATCGGCACGGAGAGGCTGCGGATGCATCATTTTTGGAATGGAAGCTGTCAAAGCTGGGCGATGAGGAAACAGTAAGGCGCTATCTCGGTGAGATCGACGGCTGCGTATGCATAGACGATGAGGACGACAGTATGGCTGCGGCAAAAACGGCGGACGCCATAGCAGGCGGCGCTGAGTGTATAGGCCGCGGCGCAGTGACAGCCCGTCCGCTGTCAGTAAGATTTGATATGCTGCGCCTAAAGGGTGACGGCACGTATACCTTGTCTGTTATTCGCGCGGGCACGCACCTCAGACAGATAACCTGTCATGATGCGGCGTTTCAGGTGTTTGTTTTGGCTGCAGCGGGCATCGAGGTCTCGGCCGTTGAATTTGTCAAGCTCAATGCCGAGTGGAAGATCGGCTCCGGGGAGTCGCTTTTTGCAACTGAGCGTATTTCCGGCAGAGTTTTTTCTTTGCTTGGCGGAGTTGAAAATAAGCTTGAAAGATTTTTAGAGATCGCCGTGTCTGATGACGAGCCATGCGTTGATGTTCACAACGGCTGCTTCGCGCCGTCCGAGTGCGGACTGTGGAGCGAGTGCTTCTCTCATCTTCCCGAAAACAATGTGTTTGATGTGGGAGGAATGAATCGCCAAACAAAAATGAAGCTGTACCGCGCCGGCATAACGGAGCTTAGCGATGTTGTAAAAGATAAGTCGGTCACACTCACGCAGAAAAAGCAGATATTGGATGCGCTGTATGAAACAGAGGCGTATACTGACCGCGAAAAAATATCAGAGTTTCTGAAGACGCTGCACTATCCTCTGTGCTTTCTCGATTTTGAGTCTATGCAGCTGCCCATCCCGCCGTTTGAAGGAGTGCGTCCGTTTGAGGCAGTGGCTTTTCAATATTCCTTACATATAATTTATTCTCCCGGTGAAGAGGCGGTGCATAAAAGCTGCATCGTACCGCCGGGCACTGATCCCCGGCGCATTATAGCAGAAAGGCTTGTCAGCGATATACCGAAGGGCGCGTGTATCGCTGCATATAATATGCAGCTTGAGAGACAGGTAATATCGTCTCTTGCTGACAGATTTGCGGATCTGCGGGAGGCGCTTTACGAGATGTATGCAAACACCCATGATATGATGTATCCATTTTTGAAAAAGTATTATTATGCGCCTAAAATGAACGGCAGTTTTTCGCTGAAAAAGGTGCTTCGTGCGCTCTATCCCGACGACGAAAGTCTTGATTATCGTCATCTCGACGGGGTGCACAACGGTAAGGAGGCGGCAAGCGCCTATGCTATGATAACTCTCGGAGCAGACGGCTGTGATGTCAGCGATGTTCTCCGCGAGCTTGATGCGTACTGTGCGCTGGATACCTACGCTCTTGTAAAGCTTTACGAAAAGCTGTGTGAGGCTGCACAGGAGCTGCCGGCTTATAACTGAATGAGATGTCGAAAAGGTGCAGGCTTTCCGACAAATCTCAAGGCTCGGGACTGCTGATCTTCAAGGCAGCTCCGGGTCTTTTTTATGCAAATGCATAAGAGCGTGTCAGTCTTGACAAAGCAGTGCGTTCGTGATATACTGTTATTAGTGCAGAATGCACAGCTATTTTTGTTTGTTGGAGGTATCAGATATGCCACGTGCCGGAGGCGGTATGGGCGGAGGGGGACGATCCTTCGGAGGACATTCATCATCGAGATCCAGCGGAAGTCACCGTGTTTCGGGCGGCAGAGCGGGAGGAAGCGGGAACCGCGCAGGTTCATACGGTTCGCGCAGCTCGCATTACAGCGCTCCGAGAAACGTACACGGTAATTTCTACGGTGCACCGAGGATGTTCTTTGCGCCGAGACCACCAAGACATTACGGCGGAGGCTATGCCCGCAGCTTCGGCTGCGGAGGAGCTTTAACCATTGTTGTCTTGATATTTATCCTGATAATAGTCTTAACCGTGTCGGTTTCAACGCCGGGTATCCCGAAAAGCACGGCAAACAGGGAAAAGGCAAATACAGGAGTTGCTTTCCAAAACGACTGTATAATCGACGAGCTGGACTGGTTTGACAATGTTCCGAAGACAGAACGCCGCTTAAAGGACTTTTATGATAAGACCGGAGTTCAGCCTTTTATATATCTGAAGGCATATGATCCCGATATCCGTACGGACAGTGAAAAAGAAGCTTATGCCAATCAGTGGTACGAGGACAATATCGGTAACGAGGGCACGTTTTTGTACGTGTACTTTGCCGAAAAGAACACCGACGGTGACGTTGGGGATATGTATTACGTAAACGGCAAGCAGGTCGGATCTGTAATGGACGCGGAGGCAGTCGATATCTTCTGGGCGTACATTGATAATGCATGGTACGGAAATATGAGTACCGATGACGTCTTCGTCTCTGCTTTTAATAATACTGCGCAGCGCATAATGACGAAAACCACCACGAATACCGATATAATTCTGTGGGTAGTCGTATTCGCAGGCGCCGTGCTTGTTATCGTGCTTGTAATAAAGGCTATGAAGCTGAAGCGCCAGCACGAAAAAGAAGCAAACGAGGAAGCGGAAAGAATTTTGAAAACGCCGCTCGGCTCTTATGAAGATGACCTTGCGGATAAATACACAAAAAATACCGATAATGGTAAGGAGGATTAACTACTATGGGAATTATTCAGAGATTCAGCGATATTATGAGAAGCAATATAAATGCGCTTCTTGATAAGTGCGAGGATCCCGCTAAGCTGATAGATCAGACATTGCTCGATTTGAGACGCGATCTTGCCGAGGTTAAAAAGGATACGGCAAATGTGATCGCAGACGAAAAGAACGCTAAGAGAAAGCTTGACGAGTGCAGCGCCGATATTGAAAAATATACTGCGGCTGCTCAAAACGCACTGCGTTCGGGCAACGAGGACGATGCAAGAAAGCTTATTGCGAAAAAGCAGAAGCTGCAGGAAAACTACGAGTCTCTCAGGGCAACCTATGAGCTGGCACAGTCCAACTCCGAAAAAATGCGTCAGATGCATGATAAGCTTTGCGAGGATATCTCAGAGCTTGAAATGAAAAAGGACGCTATAAAGGGCAAGGTGTCAGCTGCAAAAGCACAGCAGAAGGTAAATAAGGTCGTGACCGGCACATCGAAGTCGGCAGCGAGCATATCCGCATTTGAGCGTATGGAGGCTAAGGCAGATAAGATGCTTGACAGCGCCATGGCGGAGGCAGAGCTCAATGCAGCACGCTTTGCAGAGGACGATCTTGTTAAAAAGTATTCCGGTGCAGGCGATGCAAGCGTAGACGACGAGCTTGAGGCTATGAAAAAGGAACTGGGACTTTAATAAAAACCAAACTGCCCTGATCTTTATCAGGGCAGTTTTACGTTGTCGAAAAAGTCCTCAGAAATAGCAAAATGCACAAAAGGGGATTTCGACCGCTGCGGCGGTCTGACCAAGTACTTCCCGCATATGGCGGGAAGTACGACCCTCTGGACTCCGTGAAGTCATAGGAATTTCGCCCTTTGCGAAGGGCGATTTAGGGCTTTGCCCTAAAAACCCACAAGCTCCCCCAAAAGCTTGACCAAAACTTTTAGTAATTTTGCCACAGCCATTTTGTTTTTAGAAAAACTCAAAACAGGAGACTGATCTCCTGCTTTATTTATTACTCATCAGATTTGAAATATGTAATATTGCGCTTTTCTGCTCTGCGGTTAAATTCCTCCACGAATAAAACAGTTCTTGCAATTCCGGCGTAAGCTCTACCATTTCATTGTCTGCAAAAAACTGAGAAAGTGTTATGCCAAAGGCGCTGCATATCATCTGAAGCGTTGCAACAGACGGCACCGTTCCTCTGCGAAAAATATTTGCCAGTGTAGACTCCGACAGTCCGCATTCCTTAGAAAGTCTGTATTCACTCCAGCCCCTATCGGCCATCAGTTGACGCAAGCGTTTATGTATATCCACAAATTCCCCACCTTTCTGTAAATATTTTACCGTTAAATTGAAATGTTTTATACTAAATACTTGTAATTTTTATATCGTTATGTTGAACTGTATATACATGATCAGATGTCAAAAAGACCGTCGGCATTGATAACGAATACAATGATATTATAAAAGTGGAAAAGGCCGGTTGAACTGTCGGTGATCCGGTTGCGGCGAACAGGCCTTTTAATTTGGTGAATGGTCCTGCTATTTTGAATTTATGCTCTATTTATAGAGAATATTTTGGGAAGTGTCTTGACAAAAAAGAATACAAATGATATTATATAAATGGAAAGAGCTGATCGTACTGTCGGGTGACCGGGTTCCAAACAGGCTCTTTATTTGATGATGAATGCTCCGGACTCTTTTACAAGCTGTAAACAGCGCTCTCATGCGTCTGTTACATATAAAAAATCATAGGTGGTGTAAGAATGAATATTTTCAGATTTAAGAAACGGAAGCTGTTGGCATTGCTAATGTCAGCAGCAATGCTGATTTCAGCTTTTACGATAGTACCGTCTGCTGCATATGTTACATCGGGCAGCTGCGGCGAAAATGTTACTTGGAATTTGTCTGATGACGGTGTGATGACTATCAGCGGAGAAGGAGCAATGCAGGATTTCAGTTCAGCTCCGTGGTCGTACAGAGATATTGATACCGTTATCATTGAAGAGGGAGTTACAAGTGTGGGCAAGTTCAGCTTTACAAACTGCAAAACGCTTACTTCGGTAACTTTTCCCTCAACTATGGAAAAAATAAGCTACAGCGCGTTCAGCTCCTGTACGTCTCTTGCTACGCTCAATTTTACAGGTAATACAGAGGCAGAGCTTAGTATTGGTGATTATGCTTTTTTAGGCTGTACATCACTCAAAACCATAGACATTCAGAGAGACGGCAATGTCAGAATATGGACTTATGCATTTCAGGGCTGCTCAGCTTTGGAAAAAGTGAATATAGCACATCTGGTATCTGTGGGGGTGTATTCATTCTGCAACTGTACCTCTCTTGTTGATGTAAATTGGTCAGATTTAGGGGGAATAGGTTCGTATGCTTTTATGGGCTGCAGTTCTCTTGAATCTGCTGTTCTTCCGGAAACTGCAACTTATATTAGTTTTGATGCTTTCTCGGACTGCTCTTCACTTTCTTATGTATATATTCCCGACAGCGTAACAATAATAAACGACTATGCTTTTTTCGGATGCAGCTCGCTTACTTCAATAGAGCTTCCTGGCAGTGTAACAAAAATCGGAAGATGGGCTTTTGGAAATACTTCACTGAGATCAGTAGTTATACCGGACAGCGTGACAGAGATAGGCTACGGTGCTTTCGTTTCCTGTAAATCACTTACCGATGTAAAGCTGCCTGACGGGCTTAAGAGCATAAGCTCATCAACATTCTGGAATTGTTCTGCACTTTCTTCTGTGTCTATACCTGATAGTGTGACTGATATCGGCAACGACGCTTTTGAAAACTGCACATCACTCAAGTCACTTCCCATGACAGACAGTATAAAAACTATAGGCAGCGAAGCTTTTAAGGGCTGCACGGCTATTACAGCTATTGACATTCCCGATAGTGTTACCACAATAGGTGACGGTGCGTTTGCAGATTGCAGCTCACTTATATCTGTTGAAATGGCTGATTCTGTGAATAGTATCGGTGAAGGTGCATTTAAGAACTGCACATCACTTGTAAGTGCAGAGCTGCCGACAGATTTGTATAGGCTTCAAAAAGATATGTTCAACTGTTGTACCGCTCTTACATATATAAATATTCCCAACGGCGTTAAGTATATAGATGAGAGTGCATTTGAAAACTGTACTGCACTTAAATCGGTCGTTATACCTGAAGGTGTAAGTGAAATTGAAAGATCTTCCTTCAAGGGCTGTTCATCACTGGAATCTGTCACGATACCGATAACTGTTTGGATCGTAATGACTGATGCATTTTCCGGCTGCACCTCTCTTAGTGATGTATATTACAGAGGCCGTCAAATGGACTGGGATAACATCGAGATGGGAGGCGGCAACGAATGCCTTAACGGAGCAGAGATTCATATTGCCGGTCAGATAAGCGGAACTTGCGGAGATGCGCTTACATGGATACTTGACGATGACGGAATTCTTACTATCAGCGGCGAGGGCGATATGTATGATTATGGCAAAGTTGCACCTGCTTGGAAAGAATATGATGTAGATGCAGTTGTTATTGAAGACGGTGTAACAAGCATAGGAGCCTCTGCGTTTTCCGGCTGTGAATCAATTGTTTCTGCAGAGATCTCCGACAGCGTGACAAAGATAAGCAACTATGCATTCAACGGCTGTGTTTCGCTTGAAGAAATAACTATTTCTGGCAGCGTGACAGAGATAGGCGAAGAAGCATTCAACAAGTGTTCTTCGCTTGAAGAAATAACTATCCCCGACAGCGTTACAGAGATAGGCAGATGTGCATTCAACAATTGTTCTTCGCTGAAGTCAGTGGTTATCCCGGACAGTGTGACAGAGATAGGTGAAGGGGCATTCAGCGGCTGTCGTTGTCTTAAAACAATAACTATCCCTGACAGTATTACAAGGATTAACAGCGATACATTCAGCAACTGCACTTCACTCAAAGAAATAACTATCCCGGACAGCGTGACAGAGATATGCGAAAATGCATTCAACAAGTGTTCTTCGCTTAAAGAAATAACTATCCCCGACAGTGTGACAGAAATAGGCAACTCTGCATTCAGCGGTTGTCGTCATCTTGAAACGATAACTATCCCTGACGGTGTTACAAAGATAAGTAACCATACATTTGACGGCTGTTCTTCGCTGAAATCAGCAGCCATACCGAACGGTGTGACAGAGATAGGTAAATATGCATTCTACAATTGTTCTTCACTGAAATCGGTAATTATCCCTGACAGTGTGACAGAGATAGGCGAATGGGCATTCAGCGGCTGCACTTCGCTTGAAGAAATAACTATCCCTGACGGTGTTACAAAGATAAGTGACGATACATTCGACAATTGTTCTTTGCTGAAATCAGTAGTTATTCCGGACGGTGTGACAGAGATAGGCGAAGGGGCATTCTACGATTGTTCTTCGCTTGAAGAAATAACTATTCCTGACAGTGTTATAATGATAGACGACTATGCATTTTACGGTTGTTCTTCTCTTAATACTGTAATAATTCCCGACAGCGTGACATATATAGGTGACGGGACATTCAGCTACTGTTCCTCGCTTGAAGAAATAACTATCCCGGGCAGTGTAACAGAGATAGGTCGCAGTACGTTTTCCTGCAATACATCACTTAAGGATGTAACACTTGGCGAAGGGATTGAAACTATTTCCTATGCTGCATTTGATTCATGCTCTGCACTCGAATCGATAACGCTGCCTCTGAGCTTAAAGAGTATTGAATTCTTGGCATTCAGAGACTGTGATTCGCTTACAGATATATATTATTCGGGATATTACAGCGATTGGAATAATAAGGTGTATATTGATTGGTACGGCAATTACAGCCTGTTAAACGCAACGATTCATTGCAAGCCTGTTGAAGGAGATATCAACGGCGACGGCAAGGTCAATTCAAAGGACTCCAACCTTCTGAAGCGCGCTGTTATGGGTGACATTGTCTTAGAGGATTGGCAGGTTACGGCGGCGGATATTAACGCAGACGGCGCTGTCAACACCAAAGATATCTTCCTTTTGAAGTCACTTATTATTGACAATTGACTCCGTATAGATATGAAGGCAGAGCTGCAAAAGTAAAACTTTTGCAGCTCTGTTTTTCGTCCTGCTCTATCATATTTTTAATATATGTAAAAAGGTATTGACAAAATACTCCGCGGGTGGTATAATTATTCTACCTCTGATTGAGGGTTCTTTTTTTGTGCCGGTACTGTCGGCAGGGAAGTGCCCCGGAGGGAGGTACAGGCGGCGTTGCCGTCAAAATCACGGACACAGGTCCGAATAAACAGGAGGTGCCGAAAATGAGAGTTAAGATCACTCTCGCATGCAGCGAATGCAAGCAGCGGAATTATGACACGAAGAAGAACAAGAAAAATGATCCCGACAGACTTGAAATGAACAAGTACTGCCGCTTCTGCCGCAAGCACACTCTGCACAAGGAAACGAAGTAAAGGAGTACGGAAAGCAATGGCTGAAAAAGAAAAGCTTGAAAATGTCGCTGCTGATAAGAAGTCAGACAAGCCTGCAAAGGCTAAAAGCAAAAAGCCTTCTCTCTTCTCCCGTTTTGCAGCATGGCTTCGCAGCGTAAAAGCAGAGCTTAAGAAGATCGTGTGGACTTCCCCTAAGGTAGTTCGCCAGAACTCCATTATGGTTATCGTCGTTGTACTTATTTTTGCAGCGGCTACCGGAGTTGTTGACGCTGTTTTCTCAAAGTTCATCTATATTCTCGGTATTTTGATCTGACGGAGATAATCCAATGAGCGATATTAACGAGATGAACGCCGGTATGAGATGGTATGTTGCTCATACCTACTCCGGCTACGAAAACAAAGTCAAAGCAAATCTTGAAAAAATCGTCGAAAACAGAAGTATGCAGGAGCTTATCACCGAGGTTCGCATCCCTACTGAGACTATCAGTGAGGGTGAGGGCGACGATGCTAAGACCGTAGAGTCAAAGCTTCTTCCCTCATATGTGCTTATCAAAATGATAATGTGCGACGAAAGCTGGCACGTTGTCAGAAATATTCGCGGTGTTACAGGCTTCGTGGGCCCCGGATCAAAGCCGGTTCCCCTTACCGATGAAGAGGTCGAAAGTCTTCTCGGCGAAATGATTGCCCCCGCAGAGGACGCGTTCGTTATAGGCGATACCGTCGATATTGCAGAGGGTATATTTGCCGGTTACAGCGGCAAATTGGCTGAGATCTCAGCAGACGGCAGCGAGGCTACGGTCATCGTATCTACTGTCGGACGCGATATGCCTATCAAGGCGGGCATTAAAGAGATCAGAAAGGCTAAGAATTAAGTCCACCCCAATCGGGCGGCAATTTCGTGGGAGGGAGAAAATTTTTGAGTCTCCCGTCTAAACCACATACGGAGGTTAATTTATTATGGCAAAGAAAATTATCGGCTATATTAAGCTTCAGCTTCCCGCAGGTAAGGCTACTCCTCAGCCTCCTGTAGGTCCTGCACTGGGTGCGTACGGTGTAGCCATCCCTAACTTTACAAAAGAGTTCAACGAAAGAACCAAGAACGATATCGGTCTTATCATCCCTGTAGTTATCACAGTATATGCAGACCGTTCATTCTCTTTCATTACCAAGACTCCTCCCGCAGCAGTTCTTATTAAGAAGGCTGCAGGTATCGAGACAGCTTCCGGCACACCTAACAAGACCAAGGTAGCTTCCATTACCAAGGATCAGGTTCGCCAGATTGCTGAGACCAAGATGCCCGACCTCAACGCTTCTTCTGTTGAGACAGCAATGAGCATGATCGCAGGCACAGCACGCTCCATGGGCGTAACTGTTGAGGAATAAGGAGGAATATCGAGATGTTTAAGGGTAAAAAGTATAAGGCAAGCGCTGAGCTGATCGATAAGTCCAAGGCTTACGATCCCGCAGAGGCTGTAAAGCTCGTATGCGAGACTTCCAAGGCTAAGTTTGATGAAACTATAGAGCTGCACGTTCGTCTGGGCGTTGACTCACGTCACGCAGACCAGCAGGTTCGCGGTGCAGTAGTTCTTCCCCACGGTACAGGTAAAACTGTTCGTACCCTTGTATTTGCAAAGGGCGATCGTGCTAAAGAGGCTGCTGAGGCAGGTGCTGACTATGTCGGCGATACCGATCTCGTTGAGAAGATCACAAAGGAAAACTGGTTTGAGTTCGATGTTGTTATCGCAACTCCCGATATGATGGGTACTATCGGCCGTCTGGGTAGAGTTCTCGGTCCTAAGGGACTGATGCCTAACCCCAAGGCAGGTACTGTTACCATGGACGTAGCTCGCGCTGTTACCGAGGCTAAGGCAGGTAAGATCGAGTACCGTCTTGATAAGACCAACATCATCCACTGCCCCATCGGCAAGGCATCCTTCGGCGACGAGAAGCTTGTTGAGAACTTCAACACTCTCATGGCTGCTATCATCAAGGCTAAGCCTGCTGCTGCAAAGGGTCAGTACATTAAGAGCTGCACCGTGGCTTCTACTATGGGCCCCGGCATAAAGGTCAACGCAGCAAAGATCGGCTAATAATAAAATATTGCTGTTAAAAAACCGAACTGCTACGCAGTTCGGTTTTTTGCTGTCAGGATTCCCTCTTGCAGCTTTGTCCAAATTTATGGCCATAACTTTTTTTGAATTTGTTTTTTGTCTCTCAGGACAAAAAACAAATTAGGTCTGAAAACAGCAGATATGCGTCCCCGACGCACTTTGTTTTCAGACTTGCGCCTCCTTCACAAATAGCAGTAAACTTATATAAATAGTATAAGTTTCAATCTGTTATTGCGGAATAATCCATTTGTCTATTATTCTACTATAAGTCGAAGAAAGGGCGCTTTTTTATGACAAAAGGATCGACGTACGCAATAAGCTGGTACATCGATCCTTTCAAAGCTGTCTTCAAATATCTAACGGGGAACTCCCATATTATACTAATCAGTCTTTCTTAAATCTTTCGCAGCACTCGTCTGCCTTCTCTGCTGCTGCTTCGTCTTTTGCGGGGGCGGTGACGTCACCGAGACCTGTTGTTTCGGAAAACATTACATTTGCTTTAACGGCGTTTACCGCATCTGTGGGAACAATGAGCTTTGATGCCTTTCCGTTTGCCATCTGGACAAGCGCTTCGTACTTTTTAAGCTCGAGCACTGCCTCGTCAACGCCTGCTTCACGCAGAGCGCGAAGTCCGTCGGCCTCCGCCTTCTTTGAAAGATATATGGCGCGGGCTTCACCCTCGGCACGGGCTATGCGCGCGTCTCTTTCGCCCTCTGCCGCAAGTATCATTGCCTGCTTGTCACCCTCAGCTCTTGTAATGGCAGCTGCTTTGTGACCCTCAGCCTGAAGCAGTGTTTCGCGGCGGTCGCGCTCAGCCTTCATCTGCTTTTCCATGGCATTCTGTATTTCGGTGGGAGGAATGATGTTTTTCAGTTCAACTCTGCCGACCTTGATGCCCCACTGGTCGGTGGCTTCGTCAAGAATCGACGTCATTTTTCCGTTTATTGTGTCGCGGCTTGTAAGTGTTCCGTCAAGCTCCAGCTCGCCTACAAGGTTTCTCAGAGTAGTAGCAGTGAGGTTTTCAAGAGCCGATATAGGATTTACAGCGCCGTATGCGTACAGCTTTGCGTCATAGATGCGGTAATATACTACAGTATCGATCTGCATCGTGACGTTATCCTTTGTAATGACCGGCTGCGGCGGTGAGTCAAGCACCTGCTCCTTAATGGTTATCTTTTTTGATATTCTCTCAAAAAAGGGTACCTTGATGTGCAGACCTGCGCTCCATGTTGTGCGGTACTTGCCCAAAAACTCAATGACGTACTCAGTTGCCTGAGGAACGATCTTTACCTGCGTAACAAAAAGTGCCACAAGTATGACAATGACGGGAATAATAAAATACTCCATAATTATAAGATCCTTTCTTTGTATTTGTCGCGGTTTTCTCTGATAAAATGCGGTACAGCCGTTTGCACCGCTCTTTCTGTATAATAATATGTCTGTATCTATTTTATAGTATTATATTACAAAAATCAATACCGTTTGCCCTGCAAAAGGCTATTTTTGAAAATAATGTGGAAATATTCATAATTGTGTGCTATAATTATGCTGTATCGTATTGTCAAAACATTCGAGGTATTCTTATGTTGCTGAAATTCAAACGAGAAAAAAATATAAAATATATAATTACTTTTGCGGTGCTGGCGGTTGTATTTTTTATTGCCTCGGCGCTGCTGGGTGTAAATATAGCAGTTTCTTTAGGAGGTGCGGTGCTGTTCTTTGCGGCACTGATGTTCAGAATGGAGTGCTCTGAGGTAATGCCTGTATTTGTGCGCTTCATTATGCTGTTTTTGTTTACTACTGTAGTATTCCTCTTAATGCAAACAACTATCAGTTGCGGATTTTTCCTTATTACTCCTATAAAATTTATAATGAACCTGATAATCCTTTTCGGTCTGTCATCACTTATATGGATGGTAACGGGAAGTGTTAAGGTCTCTATTGTTATCGTTTCTGCATTTTGTTACATAATCGCAATAGCTGACCATATCGTTGTACAGGCGCGCAGCTTTGAAATACAGTTCTCCGATATGAGCGCCCTCAGCACTGCGGCTCAGGTGGCGGGAGGCTATTCGTTTGCGTTGTCTACAGTCACTAAGATCGGCATAGTTCTCGGCATAGCTTTTATTACGTTTTTATGCAGAAGCCATATTCCCGGACATTTCAGAAGCTGGAAGCGTACATTTTTGTGTCTTTGTGCAATTATGGCAAGTGCTGCCTGCGTTGTAATTATATATATTCAGCTTTTCGCATCTGCTGTCGGATATGCCGACAAATACTGGATGTACCGCGGCAGTGAGCGCAACGGCTTTTGGGTAAATATAATATATTCCGCTTCGGCTACCAGAGTCAGCCGCCCGGAAGGCTACGACGCAGAGGAAGTCAAGGCTGAGCTTGACGGGTACATAAGCGGTATGGAGGACGAAAAGCGCGGTACTCTTTCGGAAAAAGAAGAAAAGCCTAATGTTATAGTAATAATGAACGAGACTTTTTCCGATGTTCAGAATATTACCGCATATCTGGGCAATGAAATGCCTACTACTGTTCCGGTAACCCCGTTTCTTGACTCTCTTGATAATAATGCTCCCAACGTGTTGAAGGGTCATGCGCTGGCATCCGTATACGGCGGCAACACAGCAAATTCCGAGCTTGAATTTCTTTCAGGTATGTCTATACAGTTCATTCCGCGCAATACTGTTGCGTACAACCTGTATATGACGGAGGAAAACAGCTTTTCCATAGTCAATAACTTCAAAAATGCAGGTTATCGCACTATCGGTATGCATCCCGAGCTTCCTATCAACTGGCAGCGTGATATGATTTACGATTACTTCAACTTTGATGAAAAATACTTTATTGACGATTTCGACGACCTTACAGATGAGGACTGGTACCGCGGTCATGTATGCGACGCGGCGGTGTATGATAAAATAATCGACCTGTATGAAACGAAGGACGAAGATGATACGCTGTTTACCTTTGCGGTGACTATGCAAAACCACGGCGGATATTCAAGCTCCGGCTTTGATTATACTGTTGATATTACGGGTTGGGAGAATTACACCGGCATTAAGGAATTCCTGTCCAGTATAAATAATTCAGATAAGGCGTTTGAAGAGCTGATAAGCTATTTTGAAAACGCTGACGAAAAGACTGTAATTGTATTTTTCGGAGATCATCAGCCTTCGCTTTCAAATATTGCGGCAAAGTTTTATAAGGTGGGTATGGACGACCCTGTAGAGGAGCAGCTTGCGCAGTATGTAGTACCCTACGTTATATGGGCAAATTACGACATAGACTGTGACAGGGCAACCCCTCTTACAAGCATAAACTTCCTGTCATCATGGCTTTTGGATATTGTTGACGCAGATCTGACCGATTTTAATTTGTTTGTAAAAAAGGCAAACAGCGAAATAATGGCTGTAAACTCTATGGGTTGGTACGATCGCAGCGGATTTTTCCACGAGACTAACTATTCAAAACCTGTCCTCAGCGGCACAATGGAGCTGTATTCAAAGCTGCAATATAATGTAATGTATGATAATAAGGACAGACTTACATCGGTGTTCGGAATTTCCGACGAAGTTCAGACAAAGAATAAGTTGAAATAGGATTTGCGGCTGCCGTTGCTTATGCAACGGCAGCTTTTACATTAAAAATATTTGGACATTTGACAGATAATGTGGTATACTTAAAGAAAACAAAGAAGGGAGGAAGTACAGGTGAGAAGAATTGCGTCATTTATTCTGGCTGTTCTTTGTATCGCAATGCCATTAAGCTTTACGGTGGCTATCGGTGCAGTTGCCGACGAGATGAGCATTGACATACTTCGCAGCGATATGTGGCAGGGCGAAAACGTAGCTATAAGCAACAGATATGTAAACGGCGGCAACGCCATATCGATCAGCTCTGACGAGGACACGGATGATTTTAGGTGTTTGTCTAAGTTTGATGCCATAGCACTTACAGATTACAGTGAACTGGTGTTTTCTTTGATGGTCCGCGGATCTGAAGAAACGTATGATATAAGCATAACAGTCGGATCAGGCGAATACAGAAGCGATATGCCGGTAAAGACCGTCGGGAGCCAGGGTATCCATAAAATATATTTTCCGATCTCATCTGAGCTAGCTGCTTCCTTTGATTATATTGAAATAAGTGTGCAGGGAAATGATGTGCCCATATACGCTATGCTTTTGGATATTACGGCTGATAATAAGTATACCTACGCCACTCTGGAAAGCTTCGGCTCTGACGATATTGAGATCGGCAAAGGCGAGTGGAGTGCTGACGAAAACGGCTACACTGTCACTCCCGACCCTGAGGGAAGCGTCAGCGCTTCTATGAGCTTTATGTCAGATACATCGGCTGACGGCGCATATATTGTATGGCTTGACACTGTAAGCAGTGTTGCCGGAAATATAAGCGTGTCTGCAGAGTATAAAAACGATGAGGTCAACGTTTCTCAGGATCAGATAATGTCAATAGGCAGCCACAGCAGCGCATTTGTGGTAGATGGCGCCTTTTCAAGGGTTTACTTTGACATAAATGTGCCAGTCGGCGGCAGCAGTGAGAAAAGCATATTTATTACCGGCGCAGGTGTGATAGCTGTGGGCGAGGGATTCGATATAGATGAGACCTTGGGAGGCGTCAGCTCCTGTAAATACGAAAACGGTCGGGTCGCGGTAAGCGGAGAGCTCAGCAGCGCGGCAGCTCTTGAATATGTTGATTCAAAGCTCGGACTTTATGTTATTCCTCTGTGGGAGGGAACTAAAGGATTGCTTGAAAAAGAACCTGACGCAGTATCGGGATTTTCAACGCTGTTTACTTTGTATGCAACGCCCGATGAAAATTATATGGCGTGTATGTATTTGCCCGTTATCGTTGACGACGGTAAGAATATACCTATATGCGCTCCTGTTATGGCGTACAGCGCGGGGCAGAGTGCTGTAAATCCTCAGAATTCAGCCGTTTATGCGATTGACGGTGCAAAACCGTCTGATGCTGCCTCGGCAGGCGCTGACTATGAAATAATAGATGTATATACAGACAGGCTTACACAGTCGCAGGACGTATATGCTGCGTCGCTTTATAACTATAGCGGATCGCTTTACTATTTTAACAGCGAATATATTGAAGAGATCTCCCGTCGCGTAAATTTTGCAGCTTCTGTCGGAATACGGATATATGCCAGGATCATCAGCGGAAGCGATGGCGGATTTGACTTTGATCCTGATGATAAGACGAGCATAGAACAGCTATGCGCCGTGTGCGACTATTTTAAGACAAGCTTTTCCGGGAAAATTTACGGATATATTATGGGAGACGCGCTGAATACCGCCGAGCTGATGAATTCCGATAATATAGCAAAAACCGCGCGGCTTGCAGTAGTATTTGCCGAGGCGCTGCGAGGCAGCACCGCGTCAACAGAAATATATCTGCCCTTTGACGATCGGGAAAAAGTAAATCCCTTTGCTGCTTACGCGGCACTGCGATACAGTATGGCAAGGCAGGGGCTTACATCTGTTGCGATGCTCTATACTTGTACCGACGATATCGAAAACGCCTTGGGATCGGTGTCGGGAACTATAAGCGTTGCCAATTCCTACGGATATTCTACCGACAGCAGCGCAATAATATGGCGCGCTCCGACGGATATAGGCAGTGATGAGGCGGCGGACACTTACATCTCACTGTGCAAGGATGCAAATACGAGCGGACTGAGATTTGCGGCGATCAAAACTGAAAACGGCAATATTTTTTCTGAAATAAAGAAGGGTATGGCAGAAGAGAGAATATTCTCTGCCGCTCTTGAAGCATTTAATGCAACTGTCAAAAATGCAGAGCCCTACGGTGCATACACTGTAAGCGATCTTGAGTCATCATATGATACATCCGGTTGGATAGCAGGCGGTAATTTTGACGGAGTTACTACAGAAACATCGCTGCTGAAGGATAGCAGAGCGCTCAGAACACAGTTGAAGAACGGCAGTGTGGGAATGCTGGCGTATCGCTTTGATCAGCCTGTGGATATAGGCAAAACCGATGTTGCCCTTTCGCTGGGAGTCATATCTGATACCGCAGGTACCGCTGAGATCACTGTTATTCTCGGTTGCGGTGAAACGAGAAAAGAATATTCGGCGGTTGTAGAATGTAATAGCCCGTCAGAACTGATTTGCACTGTAGCAGACGATGCAGCTGCTGTAGAATACGTTGCAGTGATCGTTCGCGGCTCAGGCTCCGGTGCAGAGCTTTATAATATGTCGCTGTACAGCAGCGAGCTGTCCGACGGTGAGATGAAGGATAAGTACTCCGGCAAGCAGCAGTTTACGGCAGATCCGCTGCTGTATGCTGCCGTAATTGCCGTTGCCGCAGGAACAGTAGCAATATTTTCTGCACTTGCCAAAAAGAAAATATAACTGAATATAAATAACAAAAGTGAAAAAAACTATTTTTTTCGGGTATTGCTATTGAAAAAAACAGTCGATAATTATATAATAGAGTAAATATATAAAACCTACAAAAAAATTAAGGAGCATTATATGACGAATACCGCCGTTTCCAATGAAAAGGTGCTGATCCTTGACTTCGGGGGACAGTACAACCAGCTTATCGCAAGACGTGTCCGTGAGTGCCATGTATATTGCGAGATCGTACCCTATAATAAAATGACGCTTGATGATATTAAAGCATATGCGCCTAAGGGTATTATTTTTACAGGCGGTCCGCAAAGCGTATACGGAGAAAATGCTCCGAGTGTAGATAAAGAATTGTTTGAGCTGGGTATTCCCGTTCTCGGAATTTGCTACGGCTCTCAGCTTATGGCGCATACTCTCGGCGGCGAGGTGTCTACCTGTGTCGTTTCCGAGTACGGAAAAACAGAGACATATTATGACAAGTCATGTGTGCTTTTCTCAGAGGATAACGATATGCCTGAGACGGCAACGTCATGGATGAGCCATACCGACTACATTTCAAAGCTTCCCGAGGGCTTTGTTGTAGCGGCGCACACCGCTAACTGTCCCGTTGCGGCTATGGCTGACAAAGAAAAAAAGCTTTATGCGGTTCAGTTCCATCCTGAGGTAAACCACACTGAATACGGCATCAAGATGATCGGCAGCTTTTTGAAAAATGTATGTCAGTGCAGCGGCGACTGGACAATGGGCAATTATGCAGAGTCGTCTATCCGTGATATCCGCGAAAAGGTCGGCAGCGGCAAGGTTCTGCTTGCACTGTCCGGCGGCGTAGATTCCTCTGTAGCAGCGGCGCTGCTTTCTAAGGCTGTAGGCAATCAGCTTACCTGCATTTTTGTTGATACAGGTATGATGCGTAAAAACGAGGGCGATGAGGTCGAGGCTGCATTTAAGGATAGCGGTATGAACTTTGTGCGCGTAAACGCCGAAAAGGAATACCTTGAACGTCTTGCAGGTGTGACCGAGCCTGAGGCTAAGCGCAAGATCATAGGCGATGAGTTTATCCGCGTGTTTGAGCGCGAGGCGAAAAAGATAGGCACCGTTGATTACCTTGTTCAGGGTACAATATATCCCGATGTTATCGAGTCCGGTCTCGGCGACTCTGCGGTAATAAAAAGTCACCACAACGTCGGCGGTCTTCCCGACTACGTTGATTTCAAGGAGATAATCGAACCACTGCGCCTGCTGTTTAAGGACGAGGTGCGTGCACTGGGCAGAGAGCTGGGACTTCCCGAATATCTTGTAAACCGTCAGCCCTTCCCCGGTCCCGGTCTTGCTATCAGAATAATCGGAGAGATCACTAAGGATAAGCTGCTTATATTGCAGGACGCAGACGCTATCGTCCGCGAGGAGATAGATAACAGCGGCATTGAGGCTAACCAGTATTTCGCAGTGCTCACAAACGTGCAGTCTGTCGGAGTAATGGGCGATTTCCGTACATATGATTATATGGTCGCAGTACGTGCCGTTACTACCTCTGACTTTATGACCGCGGACTATTGCAAGATCCCCTATGACGTCCTTGACCGCATTTCGGTAAGACTTGTAAACGAGGTCAAGCATATCAACCGCGTAGTCTACGATATAACCTCAAAGCCCCCGGCAACCATAGAATTCGAATAAGGTGAAAAGTTGAAGAAATCCAGTGTTTATGCGGGTTTGCGGACTTTCAACAGGTCTTTTGATAACAAATTGATAACAGTCATATAAGAGCGATTATTCTCGCTGTCAAGTGGTTTACAGGTAGCGGGATGATTTTCAAGCGGCTTGTATGAATGTAAAAATCCATATTATAACGCCCTTAGCTGTGGGTAACACGGCTAAGGGCGTTTTTTCGTCTTTGTTTGAATATGAAAGGGGGTTGTTATCGTTCCATTACATAGTTTGTGAGTAAAATTCCTTGTCGCTCCACTTGTTGTTCGGCTACGGTTTTATACCCCCGCTTTTCAAAAAATCCTTTGGCGGTGATAGAAGCGTGCGTGATAATTCTTTCAGCGTGGTTTGCCTGCTCCAGTTTGTCACATATGGCGGTTGCAATCCCCTGATGCTGAAAATCGGCGTGAACAAACAGTCTGTCCAGATAACCTGTATTGTTTATATCGCCAAAACCTACGACAGTTCCATCTATTTCAGCCACAACCGTATAGTGGGACAGGAAAGAACGATTCCATTGTTCAAGGTCAATGTGTCCAGTTGCCCACACATTAAGTTGTTCTTCTGAATAGTCTTTAGCATTGACTATGTGGACGGTATTAAAAAACAGTTCTGCGAGTGTTTTACAGTCGCTTGAGGTGTAATCTCTTAAAATCATAGCAGTTTTTTGTTCCTGTGGTTTAAAAATGTTTAATCTTTTAACTGGTCTTTGAAAGCGTCAACGAGAGCGTCGCTCAGTCCCTGTGAGGGGACTTTCGCCCAAGTCTGCGTGGTGTCATACTTCGGGTAGTTATAACGCCAGCGGTCATATTCTTCCCTGCTGATTTCCTCGGAAGATAGCTTGTCCGCCTGTTCTTTCCAAGCACAGAGCATTTTCAGAAACTCGGCAGAGTCCTTGCCTTTGTCCTTGTTGACTTTTAAGCAAATCTCTCCGTCTGCTTCGCTGACAGTCAAACCGTAATTGTCCTCAAGGGTAAACAGCGTGTGCATAAGTCCAATGTAGCTGTCAATGTCAGGAACAGAAAGTGCCTGCGGGGAAACATCAAGCACCTGTGCTAATGCAGCCGTTAAGTCTGCCTTTGGTGTGCGTGTGCCTGTTTCGTACTGCGCCAAACGCACATCGGCACTCTTTTCGGGAAAGCCCACCACCGTACCAAGATATTTCTGCGTCATACCACGCAGAAGCCTAAAGAAATGTATTCTTTCACCTATTGCCATAGTGTTTTCACTCCTTGCCTTATGTATCTGCAAGTAGTATAGCATATAAGTTTAGGAAATGTCAAGAGAAAGCAAAACAAAAAAGTTTAATATTTTCTTGAAAGCCACTTGACAAAAGCAAATATGCTTAGTATAATAAAAAATGCTAAGCAAATACGCTTAATAAACACAACTGAATGACCGTCCGAATGGGATATGACTTTGCAAGGACTTTCCGAAAAGGAAAAGAGCGAAGCAACGCCGCTGAAATGGGGGCAGATACAGAAAAACGACATTCGGAGAAAACGGCAATTTGAAAATTTAATGAAAGGACTGATGATATGGAAAACAAATTTATTCGTGCCGATGATGTGGCACGGGAACTAAGCGTATCAAAGCCCTATGCCTATAAGCTCATCAGAAAGTTGAACGAGGAACTGAAAGCACAGGGATTTATTACGATTGCAGGGCGTGTAAACCGCCAGTATTTTTATGAAAGGCTCTACGGAGCAGGAAAGGAGAGTAAATAATGCCAGTATTCAAAAATGAGGACAACGGCACTTGGTATGTAATGGCGAGATATGTGAATTGGAAAGGCGAACGCAAGCAGAAATGCAAAAGGGGTTTCGCCACAAAGAAAGAAGCGCAGGAATGGGAGAGAATGTTTCAGTTACAAAACTCGTCTGACCTTGATATGAGTTTTGAAGCCTTTACGGAACTGTATATTAACGATGTGAAAAATCGTCTGAAAGAAAATACTTGGCTGACAAAGGAGCATATCATTCGCACGAAGATACTGCCCTACTTTGGCAAACTGAAAATCAGCGAGATTTCCACAAAAGAGATTATCACTTGGCAGAATGAAATGCTTGCCTACCGTGACGAGAAGAAAAAGCCTTATTCGCAGACTTATTTGAAAACGCTGCACAATCAGTTGTCAGCCATATTCAATCACGCTGTGCGCTATTATGAATTGCGCTCCAACCCTGCGGCTAAAGTAGGAAATATGGGAAGCGAGGAACACAAGGAAATGCTGTTCTGGACGAGAGAAGAATACAAGAAATTCGCCGATGAGATGATGGATAAGCCCTTATCCTTTTACGCTTTTGAAATGCTCTATTGGTGCGGTATCCGTGAAGGCGAATTATTAGCTCTGACTGCCGCCGACTTTGATTTTGACAAAGGAACAGTAAAGATTAGCAAATCCTATCAGCGTTTACACGGAGAAGATGTGATTACTACACCGAAAACAAAAAAGAGCAACCGAACAATCAAAATGCCGCAGTTTCTCTGTGAGGAAATGCAGGAATATATCGGTATGCTATATGGCTTGAAAAAGAAAGACCGCATTTTTACGGTAACGAAAAGTTATCTCCATCACGAGATGGACAGAGGTGCAAAGGCGGCAGGTGTGAAGCGAATACGAATTCACGACCTCCGACACAGCCATATGAGTTTGCTGATTGATATGGGCTTTTCAGCGGTGGCGATTGCCGACCGTGTTGGACACGAAAGTATTGACATCACTTATCAATACGCCCATCTGTTTCCGTCAAAGCAGACGGAAATGGCGGAGAAATTAGACGATTTAGGGAAAGGAGATTTTTAATATGTCAGCGAAAAACAGGGACAACAAAAACCGTTGGAGAAATGTCACAGTGGGGTTTCGGGTATCGCCCGAAGAAAGCGAACAGATAGACAAGGCGGTACGCCTTTCGGGGCTTACCAAACAGGACTATATCACAAGGCGGCTCTTGTGCCAAGATGTGGTTGTGCAGGGCAATCCGAGAGTGTATAAGGCTCTCCGCAATGAGCTTGCCGCCGTCCTTGAGGAATTACAGAGGATAGAAGCGGGCGGCGGTGCGAATGACGAACTGCTTGATACAATCGAATTGATTGCCGTTATCCTCGGCGGACTGAAAGGAGAAAGTCAGAATTGAATAAGCAAAAAGAAATGACCGCCTTTACTTCATCTGTTGGCGCAGATGAAAGGCAGCCACTCAATGTAACTAACAATAGTATATCCGAAAAAACAGGAAAAATCAATGACCTTGAAACAATTTCTATGACAGAACTTTATGACACCGTATATCCGAGCAAGCCGCCCCTTATTGACGGCTTGCTCCATACAGGCACCTATCTCTTTGTCGGTGCGCCGAAGCTCGGCAAAAGTTTCCTAATGGCGCAGCTTGCCTATCACATCAGTACAGGCACACCATTATGGGATTATACCGTCCGAAAAGGAACGGTGCTATATCTTGCTCTCGAAGATGATTACCGCCGCTTGCAGGAACGCTTATACCGAATGTTCGGAACAGACAGCACGGACAATCTTTTCTTCTCTGTTTCAGCCGACAGTCTTGGTAATGGTTTAGACGCTCAGTTACAGCGGTTCATGCAGGAACACACCCATACAAAGCTGATTATCATTGACACGCTCCAAAAGGTCAGAGAGGTCGGCGGAGATAATTATAGCTACGCAAATGATTATGAAATCATTACACGGCTGAAACAGTTTGCTGATAAGTACGGCATTTGTATCCTGCTCGTTCATCACACGAGGAAGCAAACAGCGGATGACAAATTTGATATGATTTCGGGAACGACAGGCTTGCTCGGTGCAGCGGACGGAGCGTTTCTTCTGCAAAAGGAGAAACGCACAAGCAATACCGCTACGCTTGAGGTATCGGGCAGAGATCAGCAAGACCAAAAGCTGTACCTCAATCGTAATACTGAAACTCTACGGTGGGAGCTGGAACGGGCAGAAACGGAGCTTTGGAAAAAGCCGCCTGAGCCTTTATTTGAAAAAATAGCGCAGTTGTTTTCTTCGGGAAGTAATGAATGGGCGGGAACACCTACGGAACTTTGCTCCATTCTTCAGCTTGAGATTCAGCCTAACGCTCTCACACGAAAACTGAACATCAATGCAGGGAGACTGTTCAATGAATACGGTCTCCGTTACGAGAATAGCCGTAGCAGAAACGAACGCAAGGTTAAACTATCTCGACTGGAGCAAGCGTGACGATATGTGACGGTGTGACGATGATTTTAAGAGCGGGTGCGGTATTAAAAATACCGTCACTATCGTCACACACCGTCACGGATAAGGTTTAGGCGGGGTTGTAAGGGTGTCCTTTTCAAAGGACAGCCCTTACCCCTCGGAGAGCGCAAAACCTGCTTGCAGGTTGCATTTTTGTTGGCGTAGCTGACAAAAGTGCTTTTGCGTTACTTTCGCAGAAAGTAACAAAGGCTCGCCGCAAGCGGCGAAAAGATAGGAATGGAAAGGAAGTGATTTTATGCAGAGAACGATAAGCGCAATGGTCGGGAAGGGCTCGGTCAATCATAACAGCCGTAAATTCAAAGCGGAGAATGTAAACGGGGAACGCTCCCATCTGAATATAGATTACTGCAACGAAGGTATAAAGAAAGTGTATCACAAACTCTTTGATGAAGCTCTGAAACGATACAATGATAAGCAGACAAGGGCAGACCGAAAGATAGAAAACTACTATGAAAAAATCTGTACCGGTAAGCAGGAAAAGCCGTTCCACGAATTGATTTTGCAGATTGGAGATAAGGAAAATATGAACGCTGAAAGTGAAAACGGACAGCTTGCAAGGCGGATTTTAGACGAGTATTATCGTGCTTTTCAAGCAAGAAATCCGAACCTCTATGTGTTCTCTGCTCATCTGCACATGGATGAAGCAACGCCGCATTTACACATTGATTTTGTACCTTTTACCACAGGCAGCAAGCGCAGCTTGGATACAAGGGTATCGCTGAAACAGGCTCTTGCGACACAGGGATTTAAGGGTGGCACTCGTGGCGATACAGAGTGGAGTCAATGGGTACAGTCCGAGAAAGAACAGCTTGCCACTGTTATGGGGCGTCACGGTATCGAATGGGAACACAAAGGCACACATGAAAAACATCTGTCTGTCCTTGATTATAAAAAGCAGGAACGAGAAAAGGAAATTGAACAGTTGGAAGAACAGCTTGCTGAGAAGACAGATGAATATAAATCCCTGTCCGACAGGGTGAGAAATTATGATAAAGCATCAGAAGCTCTGAAAGAAATGGAAACAGCACTTAATACCGATCCTGAGTATCAGTTACCTGAACCGCAGGGCTTGATGACTGCAAAAAGCTACAAAAGCAAGATTGTTGAGCCGTTAATTAAGCGCCTGAAATCACTTGTAAAAACGGTGTTAGTCCGCTGTTTCCAAGCGATTGACGATTATCACAGACTGAATGTCACAAACGCTAATCTATATCGTGAGAATGAGCGATTGATTAAAATCAATGCAAAATTAACGGGTGAAAATGAAAATCTCCGTGCGGAAAATAAGGATTACAAATTGCTCCGAAAAGTGTTTGGAAGTAAACAGATAGATAATCTTTTGGAACAGGCACGGGAAAAGCAACAGTCTAAACAGCATGATAAACGCTTTAGAAATACAAAATCTGAAAGATAGGAAAACACAATGGAAAAAACGATTTTTGAAGAAATGGGCGGCACTTATACGCAGGTTGGAGATTATTTTATCCCTGATTTGAAACTGCCCGAAAAAGAAACAAAGCCTGTTGGCATTTGGGGGCAACGACATTTACGGTATATCAAGGAGCATAAGCGGCTGTTCTATGTCAATCTGCTGACAAGTGGCAAGTTAAACAGCTATCTTGCTGACATAAATGAGCAGGCAGAGGAAATGTTTTCTCGGCTGGTAAGACAGATGGCAGAATGTGAGGGCATAACCGAACAACTAAAGGCAGATAATCAAATCGAGTGGGTCAGAAGAATGAATAACATTCACAGCAGGGTAACAGAAATTGTGAATGCTGAGGTGATTTACGCATAAGTTTATAGGCGGCAGGGAGAAAAATCCTTGTCGCCTATAAACTATTTGTAACAATTTCCGATATCTATTGACTTGTAGGGCATATAACGATATAATAAATTATCGGGAATGAAGTTCTCCCAAAGGCGCATGCCTTAAACCGCTTATATAGCTGATGACTTCTGCATTTTACTTTGCAGATGGCATCAGCTTTTCTGCGTTTTTTAGGAGGACTTTATATGCTTACATCACTATCACTCATTTTCCTTGTCGGTCTTGCTATGGCAGCAATATGCCAAAAGATAAAGCTGCCTCGCATTATCGGTATGCTTGTGACTGGAGTTGTGCTTGGACCGTTTGTTCTTGATTTACTTGCACCATCTATTCTTGGCATATCAGCGGATTTACGACAAATGGCTCTTATCATTATACTGATAAAGGCAGGGCTTTCCCTTAATATCAGCGATTTAAAAAAGTCGGCAGACCGGCAATTCTAATGTCTTTTTTGCCTGCGGTTTTTGAAATATTGGCATTTATACTCTTTGCCCCGAAGTTATTAGGAGTTACACTAATTGAGGCGGCAATTATGGGGGCGGTACTTGGTGCGGTGTCTCCTGCGGTTGTAGTTCCCAAAATGGTCAATTTAATGGAAACACATTACGGAACAGATAAAAGCATACCACAGCTTATCCTTGCGGGAGCTTCTCTTGACGATGTGTTTGTTATTGTGCTTTTTTCTACCTTTGTTGGTATGGCGCAAGGCGGCTCTGCTTCAGCGATGGACTTTATAAATATACCTATATCCATTGTTTTAGGTATTGCTTTAGGGGCTGTCATTGGATGGCTTCTTGGTGTGTTCTTTGAAACAACATACGCTCATAAACATTTGATCCGTAACAGTACGAAGGTTATTATTGTGCTTGGCTTATCTTTTTTGCTGATTGCAATAGAAACATGGCTTGAAAAGATTGTGTCCGTATCCGGACTTCTGGCTGTTATGAGCATGTCATGTGTCTTACAAATAAAAAGTACGGATTTTGTATCAAAGCGACTCTCTGAAAAGTTTGGAAAGCTATGGATTGCCGCCGAAGTTATTTTGTTTGTGCTTGTCGGGGCAGCTGTTGATATTCGCTATACACTTGAAGCTGGACTTGTTGCAGTCGGATTGATTCTTATTGCTCTTGTCTTTCGGTCGATAGGTGTATTGCTTTGTATGATTGGTACACCGCTTAATTTCAAAGAACGCCTATTTTGCGTGATTGCGTATTTGCCGAAAGCAACAGTACAGGCGGCAATTGGCTCTGTACCGCTTTCACTCGGCTTGCCTTGCGGAAATATTGTGCTTTCTATTGCGGTACTATCTATCATCATTACTGCGCCGCTCGGAGCGTTTGGAATGGATATTAGCTACAAACGATTATTGCATAAAGGGTGATTAGTATCACCTCAAAACTTTTTTGAATTTTCAGCAAACTCATTGACAAACATCTATGTGTTGCATATAATATAGATAGATGTCGATGGGAGGTGATTTTGGATGATGGACGAAAAAAGAACAGCGGCAATTTTCAAAGCGTTTTGCGATGAAAACCGCATTAGGATTATAAAACTGCTGCGTTCGGGCGAAAAATGTGCCTGCAAGCTGTTGGAAGAAATCAATGTGACACAGCCCACACTGTCGCATCATATGAAGATTCTCTGTGATTCAGGTGTAGTTGTCGGGCGCAAAGAGGGTAAGTGGATGTACTACTCCATTTCTCCCGAAGGTGCAGCGGTTGCGATGAAATGTCTGCAAGAACTTACTAAAAATATCTGTACGGATGTAGATAAGTCGTGTTGTGAAAAGTAAAAAAAGCGAATGCTTTTCCTCACGACTTATAAAGCCACCTATATATCGACATATTTCAATTTGACAATATATGAAGGGAGCTTTTTATGGAAGCACTAAAAACAGTATGGGACTTTATTCAAAATGAAGTCCTCGGTATGAGTTGGTTAAGTCGGCTTATTTCCACAATATTGAATGCTTGCAGTTTAGATACCACAACTAAGATCGGAGGCAGTGTTCAATTTTTCATATACGATACGATTAAAATTATGGTCTTGCTCGGCGTTTTGATTTTAATTATATCGTATATCCAAAGTTACTTTCCACCGGAACGAACCAAAAAGATTCTCGGTCGTTTTCACGGTATAGGGGCAAATATCATAGCCGCCTTGCTTGGAACTGTAACGCCGTTTTGTTCCTGCTCATCTATCCCGTTATTTATCGGATTTACAAGTGCAGGATTACCGTTAGGCGTAACATTCTCGTTCCTAATTTCCTCTCCGATGGTTGATCTCGGAAGCCTTGTGCTTTTAATGAGTATTTTCGGGTGGAAAGTTGCTGTGCTGTATGTCATTCTCGGTCTTGTAATTGCTGTTACAGGCGGTACATTGATTGAAAAGCTGCATCTTGATAATCAGGTTGAAGAATACATCCGCAAGGGCAACGCCATTGATATTCCACAAGAGGAACTTCATTTCAAAGATCGTATGAAGTATGCTTGGGAGCAAGTTGTAGAAACCGCTAAAAAGGTAGCACCCTATGTTCTGATCGGTGTTGGTATCGGAGCATTTATTCACAACTGGATTCCCGAAGATTTCATTGTAAAGGTACTTGGTGACAATAATCCTTTCGGTGTTCTTTTGGCTACCGTTGCTGGCATTCCGATGTATGCGGATATTTTCGGCTGTATTCCGATTGCGGAGGCATTGCTTGCAAAAGGCGCATTGCTCGGTGTTGTTCTGTCCTTTATGATGGGCGTTACCACCTTGTCCCTGCCGTCTATGATTATGCTCCGCAAGGCGGTAAAACCGAAACTTCTCGGCATTTTCATTGCGATCTGCACCGCAGGAATTATCATTGTAGGATATTTCTTTAATATGATTCAACCCATTATTCTATAAATAAAAAATCAATTTTTGGAGGTATTTAATATGTCATTATTCAAAAGAAAAAAAGAGGAAAAGAAAAGCCCCACTTGCGCTTGCAACTGTGGCTGTCCGACAAGTGAGATAGATGTGATTGTAAACGACTGTTGTTCCGAAGCACAGGACGGTATCTGCTGCATTAAGGTATTGGGGGCAGGCTGCAAGTCCTGCCATGAGCAATATGAACACGCAAAAGAAGCTGTAAAAGCAATGGGACTTGATATTGAGGTCGAGTACATCACTGATATGCAAAAGGTTATGGAATACGGTGTAATGAGTATGCCCGCTATTGTAGTCAATGAAAAGGTCGTATCTATGGGCAAAGTATTAAAGGCAAATGATGTTATTGCTTTGCTGCATAAGTTAGGGTTTTAACAATGGATAAGCAAAGTGATAGTATTGCATGGATATTATGTCCCGTCTGCGGCAACAAAACTCGTAACAAAATGAGAGGAGATACTGTTATGATAAATTATCCTCTTTACTGTCCTAAATGCAAGCAGGAAAGTTTAATTGATGTAAGAAATTTGCTTGTAACTATTCACAAAGAAAATGCTGAGAAATGACAGGAAGTTTTGCTGAACATCTTGAAACTCTAAGCAAAATCGCTTATAATATGTTTCGGAGCATATTGCTATTATCCACAGTTAAACGGCTGTTGTTATCAATAGCGATAACAAAATGATAACATTAGCCCGTATAGGGAGGATAATATGGATAATTCAAATAATCAAAAAAAGTACAAACACGACAGAGAATAATTGCTAAACAAAATTGATTAATAGTTGTCGAGTTCGAATAAGAATAAAAGCCCGAAATCTCTTATATATCAAGGGATTTCGGGTTCTTTTTTTCACTGAGAGTACAAAAGCGTACCGCTTTTATCTGCACTCTGCTTTGCAGTTTGATTTATGCATAAAGAGAACGGCGTAAGGGTAAATCATTGCCGCCGCTTTTCTGCGTTAAAGTGGTGGAAAAAGTTATAAATCAGTGATATAATATATAATTAGGAACAAACAGCAACCCTTTACCTTGGAGTGACGAATAATGTCGATAATACTTGATCATCAACTACGAGAACAAATACCGCATGACGGCACAGGCTTTCCTATCTCCTATTTTCATGATGAGCTTGCCACACTGCCAAACCGGGCAGGTCCTTTACACTGGCATCCTGACTTTGAAATTGCCACTGCGGTAAGCGGTGTATTGGACTTTCAAGTTGGCAGGCAGCACATCATACTGGAGGCAGGTGACAGCATATTTGTTATGCGAAATATGCTGCATGGAATAAAGCAGTTGTCCGGCGATGTTCCTGATCCGATGCCGAACATCGTCTTTTCCGGTGCTGTGATCGCACCTGAAACCAGCGCGATATACAAAAAATACATTCATCCCATAGCTTGCTGTGATACATTACCTTTTATTGTGTTTAAGCATAAAAACGGTTGGCATGATGAGGTGAATCGTTCAGTGAAAAATATTTACTGTCAGATGCACGAACAAAGCCAATGTTACGAAATGGCTGTTCAACGTGAGCTTAGCAGTATATTTGAATATATATTCT
>CAZBAR010000026.1:0-30154 GCA_964490165.1 uncultured Lachnospiraceae bacterium | reverse complement strand
GTCCGAACACTATTCCAAAGAAGAATAATGAGTTCGGATTATACTGCTTTGGTGGGCCATCTAGGACTCGAACCTAGGACCGACCGGTTATGAGCCGGTAGCTCTAACCAACTGAGCTAATGGCCCGCATTTCACGGTACTACTAATAATACCATAGTCAAATCGCTTTGTCAATATTTTTTGAAAAAATAATTGTATTTACTTATACTCTTCTTGCTTTGACCTTAAAATAATGGTATACTAAACTCAGAAATCATATCGAGGTGAACTGTATGACGAAAAAAGAAGCCGCGTCCCGTATTAAGGCGCTCAGAGCACAGCTTTCTTACCACTCAAAGCTTTACTATGAAAAAGACGATCCTGAAATATCCGACTATGAATACGACATGATGTTTCGCGAGCTTTCGGAGCTGGAGGCTGAGTTTCCCGATGCAGCGGACGATGCATCGCCTACCGCCCGCGTAGGCGGCAGAGCTGACGACAAATTCAAAAAAATACAGCACCCCAAAAAAATGGGCTCGCTTACCGACGTTTTTTCCTTTGATGAGCTTCGTGCCTTTGTGGAAAAGGTGCAGGAGCAGCTTTCAGCAGAGGGTGAGGAAACGGTTGAGTTCAGCGTTGAACCGAAGATCGACGGACTTTCTGTGGGGCTTACCTATGAAAACGGCGAATTTGTGCTCGGCGCTACCCGCGGAGACGGAACTGTCGGCGAGGACGTAAGCGCAAATCTTACAACTATCGCTGATATTCCGAAAACGCTTGCCGCCCCCCGGTCGCTTACCGTTCGCGGAGAGGTCTATATGCCGCGCTCTACCTTTGAGCGGCTGAACGCAGAGAAAGAAGCCGCGGGAGAAAAGCTTTGGGCAAACCCCAGAAATGCTGCCGCCGGCTCGCTGCGCCGCCTCGATCCCAACGAGACGCGCGAGCGCGGACTGAGTATATATGTGTTTAATTTTCAGGACGGCGGACTGCTGCCTGACGGAGCGTCGGCGGCAAGTCACAGCGAGACTATTGCAGAAATGCGCCGCCTCGGCTTCAAGGTAATAGATATGCTGACCGTTACCGACGACTGCGACAAAATAATAGACGAAATAAAGGCGCTGGGCGACAGGCGTGCAACGCTGGAGTGCGACATTGACGGCGTAGTTATAAAGGTCAACTCCCTCTCTCAGCGTGAAAAGCTGGGCGAAAATACCAGCACACCCAAATGGGCTGTGGCATACAAATTCCCCCCGGAGGAAAAGAAAACAAAGCTTATTGACATTGCCATACAGGTGGGACGCACAGGAGTGCTTACCCCTAACGCCGTGCTTGAGCCTGTAAGACTTGCCGGCACATCCGTTTCCCGCGCGACGCTGCATAACATCGACATTATACGTCAGCGCGATATCCGCATCGGCGACACTGTAATAGTTCGCAAGGCAGGAGATATTATACCTGAGATCGTAGGCAGTGTTGCCGCAGACCGTGACGGCAGCGAGAAGCCGTTCAGCTTTCCCGACCGCTGTCCCTCGTGCGGAGAAAGACTCGTGTACGACAGCTGGGACGAGGGAGAGAACGACGGACGCGAAGAGGGCGCCGTTCGCTGCATCAACGCCGCGTGCCCTGCGCAGCTTGAGAGGCGCGTGATACACTTTGCCTCCAAAGCCGCTATGGGCATTGACGGTATGGGACCCGCCATGGTCCGTCTGCTGCTGGAAAACTCTCTTATATCATCTGTTTCAGACATTTATTCCTTAAGGGCCGAGGATATCGAGGTCCTTCCCCGCTGCGGCAAGCTGTCGGCTCAAAATCTCATTTCGGCTATAGAAGCTTCAAAGGGCGCAGGTGCATCAAAGCTTCTGTTCGCGCTGGGCGTGCGCCACATTGGTGAAGCTGCCAGCGAAGAGATCTGCAAAAGGGCGGGCAGCATTTACAGGCTGTTCGATATGAGTGAGGAGGAGCTGTGCCTTATTGAGGACGTCGGCGAGGTTATGGCGAGATCTCTCTGTGACTTCTTCGCACTGCCCGAAACAAAAGTGCTTATTGACGCGCTGTCATCAGCCGGAGTCGTATGCGACTATATCGGCGAGGAAGCGACCGAAGATCTTGCCGGACTTACCTTTGTGCTTACGGGAACGCTTACCTCTATGACAAGAAGCGAAGCCACGCAAAAGCTTAAGGCGCGCGGCGCCAAGGTTGCAGGCAGCGTTTCTTCAAAAACATCTTATGTTGTGGCAGGAGAGGCCGCCGGTTCAAAGCTTGACCGTGCCGTGCAGCTTGGAATTTCCGTTCTGAGCGAAGACGAGCTTACAAAAATGCTGGAGAAATGACTGTATGAAAAAATGGCTTAACGCTCTTGTATGTATACTGTCGGCAATACTGTGCATCGCCGGCATCAATTACTTATATTTTATTTGGGAAAATGTCTCGGCAACACTCATCGGCGTATTTGCGGCTGTATTTGCCGCAGGATTTCTTTTGCCGCTGGTAAACGGAGCAGAGACAAAGCGTGCGCGTCTGTTTTTTCTGAGCTACGGCAACAGCCTTCTCAAGGCCTTTTTAATAAGCGTCTTTCCCACGGTAATATGGCATATCGTCCTGCTGTTTCTGAATTGCAGCGGCTTCTGGTTTATGTGGTGCATAAGCGTTCTTATTTCCATAGCGGCGCTGTGCCTTATATTCTGGACGGGTATGATACTTGTTTACGCGCTGTCTGTTCAATTGGGAATACGCCACCGCACCGTCGGCATACTGCTCGGCTTTGTGCCCATTGCAAATATTATAATGCTTGTTAAGATAATCCGCACTACAAGCGCCGAGGTGAGCTTTGAGGCGGAGCGCGACAGACTGAACAGCGAGAGAGAAAGCAAGGCTATATGCAAAACACGGTATCCCATACTGCTTGTTCACGGCGTATTCTTCCGCGATTTCAAGCACATCAACTATTGGGGCAGAATACCCGCAGATCTTATTGCAAACGGCGCTGAGATTTATTACGGAGAGCAGAATTCCGCATCATCTGTTGCGGACAGCGGCAAAGAGCTTTACCGACGAATAGAGACTATCGTAAAAGAAAGCGGCTGCGAAAAAGTAAATATTATTGCCCATTCCAAAGGCGGGCTTGACTCGCGCGCGGCAATAGCAAACGGAGCTGCACCGTATATAGCGTCGCTTACCACCATAAACACACCCCACAGGGGATGTCAGTTTGCAGACTATCTTTTGAATGCAGCACCGGAAGGACTTAAAAGAAAAGTGTCGGCGGCATATAACCTGGCAGCGGCGGGACTCGGCGACAAGGATCCGGACTTTATAGCCGCAGTTACCGATCTTACTGCAAAGCGCTGCGCCGAAATGGACAGTGAGCTTGCAGTGCCCGACGGAATATTCACACAGTCGGTGGCATCTAAAATGGGAAAGCCTACCGGCGGCAAATTCCCGCTGAACTTTACATATCTTATTGCCGATCGCTTTGACGGAGACGGCGACGGACTTGTGTCAGTTGAAAGCGCGCGCTGGGGAGAAAACTTCACCATGCTCGCACCGAAGCGCAAAAGAGGAATATCCCACGGAGATATGATAGATCTGAACCGCGAAAACATCCCCGGCTTTGATGTGCGCGAGTTTTATGTTCAGCTTGTAAGTGACCTCAGAGAACGGGGACTTTGAGAAAACGATAATAAAAATACCGAGGAAAGCATAAAATGCTTTCCTCGGTTTTTTATTTCTTCAAGCACATATAAGTCCGCCATTTCGGATATTCACTCACAGATCATCCCAATCGATCCTTCTGTCCTTAAAATAATACTCTCTGTCGTGCTCGTTCACTTCACGCAATATCTTACATGGATTACCGACCGCCACAACGCCCGACGGCAGATCCTTTGTAACAACGCTTCCTGCTCCTACCACCACATTGTCTCCGATAGTAATACCTGGTAAAATGATGGCACCTGCGCCTATCCAGCAGTTTTTGCCGATATGGACAGGCATATTATACTGATAACCCTTCTCGCGCAGCTCAGGCAGGATAGGGTGCCCCGCGGTAGCAACCGTTACATTGGGGCCGAACATAGTATAATCGCCCACATAAATATGAGTATCGTCCACACAGGTGAGATTGAAGTTTGCATAGATATTCTTACCGAAGTGGACGTGAGCGCCGCCGAAATTAGAGTGAAACGGCGGCTCAACATAACAGTTTTCACCGATCTCGGCGAACATTTCCCGAAGCATCGACTGCCTTTTTTCTCCATCTGTCGGACGGGTCATATTAAACTCATAAAGACGGTCAAGACATTTTGTCTGCCACTCCATGATCTCCTTATCTCCCGGGAAATAAACTTCTCCGGTATGCATTCTGTCCTTCATTACGCTCATTATACTGTCTCCTTTACGCTTCGGCAACCGACAATGGCTGTATGCCCTCATTAAAACCGCTTTCCCCTGAAGTCGGGTAACCGCTGTCGTTTGCCCTTCGGCAAAATTTTTGCTTTTAAGCCCGCCGATAAATTAATTATCCTTATGCCAACTCAGCGAAGCCGGCGATGCATTCTCCCAGTCTGGCGTAGCCAAGCGCATTCAGGTGCGCCTGATCGGCATACATGGGATACGGCGCCTCGTATGTTTTCTGAGGGTCATAATCCTCTCTTATTGCCACAGGAGAATTAGCGTAATAATTCCATGTAAACCGATTTATTCCGCTGTTTTTCCACGCGTCGCAGCACGGCAGATTATATTCCCCTGCGATCTTTTTTATTTCATCAGACATTGTTTCAAGGCTGCGACCGCATCCTCTGGGGAAATCCTCGTACCCGTCTCTGTCGATCCAGTCGTATTTTCCCGTGCAATGAGGGGTTACGATCATAATATGGCATCCGATATTATCGGTTTCCGCCATCATCTTATATATTTTTTCGATCACATACGAATACTTACCGCGCAGCGTCTCTTTTTCGGGGTACATATCGCCGCGAACGCCGTACTCAATATCCCTCTCGTTGTATGCACCTAAAATAATTATCAGATCCGCCCATTTTACAAGCTCAGAGGTAAGGGGTCCGAAATTTCCGTTTGCTCCGGTGTACGGATCGTATTTTATATCTCTTGTTTGCGACGCGCCGAGACCCTCTATCATATCGATAAGCCCTACTCCGCCATACGCATGAGTTTTTATATTGCATCCGGTAATGCGCGCAAATTCCTGCTGCCATCTGCCGTCAGCGGTAATGCTGTCTCCGATCGCAAGGACATTTTTCCCCTGCCATTTGCTTTTACAGTATGTATCCATTTGTTCAGTCTCCTATGCAAAGTTTTCATCTTAATTATAGCATTACAGTTTATAATTGTAAACAGCTTTTCCGAATTCTGTCTGCCGGTCTTTGCGTGAGGGTCGGCGGATTTCAACAAAGTAAAACACCTGTCGGCATCGCAGGCAAAGAGCACACAGTCAGCACCGGCAAGGAATATGTGCCTCAGGCTCTCTATTTCTTTGTATGTCAATATCGTAAGCCCTCCGAAAAATTTTCTTGCTTTTTCCAACCTTTTCATATCTGCTGTGTCTGTATATATGAAATAAAGTGAAGAAGGGACTGACCCCAATGAAAAACAAACCTAAATATTCAATACTTGACAATATTGCATATGTCCTGAAGCTGCAATTTGCAAGAAACAAGCTGTCTTTACTATTATTGGTTATAACTATCCCCTTGGGACTTATAATCTCATTTTTGGACCTCTATCTTCCGAAGATGGCGATCCGCGAGGCGACCTCGCAGGACAGCATCAGTGTCATAGCAATACGCTTTGTGTGCATATTTGCAGCACTGCTTGTCTGTACTGCACTTGCAACGGTCATTGAAAACAGGAGATCTATTGCATCACTGCATTTTTTGAATTTCTTTCAAAAGAAGAAAATGCAAAAATGTCTGAATACCGATTATGAAAATATAGAATCTCAGGGTTTCCGTACAGTAATGGACAGATCCGATCAGATCTTATGGCGCAACGGCGGAGTTTCTGCTGTTGAAAGAATTTCCGCTGACTTCAGCAATCTGATCTCCAATGTACTTAAATACTTTATGTTCTCTGCTGTTCTGTCGTTTGCAAGCCCATGGCTTGTTGTATATCTTACCATTATGCCCGTAATCAACTTTTTCATGGCAAGATATGTGCAAAAATTTCAGTTCAAGAACAGAGAAGAAATGTCGGTACTTGACAAGCACTTGTGGTACATTGCAAACCTCTGCGGAGCTCTTGACGCGTCAAAGGACATAAGGATTTACGGGCTCACCGATTGGCTTATCGGAAAATACAGAAGCACGATGAAAGAACGTATGAGCTGGAATGTAAAAGTTGCCGGCAAAAATTCACTTTCAAGCTTTGTTGATGTGCTGCTTATACTTGCCAGAGACTCAGTTGCCTATTTTGTTTTGATAACAATGGTTCTGAAGGAGCAGATCACCGTTGATAACTTTGTGCTGTACATTGCCGCTGTAGGCAGCTATGCCACAATGATAGGCGGTATAATCAATACATTTTCCGATCTCAGCGGAATAAGCTTTCAGCTAAACGATTACAGAGAGTGTATCGATTATCCTGAACACAAAAAGCGCGACGGAGGCGATACGGTTGAAATAAGCCACGGCGGCTGCGAGATACGTATGGATAATGTATCATACAAATATCCCACCGCCGAGGGAAATACACTGAAAAACATTTCTTTTAACATAAAACCGGGTGAAAACATATCTATAGTCGGACTCAACGGAGCAGGAAAAACAACTCTCGTAAAGCTTTTATGCGGTCTGTACACTCCTACTGAGGGCAATGTGTATATAGACGGCAGAAATATGATGGATCACGATATATACAAATATTATTCTATGTTTTCCGCAGTCTTTCAGGATTTCACCTTCCTGCCGATCTCAATATCAAATAATGTTTCCTGTAAGTCAGAAGAAGAAACCGATACTGAGCGCGTGATATGGGCGCTGAAAACCGTCGGTATATACGATAAGGTAATGTCTTTTGAAAACGGCATACACACAAAGCTTAACAAGCAGCTTAACGAAGACGGAATAGACCTTTCGGGAGGCGAAAAGCAGAAGCTTCTTATTGCAAGGGCAATTTACCGCGACTCACCCATCCTGATTCTGGATGAGCCTACCGCAGCACTTGATGCTCTGGCAGAAAGAGACCTGTATCAGAAATATGCCGAGCTTTCCGAGGGGAAAACAACTATCTATATTTCTCACCGTCTGGCGTCCACCCAGTTCTGCGACAGAATATTTGTTATGGATAAGGGCGAGATCGTCGAAGTCGGCACGCATGAGGAATTGGTAGCGGCAGGCGGGCTTTACAGCGAAATGTTTGAAAAGCAGAGCTCTTACTACAAAAGTGAGGTTTAAGATGAAAAGCATAAAAGAAAATATAAAGCTTACTCTCCGCGGACTCAGGGCACTTTTTAAGCTTGATAAGATCTACACATTACAGAATATTTTTATTTCATTTATCAGCCCTTTGCAGACATATGTAAATGTCTATGCTTCCGCAATGCTTATTGATTCACTTATCGGCGCTGACAAAAGCAAAACATGGGGCACTGTTGTATTTATTCTGCTGTTTAATGCGATCTTTTCATTGTTCATTGCGTTTTTGAATCGCATAAAAGATCTGCGCAGTAATTATTTTTTTACAAACGAGCGTATGCTGCGGTCGGAAAAGACTATGAAGATGAAATACGAGTATATGGAAAACAGCGAGATACACGCGCTTACGACCTATATAGACTCTACTAATCATAATGGTTTTAATCTACACTACTTCAACGCTTTTATTACCAGAATAATATCCAGTATATCAAATATAATCTATGCCTGTACCATCGTCGGCGAGCTGATATTCTCAAATGAGTTTTCCGGCAAGCTGAAGATCGTTTATTTTGTCGGAATTATCACTGTTATTTGTATTAAATATTTTGCTGACGGAAAAACGCAGGCACTGTACTTTGATATGAATAACAAGTTTATAAAGCACAATGAGATATACAATTACTATACAGATCTATACGAAAACTATCAGTCAGGTAAGGATATCCGCATTTTTGACCTTGGCAAATATGTTTACAACGCTCATTCAAAGGAACTGGATGAGACAGACCAAATTGTGATCGACACGCAAACAAGCACTATGAAATATATTGCATTGACGCAGATAGCGACTAATATTCTCTCTGCAGTGCTTTACATCGTTATGATCGGTGTATGCATCTCCGGCGGTATTACGGTCGGCAGCATCGGAAAATACATCACTACTTCATCAATGCTTGTAGGCGTCTTCGGAGGACTTATAAGTCAGATAAAATCACTTGTTTTTAACAACAAGTATATGAAAAAATACTTTGAATTTCTCGACCTTCCCGAGGAGGGAAACAAAAATGCCGCAGAGGCGGTTCATGTCTCAAGGGAGAGTTGCTGCTCTATAAGCTTTGAGGGCGTTGCGTTCAAATATCCGGGATGCGAGAACTATGTGCTGGAGGACGTGACCTTTGAAATTTCTCCCGGTGACAAGGTGGCTTTGGTAGGATTGAACGGTTCGGGCAAAACGACTATAGTAAAGCTTTTGTGCCGTCTGTATAAGCCGACAAAGGGGCGTATTTTGCTCGACGGTACGGATATTTGGGACTACTCCTTTGAAGAATATACAAAACTGCTTGGCACCGTATTTCAGGATTTCAAAATATTTGCTTTTACTCTCGGTGAAAATCTTTCTTTCGGTAATCAAATTGACAGAGTGCGTGCGGTTGACGCTTTGAATAAGTGCGGCTTCGGCGCCAGATTTAACACACTGGAGGATGGTTTGGATACTTATTTGTATCGAAGCTATGATAACAGAGGAGTGGAGATATCAGGCGGAGAAGCACAGAAAATTGCTCTTGCGAGAGCTGTATACAACGAGCCCGGCTGCGTAATACTTGATGAGCCTACATCGGCGCTTGATCCCATTGCCGAATATGAAGTTTATTCAAAATTTCAGGAGATCATTGACGGTCAGACTGCTGTATATATCTCACACAGACTTTCTTCGTGCAGATTTTGCGATAAGATCATAGTTCTGTCCGGCGGTGTTATTGCCGAGGAGGGAAGTCATGATGAGCTTTTGAAAAACGATGACGGACTGTACAGATCGCTTTGGGATGCACAGGCTGAATATTACAGCTGATCTATATGAGTTAATAAGGAGAATTTATATGAAAACACTTATAAGCGCATATTGCCATGCAGATGAATTGAACGTAAATGAATACGGAGAAGCTTTTTTCAATGAACTGGTTTGTTTGGTCAAGGACGGAAAGCTTTCTGAGACTGATGCCGTAGCTATAGTCGACTGTCTGGTTGACGTTGATGAGATCCGCATATTACTTGCAAGCGAGCTTCGGGAATGTATTGTACATTTTGCAGAGGACGGTAAATTTTCGCGAAAGCTGTTGGATCTGTTCAGAAAAATATCTTTGTCACGATTTGACGTACCTGATTATTTTTTCATACCTCGTATGCAGTCATTACTGTATGATCTGCTTAATAAGGATCTGAGCCCCGAACAGGCGATAAGCTCTTTTTGAAAGCGGCAGCAAAGCACAACGCTCCTGCCTGAAGCAATGCTTCAAGCGGGAGCGTTCAGACTGTCGATAAACTATATGGCGGTAGCAAAATTACTAAAAGTTTTGGTCAAGCTTTTTGGGGAGCTTGTGGGTTTACTACATTCCGCTACACGTAAGTACGCGCCCATTCGCAAAGAGCGAAAACCGCACTTCCGCGACGCGGAAGGTGCTGACTTCACGGGGGCCAGAGAGTCGTACTTCCCGCCATAGGGGGGAAGTTCTTGGTCAGACCGCCGCAGCGGTCGAAATCCCCTTTTGTGCATTTTGCTATTTCTATGGACTTTTTCGACAAGCTCAGAAAAGCCGCCCAAACGGCGGCTTTTCTTATGTGCATCATATTTTCTGTATGACAGCCGTTTGAACTAAGAGATAAATGTCATTTAAGTCTCGTAATTCCTTTCACAATTTCATAAAATTCATTTGGTGTCAGATTGTCTGCCTCCACCCGATAATACAGTCCGCCAGCCTCAAAATCAGCGTAAATAAAATCGTATTTTGAAAAATCCTTGCTGTTCGGTTTTACGCCGAATAATACTTCGATGTCTCCCACAGGTGTTTTACTGCTTGTTTCCAATTCATAAATGCTATCATATGGCGTAGCGATCCTGCTGACGAGCACTTCGACTTTCCTGTTATTTCTTCCCGAATAAACAAACGTTTGATGATCCTCTACTATCTCGCCGCTGTTATGGAACAAAATTTCGAAATCATAATTTTGTGAATATGTTAAATCAGCAGACATATATGGAGATAAGGCAGTCAGATCAACGCCGAAATACTCTGTGATCTGCGTTTGCGTCCAAAGCTCCTTATGGTGATCGCCCGGGTCGCGATATTTCGGGGCTCCGGAGATCCGGCTTATGATTTTATTTGCACTAAACAACTTCTTCACGGCAGGATCATCATTTTGGCTGCCGCTCGGCATGTTTGAAGGCGTATCAACGCTCGGATTTTTTGAACTATCCACGAAATCCGGTGCTGAAATAACCGGATCATCCGAATGATTTGGATGATCGGCGCTGATATTATGAGCGTTATCAAGTGTTTGGTTTGTGCCTGAGCCTTCGGACTCTACCACTGTAAGGCCGTTGTTCCCAATCAGACCCGGCATAGCAAAAACAGAACACAAAACCAAAGCCAGACACACAGTTAATGAAGAAATTTCGGCAATGATTTTTCTTTTCCTTTTTTGTTCCGCAAAGCGTTTATCGGCTTTTTCATGGATGTCACGAATCCACTCATTACTGGTTTTCATAAATGAAACCTCCCTTTTTCATTTCGGCTTTCAGAGATTGTTTTGCTCTGTAAGCAAGATTGTTGATTTGTTTTTTGCTCTTGCGAAGTACGAAAGCCGCCTCATCATACGACATATTTTCAAAATACAGCAGATGAAGAACTGCACGGTAATCGGGATTGATTTTTTTCATAGCAGAATAGAGTCGCTTTTTTTCTTCGTCCTGAATAACAGCGTTTTCAAGATTACAGGCGCCTACTAAATCCGCGTCATAATCTTCTATCGGCAATTGGGCTATACGAGATCGTTTCTTCAAATACGTTACTGCTTTATTTCGCGCGATAGTAAAAAGATATGTTTTGAACGAAGATTTCCCCTTATACCGATTTTTGAAGAAAATCAGATCGCAGAATGTTTCTTCCATCAAATCTTCGGCTACATCAATATCCCTGACAAATCCGTTGATGAAAAAAATCAGGTTTGCGCCGTATTGTTCTACTATTTCGACAAAACCATTCTCGTCACCGTTCAAGTAACGGCGGTAGCTACTTGCACCGTTATCCATGCCCATACTCCTTTCGCAAGACTTGCAAGGATTTTGTCCTTACACTTATTAGTCTGTCAGAAAGCTGAAAAACCTCACCTGTTTTCAAAATAATTCAAATTTCTTTTTAAAAAGGCTCTGCGGAAACATTTTCACTTATTACACATTTTATTTTATCAAGCAAAAGTGAAAAAATCTACCGTATTTACAAATCGTCCAAGCAATACAAACTTATGTAAAGTTTGAAAAAATGCTTATTGGGACAAATTCCCCTGAGATCGATGCCTGCGGATAGTTGAAAACTCAAATCGCTCACATAGAGCAAAAGAAAAACGCCATACAATCGGACGAACCTTTTGCATAGCGTTTTTCATTTTTTCGTCTGCTTGGCGCAAGTCACATTTTAGGGATATTTCCTTATGGCTCACGCGCTTTAAGACTGCCGCTTTTTTTATTATTTATGCTAATATGCTAAATTACATCTCCACCGTAAAGGTCAGGTTGCCCTCTCTGTGCGCATCCTTGGACACTGCAAAGGTAGTCTTGCCGTTTTCAACTGCAAACTCTACATTCTCTCCGCCGAGCTTCACGCTCTTTGCCTCGCCGAACACTGTAACGTCAAAGCTTGTTACATCGCCCATTGCGGGGATCTCGGGATCGGACATAAGAGACTCCGCGGTCTTTTCTCTGCCATCGAATGAGCCCTCTCTCTTATAGACTGTAAGGTTAAAGGACTTATCTGTGCTGTTTTCAACAGCTATGCGGGTAGTTGCCATTTTACCGTCGCGGTAGTCATAGGTGTAGCCGTCGTCCTCATAAAGAGTGAAGTCGCAGTCAGCACCGGGATATACATTGATATGATAGTTTTCGGGAATAGCCTGCTCGATGTACTTCTGATAGTCCATAGTGCAGAATACGCTGCCCGCCTTTACCATAAGCGCGCCGCCGCGTCCCTCGGGGATCTTATAGTCGATGACCTGGCCGCCCTCGTAAACATCGCCGGTAAAGAAGTCTACCCACTTGCCCTCAGGCAGAGTAAGCTTCATATCGAACACTGCAACAAGGAGGCTGTCGCCGAACATATAGGAGTTTGCAACGTAGTCGTACTCGGGATGATCGGGATACATAAGGGACAGTGCACGGGTAATAGGCAGAGCCTTTTCCGCCGCAACGTGAGCCATTGAATAGATGTACGGGAACAGGCTGTTTCTCAGGTGAGAATAGTAACGAATGCACTCACTCAGCTCATCTCTGAGGAACCAGGGCTGATGCCATGTACGCCAGCCAAGCTGCTGTGTCCAGGGAGACAGGAAGCCGTAGTGGATCCCCTCTTTAGTAGTAACCTCCATATCGCAGGTGACGTTGGAGTGTCCGGAAAGGCCGAAGTTCAGCATTGCCACAACGGTGTCAAAGCCGCCGCCTGTATCGCCCGCCCATGAAGCGGCGTAGCGCTGGGAGCCTGCGTAAAGGCAGGGAGTATAGATAACCGCACGTCTGCCTGTGTGGTTGGAGAAGCCCTCCTGCATCTGCTTTACGTACAGAACAGGATAAACGTTGTGTACTTCATCGTCGAAATACTTGCCGCCCCACAGTCTGTCAGGGTGGTCGTTTGTCTGGAATGCGCCATCGAGCTTAAATGCGGAAGCGCCGTTATCACAGAACTTTTTAAGGTGATCAAACCACGGTACATCGCGGTTTGTAAGTCCGTCCATATACTGGGGACATGCAAGGTGGGGGTCAAGAATAGAAGCGCCCTCATATGTATATTCCTTACCCAGCTCCTTCGCTCTCTCGCCGCACTGTCTTTCTTCTTCAAATAGCAGGTCGTAGTCCTGGCAGAGCCACAGGCTGAACTTAAAGCCCATCTCGCGCAGGGTATAGAAGAAGGTATCCTCTCCGCTGTAGCCCTCGGGCATCCAGCCGGGAGTGTAGAAACGCTCCTCGCTCCAATTTTTGTTTATGGAGCGGTCATAGTGATTTGTCATCCACTGAGGCTCAAGTCCCACCATATCGCAGGAAATATCCTCGCGGCGGAAGTTGAGGCAGTCATACAGCATCTCGCGCGCGTTGGTCTGCTCGTTAAGAACAAATGTATAGCCGTATGCAAACTTAGGAAGCAGTATGGGAGTACCTGCTATCTTGCCCTGAAGTGCAAGAATATCCTTGAGCGCGCCGCTCTCAGGTACAAACAGGTAGAAATCCACCATGCCCTTGTGAGAGGAGATAACAAGATGATCCTTGTCAGCAGCACCGCAGTCAAATGTAGATGCATAGGTGCAGTTAAGCAGAAGTCCCCAGCCGTTTGTTGACATAATAAAAGGCATCGGTCCGTAGGACGCAACATTTCTCATATCAAGACGGGCAACGGTGCCGCGACGGGAAATGCTCTTTCTGGATTCGTCGCCGAGACCGAAAAGACGCTCGCTCTCGCTGAGAGATACAGACAGGGTAAAGCCCTTGTTCTTGTAAGGCGCGCCCTCGTAGCCGTCAAAGGTGATCACAGCGTCTTCCTTTGTGCCGCTGAGAGTAAGAGCACCGTTCTCAACTTTGAGAGATACGCCGCCGAGCGTAAGCGTCTCACCGTCAAAGACCGCTTCGGAGTCCTCTCCGCTCTCGCGGAGAATATTGTAGCGTGACAGAAGGCTTTCGGTGTATTCTCCGTTTGAAGAAACGCGCACACGGAATATGCCTTTTTCAATTGCGCGAAGCTCAAACTCCGCATTGTTTGTTTTAATATTGTACATAGGGATATAGGGGACGTCTTTTGCGTCCTTCTCCTTAAAGATTTACAAAGATAATATTATGTGGGGCGCTGCCCCGCACTTCCGCGCAGCGGAATGTGCTTACCTCGTTTAGAACTCGAAAAATCTCAGATAAATGGATTAACTGCGAAGCATCAGCTTCTAGTCATCAATAGCCGCCACGCGGATATTGTATCATCATAATAAAGCAAAATAAAGACTCTAAAAAACCAAATATAAACACTATTTACCCAAGACTCAATATTGCCCCGGTGGTATATACATATGCTTGCCGAAATTGACGACTAACGCAGTGTATACTCAGACTATCTGGAAAATATAGAATTTCAGGTAGTCCGTCTCCGGTACGCTCCACAAAATAGGGTGATCGGGGGACTGCTGTCTTGCCTCTATCTGACGCAGGCGAACACCGGCGTCCTTTGCCGCATCATGCAGCATTTGACAGAACAGAGTATCCCGCATAAAGTGAGAGCATGAGCAGGTCGCGAGATAGCCGCCGCGCGGCAGCAGTCTCATTGCTGCGGTATTGATCTCTCTGTAGCCTCTGACAGCATTTTTTACTGTGTGAGAGCTTTTTGTAAAGGCGGGAGGGTCAAGAATGATAAAGTCATAATCACGCCGCTTCTCGCTGAGCATTTTTTCAAGAAGCTCAAACACATCGGCACAGATGAAACCCATTTTATCAGAAAGTCTGTTTGTCTCGGCGTTTTTTCGCGTCATTTCAACAGCATCGGCTGAAACGTCTACCGCGTCAACGTGCAAAGCACCTGCGGCGGCAGCGTTCAGTGCAAACGCGCCTGTGTGAGTAAAGCAATCAAGCACCTTTTTGCCGCGGGCTATTCTCGCTACTGCCTGACGGTTGTACTTCTGATCGAGGAAAAACCCTGTTTTCTGCCCGTTTATATAGTCAACGGTATATTTTATGCCGTTTTCAACGATATCCACCTGACCTGCGCCCTCGGAAAGACCTGCACCGAGCCAGTAGCCGGTGTAGTTGTCAAGTCCCTCAAGCCGGCGGACGGATGCGTCGTTGCGCTCGTAAACCGCCGTGATACCGTCGCCGCCCTCTCTCAGCTCCTCAACAAGCATGGTGTAAAGGCTGTCCTTTATTTTCTCAATACCGAGACAGGCGCACTGAACGCTTAAAACATCGCTGAAGCGATCTACCGTAAGTCCAGGAAAGAAATCTGCTTCACCGAATATAAGCCGGCAGCAATTAAAGTCGCTGCCCATAACGGTGCGTCTGTAATCTACGGCATACTTCACCCTGCGACGCCAAAAGGCTTCGTCAAAGCGGTCATTGGCATTGTATGAAAGCACACGGACACGGATCTTTGAAATACTGTTGAAAAATCCTGCGCCGAGCCATTTGCCGCGGCTGCTGTACACATCGCAGATCTCTCCGTCTGTGCACCCGTCTGAGGATATAACATCGTCACCGAACACCCAAGGGTGTCCCTCGCGAAGTCTTGCCTCGGCTTTTTCGTTTACGGCAGCCTTTGGGTAGGGACGTGTGCTCACTGAACGACCTCCGCCTCGCTGAGAGCTTTATCTATCGCCAGCGAGAGCTGATCTGCACAGGATGTCTTCTTAAATCCGCAGGTATTGCCGCGGAAGACCTCGGAGACCTTGTCAGCCTCCATACCCTCCACTATTTTAGAAATAGCTTTAAGATTTCCGTTGCAGCCGCCCAGAAAGGAAACATTATGCAGCTTTCCGTCTTCAAGCTCAAAGCTTATCTCAGTTGAGCAAGTGCCGCGAGTCTTATAGGTGTACTTCATTTTAATTTAATCATCCTTTTCTTTTTCTTTTTCTTTGTCGTTTTCTATATGTGTTGTGTCTATATTAAGGGTCGTCGATGCGTCTGCGGAAGAAACGGAGGTGTTTATGCTGACAGATGATACTGTCTTCTCGTCATCGCCGTTATTTTTATCGCTTTGCGTCGCATTCTTATCCTTTTCGGGATATTTATAGGTATCTATGTAGCTTTCACCGTCAACCGTCAGCTTACCTGATGTAACAACATTAACTGTATACTCACTGTCGGCAGGTGCGCAGTCAATATCAATAATGCCGTGACTTTGCTGCACATTAAGCACACGAAAATCAAGCTTTTTTACGTTAAGCTTTGCTTCCGGGGCAGTGATATTTACGTTTTCGCTTTTAAGTCTGTCAATGAGGATATCAATACTTCCGGTTACCTGAGATGTGATATTAACTGTGGAGGCATTTGAAATATTTTTCATAGAAACACCGCCGCTGCCGGGGTGCAGCTGCCAGTCACTGACGCTGTCTACATCGGATACGCTTATCTTTCCCGACTGCGAGGTAAGGTCAAACACCTTTATATACTCATCCTCGTTTATATAAATATTGATAATTCCCTCTCCGCGTCCCGTGCCGGGATGGAAGAAGTAACGCAGTCCCTTAAAGGAAAAGCCTCCCTCCCAAAATGAGGCAATTGAGGAAAAATCGGGAGACTGTCTGAAGGTGACCATAGCGCCCGATATTTCCAGGGTATACAGGCTTTCGTTGAAATCTATTATCTCGATATGCGGCGTATCTGCTCCGCCGATAATATTGATGTCGGCATCATCCACATTGAGCTTCAGAATATCAAGATCGCCGTCCTTGAATTCGTATGTATATCCCCTCTCGCCGCCCTCAAGCTTATCAGCAAAAAGCTGTTCGCCGCGAACGTTTCCTACGATATATCCCGCTATGCAAAGCACAGCGCCGACGCCCACAAGTATGAGCGAAACTATAAGAAAGAGCTTTGAACGTCGTTTCACAGGCGGTTACACTCCTCTCTCATTCTGTCAAGCATAGGTCCTACCCGTCTGAGGCAGTAGCCCTCAAAGCTGATAAGATGCCTGAGAAATCGCGGAAGCACTACTACTGCAAAATTGTATATAAGAATTCCAAGCGCTAAGGCGACACCGCCTATGACAACTCCCAATCCCATTTCGTATATTCCTATGCCTATATGCGCGGTAAAGATCTGAGCTATACCCCAGATCAAGCCTACCAGTGTCAGCACGCCTCCGCACGCAGTCTCCAGAAACACAGCGCAGAGAGATGCGCCTATAAGCACGCACAAAGCCGCAATACTCAGTCCGAAAATTGCCAGAGCAAAGGCGGCGAGGCTTATCCACAGCGGAGACGTAAGCACGGCGATAGCTATAAAAAAGCCTCTTCCGCGCGGGGTCAGCACTACCTTTTCGCGGATAGCTGTACCCTCCTCAAGATATATTTCCTGCGGGACGGTATCCTCTCCTGTCTGGACCGGTGTTCCTACCGTTGTCTGCGTCATATCCGTATCATCAACCGCAGTCCTGTGCTGCACAAGGTCAAAGGACCGCGTTGCGCCGATGTCGGAAATATCCGCGACCTTCGCAGACCCGTCTGACTTTACGGCGGGCATATCAGCCTCACCGGCAGTCTCCCGCTTTTTCCGTTTCTTTATTATAAGCTCCGCAAGACTGTCGGACAGCTCAGCGAAATCTGCATTGCTTTTGTATTCGGTGATCTCCCGTACATCGTCCTCGGTAAGCGTTTTTATCAACGTGAGAGTATGCTTTTTTGCTTCCTCGCGGGTAATACCGCGGCTGCAAAGCTCGTCAGCAATTGCTGCTGCAAAGTCTTTTATATTCAAGCCGTCCCCTCCTGCCCTGAAATATTAAAAATCTATGGATTTTCCCTTTCCGATATGCTATACTTTTAATGATAAAGGACTTCTCGGGGTAATTTTTGCCTTTATTAAGAGAAATATCCTCTAATCTATATTCTATCAAAAAGAAAGACGTTTTTCAATATGAGAATGAGAAAAAAACGCAGAGGAAGTGAAAGACTTCTTGCACTAAATGCCCTGTTTATCAGCGATGATGACATAAAAAGCGGTGTTAGCTGCTGTTTTGACAAAAATCTCCCTCTGCGCCTTGAAATAGGCTGCGGAAAGGGCGAATTTATACGCAAGCTTTCCCGCAGGGACGACGGCTATAATTACATTGCCATGGAACGTGTTGACGACGTTATCGTCGTGGCAGCGGAAAAATATGCCGAGGACAGGGGACTCGGAAAGCTTGACTTTCACGGCGGCTGGAAGGCGCCCGACGGCACCGTTTATGACGGAGTGCGCTGGGATATCCCTATGGAGCAGCGCGGAAACGTCAGATTTATGAATCGGGACGCTTCGCACCTTGCTGAATACTTCCCCGACGGCTGCTTTGAGGCGATATACGCGAATTTCAGCGATCCGTGGACAAAAAGCGGATATGCACAACGCAGACTTACACATCCCGATTTCTTAAAGGAATATGTACGTCTGCTTACTACCGGCGGCACATTTTGCTTTAAGACCGACAATGTAGAGCTGTTTGATTTTTCCGTTGAGGCTATAAAGAACTGCGAGAGCTTTGAAGTGACCTTTGAAAGCCGCGATCTGCACTCAAGCGATCGGGCAGAGACAAATATTGAGACGGAATACGAGAGAAATTTTGCATCGCAGGGAATAAAGATAAACTGTATAGAAGCTAAAAAGGTAAAGGGTCTGACGGAATGAAAATACTTATAGCGTCCGATATTCACGGCTCCGCCTACTGGTGCTCGCGCCTTGCGGATGCGTACGAAGCCGAGCACGCCGACAGGCTGTTGCTTTTGGGTGATCTTCTGTATCACGGTCCGCGAAATGATCTGCCGAGAGACTACGCACCGAAAAAAGTTATAGAAATACTAAGCGCGCTTGCGCCGAATATCCTTTGCGTTCGCGGCAACTGCGAAGCAGAGGTGGATCAGATGGTACTGCCTTTTCCCGTATTGGCAGACTATGCCGTACTCTGCGCAGGGGAAAACACGATCTATGCCACCCACGGTCATAAATACGGAGAGGACACCCCGCCTCCGCTTACTGATGGTGATATCCTGCTGTGCGGGCACACCCACGTGCCGAAATGCGCCGAGCATGATCGCTTTATTTATATGAATCCCGGCTCTGTTTCAATACCGAAAGAAAATTCTCCCCACAGCTATATGACGCTGGCGGACGGACTGTTTTTGTGGAAAAGCCTTGAAAACGGCGAAGTTTATATGAAGTATACCGCAAAATAACGACATTTTTCGCTCAACCACCGTGTTTTTTTCTAAACCGGTGGTTGAATTTGTACATATCAATACGTTTTATGGACAAAATCGCACGGATGTGATATACTGGCATTACAAAAAGCAAGGACGAAAGGAGTTCGTTATGGACACTACAGAAAGCATCGGAAAAAGGATCAGGCGACTGCGCAAGGAAGCGGGTATGACGCAGGAGGAACTGGCGCAGGCAGTAGGGGTAAGCCCGCAGGCGGTATCCAAGTGGGAAAACGAATACACCTGCCCCGACATTTCTATTCTCCCCGTGCTGGCTGAGGTATTCGGTATTTCCACAGACGAGCTGTTGGGCAAAGAACCGGGCGCGACAGCAACAGCCGAAGTTACCGAGCGCACTGAAGCCAAAGAATACACGCAGAAAAAGAAGAAGAAAACAAGAAAATATCGCCTTGGTTTTGATTTCGGCGGTGTATCCCTCGGCAAGATATGGAGCGGCATATTTATTATAGTTATCGGAGCAATGCTCATTTTGAAAAACGCTACAAATATAATTCCGTGGGGATTTTGGGATATAATATGGCCCTCGGCTATTATATGTTTCGGAATGATGGGCATATGTGAGCATCCCAAAGCATTTAACATATCTGTTACAGCATTCGGCGTTTACCTGCTGCTTTGTAATATCGATGTCATACCTGAGAACTTTTCCGGCAAATGGTTTATCATCGGCGTATTCTTTATAGCATGGGGATTGTCCGCCGTGTTTTCAAAGGGATTGAAGATCAGGAAAATCAGGATAAACCGCGGAAAAGGTGCCGCGCGAGAGCTGCGCTGCGAAAACGGATACATTCATTATGACGGCTCTTTTTCCTCCGACCACGTAATTTTTGACGGCAATGTTCTGCACGGTGGATCTGTTGACACAATGTTCGGAAGCTTTATTATAGATTTTTCAGACATAGCTATGGTAGGCGAAGGCGCTTCGCTGAGTACCGATATAGCATTTGCCAGCCTGACGCTGCTGATCCCCCGCACTGTTCGCGTGACCGAGACAAGAGACACCGCCTTCGGCTCGGTGACCATCAAGGGCCGCCCATACGACGATGCGCCGTACTGCCTGAACATCACAAGCGACGTGTCATTCGGGTCGTTGGATATAAAGTACGTATAAGAGAAACGACTAAGGGAGATTTTTAAGGAATATCCCCCTTAGTTGTTTAAGTATCAGGGCGTTGCCCTGAAACCCATTTAGGGAACTTTTTGAAAAAAGTTGCCCTAAAAACCCTCAAAAACTTTTGAAAAATATTTATCGAAAAAAGGTTTTCGGGGGTCTTAGGGGGTACTTTTCCTCAAAAAGTACCCCCTAATGCGTGCCTAATGTGTGCCTAATGCGTGCGTCCTCTCAACATCAAAAAGCACCTGCGAAAGCAGGTGCTTTTATATTTATTGACTTAGTCCTCGTCAACCAGCTTGATGAGCGCCATTTCTGCTGCGTCACCGCGGCGGGGTCCCAGCTTATAGATCTGAGTGTAGCCACCGTTTCTGTCCGCATACTTGGGGGCGATCTGATCAAACAGCTTCTTTACAACATCTTCCTTAGTGATGTATGCAAGTGCCTGACGGCGTGAAGCAAGAGTGTTCTTTTTGCCGAGGGTTATCATTTTTTCGGCCATAGCACGCACTTCCTTAGCGCGGGTGAGAGTTGTCTCGATGGAACCGTTCTCAAGAAGATAGGTTACCATTCCGCGAAGCATAGCGTTTCTCTGTGCTGTGGTTCTGCCGAGCTTTCTTGTTCCGGGCATTGTTGATGTCCTCCTTTTCGCAATACTGTTTCCTCACTCCTGTGAGGCATGGGGGAATTATTCGTCTTCAGGCTTCAGCTCAAGTCCGAGCGAATGAAGCTTTGCGATTACTTCCTCCAGCGACTTCTTTCCGAGGTTTCTGACTCTGATCATCTCTTCCTCGGTACGGCTTACAAGATCTTCCACCGTGTCAATGCCCGCACGCTTCAAGCAGTTGAAGCTACGTACGGACAGGTCAAGCTCCTCAATGGTCATCTCAAGAACTTTTTCCTTTACGGTTGCAACGCTTTCGACCATGATCTCTGCGTTCTTAGCCTCGTCCGACAGATCTACGAACAAGTTGAGATGTTCGTTGAGTATCTTGGCTCCGAGCGAAATCGCTTCTTTTGCTGAGATAGTACCGCTGGTAAGTATTTCGACAGTGAGCTTGTCAAAGTCTGTGATGTTACCGACACGGGTATTCTCAACGTTATAGTTTACATTGTACACCGGAGTGTAGATCGAATCTGTAAATATTGTTCCGATAGGCGCGGACATACCCTGATTTTCGTCAGCATATATCTGCTTGTTTCTTTCCTGTGAAACGTAGCCGCGACCCTTCTGGAAGGTCAGCTCCATATGGAAGCGTACACCCTCGCCAAGTGTTGCGATCACGTGGTCAGGATTAAGGATCTCAATATCGGCGTCCTGATTGATGTCACCTGCTGTGACTGTACAGGGACCCGTTACATCGATCGCTGTATTCTTCAAGGAAACGGAATGCAGCTTCGCCGTAATGCCTTTGACATTAAGGACGATCTCAGTTACATCCTCTTTTACACCGTCTATAGTAGAGATCTCATGAAGAACGCCGTCGATCTTGATGCTCGTTACTGCAACGCCGGGCAGCGAAGAAAGCAGCACTCTGCGAAGTGAGTTGCCGAGAGTTATGCCGTAGCCTCTCTCCAGCGGCTCTACAACAAATGTAGCCTTTTCTCCGTTTTCACTGACATCCAATGTAACAATATTGGGCTTTTCTATTTCGATCATTGTAACAACCTCCTAATTTTCTTTATGTTTCCCGCCCGCCCCTCGGGCGTGGGGGTCCTTTTGCGACGCTGTATCACGGTTATAGGGAGACTGCCTTGACTCCTGCGGCTATGCCGACCGTGCGGCGTCTGCAAGGCAGGTTATTACTTGGAGTAGAACTCGATGATGAGCTGCTCGTTGAAGTCAAAGTCTACATCCTCACGTGCGGGGATAGCCATGACCTTTGCGCTTGCTGCATCAGCGTTGACCTCAAGCCACTTGGGAGCATTGACGCTTGCCATATTCTCCATAAGTCCCTTGAGCTTCTCGGAAGAACGGCTCTTCTCCTTGAGGGCTACTACATCGCCGACCTTCAGAATGATGGAGGGGATGTCTGCCTTCTTGCCGTTAAGGGTGAAGTGTGCATGACGAACAAGCTGTCTTGCTTCCTTACGGCTGGATGCCAGACCCATTCTGTATACTACGTTGTCAAAGCGGCGCTCCAGCAGAGACAGAAGGTTTTCACCTGCGATGCCTTCCTGCTTGTCGGCTGCTACATAGTACTTCTTAAACTGCTTCTCCTGTACACCGTAGTAGCGGCGTGCAGTCTGCTTCTCTCTGAGGTGCTGACCGTATTCCTTAACAGACTTGCGTCCTGCTCCGTGCTGACCGGGAACGGTTGCGCGGCGTGAAACGGCACACTTGTCAGTCAGGCAGCGGTCACCCTTAAGAAACAGCTTCTTTCCTTCTCTGCGGCAAAGCTTGCAGGAAGGTCCAGTATATCTTGCCATACCTTTTTATCCTCCTTACTGATTATACACGGCGGCGCTTGGGAGGGCGGCAGCCGTTATGAGGGATAGGTGTTACATCCTTGATGAGGGTGATGTTGAGACCTGTGGTCTGAAGTGCACGGATAGCTGCTTCTCTACCTGTTCCGGGTCCCTTTACGTATACCTCAACTGTCTTCATGCCATGCTCCATAGCGATCTTAGCTGCAGTCTCTGCTGCTGTCTGTGCCGCATAGGGAGTAGACTTTCTTGAGCCCTTAAAGCCCATCTCACCTGCAGACGCCCAAGAAATTGCATTACCCTGAAGGTCTGTGATGGTGACGATAGTGTTATTGAAGCTGGAGCGGATATGTGCTGCTCCGCTTTCCACGTTTTTACGGTCGCGGCGCTTCTTGACTGTTTTCTTTACGTTAGCCATTTATCTCTGCTCCTCCTTTACTTCTTCTTATTTGCTATAGTTTTTGCGGGACCCTTTCTGGTTCTCGCGTTGGTCTTTGTACGCTGTCCGCGAACGGGAAGACCCTTTCTGTGTCTGATGCCGCGATAGCAGTTGATCTCAACAAGACGCTTGATGTTCAGTGCAACCTCACGACGGAGCTCACCCTCAACAGTGTAGTTGTTTTCGATCTCGTCACGAAGCTTTGCAACCTCATCCTCTGTAAGGTCCTTCGCGCGCTTATCGGGATCGATGCCGGTCTTTGCCAGGATATCCTTGGAGCTCTTAAGACCGATACCGTAAATATAGGTAAGAGCGATTTCTACACGCTTCTGATTCGGAATATCAACACCTGATATACGAGCCATTTGCTAATTTCACCTCTTTCGGGTATTTTTGTTTGTTCCGGGGTACTAAATCAGTTCGACTTAGCCCTGTCTCTGCTTGTGCTTAGGGTTCTCGCAGATGACCATTACATGGCCGTGTCTCTTAATAACCTTGCACTTTTCGCAGATCTTCTTAACGGAAGGCTTTACTTTCACAGTAATAACCACCTTTCAATAAAAATCTACAGTACCTTATTTGGTACGCCATGTGATCCGTCCCTTTGTGGGGTCATAGATGGAAACCTCCACCGTTACCTTGTCGCCGGGCAGGATCTTAATATAATTCATTCTCAGCTTTCCCGAGATATGAGCAGTTACGATCATTTCATTGGGAAGCTTGACCTTGAAGGTTGCGTTAGGCAGTGCCTCAACGACGGTACCCTCAAATTCGATTACGTCATCTTTGGGCATAAAATTATGACCGATGCCTTTCTTTTGACTTAATACAAATAGCGGAATTTATAAATTCCCGTTATCACCGCTCGCCTCAAATGCCTCAAGAAAGCTTTTGAGAGCGCTGTCCGAATTAAGATCTGAGGTTTTCTCCTCGTCTGCGGCGGCTAAAACCGCGAGGTGACGAAGATTTTTCTTCTTAGGCTCAGACAGCTTATGCAGTACACCGTCGGCTATCATCACACAAAGACTGCCGTCGTCGCACGCACCGGTGACCATAAAAATTCTGTGCTTGTCACGCCCCGCTGTGGAGCGGACAATAGCACCGCGGCATACATCAAACGTATACATCAATCCACCTTTGTAAGGAGCAGTGCTCCCTCTTCGGTGATTGCAACCGTGTGCTCGTAGTGAGCAGACAGCTTGCCGTCTGCGGTGAGGACTGTCCAGCCGTCAGGCTGTTCGACAACTCCGGTGACGCCTGCGTTTACCATAGGCTCTATGGCGATCACCATACCCTTGCAGATACGGGGACCTCTGCCCGCTGTTCCAAAGTTAGGAACGCTGGGATCTTCGTGAAGATCATGCCCCACGCCGTGACCGACGTATTTGCGTACTGTGGAAAAGCCCTGCGACACGACATATCCGTTGACCGCCGCACCGATGTCGCCTATTCTGGCGCCCTCTTTTGCAGCAGCTTCAACGCCAAGCTCGAAGCTATGCTTAGTAGCCTCGATCAGCCGCTTTGCCTCGTCGCTGATCTTTCCTACGGGGAAGGTATTTGCGCTGTCACCGTGGAAGCCGTCAATAAACGCTCCCACGTCGATCTTCACGATGTCGCCCTCATTAAGATATCTCTTTTTTGACGGGATGCCGTGAATGACCTCATCGTTTATACTGATGCACGCGCTGCCGGGAAATCCGCCGTAGCCGAGAAATGAGGGCTTTGCGCCGCACTTTTCTATATAGCTGCGGATTATTTTATCCAGCGCCGCTGTGGTGATGCCTTCGCGCACGGCCTCACCGGCAAGAGCAAGAGCTTCACCGGTGATTCTGCCTGCGCGTTGCATTTTTTTGATCTGTTCGGGATTTTTTATATAGATCATTTATTCCGCCTTCTTTTTTTCAGCTCTCAAGAGCTGCAGCGGTGAGAGCTGTAGTATCCTCCAGCGCCTCCTGACCTTCTACTATCTTGAGCAGTCCCTTTTCGGCATAGAACTCTTTAATGGGCTCTGTTACCTCATGGTATGTTTCAAGACGCTTTGCAACGACCTCCGGTGCGTCGTCGGCTCTGATAATGAGCTCGTCGCCGCAGGGGCATTTGTCGCCGTTGGGGGAAGGTTTATCAGTGATATGGAACGTAGCGCCGCATTTTTTACAAACGCGTCTGCCGCTCATACGCTGAAGAATTCTTTCGTCGGGTACCTCTATGCTTATTACATCTGTGATCTCCACGCCCATTTTATCAAGCGCTGCCGCCTGAGGAACGGTGCGGGGGAAACCGTCCAGAATAAAGCCGTTTGCACAGTCCTCATGAGCAAGACGCTCCTTGATGATGCCGATAACGACTTCATCGGGAACAAGCGCGCCGGCGTCAGTATAGCTTTTTGCGCTTTTGCCCATTTCGGTGCCATTCTGAATGGCCTCTCTTATAATTGCTCCGGTAGAGATCGCAGGAATGCCGTACTTTTCGGAAATGATCTCCGCCTGAGTGCCCTTGCCTGCGCCGGGAGCACCCAAAAGTATAAGCTTAATACTTCTTGCCATACTCTTTCTCCGTTTCTTTATTCAAGGAAGCCCTTATAGTGACGCATTGTCATCTGACCCTCGATCTCACGAGCAGTTTCTATAACAACACCGACAATGATGATTATAGATGAACCGCCGAAGGTGAGTCCGCTCATTGCATTGCTTGTCGCGATATTGAGTATCATGGGGAATACTGCAATGAAAGCCAGGAAGATCGCGCCGATGAGTGTGATTCTGTTAAGAACCTTGGTGATATAGTCGCTGGTAGGTCTACCCGGGCGGATACCGGGGATGGAACCGCCGTTATTCTTAAGGTTGTTTGAAACCTCTACAGGGTTGAAAGAGATCAAAATGTAGAAGTATGCAAACGCGATGATAAGAATAAGGGTAAGTACAGCATACAGCCAGGAACCTGTGCTGAACAGATCGAAGAACTTATCCCAGAAGGAGTTCTCCTTGGGATTTACGAACATTCCGATAGTAGCGGGGAGGCTGACTATAGAGCTGGCGAAGATGATAGGCATAACGCCGGTGTTGTTCAGCTTGATGGGCAGAGTTGAGCTCTGACCGCCGTACATCTTTCTGCCGACTACTTTTTTAGCATACTGAACAGGAAGTCTGCGCTCGGAATCGTTGATGAAAACGATGAGGCATACCATAAATATACCGAGGATAATGCTGCCTACGGTGATAAGGATACCTGCCCAATGGGGTACGCTGGTGTTGGCGCCGGTAGCGTAATTTACAAGTGCATTTACGATAGCGGGACCGCGGGATACGATGTTTACGAAGAGTATGAGAGAAATACCGTTACCGATACCGCTTTCATTGATCTTCTCTGCAAGCCACATTACAAGTGAAGAACCTGCGCAGTAGCAAGCGACAATTACGATCGCTGCAAAAACACTCTTATCTGTAAGATAGTTGTAGTTTCTGAGCATAAAGTAATAACCGATCGCGGTTATAAGCGCCAAAATTACTGTTGTATAACGAGTTATCTGGTTAAGCTTTTTCTTACCGTCTTCACCCTGCTGTGCGAGACGCTCAAGAGGGGGAAGAGCAACTGTAAGAAGCTGAACTACGATAGATGCGGTAATATAGGGCGAGATACCCAGAGCAAACAGAGTTGCCTGTGTGAACGCGCCGCCGGACAGGATATTGAGGTACTGCAGAATACTGCCTGCTGTAGCCTCATTCATCTGTGCCGCAAGATCTGCTGTGAGAAAAGGTACGGGGATCTGTGCGCCTATTCTGTAAAGAAGCAGAATAAACAGAGAGAAGAGTATCTTCTTTTTGAGATCCGCCATTTTCCAAGCGTTCTTCAGTGTCTGAAACACTTTACTTCACCTCGGCCTTTCCACCGACAGCTTCGATCTTTTCTTTTGCTGACTGTGAAAAGACTTTTGCCTCAACGGTTAATTTCTTAGTGAGTTCGCCGCCTGCAAGCACCTTCAGACCATCAAGGGGCTTTGAGATAATTCCCTTATCGCAAAGAGCCTCAAGAGTTACAGTCTCACCGTTTTCAAACTTAGTGTTAAGTGTGCCCACATTTACGATAGCGTAATGTGTTGCAAATCTGTTTTTAAAGCCTCTCTTAGGAAGCTTTCTGTAAAGGGGCAGCTGGCCGCCTTCAAATCCGGGGCGTACGCCGCCGCCTGAACGGGCATTCTGACCCTTATGACCCTTGCCTGCTGTTTTGCCGTTACCGCTTCCTGCGCCACGGCCTTTACGCCAAGCGGGCTTTGCCGCGCCGGCTGCCGGTGAAAGTTCATGGAGCTTCATGGTTTTTCCTCCTTACGTTTTATTGAAGTTTTTTTGTTTGGAGTGGTTTACGCCTTCTCCACGGTTACAAGGTGAGAGATCACCTTAACTTTTCCGTCCAGCACGGGGCCGTCCTCGTGGACGATAGCATCGCCGATCTTCTTCAGACCGAGGGATGCTGCTGTTGCCTTCTGGTTAGGCTTTGCACCTATAAGGCTCTTTGTAAGAGTTACTTTTGTCATTTTTTCTTACCTCCTCAGCCCTTTGTTACCTGCTCTGCGCTGATGCCGCGGGTCTTAGCAACCTGCTCAACAGTTCTCAGAGACTTGAGGCCCTCGAATGTAGCCTTGATAACGTTTGTGGGGTTGTTGGAGCGAAGGCTCTTAGCACGAATGTTCTTAATGCCTGCAAGCTCTACAACTGCACGAACAGTCTTACCTGCGATGACACCGGTACCGGGTGCAGCAGGCTTCAGAAGAACTCTGCCTGCGCCGTACTCACCGAGAACCTCGTGAGGAATTGTAGTATCCTTAAGAGATACTTCGATCATATTCTTCTTAGCATCCTCGATACCCTTGCGGATAGCTTCAGGTACCTCGGCTGCCTTGCCGAGACCGTAGCCCACGTGACCCTTGCCGTCACCGACTACCATAAGAGCTGCGAAACGAGCGATACGACCGCCCTTTACAGTCTTGGATACACGGTTTACGACTACAAGTCTTTCCTGGAGCTCATCGGCTGCTATATCAAATTTGTTTGCCATTTTTTAACTCCTAATTTTGATGTTTAATTTTAAGTGAAATTAAACAGTGTACAAACCGGTCTTCCGGAAGAGGGAGAGATTTAGAACTTCAGTCCTGCTTCTCTTGCGCCTGCTGCCAGCTCCGATACACGTCCGTGATATATATAGCCGCCACGGTCAAATACAACTGTTTCGATGCCCTTTGCCAGAGCCTTTTCGCCAATGGTCATGCCGACCTTTTTAGCTGCTTCCTTGTTGCTTCCGATTCCCTCGAAGCCTGCTTCGATAGTGGATGCGGAGACCAGGGTAACGCCCTTAACATCATCGATGATCTGAGCATAAATGTTCTTATTGGAACGGTAAACAGCAAGTCTGGGGCACTCTGCAGTACCGGAGATCTTTCCGCGTACTCTTGCGTGTCTCTTAAGGCGCTGCTTATTCTTATCCTTCTTTGAAACCATGCCTTATGTCTCCTTTCATTACTTACCGGCTTTTCCGGCCTTACGGCGGATACGCTCGTCTTCGTATTTGATACCCTTACCAAGGTAGGGCTCGGGAGGTCTCTTCTCGCGGATCTGCGCCGCGACCTGACCGCACTTCTGCTTAGAGGGGCTCTTTACGATTACTGTGTTCGCATCAGGAACCTCAAAGGTTACGTCGTCGGACTCCTCGAAGAATACATCGTGGGAGTAACCGAGCTTCAGTGTAAGAGTCTTGCCGGACTTCTCTGCTCTGTAGCCGACGCCGTTGATCAGAAGCTTCTTAGCGTAGCCCTGAGTAACACCGGTTACCATGTTGAAAAGAAGTGCACGGGTAAGACCGTGGATAGCTCTCATCTCTTTCTCATCGTTGGGACGTGTAACAGTCATTGTTGCGCCGTCAACTGCGATGGTCATATCCTTGGAGAACTGCTCGCAAAGAGTACCGAGGGGTCCCTTTACGGTTACGACATTTTCGTCACCTATCTTAACATCTACTCCTGCGGGAATAGTGATAGGCTCTCTACCTATTCTTGACATTTAAGCTACCCCCTTCCTTACCAGACAAAGGCGAGGATCTCGCCGCCGACCTTCATGCTTCTTGCCTTCTTGTCGGTCATTATGCCCTTAGAGGTGGATACGATAGCTATACCCAAGCCGTTCATAACTCTGGGCATATCCTCGTAGTTGGAATAAATACGCAGACCGGGCTTGGAAACTCTGCGGATACCGTGAATTACCTTTGCCTTGCCGGCTTCGTACTTAAGTGTTATTCTGATAACTCCCTGCTTACCGTCCTCAATGATCTGAACGCCCTTAACATAACCCTCGTTGAGAAGTATGTCTGCAATGGCCTTCTTCATATTGGAAGCGGGGATATCAACTGTTTCATGCTTTGCGTTGCTCGCGTTTCTGATTCTTGTCAGCATATCCGCGATTACATCAGACATCTGCATTTTAATAATCCTCCTGTCATGCAAGTTTTTGTCTTGCTGCCGCGGCTTTGCCGCGGCCGCTCACCGACGGTTAATTGCCGTAGCAATTCCTGTCAGTGCGGAACGAGCTGTAAGCACAGCTGTAATTGTCGGTGGGACAATTACCAGCTTGCCTTCTTTACACCGGGAATCTCGCCCTTGTAAGCCAGCTCTCTGAAGCATATACGGCAAATACCGTACTTACGCATATAGGAATGAGGTCTGCCGCAGATCTTGCAACGTGTGTACTCTCTTGTAGAATACTTCTGCTTCTTCTGCTGCTTAAGTATCATAGCCTTTCTTGCCATAATTATCTCTCCTCTCCTGCCTTAGCAAAGGGTGCGCCCAGCATTGTGAGCAGA
>CAZBAR010000025.1:0-35547 GCA_964490165.1 uncultured Lachnospiraceae bacterium | reverse complement strand
TTGCACTTGGCTTGACAATCTAAGGAGCCTTGGTTTGCAGCTTCTTTTTCTTCACCTTACAGATTTTTAATCTTGTTTTATTTATTCTTTGATTTATTAACTTTTAGTCATTTTGCCACTGCCATCCGCACAAAAGAATAAAAAACGCCCGCTTACTGCGTCTGTCGCAGCAAGCGGGCATTCATTTTTTAATGTCTTATTTCGTTATCGCTGTCTGATCTGTCGTCGTTATTGTCGTCTGTGCTCTCGCCGTTTCTGCGGCGCTCTTCCTCGCGGCGGCGTTCGTTTTCAGCTATCTGCAACGCTCTCGCAGCGTTTTCCTCTTCGCTGCGGCGGCGCTTCTCTGCCACCATTTCTTCGAGCTCCTCAACGGTTACGCCGTCCTCCTCCATGGCACGCTTGAACTGGTCGCCGTCCATGATCTCGTTTTTAACAAGGAACTTAGCAATAAAGTGCAGCTTGTCGATATTCTCCGTAAGCAAACGCTTAGCCTCGTTATAGGACTCTGTAATGATCTTATCGACCTGCTCGTCGATCTTTGCAGCAACAGCCTCTGAGAAGTCTCTGTTGTGTGAGAAATCACGTCCCAGGAACACCTCGCTGTCGCTGTGACCGGAACCGAACAGAATAGGACCGAGCTCACTCATACCAAGCTGCATGACCATTTTACGCGCGATCTGAGTTGCACGCTGAATGTCGTTGGACGCACCGCCTGAGAAATCGTCGAAAATAATCTGCTCGGCAACTCTGCCGCCCAGCAGCATTGATATCTTCTGCTTCAGCTCGTTTCTGTAAACGCTGTGCTTATCCTCCTCAGGCAAATTCAGGGTGTAGCCGAGAGCGTTGCCGCTGGGGATAATCGATATCTGATGCACGGGATCCATAAGGGGCAGCACGTGGGACAATACTGCGTGACCTGCCTCGTGGTAAGCCGTTTTTTCTTTTTCCTCGTCCTTTATATGCATTGACTTCTTCTGAGGACCTGCGATTATCTTAGTAAATGCGTCCTCAAGCTCGTTCATACCTATAAGGCTCTTGTTCTTTCTTGCCGCAAGCAGCGCAGCCTCGTTCAAAAGGTTAGCAAGATCTGCACCTGTAAAGCCGCTTGTACCCTTTGCAATGACCGAAAGGTCAACGTCAGCCTCAAGGGGCTTATTTCTTGCGTGAACGCGGAGGATCTCTTCACGTCCGCGGATGTCGGGAGCGCTTACGGTTATCTGACGGTCAAAACGGCCGGGACGCAGCAGCGCCGGGTCAAGAACGTCGGGACGGTTTGTTGCCGCCATAACTATGATACCCTCAGTAGAGCCGAAGCCGTCCATTTCAACAAGCAGCTGGTTAAGAGTCTGTTCTCTCTCGTCGTGACCGCCGCCGAGTCCTGTGCCTCTCTGACGGCCTACGGCATCTATCTCGTCGATAAATACTATGGACGCGGGATGGCGTCTTGCCGTTTCAAAAAGGTCGCGCACGCGGGACGCGCCCACGCCGACATACATCTCTACAAAATCAGAACCTGAAATAGAGTAGAACGGAACGCCCGCCTCGCCTGCAACAGCCTTGGCAAGCAGTGTTTTACCTGTACCAGGAGGGCCCATCAGCAATACGCCGTGGGGAATCTTTGCGCCCAGCTTTGAAAATTTCATAGGCTCCTTCAGGAACTCTACTATCTCCTCAAGCTCAGCCTTTTCCTCGTCGGCACCGGCAACATCGCGGAAGTATACTCTGTTCTTATCCGAACCGGGGCGAATTCTCGCCTTGCCGAAGCTGTTTATCTTCGAGCCCTTGCCGCCTGTTGCCTGGCTCATCATATACCACCACAGAACTATAAATACTACGGCGATTATAATGTATGGCAAAAAGCTTACCCACCACGGAATCACGCTGGCAGGCACGCGGTCATATTCGTCGATATATTCCGTATATGGCTTGATATCTTCAAGAAATGTTCTTATATCGGCAAGTCTGTACTCCAGCTTTTCTTTTACAGTATTGCCGTCATCCGTTGCAGTGCTGACAGTCATCTCAACAATGCCCTTGTTGTAGTTGACCGTATAGCTCTCAACAGACTCCTCCTTGAAATAATTGATTATATCGCTGTATTTCAACTCCTTCTTCGTGCTGCCCGTGTTAAACAGAAGAGAGATCGCCACAATGACCACTGCGATCAAAGTGACATACCATACGGCGATCTTAAAACCGTTTTTCTTCACTTATATATCCATACCTTTCATTGTTATCATTGTTATCATTTTATTAATATTTAATATACCGTCATACGGGATCCGAATAAATTTCAGGCTTCAGAATACCTACATACGGCAATGTACGATATTTTTCCGCATAGTCAAGTCCATATCCCACAACAAATTCGTCAGGTATCTCAAGTCCCACATAATCAGGCTTGTAATCTACCTCACGGCGGCTGGGCTTATCAAGCAGCGCCACCGTTTTTACACTGCGCGCTCCGTTCAGCTCCAGATATCCTACAAGATACGACAGCGTTCTGCCGCTGTCAATAATATCTTCAACTATAAGTATGTCCTTTTCGCTGAGATCTTTGCGGTGCAGATCAAGAAGAATATTTATCTTGCCGCCTGTCACGGTTCCGCTGCCGTACGATGAGACCTTCATACAGTCGATCTCGCAGGGGATCGTAAGTTTTTTCATAAGATCGCCCATAAAAACGATACTGCCCTTCAAAATGCACAGCATAAGCAGGCTTTTGTCACTATAGTCTCTGTCAATTTCAGAGGCGATGCGGTCTACCGTAGCTTCAAGCTCCTGTTCCGATATCAGCACACGCTCAACGTCATCGTCCCATATCTCATAATGATTTTCCATATCTATGACAATTCCTTTCTTTGGATCTTGTTCCGGTTTCGCCGTCAGCGAAATGCGCGGCACAGAATCGTGTCTGAAAACGGTGTGCTGCCGAATTTATTTTAACTCTGTTTTCAGACTTGCTCCAACTGAAATTTGATTTATTTTTTCAAAGTATAAATATAAATAACACCCGTCGTGCCCGACTTCGGCGCCGTCCCGTCTCGTAAGACCACACCGGGAACAGCCACGATGCCCTGATCGTCGCATATCACGGGAAGCGTGTCTCTGTCTCTCTGCGGAACATTTTTATCACAAAAAAGCTTTTTCAGCTTCTTATGCAGCTTACCGGACAGAACAGTGTCGCCCGCTTCTCTGCATCTTACATATAGCTTACCGTATATTTTATCAAAATCCACAGCTGTTTCTGTTGATAAATTGTAAATATTTTGACGGTCAGGCGATACGGATATAACATATTTTCCGAACCTTGTTTCTCCGGACATACTAAGCGGTACGCTTTCAGGCCTTTCTTCATTTTCATTTGAGACAGTCGAAATATATACGCTGTCCTTGTGGCAGAAAAATGAATATCCGCCGCCGAGATCGACCCGTCCGTATCCGTCAGGAGAGCGGGTCAGCGTGCGGCACGCATCTATATTGACTCTTGACAGGTCGGTCGCCGAGCCTGTAGCGCGTCTCCACATTATTCCCACTATCCTTGCAAAAAGAGATTCGGGAAGATCGGAAAGCTCTGATTTTGTCACCTTACCGCGCCCGCTCAGAAAGCTCTCCGCGCTATCCTCTATAAAAGAACAGTCCTCTCTTGCCACGCCTGAAAGGCGCAGTACGGCGTCGTCCGCGCGTGGATTAAGGCGGCGCATAGCCGGCACTATCACCGACCGGACATAATTGCGCGTGTAGCCTGTATCTGCGTTGGTGCTGTCTACAACAAAATCTATTCCGTTATCCCCCGCAGCTTCTCTTATCTCCTCGGCGGTGCAGCACAAAAGGGGGCGAACATAAATACCGCGCACAGGGTCAATGCCTGTGACGCCTTTTGTTCCGCAGCCCCGGCAAAGGTTGAACACTACAGTCTCCATATTGTCGGTAGCACTGTGAGCAGTGGCAACTGCCGCACCTCCAAGCTCTTCTGAGAGAGAAGCAAGAAACTTATACCGTCTCTCGCGTGCGCATTCTTCAAGTCCCATTCCGCGCTGCTTTGCAATAGCGGGAATGTCCTCGCGCCTTACATAAAAAGGAATTCCGAGGCTGCCTGCCGCCTTTCGGCAAAATTCCTCATCGCGCTCCGCCTCGCCTCCGCGTATCATATGGTTCATATGAGCGCACACAAGGCGCACGCCGCACCCGTCGAGCCTGTATTTCAGGTATCGAAGAAGAACAGAAGAGTCGGCGCCGCCGGAAAAAGCGCATATCACTGCAGGAGAGCTGAGCAGCACCCTGTCAATGTCGGTCTCTGCCGTATATTCATTGATCTTTTTCCAAAGCTTCACCGATGTTCTCCCCTCCGCCTACGGTCTGTTTGTAAACTGATATTCAAGTATGTACGCGCCTGCAAAAGTAAGACTGGCGGAAGCCGCACAGTATTCCAGCATCTCCGGCACAGTGTAAAGTGCCGTATCCACATCTCCCGTTACGCAAAGAGAGACATACAAAAGCTGAAGCAGGATAAGACTGAAGCACAGCTTTACTCCGATCCTGATGTAGTAAATTATATTTTTCACACAAATGCACGCCCTTTCATATATATGCAAGCACATAGCTTTACATATATAATCATAGCATTCATCGGTGCAACTATCAATATATAAATTCTTCATAATCTACCACATTACAGTATACCACAGCAAAGCAAAAAGTCAAGCAAAACCGAGATTATATATAGTATAAAGAGAGCAAAAAGACTTCCCAAGAGGGAAGTCTCGAGACTGTTGAAAAACTAAATGACAGCAGCAAAACTTTTTATTATTTTGCTGCTGTGATCTACTTTATGGCACAAAAATCAATTATCTTCACAGTCAATTGCAAAAACAACTCCGCCCACAGGATATATCCATTTATTCTGTACGCAGAACTCATATGTTCCCACGTTATGCGTTGCCCTTTCCACTGATGAATCATCGCCGTCATTCAAAAATGAATACGCACGCACCTGCATTATATCTTCAGGATACGAAAGCTGTATAAGCGGTGCATAAGTAGGCTCGTTAATGGAAACAAGAAATTCGCTATGACCCTTAAGCTGAGGCATAGTAAAGCTTATCTCCACCATATGCTCGGTCTTTTGATAGTATTTTCCGTTTTCGCGTTCCTCTCTGTTGTTGTGATACGACTTAAACTCTATATCAATACCTGCTTCAGAAAAGCTTACGTCAGCTATTTCCGCAAGGCGGTTATCCACATACAGTGAAAGCTGCATATCATTGATTATAAATCTCTTCTGCTCGGACTTTTCAAGCGAAAGCATCCACTGAAGCTCTTCCTTACCTACAGACAGATTTTCCTGAAAAATATATGTCTGATTGCGAAGCGCAGAATCCAGTTCATGATTTGCAGTGATGAATGCAACATGAAAGCTTTGCGGCAGGTTATTATCATTAAGATATTTTTTACTGAATTTAAGATCCTCGTAGACCTTTATATACTTTTCGTCCGAAAACAATTCGCTTTCTTTATATTCACGCAATGTTATAGAATATTTATAATATGTTCTTATATTGTAATTGTTGGTTATGTAAGGATAGATAACTGCATTTATCATTTCAGCATTATCTTCGCTTACCATTGTATTTATTGTGCTTTTGATAAACTCTATCTTCTGTTCGTCCTTAAAGCCGGCAAGCACATCGGAATGACCCATTATCGTATCGGCAACCTTTTCCGATATCTCGTCGGCTATAAATTTTTGCGTAAAATATTCGTACACAAAGTTGAATATAAGAATAGGCGGCAAAATACCCAATATGTTGGACATAATTTCGTCAAGAAGCTCGCCGGGCTCAAGCTTAAAGAAAAACAGCTTTACAAATACCAGCGCAATCCATATTGCAACTGTAACAATAAACAGCAATATTGTAAATGCTCTCACTGTTTTTAATCTGTCATTCATTTTTTTCTTCATTTTTTCAGACTTCCTTATCTATAATTCCCTTATACATTGCCGGCATACCGGTATAATACGCCCAGAATTTGTCGCCGAAATCGTAATGCCACCATTCAGTCGGCAGGTTGGTGAACCCGGCAGATATCATACAGTAATAAAGCATACGGCGGTTATTTCTTGCCGTAATATTGTATGGATTTTCTTCAAAATACCGCGTATAAGCCATTACGGTAAAATCGTCAAAGTCTGTTCCCATATCAAGCTCGATACCGTTTTTTGTATCAAACAGTGTAAGGTCAACAGCACCGCCAGTATTGTGAACAGCTGGAAAGTCTTCATCTGTTGAGGGCGGTGAGACAAATTTTTTTGTTTCAGCCTCCAGCTCTTCCCAGGACAGCTGCGGAAGCTTTTTTTGCAAACTCTCAAAATAGCTGTCATAAAGAGCTTTTTGTGTGCGCACCGACCTCCAGCTGTCATAGACCTTAAATGTAAGCCCGTTCGGCAAAAGCTCAAGCGCGCATCCGAGCCTTTCGGCAACAGAGCTGCGCAGCATACAGTCGCCAAAGGTTCCCGGCAGACCTGAATTGTGATACACGGGATCAACTATAATATCTCCGTTAAAATAGTCCGTGACCGAGACCAGATCTTCATTTACAAACTCAGAGCTAAAGCAATCTTCGGGAAAATCCAATACGGGAATAGGATCATCGATAAGCATTAAATCACCCCGATTACATTCTATTGAACTATTGAAAAATTTAACAAGCAATGCAGTTATCAGCGATGCTTTTTTCTCTCAGACATTTTTTTGCCGCGGTCCGCACCGCTTTTTTTGCCGCCGTATGTCTTTGCTTTGGCGGAAGGCGCTTTTCCCTTGCCTCTTTTATCACCGGAGGCTGACCGGGTTCCGTCTTTTTTGCCCCGCTCCGTCTTTTCAGTCTTCTCAGTCTTTTCGCTATTGCCGTGACGGTATCTCTCAGGCGGTACAAGGCAATCGCCGCCGTAGCCTATAAGATCCTCTCTGCCGCATTTTCTCAGCGCCTCACGCACAAGCTTGTGGTTCTGGGGGCGTCGGTATTGCAGCAGCGCACGCTGCATCTGCTTTTCGCGGTAATCTGTAGGCGTATATATCTCCTTACCCGTCATGGGGTCGATGCCGGTATAGAACATTACTGTGGACGCAGTGCCGGGTGTAGGGTAAAAATCCTGAACCTGCTCGGGATTAAGATGGGTCTTTTTCAGATACAGCGCCAGCTCTACCGCGTCCTCAAGGCGCGAGCCGGGGTGGCTTGACATAAGATAGGGCACAAGATACTGCTTCAGCCCCGCCTCCTTGCTGTATTGAAAGAATTTATCTCTGAAGCAGTCGTACACAGCCACATCGGGCTTGCCCATTACAGACAGAACGTGCGACGTGCAATGCTCGGGGGCAACCTTAAGCTGACCGCTGACATGGTCGCGCACCAGCTTTTTGAAAAACGCGTCGCTTTTATCGCACAGCATATAGTCAAATCTTATACCGCTGCGGACAAACACCTTTTTTACGCCCGGTATCTTTTCTACCTCCGACAAAAGCCGAACATACTCGCTCTCGTCAGCGTCAAGATTTTTGCAGGGCGTGGGCACAAGGCAGCGGCGGTTCTGGCACACTCCGTCCTTAAGCTGCTTTTTGCAGGCAGGATACCTGAAATTCGCTGTGGGTCCGCCCACATCGTGTATGTAGCCCTTGAAATCGGGCAGCGCGGCGATCTCTCGCGCCTCGGCGACAACGCTTTCTATGCTGCGGCTTCTGACGCTTCGTCCCTGATGAAAGGCGATAGCGCAGAAATTACAGCCGCCGAAGCAGCCGCGGTTGTGAGTTATGGAAAACTTGACCTCGGCAATGGCGGGAATACCGCCGTCCTTTTCGTACATAGGGTGATACGCGCGCACAAAGGGCAGCGCGTAAACACGGTCAAGCTCCTCTCGCTCAAGAGGCGGCATAGGCGGATTTTGCACCAGCATTCTGTCGCCGTAGTATTCAACAATAGCCTTGCCGTTTACGGCATCGTTATTTTTATACTGCACCGCAAAGGCGGCGGCATATTTCTTTTTGTCAGTCTTTAATTCATCATAGGTGTAACCTATGGGCTGTCCGTCTCCGTCAACGCCTGCGGCAACGGGAAAGTTCACCTTTTCTCCCGTTTTGCACAAATACGCCGTGCCGCGGACATCGCGTATCTTTTTAACGGGAATGCCTTTATCAAGAAGCTGAGCTATACGGACTATGGATTTTTCTCCCATACCGTAGGAAAGGATATCGGCGCGGCTGTCAACAAGCACGCTGCGGCGCACCTTGTTGTCCCAGTAGTCATAGTGGGCAAAGCGGCGAAGCGACGCTTCAAGACCGCCGATGATTATAGGTGTATCGCCGTATGCCTCGCGAATTCTGTTGCAGTACACGATAACGGCGCGGTCGGGGCGATAGCCTGCCTTGCCGCCGGGAGAATAATAGTCGTCCCCTCTCAGCTTTTTGGAAACGGTATAGTGACAAACCATGGAATCGATATTGCCGCTGGACACCAAAAATCCGAGACGCGGCTTGCCGAAGCGCTTGAAATCGCTGCAGCTTTTATAATCAGGCTGAGGCAGGATCGCCACAACAAAGCCTGCCGCCTCCAGAACGCGGCATATGAGCGCCGCGCCGAAGGAGGGATGGTCCACATATGCGTCTCCGCATACGTACACAAAATCGGGCACGTCGCAGCCGCGCTCCCGTACCTCCTCAGGGGTAACAGGCAAAAATCTTTTTTCTGTTTCAGTCGTGTTTTTCATCGTTATGACCATTCCTTTCTTTGGATTTGGGTCGTTTTCGCCGTTGGCGAAATGTACCCGTTGTTTGGGTACAAGACACAAATCGTGTCTGAAAATGGTATACTGTCGATTTTGTTAAACTTTATTTTCAGACTTTTGTCCGCAAATCTTCAAAAATTCTTCTCTTGTCATAATGGCGCGCAGCGCCGAAAGCAGCGCCGGGGTGCTCATACCCTCAGGCATTCCCAGCCTTGACGCCAACGCGTCACGCCGCGCCTTGCTGTCAGGCGCGCCTGTAAGTCCTGCGTCGTACAGATCGCTTTTTTCGATCTTTTCGACCGTTTCAGCCGCCGTCTCTGTCAATCCGTATTTTTTCGCAAAGGAGTCAAAGATAGAATACAGAGTGTCGATGTCTATACCCTCAACACCTAAAACTCCCTCTTTGGACGGCGTCGCCTTGCGGCGCTCCTTGCCCGCTACGCGGGGAACGTAAAGGTCGTATATTTTGTCCCTCGGAACGCTGCCGGCAATGTGCGAGCGGATGACCTTGCCCGCTCCGTCGCTGTCAGTCATAACGATAATGCCGTTTTTTGCCGCCCTTTTCAGAAGAGTAAGCTTGTCTCGGTTTTTGAAAAGTCCGAAGCCATCCGTTGTAATTATCTCTGCGTCAAGAATCGAGGAAAGCTTTATTTTATCGTACTTTCCCTCTACCACCACGGGCACGGAAAGTCTTATTTTTTCACGCTCCACAGCCGTTTCACCTTCTTCGCCCTGCGGGGATAGTACAAATGAACCGTTCAAGGGCAATATAGTCAAGACGTGTGGTCTTAAGCTGTATATCTGCCTCACGGCAGCGCTCCAGCGCCGCGGCAATACGCTTCACTCCGCGCTCACGAACGGCGGCGACATACAGTCCCGACCTGTATGGATGCATTTTCATTCTGGCTGCAACTGCTGCCGCATCTGCGCCCTCCTCTACAAGGGCTGCAACTGCCAGCATTTCGCAAAAGGCTTTTACGATCTTTCCCATGACATCAACCGCCTTCTCCTTGTGCTGCTTTGAATATTGCAGCACGCGAAGCGCACGGCGGCGGTCGCCGTCAAGCAGAGCGTTTGCCAGCGCAAAACCGTCCTCCTCGCGGTAAGGAGATGTAACATAGCGAACCATATCGCCGTCGACTGTATCACGCCCTGCCGACAGGGCAAATGCGGAAAGCTTGTCAAGCTCGCCGGATAGGATAAACATATCGGTAGAGCAGCGCTCCAGCATAAGCTCTGCCGCCGATGTATCAATAGTCAGAGAATCTGCCGCCAGTCGGCGGATGATCCATTTTTTAAGCTCTCCGGGGGTCTGCTCCCCGATATCAACAGTCTTGCAAAAGCCTGCGTAAAACTTATACGCAGCAGAGGGCTTATTTTTCTCAGGTCTGCCCGCGTCAATTTTACCCGCGTCAAAGCCGCCGGCAGCCGCAACAAGAATTAAAACAGTCTGCTCACCCACTGTCTGCGAGCATATATCGCGCAGTCTCTCTTCCTCTGCTTTTTTCAGATCAACGGGAGAAAAGCTGTACTTTATAAACGTGCGCTCCCCCATAAAGGGCACCGCAAGCACCGCAGCCTCTAAGTCCCCGAAACGCGCGTCGTTTTTTTCGGCTGATATATCGTACAAATTCCACTGTGCAGCCTCGGGATCGTCACCAAGCGTCAGCTTCTCGGCGCGGCGCAAATAAAAGCGCTTCAGGTATTCCTCGCCGCCCCACATAAAGTACACGCCGGAGAGACCTTTTTTCAGCTCCTGTCTGAACTGTGCCTCTGTCATTGCCGCACCCCCTTTTTATATCTATATCTTTAATTATTTTTCAGCTCTGCGCTGACCGTAATGCGCGTGTGCTGCGCGGTCATTCCCTTGAGCTCTACTGTATAGTCCATAGTGATAGAGCCGCCCTCTGTTCCCATGGTGTTATCCACCTTTTTCGCCCAAACGCACATTTCAATAGGGCCGAAGGGCGTTTTATATACACTTATACTGCGGCTGCCCTCCTTCAGAACAAAAGAGGCGCTTACGCCGCCGCTGCGGGTTATTGTTACACATTCAGGCTCGCATATGTTAAAGGATATTTCCGTGTTGCAAACATCCTCGCCCTCCATCGGCGGCTCGGTGTATGAAAGATACAGCCTGCCCTCGTGAAGCGACAGCCTGCCGGTACAGTTCATAACATATTCGCTGTCCTCGGCGTCGCCGGCAAAAATGTCGCTGTCATCATTTCCGAAAAGTCCCGTTCCGGCAGTATCGCACTGCCGGCTGACCACGCTTATATTTACATTATCCTCTGAACATTCAGTGCTTGTATACTCTTTGATCGGCATAATTTTATACCCTGCTTTTTTTCATAACTCCGGCAAACCAGCCGTTTTCGCGCATTTCATCGTAAAGCTCCCAGCCTGCGTCGCGCAGAGCGCTGACAGTCTCGTCTGCCCTCTCCACGATTATACCGGAAACTATGAGATATCCGTCGTCGGCAATAAACGCGCCGATGTCGGGCGCCATTCTGATTATAACATCAGCCACTATATTTGCGCAGCAGATGTTGTAGCCGCCGTCGGCACTGTCAGTAGACGCCAGAAGGTCTGACACCTCGGCACGAACAGACGGCGTCTTGTTGATCTCGATATTCTCCCTTGCCACGCGCACGGCGTTGGGGTCGATATCGCAGGCAAAGCAGCTTTCCGCCCCCAGCTTTGCGGCGCATATGGCAAGAATGCCGCTGCCGCAGCCGACGTCAAGCATAGCGTCGCCCGGTCTTATGTATTTTTCAAGCAAAGCCGCGCAAAGACGGGTCGTCTCGTGTGTGCCTGTGCCGAACGCCATACCGGGATCCATAAGAACCACAGTCTCGTCGGGTGCAGGCTCGTACTCCTCCCATACCGGAACGATAACGATGCGCTGTCCGGTCTTGATGGGCTTGTAATACTTTTTCCATGAGTCCGCCCAGTCCTCTTCGCTTACACCGCAATGCTCCACCGTGGCGGGAATATCAAGCGCCGCAAGACGCTCGCGTATAAAGCCCTCGCTTTCGGCGGGATTTTTTACGTCGGAAACAAATACCGACACGCTCGCCACCGTACGATCCCTCTCCAGAAGCTCTGCGTCGATAAGATCGCCGTAAACGCCGTCCAGCTCCTTTTCCACATCGGAAAAGTCCTCTATCATAAGCGAGTTGTCGACCATACTCATAAGCGCGCTGATATCGTCAAGATATTTGTTTTCCGCCGTAACCTTTATCTGAATCCATTTTTCCATAATCGTGATCCGTTCCTTTCGTATTACATACATTGTAACACATTACAATAGCTTTTTCAACGGCTATTTGAAGCGACAGTGCCGCCCTCTCGCCCCGAAAATCCGATGCAAATCAAAAACAGCCGTCTTGATCGTATCAAAACGGCAACCGCCTGATAACTCAGGCTATTCTTCTTTGTACAGCATTACATCCTCTACCCTGCACTCCAAAATACGGCACAGATCATTAAGCGTGACCGTGGTTATGGGCTTGTTGTGCTTCAGACGGTCAATAAGGCTTCGGCTCAGCTTGTATGTGTTTATAAGCTTGTAGGTAGATATGTTTTTCTTTTTTATGGTATCAAAAAACGGCTCGTAAGTTATCATTACGTCACCCCCTGATACAATAATAATTTATACTCCGCGTGTTGACAATTCTCTATAAATAGAGTATAATCAAATTATGGTCTATTTATAGAGTATAAATTCAAATGTAAAGGAGAAAAATTATGAAAAAAGCTGTAGCCATTATGCTAACATTAGTCACACTTCTTCTATCTGTTCCGCTGTATGTAACAGCAGCAAGCGGAATACAGGAAAAACTTGATGTGATTCGCAATGTATATCCAACAGGATCGTATTTTACAGTTGCAAGCAGCTCATCAGGATGCTCATCCTATAATCACGATATTGTCAACGGTGTTTGGTGTCAAGGCTGCTATTTGCCAAGCATTCCCGCGAGGGACGGTCTCCCAAGCGGAGCAGCAGTAAGCTATGAAGCAGACTCTTGCTGCGGTTTTGCAAGCTATGTATTTTACTGCTTGTACGGACATAACCAAGCAACTAATACTGCCCAAACTTCAACACCCGTCTTTGGCGACTTGGTCTTTACTGGTTCTCATTGGTTCATTTATTTATCAGAAGACAGTAACAATTATTATGTCTACGATGCAAACGGATATAACGGAGGAAAAAACAAGGTAATATATAATAATTATTACCCAAAATCTAAGGTTAGTAGTTTAACCGTATATCATGCAAATAACTACAACTCTATAAATAACACATCTACTCCATCCTATAATTACACATCCATTACTCCAGGAACATACTACCTGAAAAATTTAGCTACAGGAACATATCTCTGTGTATCATGGGGAATAGATGCCGACAAACAAAATGTTGACCTTTATCAATTTACGGCCGCTAAAGCTGAAACATTTGAAATTTCAACTGCCGGCGACGGATATAAAATGCGTCCTCTATGTAGTTCTTCCCGCTTAGTCAACGCATGGGGAGATAATCCCTCAAGTGGTTCAAATGTAAACATTTACAAAGACGTGAACGATTCGACTCAATGGTGGAAATTTGAAGCGGTAAACGGAGGATATATAATTCATAATTCCTATATACCCTCCTGTGTTCTTGATACAGACGGTGAAAACGTATTGATAGCTACAAAACACGGCAGAAGCAGCCAAATATGGGAGCTTGTGCGCTTTACAGAATCACACACTCACACTTGGAATTCCGGCTCTGTAACAAAAGCGCCTACCTGCACAGCTACCGGCACAAAAACGTACACCTGTACCGTATGCGGAGAGAAAAAGACCGAAAGTATTGCAGCTAAAGGTCACACCGCAGTTACCGTTTCCGGAACTCCCGCGACCTGTACGATAGAGGGACTTACAGGCGGCAGCAAGTGCTCGTCTTGCGGAACTGTTCTTACCGCGCAGGAGACAATTGCCGCGCTTGGACATTCATTCGGTAAATGGTCTGTAACCAAACAGGCAACCTGCACTGCCGACGGAACGGAAAGCAGAGCTTGCTCTGCCTGCGGCAACACCGAGAACAGAGCCATAGCCGCCAAGGGACATACAGCGGGAAACTGGACGGTGACAGAATCTACTTGTACAAATACCGGAGTAAGAGAACAACGTTGCAGTAGTTGCAATAATATAATAAAAAGTGAAACCGTTCCGGTAAAGGAGCACAACTATACTTCTTCTGTTATCGCTCCCACACCCGCATCACATGGCTACACCCTGCACACCTGTACAGTCTGCGGCGACAGCTACAAGACCGACTACACCGATTATGTTATTTCCGATCCTACAGCTATGAGGGCTGTAATTGAAACCAAAACCGTAATGCCCGGCGATATGGTCGAAGTAAGTATTTGCCTTGAAAATGCTGACGCTGTAAGAACTCTAGGTATAAGAGACATTACATATGACGCATCAAAGCTTGAGCTTACAGGCGGAAAATGGAATGCTTCAAATTCCATAATGTCCTCTTGGGATGAGGATAGCCGGACCGGCGTTATAGCTTTCGAAAAGAATACGGCGCTTGACGGAAATGTCTTTACACTGACCTTCAAGGTCATCGAAGAGACTGACGATATAAGTATTCCCGTAAACTGCAAGGTTATCGCCAGAGAAAAGTCCGAAGGAAATGCAGAAAGGGAAATTCCCGTTAATGTCATAGCAGGCGCTGTAAATATTTGCAGCATTAAGCGCGGAGATGTCAACGGAGACGGATATATAGACACCGCAGACGCTATACAGCTTCTTCGATACACTATGATGCCCGATCTGTATCCTATAAATCAAAACAGTGACTTTAACGGCAATGGGACAGTTGACAGCGATGACGCTATCTATTTGCTGTATCACATCCTGATGCCCGACAGATATAAGCTTAAATAAACTAAAATCCCCGCCTTTCGGCGGGGATTTAGCTGTTATTCAGTATTACCGTAAATCACCTTAATGTATTTCAAAAACAGTAATCTTTTTATTTTTCTTTTTGCACTGCTCTATAACAAATTTCGTACCCGAAGAAACTCCGTCCCAAAAAGCTATGACTTCATCTGAATAATCAATGATTTCTATATTTCGCTTTAGCGGCGCGCCTCTGCCGTAGAGGTTATATTTCGGAAGAAACTCTTTTAGTGTTATTCCCTTTTTTATTGCATATTCACGAGCCAGGGTATCGATTCCTCGTGCACCGCCCGAAACTATTTCGGTAATATTTTCAGGCAAGTATTTTTCAAGTTCCACATCATTAAAACTTCTTGATCCTATAACCGCAACTTTCATTTATTCCGCCTTATGTGAACATATTTTAGATATATTTTATATCCATTAAGCACATTATAACACAGTATGGATATAAAATAAAGTCAAATAAGATATTTTTAAGGATCAAATTATGGCTATTAAGAGTTTATCAATAAGGATTGAAGAAGAGATGCTTGACAAGCTTCACGTTCTTGCAAACTATGAGGGGCGCAGTGCTAACAGCGAAATACTGATACTTATCAGAGATGCTGTAGAAGCATACGAAGCGAAGCACGGAAAGATAGAGACTAAGAGAGGAAAGTAATAAAAATCAGAAATTTCGCCATCTGCGGATGGCGATTTAGGGCTTTACCCCCTACTTCCCCGTAGCGGAATGTAGTAGACCCACAAGCTCCTCCAAAAGCTTGACCAAAACTTTTAGTTATTTTGCTACTGCCATTTAGTTTTCCGACAGTCTTAAAGCCCCGCCAAACGGCGGGGCTTTAAGGCTTATTATTATGTTTTCAGTCTGCAAACATAGGAGTGGAAAGGTATCTGTCTCCTGTATCGGGCAGCAGGACTACTATAGTCTTGCCCTCGTTTTCCTTTCTCTTTGCGACCTCTATTGCTGCGTACAGTGCTGCGCCTGATGAAATACCGACCAGCACGCCCTCTTTTTTGCCGACGAGCTTACCTGTTCTGAACGCATCCTCGTTTTCAACGGTGAGAACCTCATCGTACACATCGGTATCGAGCACTTCGGGAACGAAGCCCGCGCCGATGCCCTGGATCTTATGCGCGCCTGCGCGACCCTCGGACAGCACGGGAGATGAGGACGGCTCTACTGCAACGACCTCAACGCCGCTCTTTTTGGACTTGAGGTACTTGCCAACGCCTGTTACAGTGCCGCCTGTGCCTACGCCTGCAACGAAGATATCGACATCACCGTCAGTGTCCTCAAAAATTTCGGGGCCTGTAGTTTCAAAATGCGCCTTGGGGTTTGCAGGATTTACAAACTGACCGGGAATAAAGCTGTTCGGTATCTCCGCTGCAAGCTCATCCGCCTTTGCAATAGCGCCCTTCATACCCGCCGCGCCCTCAGTGAGCACAAGCTCTGCGCCGTACGCCTTCATAAGCTGGCGGCGCTCTACAGACATAGTCTCAGGCATTACTATAATTGTACGGTAGCCTCTTGCTGCCGCAACAGCCGCAAGTCCGATACCGGTGTTGCCTGATGTAGGCTCGATAATAACAGAGCCGGGGACAAGCTTGCCCGATGCCTCGGCATCGTTTATCATTGCCAACGCAATGCGATCCTTAACGCTTCCTGCGGGATTGAAATACTCAAGCTTTGCGAGAATCCGAGCCTTGAGTCCGAACTCTTTTTCAATATTTGTAAGCTCTAAAAGAGGCGTTTTTCCTATAAGCTCTGCCGCTGATCTATAAATATTTGCCATTATTCTACTCCTTCTTATTACTTCAATTTACTTCAATGCGTCAAAGCCGCGCTGAAGATCTGCGATGATATCGTCGATATGCTCTGTACCTATGGAAAGACGTATGGTATTGGGCTTGATATCCTGCTCAGCAAGCTCTTCCTCATTCAGCTGGCTGTGAGTGGTAGTTGCGGGGTGGATAACAAGGCTCTTTACGTCTGCAACGTTGGCAAGCAGAGAGAATATTTCAAGACTGTCTATAAACTTGTGCGCTTCCTCAACGCCGCCCTTGATCTCAAAGGTAAAGATAGACGCGCCGCCGTTGGGAAAATATTTTTCATACAGTGCGTGATCGGGATGATCGGGCAGAGAGGGGTGATTTACCTTTTCTACCAGCGGGTTGTTTTTTAGAAATTCCACTACCTTGGCTGCGTTTTCCGCATGGCGCTCAAGTCTCAGAGACAGTGTTTCAACTCCCTGAAGAAGCAGGAATGCTGCAAAGGGAGAGATAGATGCGCCTGTATCGCGAAGCAGTATAGCGCGGATATATGTAACAAACGCCGCAGGACCTGCCGCCGCCACAAAGGAAACGCCGTGATAGCTGGGGTTAGGCTCTGCAATTGCGGGATATTTTCCTGAAGCTGCCCAGTCGAATTTGCCGGAGTCTACGATGATGCCGCCCAGCGTCGTACCGTGACCGCCGATGAACTTTGTTGCAGAGTGGACTACGATATCTGCGCCGTGCTCGATGGGACGGATAAAGTAAGGTGTGCCGAAGGTGTTATCTACAACAAGAGGCAGTCCGTGACGGTGAGCAAGCTCTGCCAGCGCGTCGATATCGGGTATATCGCTGTTGGGGTTGCCGAGAGTTTCGATATATATTGCTCTTGTATTTTCCTGTATAGCCGCCTCGACTTCTCCGAGGTCGTGTATATTTACAAAGGTTGCAGTAATGCCGTAAGCAGGCAGCGTGTGTGCAAGCAGGTTGTAGCTGCCGCCGTAGATAGTCTTCTGTGCAACGATATGACCGCCGTTCTGAGCCAGCGCCTGTATTGCATATGTGATAGCAGCTGCACCGGATGCTGTTGCCAGAGCTGCTACGCCGCCCTCAAGCGCTGCGATACGCTTTTCCAGAACGTCCTGAGTGGAGTTTGTAAGTCTGCCGTAAATATTGCCTGCATCTGAAAGATTGAAGCGAGCCGCTGCGTGAGCGCAATCGTGAAATACATATGAAGTGGTCTGATAGATCGGCACTGCGCGTGCATCGGTAGCGGGATCAGGACTTTCCTGTCCTACGTGAAGCTGAAGTGTTTCGAATTTATAGTTTGACATAATTTAATTTCCTTTCGGTGTTTGAAGTTATTGTGTGTTATATTCTATTCTATTCTGCAAAATAACAAGCTCACATTCGTCCGAAACGGAAATTTGCCCGTACAAGTTTTTCAAAGTAACCTTTCATAATCAGGTACCTGTGCTTTCTTTATCTTTGGATTGATGCTATTATAGCAGGCAATTCCTACTTTGTCAATAGGTATTTGGGAATTTGTTTTATTTTTTTCAGAATTTGCATATGCGCCGTCAAAATTGCCAAAAACTTATCTGTGTCACGGAGCGGTTTGCTATACGGCACAAAAGTTTATCATATGGTAAAAAATTCACACAATGACCTTGTATTGGCGTACAAAATATGGTATATTATATATTGAATAAATAGGAATATACCGATATGATCGGTTACTTTACTATAAGAAAGGACAACAAAAAAATGAACTACAACAAGAAAACAGTTGAAGATATTGACGTTGCCGGCAAGAAAGTTCTTGTAAGATGCGACTTCAATGTTCCTATGAAGGACGGCGTTATTACCAGCGAAAAGAGAATCATCGGTGCACTGCCTACCGTTAAGTATCTGCTCGCTCAGGGCGCTATGGTAATTCTTACCTCTCACATGGGCAAGCCCCACAGCATTCTCACCGAGGGCTTCGGTCTTAACAAGAAGGAAAAGGCTAAGGTAGAAGCACTTCCCGAAAATGAGAGAGACGCCGCAAAGGCAGAGCTGCTTGCAAAGGCTGCTGTTGAAGACAAGAAGAAATTCACTCTGAAGCCTGTTGCCGACAAGCTTAACGAGTACCTTGACGGAAAGGTTACCTTCGCAGAGGACATCATCGGCGACGATGCAAAAGCTAAGGTTGCTGCTTTGAAGCCCGGTGAGGCTGTATTGCTTGAAAACATCCGCTTTGACGCAAGAGAGACAAAGAACGATCCCGAGTTTGCAAAGGAGCTGGCTTCCTATGCCGAGGTTTATGTAAACGACGCATTTGGTACCGCTCACCGCGCTCACGCTTCCACCGCAGGCGTTGCAGATTACCTGCCCGCAGTATGCGGCTACCTTATCCAGAAGGAAGTTGAGATCATGGGTAAGGCTCTTGCAGATCCCGTTCGTCCCTTCGTTGCAATTCTCGGCGGCGCTAAGGTCTCCGACAAGATCGGCGTTATCAACAACCTGATCGACAAGTGCGATACTCTTATCATCGGCGGCGGCATGGCATACACCTTCTTCCGCGCACTGGGCAACACCACAGGTACCTCTATCTGCGAGGAAGACAAGATCGAGCTTGCACGCGAGCTTATGGCTAAGGCACGCGCAAAGGGCGTAAACTTCCTTATCCCCGTTGACAACATCATCGGCCGTGAGTACAAGGAGGACACCCCTTATATGACTATCTACTCCGACTGCATCCCCGACGGCTGGATGGGTCTGGACATCGGCCCTGTTACTCAGGAGCTGTATGAGAAGACCATTGCAGGCGCAGGCACCGTTGTTTGGAACGGACCTATGGGCGTTTCCGAGTGGGATAACTTCTCTCACGGTACTATCGGCGTTGCAAGAGCAGTTGCAAACTCCGACTCCGTATCTATCATCGGCGGCGGCGACTCTGCTGCAGCTGTTGAAACTCTCGGCTTTGCAGACAAGATGACTCACATCTCCACCGGCGGCGGCGCATCTCTCGAATTCCTCGAGGGTCTTGAGCTTCCCGGCATCGCTTGCCTCCAGGATAAGTAATCAAACCGTATTTTCCGGCGGACGGCATACGCCGTCCGCCGTCAGACTGTCGAAAAAGTCTGTAAAATAGCAAAGTGCAAAAAGGGGATTTCGCGCTCTGCGGAGCGCGCCCAGAGGTAACCCTCTGGACTCCGGTGCGGCTTAGAAGTTTCGCCCTCTGCGGAGGGCGATGAGGGCTACGCGCCCTCAACTGCGCCGCCTTTTGAAAAAGGCGGGCGAAAACTTTTAGATATTTTGCTGCTGACATTTAGTTTTCGACACGCTCCCGGCGGACGGCATACGCCGTCCGCCTTACCTTTAATAAATATTTTGAATAAATTTTAACATAATGGAGTAAAAAATGAACAAAGCAACACGTAAGGCGGTTATCGCCGGTAACTGGAAAATGAACATGACCCCCTCCGCAGCAAAGGAAGCAGTTAAGAAGACCGCTGAGCTGACAGAGGGCAAGAACGGCTGCGATGTAATTCTCTGCGTTCCTTTTGTTGACATTCAGACAGCAGTTGAAGCTGCAAAGGGCACAAACGTAAAGATCGGCGCACAGAACGTTCACTTTGAGGCTAAGGGCGCTTTCACAGGCGAGATCGCAGCTGATATGCTTCTCGAGATCGGCGCTGAGTACGTTATTATCGGTCACAGCGAGCGCAGACAGTACTTCGGCGAGACTGACGAAACTGTAAACAAGAGAACAAAGGCAGCTCTTGCAGCAGGTCTGAAGGTTATTCTTTGCGTAGGCGAGGTTCTTGAAGAGAGACAGAGCGGCATCACTGCCGAGATCGTTTCCATGCAGACAAAGCTTGATCTTGCAGGCATTACTGCTGAGGACATGAAGAACGTTATTATCGCATACGAGCCTGTATGGGCTATCGGCACAGGTCTTACCGCTACTCCCGATCAGGCTGACGAGGCTTGCGGCATCATCCGCGGTGTTCTGGCTGAGCTTTACGGCAACGACGTAGCTGAGAGCATCACCATCCAGTACGGCGGAAGCATGAACGACGGCAACGCAGCAGAACTGCTTTCCAAGTATCACGTTGACGGCGGTCTTATCGGCGGCGCATCTCTCGTCCCCGAGAAGTTCGACAAGATCGTAAGCGCAGCACAGTAATCTAAAAGCTTACTGCTTATGTCATCAACTCCGTATGGCGGTAATAAATACCGCCATACGGAGTTTTATTTTACGACAAACTGTATCTTGACAACCGCAGCATTCTGTTGTATTATTGTAACGATATAATTTTTGTTACAAAAACAGGAGGACACGATGAAAAACAGAATCATATCAGCCCTTTTGGCACTTATTTTGGCAGCGGCGCTTACAGGCTGTTCGTCCGCACCCGCCCGCGGCGACATTTCCAAGGAAGATACCACCGTCAACAATTCCACGGAAGATACCACTGCTGACATCGGTGCAGACGATGATGCAAAAGGCGAGTCCGACAGCAACGTCACCGCATCTGTAAAAGACGGCAACACATACTCAAGCTCCGTTCTCGGTGCAAAGATTACTATTGATGAGGGTTGGGAATTTGCGTCTGACGAAGAAATGGCAGCGCTTAACGAAGCTGTTATCAGCATGGCAGGCGATGATTATGCAGCGCAGTTTGAAAACGCCGACATCCTTTACGATATGAGCGCTATGAATACAACCAGCGGTGATAACATCAGCGTAAACTTTGAAAATCTGGGTCTGCTTTACGGCAAGGTGCTCTCCCCCGAAACTTACCTCAACCTTTCAGAAAGCTCTGTAAAAGATGTGCTCGGAAACATGGGCTTTGAGAACATCGAGACCTCTATCGGCAAGGTTCAGTTTGCAGGAAATGAGGAATCCGCTATGTTTCTAAAGGCAGAAATACAGGGCATTCCCGTATATGAGGTCTGCGTAGCAAAGAGCTGCGGAAAACACATGGCAAACATAACTATTGCCACATATCTGGAAGATACTACAGCAGACATTCTTGCAAAGTTTGCTCCTATAGACTGACAATAAATAAAACTCCACCCGAAGGGTGGAGTTTTAGGTTGTCGAAAAACTGAAAGAGGGAGGCGCGTGCCTCCCTCTTTGAAATTAAATTATCCTCTGTGCCTCCAAAAGAAGTATAACGAGGTTTGCGACAGAGCGTTAGGGGGCAATAGCCCCAATATAGTTTGACAGATGCGAACGATTTATCAGCCTTATTCGCCGATGATCTTCGTAAGAAGCGCGTCGGTATGTGCGAGAGACTCTGAAACGCTGTAAAAGTCAGCACGCTTCGCCTTATTCCATGTGTTCTCACTGATATACGGCAGGCGACGGCGAATTTTTGAAAGCTCGTCTGCTCTGCCGTCCTCCGGTGTGGGAAACGCCTTTTCGATGCTGTCGCCCCAGCTTGAAAGCTGACCGCCCACAATAAGCGGAGTCTCGGGCATATGCATCATACCGTTGGCATAGGGAGACTGCTCGTTTATTGTACCAAAGGAGAAAATATCCCAATCAAAGCAATCGCGCTCACTGTAGCACCATGTGGGCGTTACAACATAAGTAGGCAACCATGAGCAGTTGATGACCTTGAAGCCGTCTGCAACAAGTGAGGACGCGAGCTGATAGCTGGAATCAAATACCGTAACAGTTACGTCCTTAGGTATCATGTCGTTTGTAACCTTGTGGAAGCCGTCCCAAACAATGGGCTTTTTGCCGCAGGACATAACAGTTTTCGCATTTTCTGCTATAAAGTGAGCAAGATAGCGCAGCATAATGTACTCATTAGACGTCATGCCGGGACCCTCATCCTCGGGATTATAGCCAAACTGTCTGCCGTATTCCTCGCATTCCTTGTCACCGAGCCACCAGCCGAGACGCGACTCGTCTCCGCCGATATGAATATATTCGGAATCGGGGAACATTTCGCACAGCTCGCGATATATTTTGCTCATGCCCTCGATCGACGCAGCAGTGAATTTAAGTATGCCCTGTTCGCCGAATATCTCAGGATAAGCCTTTTGCAGTGCGGTGCAGTGACCGGGAGAGTCTACCTCGGGTACGATCTGCACGCCCGAAGCCTTTGCATAGCTGCAAAGCTCACCTATTTCTTCAAAGGTAAAATGTCTGCCCTCAGTGGGAAGCTTTTCAAACACCTTTGACGGCAGCGACCATGACTCGTCATCCGTAAAATGTATATGCAGATATGCGACCTTATACAGCCAGCACATATCAATATACTGCTTCATCTGAGCAACAGGATGCAGGCTGCGGGCGCAGTCAATAAGGAGACTGCGGTAGCTGCAATCGGGGCAGTCGGTAACGGTAACACAGTCTACAAGCAAACGTTCCTCGTACTTTCTGCAAAGCTGCAAAAGAGTTGCAAGACCGTAGTGTGCGGCAGTCTCGCTACCGGCGGTCACAGTCACCTTACCGTCAGCGGCGCGCAGCTTGTATTCTCTCGCGTCCAGAGCTTCGCAAAGCTTTACCTCAACGCCGCCCTCGCCGACAGTAAAATCAAAGCCGGCTGCCTTAGCATTGCGGCAAAAGGTCTCGACCGCGGCAGCAAAATCTCCGCATATTTTCATCTCGACGAAGGTGTTTTCGCCGTTTCTCCACCAGCCCTTGGGAGTGGGAATAATGTTCAGCTTGTCTTTCATCATAATTACCATACCTTTCTTTTCATTTGTGCCAGCAAAGCGCGGCACAAACGTATATACGCCTTGTGGCGTAATACGGCGTGAAAAAAGCATACTGCAGATTACAAATTTCAGTATTTTTCACGCTGTTTTTCCTTTCAATATTGACTTTTCTTATCTTATACTACGCAAATATCAGGCTGCCGACGGTATATACCACAGCGGACATAAGCCACGCTGTCAACAGCTGAAAGCCTGCGCACAAAAACATCATACCTGTGCTTTTTGTCTCGTTTTTTATGGTGCCGAGAGTTGCAGCACAGGGTATGTACAACAGCACGAATACCATAAGCGCGGCGGCATTTACGCCCGTAAAATTGAGTGTCGCCAGCAGCTCGCGCAGCGCCGACATACCTGCGCCTGATGTAATATTTGATATTCCGAACAACACCGACATAGAGGAAACCACGACCTCCTTGGCGGCAACGCCTGCAATAAGCGCAACCACTATCTGCCACAAGCCCAATCCGCATGGGCTGAGCAGAGGAGCAAGGAATTTACCGATATACGCACCGAAGCTGTCGCTCATATCCCCGCTCATACCGTGAGGACCGACATTGAGGATCACCCACAGAATGATGGACGCAATAAAGATAACGCTGCCCGCCTTCATCAAGTAATCCTTGATCTTTTCCCATACATAAATAAACACCGTGCGGGCGCTGGGCGTTTTGTATTCGGGAAGCTCTATAAGCAGCGCGTTTTCGCGGCTTTTCTTTTTGTCGGGGATGGACATTATTTTTGCTGTTACTATGGCAACTATAAGTCCCAGTGCATACATTGAGAGCGCTGCCAGCGGCGCCCACTTGCCGAAAAACATATCTGACAGCAGCACATATACAGGCAGTCTTGCGCTGCACGACATAAACGGAGTTACGATAATAGTTTTAAGTCTGTCGCGGCGGTTTTCAAGGGCACGGCTTGCCATAATAGCAGGAACAGTGCAGCCGAAGCCAAGCAGCATAGGAATAAATGCTCTGCCGGACAGCCCCAGACGGCCCATAATACCGTCCATTACATACGCCACGCGGGACATATATCCGCTGTCCTCCAAAAACGCGAGAGCAAGAAACAGTATGAAAATATTGGGCAAAAACGTAAGAATGCCGCCGACTCCGGATATGATTCCGTCGACTATAAGGCTTTGAAGCCACTCTGCCGTGCCGATGGCGGAAAGTCCTGACGATACCACTGAGGAAATCCACTCCAGCGCGTTTTCAAAAACGACCTTCACCGCGTCGCCCAACGTAAAGGTTAGCAAGAATACCAATGCCATTATACCAAAGAATATGGGCACTCCCCAGATCCTGTGGGTCAGCACCGCGTCAACACGGTCTGTGCGCTCTGCCTTTGACGCTTTATTTACTAGACATTCCGACATGATCTCTTCGATAAAATCGAATTTTTCCTTAGTAAACCGTGCTTCAAGGCTTGCCTCGCTTATATCGCCGATATCGATCTTGTATTTTGACGCAACATCCTCGTCATACTCCAAAAGCTTTATAGCGTGCCAGCGCACATTTTTTATATCAGGGTACTGCGATACAAGCCGCTCTGCAACACGGTCGATCTTATCCTCCAGCTCGTCGCTGTACACAAGTGTCAGCTCGCTGTGGTGATCATGCTTGTGCGAACCCGGCTGATGGTGATGCTCTGTAGCGTCTGCTCCCCTGCCCTTGTGGTGAGCCACGGCGTGCATAAGCACCTCAAGTCCGGTTCTGCGTCTTGCACTGACGGGAATTACAGGTATACCCAGCATTTCCGGCAAGCGATGCATATCTATCTCCATACCGCGCTTTTCTACAATGTCTATCATATTAAGCGCCAGCACAACAGGCCGCCCCAGCTCTATGAGCTGCAAGGTCAGATACAAATTACGCTCAAGGCAAGATGCGTCCGCAACGTCTACTATAACGTCAGCACCGCCGCCACCGTCCTCGCCCAGTATGAACTGCCGCGACAGCTTTTCTTCCATAGTGTAAGAGGTAAGCGAGTATATACCAGGCAGGTCTACCAGCTTGTATGCATTGTCGTGAAAGCGGAAGGCGCCTTCTTTTTTCTCAACGGTTACGCCCGGCCAGTTTGCGACCTTAAGTCTGGCGCCCGTGTATGCATTAAAAAGCGTAGTTTTGCCGCAGTTGGGGTTGCCGATAAAGGCAACACAGACTTCTTCACTCATTAGCTTCTCCACCTCCGACAAAGATACCCTCGGCGCACGCTGCGCCTAAAGCGTAGCGCACACCGCGAACTTTTATTATCATTGTTCCGCAGCGCTTTTTACGCATAACGGTTACAGCCGTGCCTTTTGTAAGCCCCAGCATATGAAGTCGGCGTGACATAGCAGCAGGCAGGCAGATAGTCTCTACATATCTGACATCCCCCGCACCGCAATTTAATAAAGTCATAGTTTTTCCCCAAGAACAAAATAATGCTAAGTATTTACTTAATCAATTATATCATCATATATAATACAGTGTCAACGGAAAATTACTAAAAGTTTTCTCCTCCGTATATTATTACAAATATAGACCCGCTTCGCGGAAGTGCGAGTTTCGACCTCTGCGGAGGTCGATTTAGGACTCCGTCCTAAAAACCTGCCGCCTCCCCCAAAAGGCAGGCGAAAATTTTCAGTCATTTTGCTGCTGCCATTTAGTTTTCCAGCAAATAAAAAACCGCTTCGCGAAATTCGCGAAGCGGTTTTGTTTTAGTTATTCATAACTGTCAGTCGATAGTGTATTCGCCTACCATGATCTGCTTGATTATGAAAGCGTCCTTAGTATTTACAGAGCCGTCACCGTTGATGTCAGCTGCCTCTGTAGCCTCAAGGTTACCGAGAAGGATATTCTTCAGTATAGCTGAGTCTTCCATATTAACAGCGCCGTCGCCGTCGATATCACCGAAAACAGTATACTCTGCTGTCAGTGTTACGTCATCGCCGGGCATCTTGAATGTACCCTCTGCTGAGTAAATATCGAAATTAGCGATCTTGTCTACATCACCCGTCCACTTGGAGAAGATATAGATCTTGCCGTCTTCCATCTTGGTTTCGGGAGTGCTGTAAGCAGCCTCGGCTCTCTTTGTATACAGAGATATCTCGCCGTTGATGTTTACTTCATACATTTTTTCAACAATATAATTGCTGAACAGTCCCAGACCGCCTGCCTGAATGTTCTTTACATAAAGACCGAGATTGAAGCGGCGGAAGAAAGGAGTTGTCGAGCTATTATTATACTTCAGGTGGTAATCGGATGCAGCTACCTTAAGCTCGCCGTCCCATGCAAACATTGCAGTACCGGTCTTCTCATCAAACGCCATAGCATATGAATGCCATACGCCTGTTTCAAGATCCTTTGCAGTTGCGGGAGCCCACTGAAGTGCGTTCTCCTTAAACTCCTCAATAGTAAATCCGGTTCCTTCACCGTGTGTCTGATCGATGATAGCGAAGAAATATTCGCCCTGTACTCTGAAGAGACCTACACCGTAGAAGCCGTACTTTGTAGGATCGCCTACCCAGTTTCTGACACCTGCGTTGTATTTATGGTCGACAAGGTCATTAAGATCGGGGAAATATACCTCCATTGCATACGTATATGTGGTGGTCATACTATCCATATCAAAATACGTACCGGTCTGGTCTGCGTTGTTTACATCACTGTCAACAGTGGCAATAGCGCTTCCGTTATTGTAAAGGTCAACGACCGCCTCGCCGGGGAAGAGCGGGATAGTATCGTCAAACGAATTCTTTATAGTATTGTCGGGCTTGAAAATAGTAGGACCGTTACGTACACCGGTGGTCTCGTCTGTACTGTTTGTTGTTCTCCAAGCAGCAGTAAAGCCGGAGTTAAAGCCCTTGTTTACAATAGTAGTGTCGCTTGTGGTAAAGCTGTGTATAACATCAGTTTTGCCGGGTTCAACAGTTACGTTCTCCACCTTATTGCAAACAGTGCAGGTAGCAGTGATATAACCGTTGTCTGTAGCAGTGGGGATCTCACTCATATCATACTCGAACTTATGACCTGCCTTGTAGCCTCTCTGATATCCGCACTCGGTGCAGGTCTCAGGAGCCTCACAGGTAGCCTCAGTGAAAGTAGGATGAGTACATCTTGATGTCTTGTAAGAAGCATCGGAAAGGATAAGGCTGTTAGAACCGCCCGCTGTCTGAGGATTGTATCTCATCTGATCTCTGATGATACCTGTACCCCAACCAAGAGCACTGTTGTATGCAGACTGACCGGGAGCTGCGTTGAACAGAGCAGCTGCAACGCCAAGCTCGGAGCCTACTTCGGGAGTATAGCCCTTTTCGATAAGATCCCACGGAATTGCAAACTCATATGCAGTTTCATAGTAAGCGTTTGCAGAAGTTGAAGAACCTCTCTTGCGGGGGTATACCATACCGTAGATACCCTCGTCGCCGCCTATGCCGTCATAGTCGTACTCGAACTCAAAGTAGTCGTTACGTACGTCGTGCTGATTATATACAAGAAGGGGGTTTCCGTCTGCGTCAACATAGCCCTCCTTATATTCGGGCAGATATCTGAGGGATGCATCCCACATTTCTGTCATACCGTCTGCCTGAGCAGTGTATCCGAATACGAAGTTACATACTCTCTCGTTGACAGCCCAGTGTCTGGAATCGTATACAACGTCCTTCCAGGGCTCTACAACGTTAGGATAACCCTTGGCATCGTAGCCGCTGCCGTTTACCTCAGAGTTAGGACCAAGAGTGTCTACTCTGAACTGGAATGCATCTGCATCGTACAGTGTTTCGCCGGAGTTACCGTTATTGTGCTGGTCGTTGTCAGTAGTCTTTGCAGCAACATACAGATAATCATCATCCCACATCAGATAAAGTGAGAACTGAAGACCCTTTTCAGGAGCAAGATCCTTCTTGTTAGAGTCACATCTATGATAATAATATGTATTCTCAGCCGAAGGAGTTTCATACTCCGTATTCAAACCGTAATCGGGCCATGTATTGGTGGGTGCATACTTGCTGCTTACTACAACAACAGGATCGCCCCACTCTGCAGCGGTAACATTACCGTCAAGAATAAGGTCTGTTTTGTAGTCAGTAAGCATATCGCCTCTGTTATAGCCGTGTGTTCCGTCGTCCTTGATAAGGAACGCATCGGTGACAGTAAAGGGATTGCTGTCGTCTCCTGCGCAGTTACCTGTTGCAACCTTGTAGCTTACAGAACCGTCAAAACGGTAAGCTTCAGCGGCAACATTGTAATCATCAAGAGTTGCTTCTGCAGCCGATGAAGTGGGCACTATCATCATGCCGCAAACAAGCATTGCCGCCACAAGAACAAGTGATATTACTTTTCTCATGAAATTTTTCCTCCGAATAAATATGTTTTTAGCGTATACGGACGCTTATCTATCTTGAGTATAGCACAGGCTGTTGTGAATTTCAATAGTTTTTTGAAGTTTCCGTACTATTTTTTCAGCTTGACATACAATATTCACACCGATGACCGGTGCAAATATCCAAGGATCCTGCAACATGAAGACCTGCACATACCTGTGAATGATTATTCAGCACAATATACAAACCCTCTCGCAAATAATTGACATATGAAGTTTGATTTAGTATAATATAAGTAAGCTTTAATTTTTACGGTATATAAAATTACAAATAACCAAAGGTAGAATATATAATGAAGCACTCAAAAATACTTACATCGGCAGCGTCTATAATTATATGCCTTGCAGTATCCTTCGGTGTTCCCGTATCCGCTGCGGCCGGGGCTGACTTGAAAATAAATTATATCAATGAATTTGCCGTAGGTGAGGCAAAAACTATCGGATGGGATAGCTTTGCCGTAAGTATTTCCGACGGCGGAATATTCACGGGTATTGACGGCAATGCCGTCAGTTTCGGCGGCTACAGCGCAGACAAGGCAGCAGAAGCGGTAGATTTTCGCTTTGTCTCTGCAGAAAGGGATGCCGGATATCCAGTTCTGAAGACCTGTTTTTATTCAGCGGGAGCATACTGCACCCTTACCCAGTTTGTTGACAAGGTAAGCTTTAACGGACTTGACGTGTTAGCGGTATACTCCTCTCTCACCGCAAAAGCGAATAAGAAAAGCGAGGCAGAATTCCCTCAGACAAGCGGACTTCTCATACCACTCGGCGATATTCCGGGCACTGTAGAAAAGAACAAAACCGCAAAGCTTGACTATGTCACCCCTGTTTTTTGCAACGGCGAGCTGACTGAATACGAGGAGCTGGCGGACATCGGCAGCTTTGACGAAAGATACGAGCATATGACAGGCTTTTGGGACGAATATGTCGCTTCCCACGGATGCTTTGCCGCCGATGCCTATATGTACAGCGATTACCGCGCTGCGGTCATAGACGACGCTATGTCCGGCAACACTTCCGCTATGGCGGTTTATGACGGCTGTGCAGACATCATCAGTGCAGATATGACTCCCTTTACCATCTGGCTTATGAACAGCTACTACGGTCTGCCCGACGGCTTTGCCGACAGCTATGATCTCGCATCGAAGCTTGACGCTATATGTGCAGATATAAAAAAATTCGATTGCAGCTATGCTGACGAAGTATATCTCTACGCCGAAGACGGCGCTCCCACTGCGGAGGGCTGCTTTGAGGCTCTCAGCTCTCTTGAAGCGGGGCTTGAGCTTCTGCCCCTGTTCGGAATTACAGATACCAAATATGAGGACAGCTATCAGAAACTGCTTCTCGGAACAGAGACCGTATTTCTTTACACCGTAGGCAAGGTCAACGGCTCGTGGGAGCTGTACGATCTGACCGGCTCTGACGTTCTGATTTTTCCGCTGAGCTCCGATACCTCTGCCGGCGCGCTTTGCTCATGGTATATAAAAGACAGCGCTATGGGACGCTTTGACAGCGGCAGACTTAATTACACTGCCCGCGAGGCCTTCAGATATGTATCTCTTGACAAGCTTTGCGATATTTGCGACGCGGCTCTTGCAATAGCTCAGCCTACCGCTGACGGCGGACTGCTGATCGGACGCGGAGTCAGCGCTGACAGCGTTACAAAAGGGATCAAAGCCGTCTGCCCCGACAAAACGGGCGGCCGCATAACGATAGAGATCAGTGCAAACGGAAACAACGTTATTATAAACACAGACGGAAGCGACAGCCTTTCCTTTACTGTATCGCTGCCCTTCTTCAAAAACAATATTGAAAGCGCAACCTGTGCATTTGACGCAGACAGCAGCGTGCTTACGCCTAGTGCCGGCACAAAATCCGTAAGTGTTACGCTGAAAAGAAGTGCGGCAGAGCTTGCCGAGGAATACGCGGCGAGAACGGCTCTTGAGATCGCCTTGTTTGAAGCCGCCGGCAAAAGCACCGAGGGCTGCACTGACATTTCAAAAAGAGAATTTGAAGCCGCAAGAGACAGCGCGCTGGCTGCACGCACAGCGGGAATTCCCGCTGCACAGATGTCTGAGGCTGCCGAAGAGCTCATCCGATGTAATGCGAGACTCTCAAAAATAATATCCGGCTATATCTACACTACAGGCAGCGAGACTGTGGGTCAGATAGCAAACGATGTAACACAAAAATTCACCCTGCCCAAAAGCGGCACGGTGACCGAAATAAATATCAGCGGAGTATTCGGCGAGGGTACTGTTGCAAAAATTTATGACTGCACGGAAAAAAACGACCTTGAGATCGAATATATAGAAGAAGCCGCCGCGGAAATGACAGCTGACGGAATGCGCTTCAGGTTTAATTTTGAAGCAGAAGCAGACAAGGACTACGCCCTGGAGCTTTATCCCGACGGGGGTGCTGCGGCAAACGTGACACGTTCTGATAATTATATGACAGCGTTACCTGAGGCATTTATCTATACCAACGCAGCCCTCAGTATGGAGATCAACGTGGAACAGGCGGACAGAACAGAGCTGGACGCGTTTTACGAAGCGTGCCAGATGTCGGATGTATCGAGATACACGAGAGAATCTGTTAAAAATCTGCAAAGCGCTATGCATACCGCAGCCGATCTGCTTCGCACTCCCGATGCCGAGGCGCACGAATGTGAAGACGCGCTTTGGAACCTGAAGCTGGCGTTCTCTTCCCTCACCACCTACGCTTCCGATATGAAGGTTACGGCAACATCTCCCGTTTTGTACATTCTTATCGGTGTTACTATTATTCTTCTTACAGCGTCGCTGGCGACAGCTTCCGCAGTAGGACACAAGAAGAATGATGAAATCGATAAAGATAAAGATAAAGATAAAGATAAAAAGGAAGATTAGAGCAGAAATTGCTTCAGCTCAATATGCTTTCAACTATATAAGTCCGCCCCACGGCGGCAAAACGGAGATCAACAGTTCTGAAAGGAACATAATATAAATGAAAAAGCCTATCTTAAAGATACAGTATGACTCTCCCGTAATACTGACCTTTGCGCTTCTTTCCCTTTTAGCGCTTATAGCAAACAATTTTACCGACGGTTGGACAAACGTCCATCTTTTCAGCGTTTACCGTTCATCACTCGCCGACCCGCTTACATATTTCCGCTTTTTCGGCCACGTTTTAGGACACGCCGATACGGCGCATCTTGTAAGCAATATGTGTCTGATACTCATACTGGGACCTGTGGTGGAAAGCCGATACGGCAGCATCAACGTGCTTATATCCATAATAATAACTGCGCTCGTTTCGGGACTGGTACACTTTGTGTTCTTCCCCGCTGCCAGCCTGCTGGGCGCATCGGGAATAGTGTTTATGCTTATATTCCTCTCCTCCATATCGGGAATACAGGGAGGAAATATTCCCGTCTCACTTATTCTTGTCGCCATACTGTATTTGGGGCAGGAGATATACGATATGATATTTGCCAACGATAATATATCACAGCTTACACACATTATAGGTGGAGTTTGCGGAATAATATGCGGCTCGCTTATGGCACATAAGAAAAGGTAGAAATATATAGATCAAACAAAACAAATCAGCCAAAATTTTGGCTGATTTTGAATTGTGGAAGAACTAAATTGCCGTATCAAAGAATTGAGAAATTAAGGTGTACAAATAAATCAAAGTATAGATAAATACAAAATTAAAAGTCTGTAAAGTGAATAAAAAGAAGCTCCATACAAAGGCTCCCCTGTGAAGCAGTTATTTTCTCAGAAAATAACTGCTTCACAGGGGAGCCTTACTAAACTACTACCTTCACTTGCAGACAATAACTTTGTGCAACATACTTTTTATGTGACAGTCACAACTCTTAAGACTTCACGGAGTTCGGAGGGGCGTACTTCCCCACCGCAGTGGTCGAAACACTCTTTGTTTATTTTGCTATTACTATATTACTTTGTCTACACTCAGAGAGCATACCGTCGGTATGCTCTCTGAGATTGTCGAAAAAGTCCATAGAAATAGCAAAATGCACAAAAAGGGAATTTCGCGGCTTGCGAGCCGCTGCCCAAGTACATTCCCGCCACGGCGGGAAGTACGACCCTCTGGACTCCGGTCAGTCTTAGGATTTCGATCGCTGCGGCGATCGATTTAGGGCGTTGCCCTAAAAACCCACAAGCTTTTGAAAAAGCTTGACCAAAACTTTTAGTTATTTTGCTACAGCAATCTAGTTTTTCGACAGTCTGTGAGAGCATACCGTCGGTATGCTCTCTTCTGTTTTTATTTGAAAAACTTTTTATTAAACTTTTCTCTTTTAGAGTGATTTGAGCCTTTCAGCGACTCGTCAAATGCGCGCAGCTGTTCCTTTTGCTTACGATCCAGCCCCTTGGGCGTTTCAATAACAGCCGTGACGTACATATTACCCTTGCGGCTGGAATTTACCACCTGCACACCTTTGCCCCTCAGGGTAAAGACGGTTCCCGTCTGTGTGCCCTCGGGTATTTCCAAGGTCTCCTCACCGTCCAGTGTAGGCACCTTGATCTTAGCGCCCAGCGTCATATCGGCAAAGGTTACAGGCACGTCATAGTATATGTCGTAGCCGTCACGCTCAAAAAATGCATGGGGACGGACACTTACGGTGATAGTAAGATCGCCTGCGCTGCCGCCGTTTCTGCCGTCGCAGCCCTCGCCGCGCAGAGCTATGCCCTGACCGTCGTCGATACCTGCGGGGATAGAGACCTCCAGCTTCTTTGTGGCTTTAACAAATCCGCTGCCCTTACAATTTTTACAGGGTGTTTCAATTATCTTACCGCTGCCTCGACACTTATCGCAGGTCTTTGAGGACTGCATCATACCAAAGGGTGTGCGCTGCTGAACCTTTACCTGACCGCGTCCGCCACAATCGGGACAGGTCTTTGCGCTTGTACCCGGCGCAGCTCCGCTGCCGGAGCAGTCTGAACACTTTTGAACTCTCTGATATGATATTTCCTTTTTGCAGCCGAAAACAGCCTCCTCAAAGCTGAGCGCTATGCGGAGACGGACGTCCTCGCCGCGGACAGGACCGTTTGCCCGTCTGCCGGACGATCCGCCACCGAAAAAGCTGGAGAAAATATCAGAAATATCGAAGCCGTCAAATCCAAAGCCTGCACCGCCTCCGCCAAAGCCGGACGAGGGATCAAATGCAGCGTGACCGTACTGATCGTATTTTGCTTTTTTATCGGGGTCGCCGAGCACGTCATATGCCTCGTTGACCTCCTTGAATTTCGCCTCTGCGGCAGCATCGCCGGGATTCATGTCGGGATGGTACTGCTTTGCAAGACGGCGATACGCCTTTTTTATTTCGTCATCGGAAGCGCCCTTGGAAAGTCCCAGCACTTCGTAAAAATCTTGTTTATCAGCCATTTCAAAAGCCTTTCTTTTCAGTTGCCAAAGGAATAATTATGTAATTCTGCAAACTCAGCTTTAGGGACATCGGTGACCCGATGTCCCTAAAATACAGGTTATTTTTACGATCAGTTGTCGCTCTTATCCTCGTAGTCAGCGTTATAGAAGGTACCGTCGCCGCCCTGTGCAGCGCCGCCGTCAAAGCCTGCGCCTGCACCGGCATTGGGATCAAAGCCCTGTGCGCCGCCTGCCTGCTGATACAGCTTTTCGCTTACAGCATAGAACGCCTTTTCAAGTGCCTCGGTATCTGCCTTGATAGCCTCTGTGTCGCCGCTCTGAACTGTTGTTTTAAGCTTTTCAACAGCTGCGCGAACAGGTGCCTTATCGTCCTCGCTTACCTTATCGCCGATCTCATCAAGGGTCTTTTCGCTCTGGAAGATCATGCTGTCAGCGCGGTTCTTAACGTCAACAGCTTCCTTCTGCTTCTTATCCTCCTCGGCAAACTTCTCTGCGTCCTTAACAGCGCGGTCAATATCCTCCTGAGACATATTGGTGCTGGAGGTAATTGTGATGTGCTGCTCCTTGCCGGTGCCCTTATCCTTTGCGGAAACGTTTACGATACCGTTTGCATCGATATCGAAAGTAACCTCGATCTGAGGAACGCCGCGGGGAGCGGGTGCGATACCGTCAAGTGAGAAGCGTCCGAGAGTTGTATTGCCTGCAGCCATATCTCTTTCACCCTGAAGAACGTGGATCTCAACAGAGGTCTGACCGTCTGCGGCGGTGGAGTATACCTGACTCTTCTTAACGGGAATAGTAGTGTTTCTGTCAATAATGCGGTTGAATACGCCGCCGAGAGTTTCGATACCCAGAGACAGAGGAGTAACGTCAAGGAGAAGAAGATCCTTGACCTCGCCGCCGAGAACGCCGCCCTGAATAGCAGCGCCGACAGCTACGCACTCGTCGGGGTTGATACCCTTGAAAGGCTCTTTGCCTGTAAAGCTCTTTACTGCGTCCTGAACTGCGGGAATTCTTGTAGAACCGCCTACGAGAAGGACCTTATCGATCTGGCTTGCGCTGAGTCCTGCATCGGAAAGAGCCTGCTTCATAGGAGCTACTGTCTTATCGACCAGATCAGCGGTGATCTCGTTGAACTTTGCTCTTGTAAGAGTGCCGTCGAAGTGCTTAGGACCTGTAGCATCTGCGGTTATGAAGGGCAGGTTGATGTTGGTGCTTGCCATACCGGAAAGCTCGATCTTTGCCTTTTCGGCAGCCTCTTTAAGTCTCTGAAGCGCCATTTTATCCTGTCTCAGGTCGATGCCGTTCTCTGTCTTAAACTGCTCTGCTATCCAATTTATGACGCGCTCGTCAAAGTCGTCACCGCCAAGCTTATTGTTACCTGCGGTTGCAAGAACCTCAAATACGCCGTCGTCGCTGATCTCAAGGATAGACACGTCGAAGGTACCGCCGCCAAGGTCGTAGATCATGACCTTCTGATCCTTATCCTTGTCAACGCCGTAAGCAAGAGCAGCTGCTGTAGGCTCGTTGATTATACGGAGGACCTCAAG